>MTMO01000007.1 GCA_002011235.1 Archaeoglobus sp. JdFR-27 | reverse complement strand
CCTTAGCTCAGTCTGGCCAGAGCGCGCGACTGTAGTTTGTCACTGCTCGGACGAGCAGTAATCGCGTGGTCCCCGGTTCAAATCCGGGAGGCGGGATTTTTTATATCAGCTCCAGCTTACTTTCGCAACCTGTTTAAGGATTATTTTAACTCTAGGTTGTGCGAGTTTAGGTCTAATTTTGAATATTCGAGCTAAGATTTTTTTATACTCCCTATAAATTCCGTGAGTGTATGATGAGACTGGAGAACACTAGGGAAATGAAAATTTCGACAATATAAAACATGATTCCTAGAAATTGATATAAACGAGATAAGGGATAGTTGTAATGTGGAGATTAGCAAAATTTATAACAAAAATTCTCGCTATGCTAAATACTTGAGAGGTGTTGAGTAAATGAAGATTGAAGCTGAAAAAATTGCCAAAAATCTAGTTGTATATTTAAATACTGCAAAGGTGGAGGCTAAGAAATTTAACATTGGTGCCACATCCGCATATCTTGGGGATATAAAATCACTGGCTTATTTAACTGAAGATTACTATCTTGCTTTGATAGTGGACTACATAATCAAAACAATCGACGATTTGAATTATATTGAGTTGTTTGAAGGGGCCAAAAAAAGCGAAGAAATTGCACATGCGAAAGAGCATGCAGAAAAACTTGGGGAAGATTTTAGGAATCTTCTTGAAATGATATCTCCAACAATCCCCAAAGAGATGGTAGAGTTTATTGAATCTTTAGTTAAGGCATTAGAGCATATTGAAGAGTACATTAATGGTAAGCTCGAGGATAGAGAGAGTATTTTGGAAGCACTCATTAATTTAATGAAAACCGCTGATAAATTGGTAATGGTTCATAGGTGATAAAATGATCGAACCGACAGAGCCAAGAAAAAAGCTCAAGCGAACAATGTCAATAAATTTATTTCATGATCGATATGCGATTAAAACAAAAGGAGAACATCCTAAATCACATGCTGGAAGGAAAATGATAGAAATAAAAAGACTACGTAAAGTTGAGGCAGAATCTGAATTTAAAAAGGTCCTCGAATCTCTCATACTCACCTTGGCAAAATACTCTGCTAAAATAGACAACATTTACGAAGAAGAACTCCCAAAGATGGCCTCTGCGATAAACAATCTGCTAAATAAGTTAGAAAGACTAGAAGAGAAATTAGATCGAATTGAAGAGAGGTTAAAGGAACAAGAAGCTGTGACTATAGTAAAAGAGATTTCTCTTGAAGAAGCTAAAAAAATTGTCGAAGAGTATATTTCACATAAAAAAGGTGAAATTATCACCCCTCTTGAGCTCTCAGATGCTTTACAAATCCCGTATGAGATTGCCCATGAAGTATTTTTACAGCTAATTGAGGAAGGTAAGCTTGAAATCAAGGATGTAGAGGAATATTGAGGGAGGCGTATGACAACTCCCATAGATGATCCAAAGTTCCACCTTGTTGGTAGAAAACTGGTTTTGATTGCTAGAGATATATCAGATAAAGAGACAATTAGTGGCTCAGGGACTCATAGGACACAAAGAGTATTCGGAAGAGGGACTAAAACTTCCCCAGCAAGATGCTATATTGAAATACCAGCAGTTATAAAGTGATTGTTAGAGAAAAATTAGCCTAATCCCAATTCCTAGGAAGAAAAGTTTATATAATTTACAGAAACCGCAGAAAAATCCTCAAGTTGCTTGAGGAAATTGAACGGGGGCGTAAGAGGGGATGGGGAGAGGATAGAGAGAAAGGGAGACTGAAGAAGAATTAAGTAAATAAGTGAAAATCTTGAGGTTAAATCATGGTCGTTAGATTGGTGATTTGAAAGAAAAGGGCGGTTTAGATGCAATATTTGTAGTAGAATTAATTTTAAATTCTATAGGAAGTCAAAATAAAATTAGGTGAATTGTAGTCAGATTTTGAGTACTCAATTAGGATTTTTTACTTTGTCTCATCTTGTAGTATCCTAACTCAAAACCAACCACTTCTAAGGGACAAGATTATTATTGATCCAATTGCCTACTTAATAAATGGAAAAGGAAATCGAATGGTACAGAACCCCTGTTCAAGAAGTCTTCAAGCTTGTTAAAAGCTCACCTGAAGGCATAACGAATGAAGAAGCTGTAGAAAGGATTGTATTATATGGATATAATGAGATAAAAGAAGAAAAGAAAATTAGCGGAATTTTAAGATTTCTTTCTCACTTTAACGACCCCTTAATTTACATTTTGATGATAGCCGGTTTAGTAACGGTATTTCTTCATCGATATGTTGATGCAACCATAATATTCCTAGTCGTGCTGATAAATGCAGTAATGGGCTACGTTCAGGAAAGAAAAGCGGAAAAAACAATTGAATCTTTAAAGAAGATAGTAGAAGTTAAAGCAAGGGTAATAAGAAAGGTTGAAAGGGAAATTCCTGCGAAAGAAGTGGTTCCGGGAGATGTAGTAGTAATAGAAGCTGGAATGAAAGTTCCGGCGGATGCGAGGCTATTTGAGGTTAAAAATCTGACCGTTGATGAGTCTTTACTAACGGGCGAGTCTACACCTGTTGAAAAGTTTTCCGAAACCATTCTTGAGAAAACCGCTACTGAAAGGAATAACATGGTCTTTGCTGGGAGTCTCGCTCTTGAAGGCTACGGAAAAGCTGTTGTTGTTGCTACGGGCGAGAATACCGAGCTAGGTAAGATTGCAAAGACCGTTAAAGTAGAAAAAGGCGTTGAAACGCCATTGCTGCGTAGAATAAAGCATCTTAGCAAGTTTATTTTCTTTATAATCGTTGCAGTCTCGATTTTAAACTTTATAATCGGACTATGGAGAGGTTATGAGCCTGCATTCATGTTCCTAGCTTCGGTCAGCTTAGCCGTTGCAGCCATTCCTGAAAGTTTGCCCGCTCTTGTAACAATGAGCCTTGCAATTGGTATCAGGGATATGGCGAAAAGGAAGGCTGTGGTTAGAAAACTACCGGCTGTGGAAACGCTGGGAGGTGTTACGACGATATGCACGGACAAAACTGGAACACTCACGCAGAACAAAATGAGGGTAGTAAGAATATTTGCTGGAGGAAGGGAGTACGATATCGAGGGTGGCTCTATTCTCAGCGGAGAAAAACTTCCAGAGCATGTATATCTCACGATAAAAGCTGGTTACGTATGCAACACTGCGATTTATTCCTTGAAAGATGGAGAGCCCGTAACAAGCGGAGACCCAACTGAAATAGCCCTTCTTGAAGTTGCATCGCTGGCGGGAATCAAAAAACAGTTTGAGATTATTGACGAAATTCCGTTTGATCCTGCAGTGCGCTATATGGCAACTGCAGTAAAAGAAGAATCCGTGGAAATCTATGTAAAAGGTTCAGCGGAAAGGATTCTTTCAATGTGCAGATGGGCTTTGGTAGATGGAGAAATAGTAGAGCTTGATGAGGTTCATTTCCGGAAGATAGCATCAGAGCTGGCTTTTCAGGGTTTAAGGGTTCTGGCATTTGCATACAAGTCTGTTGCTTTTGAAGACTTTAATGGGATTGAAAACATTGTCGGTATTGACGATCTGATCTTTCTAGGCTATCAGTGCATGATCGATCCTCCGAGGGTGGAATGTTATGAAGCAATCAGGAAATGTAAGGAAGCTGGTGTAAGAGTCATCATGATAACCGGAGATCATCCAAGTACCGCATTGTTCATTGCAAAGGGGCTCGGTATTAATGGCATAGCTGCTGGCTACGAAGTTGAAAAAATGAGCGATGAGGAGCTTAAGGAAGTTTTAAAGAAGACAAACATATTTGCAAGAATCCTGCCAAGAATGAAGCTGAGGATAGTCAAATTATTACAGGAAATGCGTGAGATAGTTGCGGTTACTGGAGATGGTGTGAATGATGCCCCTGCATTAAAGCGGGCTGATATCGGCGTTGCAATGGGTTCCGGCACGGAAGTGGCTAAGGAATCCGCCGAAATAATCTTGCTCGACGATAATTTTGCAACGATTGTGGAAGCTATTGATGAAGGTAGAAACGTTTTCAGAAAAATCCAAAGAATTCTCGCATGGATGCTACCAACCAATGTTGGAGAGGGTCTTGTGGTTCTTACAGCCTTTCTTTTGGGCATAGCACTTCCAATCTTGCCCGTGCAGATACTCTGGATCAATACGGTTACAGCCGTGCTATTGGGAACGACTCTAGTTTTCGAGCCTAGAGAGCCGAATCTGCTTAAACTCAAGCCGATAACTGGAGAGTTACTGAATCCGGCGATTTTATTCAGGATATTCTGGGTGTCTTTGGTTTTGGTGGTAGGTGCGTATTTTCTGTTCTTCAAATACTACGAAACCGAAGTGGCCAGAACAGTAGCGATGAATACGATAGTGTTTTTTGAGATATTCTATCTGCTGAGTTCAAGAAGTATTGATTTGAGCTTTATAAAAACTCTGAAGTTTAAGAATAGGGCAATCTACATAGGAATATTTGCGATGATCGTTCTGCAATTGGCAGCGACGCATTCGCCTCAATTCAACGCAATTCTGCATACCTCGCCACTCGAAGCCGGTATGTGGATTGAGATTGTGGCCGTATCTTCGCTGGTGTTTCTTCTTGTCGAACTAGAAAAGTACCTAAGGAAAATAAGGCTTTATAAAAACCTTATGTAGATCGATCGCAATAAGGGTTTGGAGGTTAAGGTAAATCTTAAACTGGATTAACCACGTTTCTCTATTAGATCGAATATAACCCTTCTCCCTCCTTCAAATTTGTTTAGGGTGATAGGGTGAAAAGCCTACTTCTCTACACTCTGGTTTAGCTTGCTAATAGTGTCTCCAAGTTTTTCGAGGTATTCACCAAATCCGATCCAGTTACCAGCCCCTGCTTCCTTCATCGCTTTGTTGTAAAGTTCAACCAATTGCTTCACAAGATCTTGCACATCTTCTCCCTCAACGACTTCAGGCTTAGCCTCTTCACCAAATACAGCTATCAAAGCCTCATCAAGCGTTGGTCTCATCGCAAGCACATCTTTGTAAACAACTATAACGCCCCTCAACTCAGGTATCTGGGCATTTTCAGCTCTCAGATAGATGGGTTCAATGTACAGTATGGAGTTCTCTATTGGGATAACGAGCAAATTACCCCTTATAACTTTTGATCCAACCTGTCCCCAGAGAGTGAATAACTCTGAGATGTCAGCATTCTGATCTATCCTTGCCTCTATCTGCATAGGGCCGTAAATCAGCTGACCCTTCGGAAATTCATATAGTCTTATCTCGCCGTACTCCTCATCACATCGCGCTGCCATCCAAGCGATGATATTATCTCTTCCCTTCGGCGTGAATGGAAGCATTAGCAGGAACTCCGGCTTATCATTTCCGGGCAGAGTCAGTATAACGTAGTAAGGTTCCATTTTTGTTCTGTTTTCCTCTAAAACCTCTTGTGGAATTTCCCAGACATCCTCACGATTGTAGAATGTTTTAGCATCATCCATGTGGAAGGTAGCATAGACGTTTGCCTGAATTTCAAACAGATCGACTGGATACCTTATATGGGCTCTCTCTTCTTTACTCATTTTATCGGCTGAAATAAAAAGATCCGGAAACGCTTTCATCAAAACTCTAATGACCGGCTCCTCCTGAATAACATAGAATTTAGCTGTTCCGTTGTAAGTGTCTATAAAAACCTTAACAGGATTTCGAACGTAGTTGAATGTCGGATATTTTGCAGAATACGGGAACTTGTCAAGAGTCGTATACGAATCGACTATCCAGTACTGCTTTTCATCTATTACGGTTATGTAAGGATCCCTGTCATATACAAGGAAGGGTGCTATCGTAGATATCCTATCTATTATATTTCTGTGAAACATCAAACTGCTCTCTGCTGTGATGTAATTGCTCAGCAGAAAACTAACATCGGCAAATTTTATTGAATATATAAGCTTTTTAAAGTATGAATCGAGCTTAACCCCGCCTGAACCATTGTAGGTTGTTAGAACATTACCCTCACCCAACGGATAGTCGAATTCCTTCTGTTTGGTTTTAACGATCACGTAATTTGTTGTCAGCTCACCGTAATATATCTCTGGTTTTTTGATAGCTATTTTTCCTTTTGGAGGAATATCCTCAATTATCAGCTCAGGCAATCCCACCTTGGTAACGGAATTTACTGGCGAGGCAACAACACCATAACCATGAGTAAATATCAGACGTTCGTTAAGCCACGTTTTTGCTCTTGGCGATAGCAAATCGGTTGAAAGTTCCCTTGCAGAAATCATGATTTGTGTGTACCTGCCATCAATGTAGTATCTGTCAACATCAACATCATTTACAAAGTAATAGGTTCTTATCTGCTGCATCTGCCTGTAAACGCTGAGTAATGGCCTATGATCCCAGATTCTGATGTTATCTATGGTACCACGATTTCTCTCAATTGTATCGACGTTGAGATTATCTTCGGCAGAATAGTACATCTTCTTAACGTCCAAACCATAGGCGAATCTGGTAAAGTTTATGCTGTATCGTATGTATTCCTCCTCCTTAACAATTTCATTCGGCTCAACTTTGAGCTTTTGAACTACAGCAGGCACTAATACAAGTGAAAGGAGTGTTATGAGTGCTAGAACTGTGAAGAGTATGGGCATTGCGTTGATGTTTCGTTTATAACCGAAATAGATACTTCCTGCGGCGAAAAGAAGTGATAAGATTGCAACTAATCCCATTGCAGGAAGTCTTACGTTTACATCTGTATAGCCAGCACCCATCACTGCTCCACGTGGAGAAGTAAGCAAGTCAAATCTTGCAAAGTAGAAGTATACTGCTATAAAGATGAAGACGCCAGCCAAAAGCAAGGAGATATGAATGTACCCTATTGGAGGGAATTTTTCCTTGAATTCATCAAAACTTTTCACCCATCTGAATACAAAACCATAGTAAGCTGCTGAAATCAAGATAGTAAGCAAGAGCAATGCGAGGAAAAAGAAAATTATACTCTGAATGAATGGGAGCTTGAAAACAAAGAAAGAGACATCAAATCCAAAAATCGGATCTTTAAGGTTGAAGTCAACCGAGTTCGTGAAGTAAACGTATTGCAACCATGTGCGAGAAAAGAGCAGGGCTACGATTAAAGCCAGTATTGGATTCATCCAGAATGGCAATTTGAGAGGCTCATCAAGCTCATTACTCACTTTTTGAAGGACAAAATGGTTGAGGCTGAATATAACAAGTCCAAAAGCAAAAAAGATCACAAACAGGATAACTTTGTAATACAATATGGCTATGAAAACTGAATCGAGATTGAGAGACTCAAACCACAAAAACTCCGTATAAAGATGCAATGCGATACTTAGAGAAATCAGAAGTGCAATGAATAAAACCGGAATTATTCTCATATCGTATATTATTTCGAATTTTTTCTCCATTCTTAAAAACTGTCTTCATTGTATTTATTTTTTCCTGTATTTTTATTTTAAATTAGAATGAAATGTGTCTAGTATTAGAGAATCAGTGGTTTTGTTTTCATCAAAGAAACTCCTCGTAAAACTTTTGTACAACCCTCTTATCGAGTATAACCTCTTTATCCTTTATCACCTGTCTTTCGAGCTTGTTCAGGGTTGCATGAACTGCAAACTCCACACCCCATGTTTCACCGGTCACAAAGAAAACCCCATGATCACTTCTTAAGTTCATACTTACGTGAATAAGGGGAATCCTCCTGTAATATGTCTTAAGTTTTTTCACATAGACGAAGAGGTGTGACTTCCCAAGAGATCCTTTGAACTTTCTCAAAAACTTGTTTAAGTCATCCAAGAGTTTTTCCAATTCAAGATCTTCCAATGCTATGTCCTTCGTGATAATTTGCACATCACACTCCTTTGAAATTATCCTTTTAAGATAGTGTTCGAGAATATCCTTCTTTACCACAATACCTTCCGGAATGTTATCTTTTGCAACTACGATGCTCGATATCTCATTCCCAATCATCAGTTCGATGACTTCAGTAATTGTATCATTTCTTCCAACTGCTATGACTGGATGGCTCATTATACCTTCAACCACTACTGAGAGGGTTTTTTCTTTCTCTTTCCTGCTCAGATGCCCAAGTCTCGCATCTTTCTTTAAAGACACGACCCTGTCTATCACATCCTTGCCAGTTAGAATCCCAGCAATTTTATTTACTTCATCAACTACAACAACTCTGCTTATACCATGCTCCCTCATCGCAGCCAAGGCTTTTGCTACCCCGTCATGCATCTTGATAGTGATCACATCGGAGTTCATAACTTCCTCAAGCCCAACATTTTCAAATTCATGTTTTATTTTTTGGAGAAAATCGTCAATGTAGATAACTCCAAATTTTCCATTGAGTTTTACAAGAACAAAAGGTGTGGAATCCTCTATAAATCTTATTGCAACCTTTTCTGGTTCTAATTCATCAACATTAATCACTCCAGTTTTCATGAGAAAGTTCTTGATTTTCGTTTCATCGGGATTGGTCATTAAGCCCCCTCTGATCAGGTCTTTTTCCCTTGCAATCCCGATGATTTTACCATCCTCTTCGACAAGCACTGCTTTATCATGTTCATGTTCTAGCACGGAAAGAACTTTCGAAATCGCCTCGTTTGAATTAACAACCCTATAGTTTTCCTTAATCAACCCTTTTAATTCTTCAAAATTCATTTTTTTACCTTTGTTGTTATGTATGCTGCAAAGTATAAAAGTGTGGTTATGGTTCCACCTTCTCAAAAAAGGTAGTTATTATATCACGTGTCTTAATCTGACACAACCTCTGACACAACCACATCCAAGTAGACTTTTATAGTCACTTTAATAAAAAAGATAGAATAAAGAGCCCCCTCAAATCTGAACTGGGAGGTGGGAAAAATTTGAAGAAAGAGTATATTGTCTCTTTATTAATTTTAGCCATCCTTTTTTTAGGTTGTTCTGAGCCAAGACTTGGAGAACCGGAGATCAAGAGTGTATCTTGTAGTTGGGGCGAGATAACAGATAAAAATAACAGATAAAACCACGGAGATTGTAACTAATATCTTGGTTTACAACCCCAATCCTGTTCCTATTCCTATAAAGAAAATTCAGGTAGATGTTTACATGAATGGCATTAAAATGGGGGAAGGCAAGAATATAGGCCGGCAGAGCTCAAAACCAAATGGAGATACAACGATTAAGCTTTCTACAAAAATAGACAATACTAAAATTCCTGAGTGGTGGGTAAGCCATCTAAAAAACGGAGAAATCACCGAGTTTTCTCTGAAAGGCAAAATCGTTTTTGACTTAAAAATTACAGAATTTTTAAAAAATTAAATATCTAAAATGTCAAGTATCTAAATTAAACCCTCTTTTTTCAACTCTTCGAGATCTTTTCCTGCTAAACCGAGGAATTTCTTGTAAACAAAGCCATTGTCTTCTCCAACATCCTTTGCAAGCCACTTGAGCTTAAGTGGAGATTTGCTTAATCTCCAAACCGGCTCGATGACTTTAATTGTGTCTTCTCCAACCTTAACATCTCTGAAATCCCCTCTCTCTTTCCAGTAGTCCTCCTCAAGAACTTCTTTTGGTGTTGTAACCTTCATGTAAACAGCAACACCCTCTCTGTTCTGTTCCCTCCACTCCAGCATCCTCTTGGTTAGATCTGCAAACGTAAGCTGCTCGAACTTCTCTGCAAGCTCTTGATACAGAACTTTCTGATTTTCAAGTTTGATTCTGGCAAAGACATTTGGATATTTCTCAAAAAGTTCTTCAGCTCCAAGCTGGGTGATTAAAGCCCTGAAGTTTGGATCAGTAAAGCCTGAGGCGAAGACGTACCCATCCTTGATCTTCCAGTATGCGTAGGGGAAAACTGCATAGTCAAGAGGTAGGACACCAACGAACAACGGCTCTCCATGCGCATGGCTCCAGAATATGCTTGGAGATACATGAATCATCGAATCAACTGATGTAATGTCGATCATCTGCCCTTTTCCACTTTTCGTTCTGTAATATAATGCCAACACAACTCCAGCTGCAGCGTAAACTCCTGCTAAATTCGTAGCCATCCAGAAACCCGGAGCGGTTGGCAGGTTGTAAGGCTCACCCACTTCAGGAAGCTCTCTGTTAGCCTCCATGTAAGAGCTCATCGCAATACCGAACAGATTGGAGTCAGGAACCTTTGAAAACTTCTTGGCATTTCTCCCAAAGCATCCATAAGCTGAGAAGGAAACCCAGATCACTCCGGGATTTATCTCTCTTATTTGTCTGTAGCCTATTCCCATGGAATCCATCCATCCAGGTTCGAACGATTCAAGTATGGCATCTGCATGAATGGCTAACCTCTTGAAAAGCTCTCTACCTTCAGCTTTCTCAAGGTTTAGAGTTATGAATTCTTTGTTTCTCCCCTCAACTAGGAATGGTAATCCAGTGTCATTAATGTAAATCTCTCCGAATGGTGTGAGTTTCCTGAGTTCATCCCCCTCTGGAGGCTCAATCTTAATAACTTCTGCCCCCATCTCGGCAAGCAAAGCTGAAGCGAAGGTTGCTGCAGGACTTGCTCTACTCACATCCAGCACAACAATACCCTCTAATGGCCCGCTTTTCAGCTTTGCTTTCTCAATTTCGAAATACTCCTTTGAGAACTCATGCCACTCCATAGTATCACCACCTGAATAACGGATCTTTCTCAGGATCGAAGTCTGGCGGGGGAGTTCTGCCAAAGAAGTCGACCCAGTATCCTATGACCTTCTCTTCCTCTAATTTCTTAATCTCTTCATCTGTGAAACCCAGAATATTTTTGAGAATGTACCTATTGTGATAGCCAACTGGATGGACTGTCCATTTTACTCTTGCAGGAGTCTCGCTCATTTTTATTGGATTACCTGCATGAACCATCTCTCCAAAGAGGGGATCGTTGTACATCCAGACGGTTCCTCTATCGCGGAAGTGATAATCTTCGTAGACTTCCACACTGTTCCTTGCGATACCAGCAGAAAATCCAAATTCCGCGCTTTTTTCTATTATTTCCTGGCCATCAAGCAGCTCTACCCAGCTTTTTATCTCGTTATCGATCTCTTCCCTTGCTCCAGGCTTTAGACGGGATACTAAGTCAGGGTACTTCTCCAGTAACTCCTCTTTTCCCATTGCTTTACAAAGCCCCTCAAAATGCTTGTTGCTGATAGCTGTAATGGTAACAATCCTTCCATCTTTTGTTTTGAAAGCATTTGCAACCATGGATGCATCCCTATTTCCGAGCCTCTTCCAATCTTCTCTTTTTTTGGAAACATAGCTCCAGATAAAGCTGAGGTGTCTTGCTAGGTTTTCAGCCTGAGTAACATCGATGTACTGTCCCTCTCCTGTTTTTTCCCTGTGGTAGAGGGCTGCAAGAACGGTCATGAAGGCAGCTGCCCCACCAAGCAAGTCTCCGGGGTAGTAAGGGAGTTTCATTGGAATTCTTTCTTCGTAGCCCGAAACAGCTGATGCTCCGCTTGCAGCTTGGCCAGCAGCATCCCAGCTCGGCCAGTTCCATCTTTCACCCCACTGTCCAAATCCACTTATGGAGATATAAATCAATCTGGGATTTATCTCGCTCAGGTGCTTGTAGCTTATCTCGAGTCTTTCCATTACACCTGGAACGTAGTTTTCTACGATGACATCACTCCTTTTAACCAGTTCATAAAAAATGGCTTTTCCCTTGGGATGCTTGAGATTCAGACCGAAGAAATACTTGTTTCTCTGAACCCACATCACACCGACTGAGTTGTTCTTCCAAAATCTACTCCAAAGATCGACACTTCTTAGAAGCTCTCCCATCCCTGGCGGCTCGATTTTTATGACCTCTGCGCCAAAGTCTGCAAGCAATGAAGCGGTTTCAGGGCCTATTAGTACCTGCGAAACATCTAAAACTCGGATCCCCTTCAAAGCCTCCGGTTTCTCGAAAATCCTTTTAATGTCGAACGTCTCTTCTGCCCACTCAAAATATCCCTTCGAATTGGACATGATAAATACTGATCAAAAGAAATATTTAATTTTTTGTAGATTTGTATTTTTAATTTTCAGACTTTTACAAGAACTTTTGTAGATTGTATGAACCTTGAATCCAGTAAAAGCTTATCGAGACAGATTCGGATTTTGTTGATTCTAAAAAATTCCAAAAAATTCCAAAAAATATCAAAAAGGCATCAAATAATTTCCGGGTTATTTTATTGAAACAACCGGCACATCTGAGTTAAGAATGATTTTTTGAGGTACACTCCCGAAAATGACCTTTCCGGCAGGGCTTCTTCTTTTAACGCCAACAACTATCATCTCAGGCTTAACCTCACGGGCAAAATCAAGTATGTCATCACCAGGATCCTTTCCCCTAACCAGCAAATGAGTTTCCACTTCCAACCCTTCAGCTTTGGCTTTCTCTTCAGCCCATTTGAGAAGGTTCTCTCCTTCTTCAATCTCCTCCTCACTAGTCCTATCTCCCCCATAAAGGGAGTGTACTATTATAAGTTTCTTACCCCTGAGCTTTGCCTCTTCAACGGCAAAATCCATGATTCTTGTCCTTCTTTCCGATGTGCTCAACGCTACAAGAATTGCCATGAAAAAATTTCCCCATTAAAATACTTATAGATTGCTGTATAGGAAACCCTAAATTACAAAATTATTCGAAGAGATCATCAATCTCCTTTACAGGCTTACCTGCCCTCGTTTGGGGAGCGAGGTAGTCGATAAATCTCTGCACATCAACCCCATAAACCTTGAAGGTTACTGTGATTGGTGAAAGAATCGCATCTTCGTCGCTGAAGTTAATTCTAGAGATTGTGGCTGTTTGTTTATTGAGAAAGATTGTTATCTCATTCCCTGACACGTTTCTCAGCATTTCCTGTCTTGCCGTGTCCAGAATTCTTTGTTTCCGCAACAAATCACGAAACTGAGTTAGATCTTTTGCCTTGGCCTTTAGAGCTCCCCCATCATCACTTTTAATCTCTATTATAGCATCGGGAAAGAAGTTCTTTATAGCTGAGATCACTTTCTGTTCATCCTCAGTGGGATAGATTTTTGTTGTTATTTCTATTTCAATCCCCTTTAAAAATTCTTTTAGAACCGCCTCAACTTTTTCCTTGAACGATTCAACATCAGATTCATTCTCAATTGTAAGATCACTTGCTTCCAAAGCCTCTTTCAACCCCCAAGACTCTTCTCTTTTATCCCTGGTTTTTAGCTCCTCAAGGGTTGAAACATCATCCTCTCTTCCCCTCTCTTTTGCCCTCTCTAGTCTTTTCTCGGCACTTGATTCTATTCCAATAAGAATGAAATCATCTCCAAACTCCTTCTTGAACCTTTCAACTTCTGCTATTCCCCTTATTCCGTCTACAACGACAACTCCACTATTCTTCCCCGCCTCTCTTATAAGTGGTATGCACCTTTTTGCGATCGCATCCATACCTTCTTTTTCTCTGAGTTCATTCGCTATTCTGCCTGCATTTTCATCACTGACTTCTAAACCTCTCTTTCTCAGCTCGTCCCTTATAACATCTCCCATGACTACAACGGGAATTCCCAGTTCCTTGGCGATCTTTGATGCTGTGCTTTTTCCACTCAAAGGGTATCCAACGAATGCGATAAGCTTCATACCTCAAATACATCGAGGTTGTTTAAATCGTTTCTCAAAGTGTTTTTCTTGTGTAACTACAGAGTATTCGATACATCAATATCTATACACAATCAGACACAATAAATAAAAACTTAAAATCCCCATTAAATCAAGTGAAGTTTGAGGAGGCTTTAAAGGTAGGAAAAGGGTTTACCCTGATGGAGGTAAACGTCTCAGCAGGTTCTAAGGAGTCGGGAATTTGTGGATATAATGAGTGGAGGAAGGCGATTGAACTGAAGGTGAAAAGTCCAGCAAGGGAAGGAAAGGCGAACAGGGAGATAATCAAGGAGATGGAAAAATTATTTGGAACGAGAGTTGAACTCATCAGAGGGGTGAAAAGCAGCAATAAGACTCTGAAGATCTATGAAGAGTATGTGAAAGTTGTCGAAGTCTTGAGGGATGTTCTGAAATGAGAAATCGATTGGATGTGAGTTTAACTGAAACGGAAATAAAAGAATTAAGGATAATTGTTGAAGATCTAATAAAAGCATCTGAAGCTGGAGCTGTTATCATTGTCGAAGGCCCATCAGATCGAGAATCATTGAGAGAGATTGGAATAAGGGGAAAAATAATCCTCGCCTCAACCAAGCCTGATGTTGATGTCGTGGATTCGTTAGAAGGGGAGGTTGTGGAAGAGGTAATTATAATGTCAGATTGGGATGCTGAGGGGAGAAAAATCGAGAAGAGACTGAATGATATGTTTAAATCCAGAGGAATTATCGTTAACACTGAATTCAGAAGGAGGATATTCAGGATCGTTGGAAGAGAAGTAAGCAGTATTGAAAATCTTAGCAGGTATCTTGAATCTGTTCTCTAGGTGTCCAGATGTATAAAAAGCAAGTTGCCCTTTATTTTGCCGGTTTTTGTGCTTATGCATCCTCAAGTATCGTTTTCCCAATAATCACACCTTATGCGATCCTTCTTGGAGCGTCTGAAGGGGAAGCTGGAGTTATTGCTGGAGGATTTGCTTTAATAACATCCCTTACAATGATACCTCTTGGCATGCTGGCAGATCGATTTGGAAAATTCAGGATCATAGTTTTTGGGATGTTTTTCTTCATCATCACTCCCTTTTTCTATGCGATGGCCTCCAATTTCACCGAATTGCTCCTTGCAAGGTTTCTTCATGGATTGGCAATGGCTCTTTTTGTTCCCGCATCAAATGCCCTTGCAATAGATCTATCACCTGAAAGAAGAGGAGAAGCATTAGGATGGATTGCAACCTTCACAATGCTCGGTTACTCAGCAGGACCATTTATGGGTGGAGTAATTGCATCACACTACGGTTACGTACCAACCTTCTATTTCTGCAGTGTTGTGGCTTTAGTGGGTTCTTTTCCTTTAATTTTTCTAATAGGCATAAAGGAAGCTAAAGGTAGCTTAAATTTCGAGTTAAGATTGAAACCAGAAGGCTGGGGGGCATTAATAACTCCTTTTTTTGCAACTTTCGGAAGCGCTGTGGTTGGAATTTTTGCAATTCCATTGTATCTTCCTAGGTTTGACGTTAACGTAACCGTTATAGGGACTCTCACAACAGCACTTTTCCTCTCTTCAGCCATCGTACGTGTTCCAGCAGGAAAACTTTCCGATTCGATAGGTAGAAGACCTGTTATACTTTTAGGACTTGCTCTTGAAGCTCTTGGGGTACTAACATTCCTCTCCACCAACTTTGCCTATATCGCTCTTGGTTCTGTTATCACCGGCGTAGGCATGGGACTGGCAAACCCAGCAGGTTTTGCTCTGCTCTCAGACCTCCTTCCCCAAAGAATGCGTGGTTTTGCGATGGGAGCTTCGAGTACATCCTTGCAGTTGGGAGTTTTTGCTGGGCCAGCCATCATGGGATTTGTTGCTGGAGCCTATGATTACTATGCGGTTTTCACCCTTACAAGTCTCATCACAGTTTTGGCAGCGGTTGGTATAAACTTTTTAACGATGGATAAAAATTTTAAGGCGAATTGAAAAAGTTGAGAAAGTTGTGAGGATAAAATCGATTTCAGGGAATTTGAGTGTGGAAGGAAATAGCAAAAAAAGCAGAGAAATCCAGGAAAGTAGGGTTTTCAATGTACTTTTTGTCTCTGTATTCTCTGCGATGCTCGGTTTAGGGATAGTTGTTCCCCTCCTCCCTTTTTATGCTGAAAGTCTTGGAGCTACCGGAATCTGGATTGGAGCTATTTTCTCAGGTTTCTCTCTCTCAAGGGCTGTTTTCATGCCCATGATAGGTTCTCTCTCTGATTCTAGGGGAAGGCGACTCTTCATCCTCTCAGGGCTGCTGATACATACCGTACTATCTCTTCTCTATATTTCAGCCAGTTCAGTGTATGCTTTAACGGCAGTCCGGGTAATCCATGGTGTTGCTTCAGCTATGGTGATTCCTATAGCCATGGCCTACATCGCAGATTTATCTCCTAAAGGCGGCGAAGGAAAGCACATGGGAACCTTCACCATCTCGATGTTCTTGGGTATGGGTTTTGGGCCGTTACTGGGTGGGGTTATAAAGGATACTCATGGAATGGAGGCTGTTTTTATTTCAATGGCCATTTTCTCGGCTATTGCCTTTATCATTTGTCTGGTCTTTCTTCCAGAAGCCAGAGGAAAATACGTCAGAGCCTCTTTAAGGGAAGCTCTGAAGAGTAAAATTATGCGGGCAGTTCTCTTTTTCAGGGCGATGAATGCGTTTGCCTATGGAACTTTCATGGTTTTTCTCCCTGTTGTTGGATTGAAACTTGCAAATCTTAGACCAACCGAGGTTGGAATACTAATAAGTCTTAGTATCTTCACCTCAGCATTTCTTCAGCGGCAGTTTGGAAAACTTGCTGATGTTAAGAGGAAATCTTTGTTAATTGTTTTGGGATCCGTCGTAATTGCAATCTCTCTATTTTTAGTTCCATTTCTCACAAGCTTTCCCGGTTTGCTAATTGCAACCTTTCTCATCGGAATTGGAGGTGGGATTTCTTTGCCTTCGGCTATGGCGATGGTGACGATAGCCGGTAGAGAGATTGGCCAGGGTTCGGCAATGGGAGCATTTAATACAGCGATGAGTATTGGAATGATAACTGCTCCAATGCTCTCAGGAGGTATAATGGATCTGTTTGGAGAGCTCTACATCTTTCCTTTTTCAGGACTCATGATTCTACTTTCTATCCCTCTATTTTGGCTTATGATTTCAGATTGTAAAATATAATAAGCACGGACAAACTTGAATATTATTTTTGAAAACTTTGAATATTTGAATAAATGTCTGAAGAAGTTTTGAGACGAAATCTACGGCTAGGGTATGACAATTTGTCGTTGTAAGAGATCCATCGTTTGTTCTTGAAGGGATAAATCCTGGATTGTTTGGGGTAACTTCTCCAGGAAAGACGAAAAGATCAGGAAAATCAAAATCAAGGGAAGAGTGGTGGGAAATCTAGACCTCTGGCCTCATCCAGACCAAACATAACATTCATGTTCTGAATTGCTTGCCCACTTGCACCTTTAACGAGGTTATCTATCGCAGATGAAACAACGATTCTATCCTCTCCAGGAAAGATTGCGATATCACAGAAGTTGCTTCCCCTGACATAGCTTAGCCTTATTGTTTCCTGAAATCTGATGAAGTAGCATCCTGAGTAGAATTTTTCATAGATTTCCCTGATTTCTTTTTCCTCCAGTTCGCCCCTCAAGAAAATGTGAGCGTTCGTTAGGATTCCTCTAGAGCCTGGGAATACTTGGGGTGTGAAAGAGACCTTAACCTCTCCCTGTAGTCTCCCCAGTTCCTGAACCATCTCCCAGTAGTGCCTGTGATCTGTTACCTTGTAAGGCACGATTGCCTCGTGGAGATTTGGATAGTGGGTGAACTCGCTAACAGCAGCTCCAGCACCGCTTATTCCACTCTTCGAATCAAATACAACTCTCTCAATCAGTTCTTCGGCTGCGAGAGGAGCTGCTGCGAGAATAGCTCCGGTTGGATAGCAGCCTGGGTTTGCGACGAGCTCGGCTTTTTTCACCTCTTCTCTGTAAAGCTCCGTTAAACCATAAACAGGCTTGGTGTTTATATCGAAACCGGTATGCTCTTTTTGGTATACCTCTTCATAGGTTTCCTTATCCAGCCTGTAGTCTGCGGAAATATCTATAACTTTAATTCCAACTTCAAGGAATTTTGGAGCAAACTTCATCGCCTCTCCATGGGGAACAGCCAAAAATACAGCCTTACATTCGTCGAAGTACTTAAGCTCAGGATTAACGAACGTCAGATCGTAAAAACCTTTTAAAAAGCTGTGAATTTTCCAGATCTTCATTCCTTCATGCTTTCTGCTTGTGACAGTCTTTACTTCAACCTCCGGATGCATACAAAGGAGTCTGAGAAGCTCCGATCCTGTATAACCGCTCCCGCCAACAATTCCAACTTCGATCATTACCACACCTGAAAAGAAATTTGGTAATTTGCATTTAAAGGTTCTCTTTCCACTTTCCAAGTTTCTTCGAATACCTTACGATCTTGGAAAGAATCCTTATCGTTGTGATTATATCGGGGAAAACCGGAAATCCGTTCTTTTCGTATTCGTTCTTCAGCTCAAAAACCGCATTTCTTTCCCCCTCAATGAAGAAGTAAACTGGCTTGCTATAGCTTTTTATCATTTCGAAGGGGGGTTTGTATTGGGGATATATTTTTCCTACCGCCCATGTTCCTACCACAACGCAATCGAAGTTGTCATCCTCTAAAGCTGCCTGAATGGATGTGTTGTACGCTTTTTCAACTCCAAAGAATTCGATCGAGGGCCATATGTCGAAGGGATTGCCAACCCTATGCCATTCTGGCGTAACCTGACGAATTTTCTCTAAACTCTCAGTGGAGAATTCTGGGAGGGATAGGCCACCAAGATATGCCTCATCAGCTCCCTGAACGCATCCAGAGCCGACGTAGTGCAGAATCGCCACTCTGTTTCCCTTCGGCAGTGGTTGGAGGTACACGCCTTTAAGAACTTCGAGCATTTCTTCGTAGCTGGAAACCCTTATGAGGTTTAGCTGCCTGCAGAGAGCGTTGAATATTCGGTCATCTCCAGCAAGAGATGCTGAATGACTCAGAGCCATCTTCTTCCCGAAATCGGTTATGCCGGATTTGAAAACTACAAGTGGTTTTTTCAAGCTCAACGCTTTTCTTGCAACTCTAATGAACTCTTTTCCATCCTTGAAACCCTCCGCGTAGATTCCGACAGCTTTTGTTCTTCCATCTTCAAGCATGAATTCAAGAATTTCGTAATCTTGGACATCGCATTTGTTTCCGAGTCCAGCGATCTTGCTGAATCCGATTGATGGATGGGAGGATGCAATGTGATTCATCAGGATGCCAAGGAAAAGGCCCGTTTGGGCTATAATTCCAATTCCACCCTCTTTAATCTTCTCTAGAATTGCAAAAGATGATGTGAATCCCGTTTCAGGGTTCAGAATTCCTGTGGTGTTAGGGCCAACGATTCTCATTCCGTGTTCCCTTGCAATCTCAAGAATTTGATCTTCGAGTTTTGCACCTTCTTCGCTCTCTTCTCTAAAGCCGGAGCTGATGATGATCGCATTCTTTACACCTTTCTTGGCGCATTTGAGGATTATTTCCGGCACCAAATTAGCTGGAGTTGCAAGGACTGCAACGTCTGGGGTCTCGGGAAGCTCTTCTACAGATCTGTAAATTTTAATTCCAAAGATCTCATCGCCTTGAAGGCTTACTGGATAAATTCTTCCCTTGAATTTGAGGTTTACAAGGTTGTATAGAATTGCAAAGGCAGCCTTTCCCATTTTGAAGGACCCGAAAACTGCAACCGAGTCAGGATAAAAGAACTTACGAATTCCTCCCTTTTTAACCTCTTTATCCTCTTCCTTGGAGTCTATTACGATCCGAGCGTCAACGACTGAATACCCGTCCTCGTAAACGAATACCGGATTCAGATCCATTTCAGATATCTCGGGTTTATCTTCAATTAGTTTAGCAATCCTTTTTATAAGATCGATAACACTCTCAACATCTCCTCTAACACCTCTGAACCCTTTGAGGAGTTTATAGACTTTCACTTCCTCTACCATCTCCCTGATCTCTTTTTCACTTGCTGGAAGGACGCAGAATGAGACATCCTTGTATAATTCAACCAACTCTCCTCCAGCCCCAAACATCATTGCATGCCCGAACTGCTCGTCATAACTGACTCCAACGATTATTTCAATTCCTTTCTCAAGCATCTTCTGAATGGTAACTCCTTCAGCTTTTGGAATCGAGCTAAGTTTTTTAAACGCATTTACAAGCTCATTTTCATCTTTAACGTTAAGTACGACTCCACCAACGTCAGATTTATGAGAAATCTTTCTGGAAGCGATCTTGAGTACTACAGGATACCTCAGTTTCTCTGCAGCCTTAATAGCCTCCTTTTCACTTTTCACAAAGAAAGTCGGATTTATGGAAATTCCATACGATTCCAGGAGATTTTTGGATTCATGCTCCATCAAAAGTCTAGATGACTTTAATCTCATCTCTGATCCCATCTCTGATCCCATCTCTGATCCCATCCAATCACCAAAAATTTTTTTGCCTTGGAAATTAAATAGCTTTCGAATTCATTTCTGATTTCAGCAAGCAATTAACAAATTTGTTTCTGATTTTTTGCATAGTATTGCAATTCCATTTCAAATTATAAGAAGTGAAAAAGTTATATCGGTGAAATCTAATTAATTCTAATGCAAAGTGAAAAAGAAAGTGAAAAAGAATTTCTCAAATACTTTGAGGAAAAGGTAAGAAATTCCGGCTGGTATACATTGATCGAAATGAAGCCTTTGATTGATGAGAATGTCAAAGTTGAGATCGATGTGGCCGAAAAGCATAAGCAGGCATTCGGAACGGCTCATGGAGGTGTGATTGCTAGCATTCTCGATTCTGCTGCCGGATTGGTTGTAAACAAGGAACTTTTAAGACGAGGAAAGATCGCTGTGACGGCTGAGATCAAGGTTAACTATCTCAAGCCTGTTAAGGGTGGAAAGCTCGTCGCCGAAGGTAGGATTGTGAATATCGGAAGCAAGATTGCAGTTGCTACAGCTGAAGCAAAGCAGAATGGTGATATAGTTGCTATTGCAACGGCAACCTTTTACATAATGGAAGCTCCGGCCGAATTGGTCGGTGATCTCAATGCAATGTCAAAGCTGTAATTCGAAGGTTCATTCAAAAAATCTCCCCCTCTGTGTTGAATGCGCAAGGAAGGATAGTGGTGTTTATCGAACTCTCCACAGAATGATCCAGATTGAGGAGGCAGAAATAATAGGAAAGTGCTGTCTCTGCACGAATTTTTGCAATTTCGCTGAGAACACAACAGGACTTTGTGGATTGAGAGGAACAGCTAATGGAAAGAGATTCTCCCTTTGCTCTCCAAACAATGCTCTCCTTTCCTACTACGAAGATCCCTTGCCAACGAACTGCTGCAACGCATGGTTTTGCGAGGGAAGCAAGATGCATGGAACGAATTTGGCAGTGTTTTACTACGGATGCAGCTTCGATTGTCTTTTCTGTCAGAACTGGCAACACAAAAATGTTGAGAGGGCAAACCTCATATCGGTTGAGGAGATGGTTGATGCTGCGATGAAGGAAAGAGTGAGATGCATCTGCCATTTTGGCGGATCTCCGGAACCTCAGCTAGCATTTGCCCTTCGATTCAGTGAGAAGGCTGCTAAAGAAAAGGATTTGATGGTATGCTGGGAGTGGAATGGAGGTGGCAGAGAGAAATATGTAAGGAAAGCAGCAGAAATAAGCTCTCAAACTGGAGGAACGATCAAATTTGACCTTAAAGCTTGGAACGAAAACCTCCATCGCATCCTTACGGGTAGAAGCAACAAGCCAACCTTAGAAAATTTCGCAATCGTTTATGATACTGCCCCAGAGGTAATATCTGCAACCACTCTGATGGTTCCATATTACGTGGATGAAGCTGAAGTTGAGGGAATAGCATCATTTATAGCTTCTTTTGATAGAAAAATCCCCTATAGCCTTTTGGTTTTCCATCCTGACTATAGGTTGAGGGATCTTCCTGTAACACCCCTCAATCAGGTTAAAAAATGTTATAATGCTGCTAAGAAGTATTTAGAGAGGGTTAATGTAGGGAATCTGCATCTTTTGGGTCTAAGATTACTTTGAGATTAGTAATGTTTTAATGCTTGAATTTATCGATCTGATTCCATAATTTTCCTGTAAACCCTTCCTAGGTTGATTTCCTTTGGTGTAAAAAGACCTCCATCACCACTCCTTCTCGGAAAAACATGGAAGTGAAGATGGGAGATCTCCTGCCCTGCAACCCTGCCAACGTTAACAACAACGTTGTATCCTTCAGCTTCAAGCTTTGTAACTAAGATTTCAATAACTTTTTTAATAGCTCTGAAAACGAAGATTGCCCCTTCCTCGCTTAATTTTTCCAGTCTTTCGATGTGTCTTTTTGGGACAACAAGCGTGTGTCCTTCAACCATTGGATTCTTGTCTAAGAAAGCTATTGCATTTTCATCCTCGTAGATTTTAAAGCAATTTTCCTCACCAGCAATAATCTTACAGAAAACACAACCCATAATCATTCGACTATCTTCGCAGCCTCTTTTAACTCATCCTTTATCTCCTTGAACTTTTCTTTGAGGCCTACAAGCTCCTTGCTGAAGTGCTCGACTATCCACTCCTCTGAGAATTTCTCCCCTTTTTCTATTAAATTCAATTCGAGATCGAGCTTCGAGCCACATACTGGGCAGAGAAGAGTACCATTCTCAACTCTGAAAATTATACTCATGCAGATAGGGCATTGATTCTCAAAAATTCTCGTCTCCCCTTTCTTCAGAAGTTCTGCTGCCAGTTCAAGCTTCTTAAAGGTCTCTTTATCTGTGAAGATCTCCGCTGGTAGAGCAGCTCTAAGTTCTATGTTCGCTAACACATCGAAACCGAGAATTCTTGCCAAAACCAAATGAGTTGCAGAAGCCCACCCAATCATCTCGTTGAAGCCATGGTAAGTTAGAACCAAAGCTTTCTTTTCTCTGAATTTTTCATGGTATTTTAGAGACATAAAGCATCTGTCAAGAAATGCTTTAAGCTTTCCAGTTGCATCGAGCCAGTAAACAGGAGAACTAATCAGTATTGCGTCAGCTCTTTCAATAGCACCAAATATCTCCTCAACATCGTCCTCTATCAAGCAGTCCTCTCCGTAGAGGCATTTGTAGCATGCTTTGCAAGGTCGTATGTCGAGTTTAGCGAGATTCACAATCTCAAGTTCCACTCCAAGCTTCTTTGCTATATATTTTGATGCAAGAACGCTATTCCCATTCTTCCTTTCCGTTGCCACAATACTAAGAAGTTTAAGAGGCATGAGTTCAGTTTTTGCCCTAAGGATATAAGGTTATCTCTTTTATTCTCTCAGTCTTCACAAACCCAATTCAGCTAACCAATAGCATGATTGTTGCACTGCTTGGAACTCTGAGGTTTAGAAAATTTGGCTTTGGCAATCCCCTTATAAATTGATTCGTTAAAGTTTTAGAGGGGTTCAGAGTTAATTTAGAGTTTACAACTTCTTCCGATGCAACCCTTTTCAAGCTTTGTTTCCAGTGAAATTTAAAAATTTAAAGAATGTACTATATTTAGATATAATTGAGGTAGAATTGAGGTAGAGAGGAGGTAGAACATGGAGCTAACGAAAACTGCAGAGGTTGTTCTGCAGAAAAGGTATCTTTTGAAGGATGAAGAGGGCAAGGTTATTGAAACCCCCGAAGAGATGTGCTGGAGGGTAGCTAAAGCTATAGCCAAGGCTGAGGAAAATTACGGGAATGATGTGGAACACTGGGCCAAGAAATTTTTCGACCTAATTTACGGCCAGATATTCATGCCTAACAGTCCAACGCTTATGAATGCAGGCACAAACCTGAATCAGCTATCCGCATGTTTTGTAATTCCTGTTGAAGACTCAATTGAGGGAATTTTCAAAGCTTTAACTGATATGGCAAAAGTTCAGAAGTCAGGAGGTGGAACCGGTTTTAGCTTTTCCCGCTTAAGACCCTCAGGGGACATTGTAAAATCTACGATGGGGGTTGCAAGCGGGCCTGTAAGCTTTATGAAAATCTTTGATGCCGCTACCGAGCAAATAAAGCAGGGAGGCAGGAGAAGAGGGGCAAATATGGGAATTCTTAATGTTCATCATCCCGACATTGAAGAATTTATCACCGCAAAAAGGGAAGAAGGTGTTTTGAGGAATTTTAACATAAGCGTCGCCGTAACGGACAAATTCATGGAAGCTCTCAAGAATGGAGAGGATTACGAGCTTATAAATCCGAGGACAGGAGAGGTTGTGAGGAAAATTCCTGCAAGAAGGATTTTTGATCTGATGGTGGATGGAGCCTGGAGAAATGGTGAGCCAGGGGCTGTTTTCATAGATACTGTGAATAAATTCAACCCAACACCAAATGTAGGTGAAATTGAAGCTACAAATCCTTGCGTAACCTCTGATACGTGGATAATGACTTCTGAAGGGCCTAGGCAAGTTAGAGATCTGATCGGCAAAAAATTTGAGGCGATTGTCAATGGCGAAAGATGGGAAAGTTGTGATGAGGGCTTCTTTAAAACAGGAGTTAAAGAAGTTTTCAGATTAAAAACGAAAGAAGGCTACGAGCTCAGGCTCACATCAAATCATCCGGTTCTCAAGGTAAAGAAAAAGACAAGACACAGGATTGAAACTGAATGGGTTGAGGTTTCAGAGCTAAAGAGGGGAGATGAGATCGTAATAAATAATCATAGAAGCGTAAATAGTTGGCGAGGCAAGTATGGAGAGGCGGAGGGCTATCTGGTTGGGCTTTTAATTGGAGATGGAACGATAAAGCGGGATAAGGTTGTTCTGTCCTCGTGGGGGAGAAATGAAGGGCCCAAGTCTGTAAGAAAAAGAGCTTATTCCTATACATCTAGATTCCCACATCGTTCGGATTTCAAAGGCTGGATTGAGGTGAAAAACAGAAATGAGTACAGACTATCAACGGCATATTTGAAGAAAATTGTTTGTGAATTGGGTTTGGAGCATGGAAAAGAGATCACATCTGAAATTGAGAAAGTATCTTCCGACTTCTACCGAGGTTTTCTGCGAGGGTTGTTTGATGCTGACGGCTCTGTAATTGGTAATCAGTCGAAAGGTGTTAGCATAAGGCTTTCCCAGAGTAATCTCCAACTGCTGAAAGCCATCCAGAGAATGCTCTTGAGGTTAGGTATAAGCTCTAAGATCTACGAAAACAGGAGAAAGTCAGGTAAAAAACTTCTTCCCGATGGTAGGGGAGGCTTAAAAGAGTATGAGATCAAAGATCAGCATGAGCTCGTAATCTCCAACGACAATGTGCTTGTATTTTTCGAAAGAATTGGCTTTGGAGATGCTGAAAAGCTGAAAAAGCTCGAGCAGCTAATAAATAATTATAAAAGAATGCCAAATAGAGAGAGATTTACTGCTACAATTGATGAAATCGTTTTTGACGGCATGGAGGAAGTCTATGATACCTCCATTCCCGGAATAAATGCTTTCGATGCAAACGGCTTAGTTGTGCATAACTGTGGCGAGCAACCCTTGCTTTCATACGAATCGTGTAATCTTGGCAGCATAAATCTTGCAAAGTTCGTTAAAAATGGGGATATAGACTGGGATTACTTAAGGGAGGTTGTATGGACGTGTGTGAGGTTCCTGGATGATGTAGTTGACGTAAATGGTTATCCAATTCCTGAGATTGAAGAAATGACCCTGGCAAACAGGAAGATCGGCCTTGGTGTTATGGGCTGGGCTGACATGCTTTTCCTGTTGGGAATCCCATATGACAGCGATGAAGCGTTACAGCTTGCTGAGAAGGTGATGGGTTTTATCCAAGATGAGAGTCACAAAGCATCTCAAGCTTTAGCCGAGGAAAGAGGAGTTTTTCCGAACTGGGAAGGTAGTATATGGGAGAAGGAAGGAATTAAAATGAGGAATGCGACCACAACAACCATAGCTCCAACTGGCACCATAAGCATCATAGCAGGCTGCTCGAGTGGTATAGAGCCGATTTTCGCACTAGCTTACAGAAGAAAGAACATCCTCGATGGTGAGGAGTTTTTCGAGGTAAATCCCATTTTTGAAAAACTTCTTAGAGATTCAGGTCTCTACAGCGAGGAACTAATTTCAAGAATTGCAGAAACTGGAACACTCGAAGGAATTGGAGAGGTTCCGGAGGAAATTAGGAGAGTCTTCAAATGCGCTTTAGAAATTTCTCCTGAGTGGCATGTAAGGATGCAGGCAGCCTTCCAGAAGTATACCGACAATGCGGTCAGTAAAACGATAAACATGCCAAATTCAGCCACAAGACAGGATATTGAGAAGGCCTTTATGCTTGCATATGAACTTGGTTGTAAAGGATTGACAGTTTACAGGGATGGAAGCAGAGAAGAGCAGGTGTTGAGCCTGAAGAAAAAAGAGGAAGAAAAGAAGAAGGTCCATGCTGTTAAACCGGTAACACTCATAGAACCAAGGCCCAGGCCAAAGGTAACGAGAGGGAGGACGATTGAAACTAAAACTGGATGCGGATCACTTTATGTCACGATAAACGAGGATGAGCATGGTATAGCAGAGGTATTCGTCCAGCTCGGCAAAAGTGGTGGGTGTGCTGCTTCGCAGACTGAAGCCATAGGAAGGCTTATCTCAATAGCTCTTAGGAGCTGGGTAAATCCGGATGCAATAATCAGGCAGCTTAAAGGAATAAGGTGCCCCTCCATTGGTTTTGAGGAGAATGAGATAATAACCTCCTGTGCCGACGGAGTTGCAAAAGTCCTTGAAAAATATCTCAGAGGAGAGTACACAAAGATCAGAGTCGATCTTGAAGGAATCAAGCCCCTGACAGAGTTTGAAGAGAAGCCAAAGACTAAAATGATCGGTGGGGTTTGTCCTGAATGTGGAAATATTCTCGAGTACAGCGAAGGCTGCATGATGTGCAGGATGTGTGGATATACGAAATGTGGATAACTTTCATAATTTTCATTTTTTCTATTTCTTAAACCTCTAAAACCGAATTGATAGGCATGGAATATATGGGAAGTATATAGGTATACAACTTTAATATAGAAAAGGATGCAAGACGGTTGAAAAAATAGTCTAGGAATTTCTTAAGAGAAAAATCAAAACGATACTGAATGTGGGATGTGGAACGGTAATCGTTTGGTAGATTTTTCTTGGAAAAGTGCCGCTTTCATAGAATAGAGTTTCTACAAAGGGAGATTTAGTGATAACATGTATCTGACTGCTGTGGCGGAAAAGCCTAAATGAGTTTTCAAATTGAGTTGCCCTCGATTTTAATTTAAAATTTTAAAGAGCAATTTTATTCTCATTCCTTATTGCATAACTTATTTAAATTAATCGGGCTTAGTTTTAAATGGACATGAAAGAAGTAACCCTTGAAAAACTGATGACGGATGTGGATGAGCTGGTAGGTTTCAGGGAATTTGAGACTACCGCAGAGATCGAAGTTCCAGAGAAGCTCGTGGATCAGGTTATAGGGCAGGATGATGCAGTAGAGGCGATAAAGAAAGCCGCAGTTCAGAAAAGACATGTGATGCTTATAGGCTCCCCTGGAACCGGAAAGTCCATGTTGGCAAAGGCTATGGCAGAACTTCTGCCAAGGGAAGAGCTTGAGGACATTCTCGTCTACCCAAATCCTGAGGATTCGAATCAACCAAAAATCAGAACTGTTCCTGCAGGAAAGGGGAAAGAGATAGTTGATGCTTACAAGCAGGAGGCAATGAAAAAGGCTCAGGCGAGGAACTTTTTCCTTTTCATGCTTGTAATATTCATTGTGGGTTATGCAGCAATCCAGGGAGAGATTCTATGGGGAATTATCGCCGCTGCAATGCTCTTCCTTGTTGCAAGGTACATGCTTCCAAAGGAAGAAAGAAACGTTCCAAAACTCTTGGTAAATAATCAGGATAAGGAAACAGCACCGTTTGAGGATGCAACCGGGGCACATGCTGGTGCGCTTTTCGGGGATGTCAGGCATGATCCTTTCCAGAGCGGGGGTTTGGAAACTCCTGCCCATGAGAGGGTTGAGGCCGGAGCGATCCATCGCGCCCACAGGGGAGTGCTCTACATAGATGAGATAAACACGCTAACGATTGAATCTCAGCAGAAGATACTTACAGCTTTGCAGGAGAAGAAGTTTCCAATCACAGGCCAGTCTGAGAGAAGCAGCGGTGCAATGGTTCGAACCGAGCCAGTACCTTGTGACTTCATCCTCGTCGCTGCTGGAAATCTCGACGCTTTAACGGGAATGCATCCCGCCTTGAGGAGCAGGATTGAAGGCTATGGCTATGAGATCTATATGAACGACACGATGAAGGACACAGAGGAGAACAGGAGAAAACTTGTTAGATTTATTGCTCAGGAAGTTAGGAAGGATGGGAAAATCCCGCATTTCGACAGATATGCAACTGCGGAGATAATTAGAGAGGCAAAGAGAAGGGCTGGAAGGAGAAACCACCTAACACTAAGGCTCAGAGAGCTTGGAGGGCTAATAAGAACCGCAGGCGATATAGCGAAAAGTGAAAATTCCGATATTGTGAGACTTGAGCATGTATTGAGGGCTAAAAAGATTGCAAAAACCATTGAAGAGCAACTTGCAGACAAGTATATTGAAAGAAGGCGAGATTATCGGCTATTCATAGTTGAAGGAGAAGAGGTTGGAAGGGTTAATGGTTTGGCTGTGATTGGTGAGTCAGCAGGAGTTGTGTTGCCGATAATTGCAGAAGTTACACCAGCTCTTAGCAAGGAGGAAGGAAAGGTAATAGCAACGGGAAGACTTCAGGAGATTGCAAGGGAGGCTGTTATGAACGTTTCAGCGATAGTAAAGAAATTCATAGGGAAGGATATCACAAACATGGATGTTCACATACAGTTCGTTGGAACGTATGAGGGTGTAGAGGGAGATTCTGCAAGCATAAGTATCGCAACAGCTGTAATATCGGCGATAGAGGGAATTCCGGTTGATCAGAGTGTTGCAATGACCGGTTCACTCTCGGTTAAGGGCGAGGTTTTACCGGTAGGTGGAGTAACGCAGAAGATAGAGGCTGCGATTCAGGCAGGAATAAAGAGAGTGATAATTCCAAAGGACAACCTCGATGATGTGCTGTTGGATAGTGAGAATCAGGGCAAGATTGAGATAATTCCTGTTGGCAGGATCGATGAGGTGCTTGAGTATAGCTTGCTGAGTGGTAGCAACAAAACAAGGTTACTTGGTAAACTCAGAGAAATCTCGAGTTTAAGTTGATGAACATAACTAACAAACATTAACAAAACTTTTTTAAATTTTAATGATTAATCATTTGTTATGAATACAGAATTGGCCGGGGTTTTAACTTCAGAACCTATAGCCTACAGACTTACAAACTACGCATATCTCAAACTCCTTGTTGCAGACGAAAGTGTGGAAGTTAAAAGGGGTAAAGTGAGGAGAATTAAAATCGAACCATTTGGTGTTCCCCCTTCAACGATCTCCTCCACTCTTTCAGTGATAAGACATGCCTATGGTATCGTCTTGGATGTTCATGGATCAACAGAGACTGAAGAACTAACACTGAATGAAGCCTCATTTCTTCCAATTGAAGATGGTTTTGTTGAGGAGGGAGATCTGCTAGGCGTAATTAAAGTGTTTATCCTTGGAAAGGTGCCTGAGCTTAGGATGGTTGAAAATCAATTATCGAAAAGAAATATTCAAATCGTTTACAAAACCAATGGGGAGCTGAGAAGGGAAAAGGCAAAAGTCTCTGAGATGTGGTATCGGAGGTGGCACTTTGCCGAGTGGTGTCCATTGATAGCAGAGCAGGATGCAATGGTTACTAAAGGGGAACCCAAGTTAATCGAAATCTCTTCTGTTGAGATACCGGCAAACGCCATCCCAGTACCTCTTTTTATTATGAGAAATGCTTATGGAGTGGTATTGGATCTATACCTCCGTGGAAAACCAAAGAAAATTGAGGAAAATCGAACAGTCTCAAAGGCTCTTTTCATGCCGGTTTTCGATGGAGAAATCCAAAAGGGTGACATAATCGGGATATTAAATATTTACAATATCTCAGTTGGGGAGAGATCTAAAAGCATCATAAAGTATCTTCTAAAAACGCAGAGGGGAAATCTTGTCTTCTGGAAGGGTGAGAGAGTTTTGAGAAAAGAGTTTGAAATAAAGCCTTTCCAGTTCAAGAGAAGCCTGATGGGTAGATTGGAACCGTTGATATCCACTGAAAATAAGGAATTAAAAGCGAACGAAGTGGATACAATCAAAATTGAAAAAATTGAATTTCCAGCATCCACAATAGTTCAGCCATTAACAGGGAAAAACCATCCAGGTGGTGTAATTCTTGATGTTTTTAGTAAAGAACCACCCAGGATGGTTGAAGATGAAAAGAGAGTAGATCAGGCTGTGTTCTTACCATATAAAGATCTAGAAATAAAGAAAGGTGAAGTCCTTGGGATGGTGAACGTGTATCATGTAACGGTCTTATATGAACCGGAAACATTTGTTTTGAAGCATGGAGGCTTGTTTCCGGCGAAACTGTAAAATTGAAAATTGGGTTATTTCCGAGTTAAATTTCTTTCATTTTTTGAAAAACAAACACTTTTTTATCCTAGAAACTTTTAACCAACTATGAGTTTCCACGATATTAGGTATTTAAAGACAAGATCCTTTTCTTTAAATCTTGAGAATGGATCGCTTGAAAAGCCAAAATACGAGAACTACGCTGGAAAAAGCTTTAGGGTTTTGAAAAATGGATCGTGGGGAGTTTACAATGGACTTGTCGATGATAGAGTTGGTTTAGAGCTGGCAGAAAGAAATGTGATGGAAGGAGATGTTGAGATCGACCAGTCTGTTGATAGTGGCCATTATGAGTTCAGGCAGAGGATCAACGTAGACACAATTGATGTGGAAGAGAAGGTAAAACTGTTAAAGGAAATTGAGAAAGAGCTGAAAGCAGATTATATTGTAAGCACGAGAATAAGTTACATCGAATACATAAGGGAGTTTCGTTACACTAATTCTTCGGGTGCTGAGGTGAGTTACAAGGTTCCCAGAACAGGCATCGCGATTCAGGCTGTCGCAAAGGATGGAACCCTTCAGTTTCTCTCAAAAAGGCTTTTCAGGGCTGGAGGTTTCGAGATTGTTTCAGGAGATGAACCCTTTGAGATGGCAGCAGAGATAACTTCGAAGTTGAAAGAGCTATTGCACGCTTTAAGTCCACCCTCTGGAAAAATGCCAGTATTAATGGACCCTTCGCTGGGTGGTGTTTTCATTCATGAGGCTTTCGGGCATGCGGTTGAAGCGGATCATTTGTTGAGGGGGGCGAGCGTTCTCAAGCAAACGGGAATAAAAGTCGGGCCTGAAGAGCTTTTCGTTTACGATGACCCGCTTAGGGAGGAATTCGGATTCTTCCCGTTTGATGATGAAGGCGTTAAAGCGAGAAAAAAAGTCGTTATTGAGCGAGGAGTTTTCAAGGAATTTTTGCATTCGAGAGAGACGGCCAAAAAACTAAACGGTGTTCCGGGAAACTCAAGGAGTCAGGGAGTTACTGAACCTCTAATTAGGATGAGCAACACGTACATAGATGAAGGAGATTATGAATTCGATGAGTTGCTTGAAAGTGTCGGAAATGGAGTTTATTTGGTTGGAACAAGAGGTGGAGAAACGAATCCGGCAACGGGCTACTTCCACTTCAGTGCCCAGTACGGTTATCTTATAATTAAAGGAGAAGTTGGAAAGATGATTAAAGACGTCTCGCTGAGTGGTCACACACTTGAAATCCTGAAAGATATAAAAATAGGCAAGGGATTGAAGTTCGACCCGGGTTTTTGCGGGAAGGCTGGGCAGCTCGTTCCTGTGTCGGATGGCGCTCCGCCGACTGTTGTTAGAGCATTTGTCGGGGGTGCGTGAATGGCTGGGTTGAATGAGTTGGAATTCCAGATAGATTTAGAGCCTGCAGTGAAGTTTCTCGAGTTTAATTCAGATTCATGGGAAATATTCCACGAGGTTGAGGTAAAGAAGGCAGTTAGGATTGAGAAGGGAAGAATAAAGCATCTTATAGTGGAGAAGGAGGAAGGTGTTGCGATAAGGGTTATAATCGATGGGAGAGTTGGCTTCTCCTTCACGACAGATCCGGACGCTCTGATAGAAACCTGTGAGAGGGCGATGAAAATATCCAGAATCTCCGAAGAAAAGCTCGATGATTTCCCAGAAGGAGGCTTGTCGAAAGTTAACAGCATATACCACAGAAAGGTTGTTGAAGCGGAGGAATGGCTGAAAGAAGCTGGAAAAACTGTAATCTCAACAGTGTTGGAAAAGGGAGTGAATCCTGCAGAGGGTGTTATTGAAGCGTCAGGGACTAAGAAAAAGATCCTAAATTCTGCGGGAGCTGAATTGGAGAGTAAGGAAACCTTCGTTTCAGCCTTTATCGAGTGTGTGCACGGAGAAGGAGCAGCATATGACTTAGCTTCATCCCGCAACGTTGACATCGATCTTGAAAGGATGGCAGAGAACGCATCGACCTTTGCAATTCACTCTTCGAAGGGTGGAAAAATTGAGGCTGGGAGGTATGATATCGTTCTATCTCCCCTCGCAGTTCACCAGCTTCTTTTCCATGCCCTTTATCCGGCCTTTTCCATAGAGAACGTGATGAAGGGAAGAAGTCCGCTCGCCAACAGGTTGAATGAAGAGGTGTTTGGGGAGATCAGTTTAATCGACGATGGAAGGCAGGATGGACTTTTTATGAGCTCTCCCTTCGACGATGAGGGAAGTCCTACTCAAAAGACTGTTCTCGTTGAATCAGGAATTCTGAAAAATTTCCTTAAAGACTGGAAGTGGTCAAAAGAAGTTTCAGCAGATCCAACCGGGAACGGAATAAGGCAGGAAAGGAATAGTTATCCAATAACGCTTCCAACAAACATTTTGGTTCAGGTTCAAGCTCAGGAGGATTATGAAAAGGCTTTGTACATCCATTCTTTCACCGGAGCCCATACTTCAAATCATGTGAGTGGAGATTTTAGCTTGGAATGTGCTCCGGCGATCCTGACGAATGAAGATAAGCCGATAAAGACAGCGATGCTATACGGAAACGTTTACGATCTGCTGAAGAAAGTGGAATTCGGAGGAAAAGAGAAGATTCAGGTTGAGAACACCTATACACCCTGGCTGAAATTTTTAGGGGTAGAAGTGAAAGGGTAGTTGGATTAAGGTTTAAGGTATAGTGTTAGGATGTGTTAAGAGCATGTAAAAAAACAAACATCCAAAACCTCAATTTTTTAAAGCTGTTTTTCCAATGTTTAGTGTGGGACTTGAAAGGTATAGGCAGATAAATTTGGGAGATGCCATTGCAAAATTTCAGATCACGAAAAGGGTTGGGGTTGATCTTGATCGAGGAAAAACCAGCGGCCTCGATCATCTGCTAAAAATTCATACTGAGGCGAAAGAGGAGTTTAAAGAAATTAAGGAAGCTTTAGACTCGGGCAACATCGATAAGGAGAAGTTTATGGAGAGATCTACAAAATTTAATTTTCTTGATTTGAAAATAAAGATTCTTGAAAAGATGCTTGAAAGCTGCCACTTCTGCGAGAGGAGGTGCGAGGTGAATCGTTACGAAGAGCATGGATTTTGCAAGTGTGGAGAAAAAAGCTATTTCTCATCTGAATTCCTGCATATGGGAGAGGAACCTGAACTCATTCCTTCTCACACGATCTTCTTCAATCGGTGCACCTTTCGTTGCGTTTTCTGTCAGAATTACGATATAGTTTATAGTGATGACTACCCTGTTAACGAGGCCAACGTCGCTAGAATTGTGGACTTAAGATACAAGCAAGGGAGCAGAAACGTGAACTTTGTGGGCGGGAACCCGGATCAGCATTCCCATACGATTTTAAAGATCTTGAAAAATATTGACTCGAACATTCCGGTAGTTTGGAATTCCAATATGTACCACTCAAGTGAACTTGCGGGAATCATTGAAGACGTTGTGGATGTCTGGCTCGGTGATTTCAAGTATGGGAATGATAAATGCGCGCTAAAGTACAGCAAAGTAAAAAATTACTGGGATGTAATCACTAGAAATTTCAAAAGAGCTGAAAAGAACGGTGAGCTACTTATAAGGCACTTGGTTATGCCAGGTCACATCGAATGCTGTACTGAAAAGATCGCTGGCTGGGTTGCAAAGAATCTAAATAATCCGAGGTTTAATCTGATGTTTCAGTACTATCCTACTTACAAAGCCTATGATTACCCGGAGATTGCGAGGAGGCTGAGAGGCGATGAGATGAGGGAGGCGATGGAAATAGCCAGAAGGTATTCTCTTGATCTGGTGCGTTGATTTTTTTGGAATTTTAAGATTCTATATTCTCAAAATTTTAGGATTTCAGGATCTCAGAATCTTAAGATCTTAGGATTTGGATTTTAGATCCTCATTCAGTTTTAATCAGAAAATTTTTTAACGGTAAATACTTCTAATCTCCATTCAGTTTTCATCCAATCCAAATGTTTTCGGCCCAACTACATCTAGTCCTTTTTCAGTCTTCCATTTTTTATCCGAAGGCATGGTAAGGATGTATATGTTCATTCCAGGTCTGATCTCCTCAGTTGTAATTGGCCTTAAAGTAAAACTGTCAACTATGGTTATGATATCAGGTACACTTACCCTTTCAGACTGGTTTTCCATAACGAGATATTCGTTCTGGAAAATAATTTTGGTTTTTTCCTCCCCCATTATTTCTGCTTCTCCTCCGTAGAATTTTCCGAATTTCATTCTTCTAACTCTCTCAACCTTCCCTTTTTGCATCGCTCCTTTTGTAAATTCGCAAATCTTTTCCAGCTTTAATTCAGGAGGTGATTCAGACAAAAGGATCTCTCCGATCTCCATAGCTTTTGAGAGGGTATTTTTAACTGCAGCCCTTTTAAGCTCTTTTCCTGTCATCGCATAGCATGAGATCCATGAATAACCTCCCATTAATCTTGTTACGCCTCTTGCGAACCACTCTCCGTATTCGTTGCTAATCGAATCTATGAATATCGTGTTCCCTTTCTCATCGGAAATTGCCATGGGGGTGATGGAAATTCCAGAAATATGGAAGGTCGTCATCTGAAGCTCGGGAAATGCCCTTCCCATTCCATCAGCATCTACCACCGGTATTCCCAGGTTGAGGCCAGCTACAATAGGCGTTAAAGAGTTTAAACCTGCCCCCTCTATTGGAACAATAGCGTATGTCTCCTCTCCAAAATAATTTTCGAGCAATTTTAAAACGTTTTTAGCTTCCAATCCATTTGGTATTTTCTCTTTTAGGATTAAGGGTGACCCCATCATAGCTACGGAAAGTACCAGAGCGTTGTTGGGCACTCTCTCTGCCTCAATTAGATGGGTGGTTTTATTTTCCTTAAGAGTCTGGAGGGCCATGAGTTCTGAGATGTAGGTTTGCCCCCCACCTCCACTTCCTAAAATTTCCGCTCCTTTTGCGATCTTTTTAACCGAGTCTTCTGAAATTTTTATCATAGGACTCCCCATTTAGATCTTTCAGATTAGATCTTTTTCTAGATCTTTATCTTGTATTCCTCCTTTTTTGTTTTTATAACTATGGCACTCCTCGTATCCACAACCCCTTTGATCTGCCTGATTTTCTCAATCACCTGTGTGAATTCTTTTATATCTTCAACAACAAGTTTTACTATAAGATCAAAATCACCGGTAACAAGATAGACTTCCGTTATTTCTTCTAAGGATGAGAGAATATCAAGTATTTTTTGTTCATAGTTCGGTGACGTTTTGATTTCGATAAATGCAAAGATCTTCTTACCAATCTTTTCTGGGTCTATCACCACTATTTTCTTCTTTATTATTTTCTCCATCTTCAACCTTTGGATTCTTCTGTGAACAGTTGCTACACCAACATTCAGTTTGTCCGCTATCTCGCTTAGGGATATGTTCCCATCCTCTTGGAGGAGTCTCAGAATGCCCTTGTCTATATCATCTAGCATCGCAACCACATCGGTTTAATCAGTTCAACTGGTTTAACCTTACGATCTCCATTTTTACATAGTAAATTAAAAAGATTAGATATTTTTTTCTTCCTTTTCATAACTGCTTTTTATACATCTTATACCTGTTATGCCCAATCCTGGACTATCTGGGACAGTTATTTTCCCGTTTTTAACCTCCATTCCACCCGAAACTGGATCATCTTTTAAGAATAGATACGAATCAAGGTCTACATACTTGATGTTCTTAAAAGCTAAAGCGAGATGAGCTGCAGCAGTAAGGGATATTCTTGATTCGAGCATGCAGCCGATCATGCATGGGATTCCTGCAGCTTCGGCGATATTGATTATCTTAATTGCCTCGCTTAAACCTCCACATTTCATAAGTTTGATGTTTATTCCATCCACACATTTCTCTTGCACAAGTTTTAAAGCATCTCTTGCCAGATGAACGCTTTCATCTGCGAAAACTGGTATGTTACCGCTCTCCTTTACGTATTTCAACCCATCTATGTCCCAAAATGGAACTGGTTGTTCGATAAATTCTATTTCAAAACTGGATAGCTTTCGGATGAATTTTACCGCGTCTTTTGGAGTAAAACCCTGATTGGCATCAAGCCTGATTTTAATCCCTAAATCACTAATCGCCTCAATTCTCTTTAGATCTCGTTCAACGTCCCCTTCAACCTTAATTTTCAGTATTCTAAAGCCTTTTGAAATTGCATCTATTGCTTTTTCCCTAACTTCTTTAGGTGTAAGAATGCCAATCGTCAGATCGGTTTCTATCTCTTTTCTGTATCCTCCAAGTAACTTGAAAAGGGGTTTGGAAAGTTCCTTGCCAATAAGATCGTATATCGCTATGTTGATTGCAGCTTTCGCAGCGGTCATGTTGACAAATGAATTCATAATTTCGTCTATCGCCTGAATGTCCAACTTTCGGTCAACGAGCAGAGGGGCGACATCCTTTACAAAGGATAGTGATCCCGCTTGATTATCTCCGGTAATCTTGTAGGTGGGTGAACCCTCCCCCATTCCAAAGGTGCTGGAATCGTTGCAGAAAACCCGAACGAGAATGTTGTTAGCCTTTGTAATGGTTCCTAAAGAAATTCTGAACGGCTCTATAAGAGATAGATCGTATTTTTCAGCGGTTATTTTTGTTATTTTCCTTGTTTCTGTTCCCATTTTAAGCCTCCCGTTATCTTTTCTTAAGTTCTTCAGCAAAATCAACCATTAAACCATCCAAAAATTCTCTGAATTTATCTTCTCCATCCATTACAGAATACTTCCCCTCTTCAATTTTCTTTTTTTCTCTTACCAAAAAATCATCAGCTAACTGATGTTTTTCAAGTATGGAAATTAGTCTGCTTACTGAATCTACGATCCTAAATGGTCCATAGACTTTTGGTTCATCCATGAGTCCTCTGGCACTTGAGAGCATGAAGCAAAAAAGCTCAAAGAGATCATCCTTCAAATCCTTATCTTCATCCTTCGCCATGTCCTTCACCATGGCTTCACCTCATCCATACTTTTCAAAAAATATGACTTCATCTCTCCTCTCACGTGGGGATGGCTCTTCTGCAGGGTATCCTAGGGTAACCAACAATTCTGGGGCTATATGCTCTGGCAGATCGAGAAGTACTTGGATTGCTTTTTGATTGAAAGATTTAACTGGGCAAGAACCGAGGCCAAGCTCATATGCCATTAGTAGCATGTTCTGTGATGCCATCGCAATATCAAAAATGGATAATTCTGGGTTACCGGCCTTTTCTGCAATCTTCATATCTCTGCAAACAACTATGATCGCTGCTGGTATATCGAAAATGCCCGGAGACATCACTTTAATCTTTTCTATGCTCTTTTGCTCCCTCACTGCGATGAATACCCAAGGTTGCAGATTTCCTGCCGAGGGTGCCCAGATTGCCGCATTTAAAATTTGCCTTATTTTTTCATCCTCAACTGTTTTTCTCTGAAATCTTCTGATACTTCTTCTCTTCTTTATAACATCAAAAATCGAGCTCATGGTATCATCCTTTAAATTTTTTAAAGCAAATAACACTTAGTTACACGTTTCTTTCCTTTTCAGGCGGTTTCATGTAGGTCAACCTGCTCTGCTTCACCCCTAATCCCAGCAAAGCCTCCATGAACTTGATCGATGCTGCTGCAGGATCGATGACTGGCATATCATATCCCTCCTCTTTGAGCATGTTGTGCAAATCATCTGCCAAACCCATCATTCCAGTGCATCCCAATATTAAAACATGGGCTTTATCCTCCTTAATTGCCTTCAGCATTTCATCATAAAGGGCATTCCTCAGCTTATCCTTATCGTGTAACTCGAGAACCGGAATATCGACACTCCTTACGGAAGCGAGCTTGTCGTACACACCAAGCACTTTTGCTATATTCTCGATCATGGGAACAACGTTTTCCAGAACCGTGACAACCGAGAACCTATGCCCCAGTGAGCAGGCAAACAGCATAGAAGGTTCAGCTGCCCCAACAACTGGTATATCTACAACCTCTCTCGCGGCTTTGACCGCTGGATCTCCAAAGCAATCTATAATTACCCCATCAAATCCCTGTTTTTCTGCCTCGATAACTTTTTTGATTATGTCTGGGGCTGCAAGAGCCTCATCGTATTCCGATTCAATGGATGCTGTTCCCTTATCCAGATTAACAACTTCAATCTCGGTTTTCTCGGAAGCATAGGTTTTGAATTCCCTATCAACCTCCTCATTAAAAACATCGACAATTATAGGGACTATTACCTTAATTTTCATTTCTTTCAATTCTATCACCTCTTTTCTGAAAAATTAAAGGTTGAATAAATTAAATAAGATAAAAAAATTCACATTGGGGTTACCTCAGGCCACTCTCCCTTTGTTCTTCTGTACAGAGTTGTAAGAACTGCTTGGACTATTACTGCTACGATAAAGGCATCAACTGCCGAGACTGTTGTTAAGGTGAACAACCCAAATCCCGTTGGAGGTGGAGTTGTGCAGAATGCAACTATTGAGCCTGCTATCCAAGCGATGAACATCAACGGACGCCATTTAGGCACTTTGCTAAGATTCTCAAATCGATAGAAGTCCTTGTTGAATAGGAAGTAATCTGTCACATAGACTCCACCGATCGGGGGTATGGTCGCACTTAGAATCATCAGCCACTGGACGAATTTTCCATAGATTCCTGATAAAGCAATAATAATACCTAGTATTCCGGCTACTAAGGTAAGTCTCCATTTAGGCCAGGTTCTGAATATAACCGAAAGGTCGAGAGCTGCAGAATACAAATTGTTATCGTTTGTTGTCCACTGAGCAAGCACCAAAACTATGATCGCTATCAATCCCCACCCAAGTCCTATCATTATCTTAACGGCATCCCACTCTCCAACCGCATGGGCGAGAATTGAACCAAGGTATACCATTAGGCTGAAACCAATTAGGAATCCGAGTATCGCAGCTCCAACTGCATGCTTCCTATCCTTTGCATATCTCGTTATGTCTGGGCCAATAACCGCCCCAACCATGAATGATCCGGCTATTATAGATGCTGCTACACCAAAGGGCATGGGATCACCGGGCGGTCCTTCTGCAATCAGCTCGCCCCATGGATGCTCACCCAAAATTCTAACGAGAGATGCCAGCAATATTATAACCATCAGTGGCACGGCGATTTTACTGAGCAAAGCGATTCCCCTATAGCCGTAAATCGCGGTAGTAATCATCAAAATACCGCCGATTATGATCAAGAGATGGGTGTTTGCAGAGAAACCTGCAATCATCTGGATTCCAGTAACTGCAGTTTCACCGAATAACCCGAGTTGAACGGCAAACCAGCCGTAACAGCCTAAAGCGAGTACTGCAGCCGTGATATAAACGCCGATATCTCCAAATGCAAATCTGCCAATCATTGCAGTGGACAAGCCCGTGTCAGCTCCAACAATCGAGCACAGAGCGTTTATAATTGTTAAAACCAAGCTACCCAATAAAATCGCTCCTGCTGCGGAAGCCAAATCAAGGCCAAATCCAACAACACCTCCGAGCATCAATGCGGCAAGACACATTCCAATTCCAACCCATACCAGTCCCATTTCCAGCCAGTTCTTTCTAAGCTCAGCTGGAACTGGCTCTCTCTCAAAATCCTTAAACATCTGCTCTGTTTTATCACTTTCACTCAACTAAAACACCTCCGGAATATAAATTACAAAATCACAAAATTTTCAGGTAACCTGCAGCCTTTGCCCTAATCCTTATTGCGTTACCTGGCAGGTATGCAAGAGGGATCTCATCTACATCCACTATTTCTACAGTATTCGGATCCGCTCCGGCTTTGATGGCTTCTTTCATGGCAATCTCCTTTGCCTCTTTGAGAACCTCCTCCCTACCCCTCTCTTCAAGCGAGAACACCTTGTCGATCTCTCCGCTCACCTGAGCGATTGCAGCTCCTATTGCATTGGCAACCTCAAAGTTCTCTGGCTTTACAACCTTGGAGGCACCTTTCAAGCTATTTGGGAGGAGTATGCTCCCACCACCGACAAGTATCACTGGGACCGGGTCTGGGCTCGTTTTCATCCTGTCGATCGCCTCCTCGACCATAGTTTTCATCTTCTCTGCTGCTTTTTCCACCAATTCGACATCGAGATCCTTCAGTTTCGACGGATCTCCTAACTCAGCTCTTTTCAGATAAACTGCGATGTCCGTGGCGGTTAGTTTATCTCCACCAAAAACGAGGGCCTCTTTTTCCAACCTGTATCCAACACTTTCTGGGCCAACCTTAACGCCATTCTCAAACCTTACTAAGCTGCCCCCTCCAAGTCCGATGGAAATTAAATCTGGCATTCTGAAATTCGTTCTCACACCACCTATCTCTACGGCAACCGAACTCTCTCTTGGAAATCCGTTAACGAGAACACCGATATCGGTGGTTGTACCTCCAACATCGACGACGATACCATCTCTTAACCCAGACAAAAATGCAGCACCCCTCAAACTGTTGGCGGGTCCTGAGGCTATGGTTAATACAGGGTACCTCAAAGCATATTCTGCTGACATCAGAGTGCCATCATTCTGTGTTATGTACAGCCTTGCATCGATTCCTTTCTCTTCCAGTGCATTTTCAAATGATTTTATCGCAGTCTTTGCAACCTTAACCACCGCAGCATTTATCACTGCTGCATTCTCCCTCTCCAGCAGTCCTATGCTGCCAATCTCGTGTGAAAGGGTTATCGGAATATCGCCAAGAATCTCCCTTGCAATCTCAGCAACTCTCATCTCATGCTCGTTATTCACCGGGGAGAAAACGGCCGAGATCGCCAATGTCTCTACTCCCTTCTCCTTAAAATCCTGAAGAGCTCTTCTCACCTCATCTTCGTTGAGTTGAGACAGCTCTCGTCCATCGTACTCATGTCCTCCACTGATAATGTGCATGTAACCTCCGATGGCATTAACCAAATCTTCCGGCCAGGATATCAGTGGTTTAATCGATAGTGTTGCGGGCTTTCCTATCCTTATGATCCCAACTTTTGCCAGATTCTTTCTTTCCACAATAGCATTCGTACAGTGGGTGGTGCCGAGCATCGCATACTTTATTTCAGACGTATCAACGGCAGACTCCTTCAGAACACCTTCCAGAGCATTCAAAATTCCTGTAGTGACATCTTCTGTCGTCGCGACCTTTATCTTGGCGATGGCTCTGTTATCCTTGTCAACAATCACCGCATCGGTATTCGTACCTCCAACATCGATACCAACCCTATAACTCATCAAACCTCCCCCATGATTTTCTCTATAGGTCTATACTCAACGTCGTAACCGAAATACTTTGGCCCTGCAACCTCAAGGCCTTTCTCAGTTCTCCACATTTCACTGCATGGTATTCCGATGACGAAGCATCTCTGGCCGTACTTCACCGACTCGGTTGTTATTGGCACAGCAGTTTCGAGATCGAGAATCGTTATCAGATCTGGAACGCTGGCCACAACATCTCCATTTTTTATTGCAACTAGGTTCTCGTTCTGGATGTGAACTTCAAGCGTGTTGTCCGAATATTCATCGAAACCCTCGATCTTTACAACGCCTCTCGCAAATCCTCCTGTGGTTCTTCTCTCGACATCCACGATTTTGCCTTTAAATAGCTCGAATCCTTGGGAAGCGTTTAGAACAGCCTCAATTGGGTTCTCTCTTCTCTCTCTTGCCTCTCTCACAGCCTCTCCAAGCCTTTCAGCTAGGCCCAACGTGCCAGGGATTGCAGCCTTTCTGAGCTCCTTGCCGGTCATCGGATACAATGCGATCCATGCGGTACCTCCAAACCTTATGGTGATATCTCTGGCAATCCACTCTGCCCAGTAGTTGTCACACGTTTTGAGAAGGACGATGTTGTCTCTTTCATCCGCAAGTGCCATAGGTGTTACGGTGACGCCATTTATGTGGAAAGTTGTCATCTGAAGCTCGGGAAATGCCCTTCCCATTCCATCGGCATCCACGATCGGTATCCCCATCTTTGCTCCAACCGCCAGTGGAAAAGTGGAATTCAAGCCACCTGCCTCTATTGGCATCGTCGCATACACCTCTTTCCCCAGATACTCTCCCAAAGCCTTGAAAGCGTTGATAATTTCTGTCCCTCTCGGAAGTTTCTCAACGATAACAGTTGGAGTACCCATTCCTGCTGAAGGGATGATAAGGACATCTTTGGGTACCTCATCTACATCCACCACGTTTATCTCGTATCCCTCTTCCAAAGCCTGAATTGCTGTCAGTTTCCCGATGTATGGATCTCCTCCACCACCAGTTCCAAGAATTGCTGCCCCTACTGCCAGATTTTCAATGGCCTCTTTATCCAAGCTCCTCACAAAATCCCTCCATTTTACTGTCAGTTTGTGAAATGTTTTTTCATATTATTTAAAGTTTATTGGAATATTTTTCTAAATTCAAAAATGACTTTATGCCTAAGAATGTGTGTGGAAAGTTAATAAACAAAAACTCGATTTAGAATCAAACAGCTCAACAGGAATATTGAAGAGTGATTGAAAGTTAATTTTTTGGAAATCACACTTTGCATTGGTGATGTAAAAACACCGATGTTATCTTTACCCTCAACAAAAAAGGCATTTATCCAATTGGTTTTTTACTGATCTTTTTATTTTTGAGGATTCCTAGACAACAATTCTTGAAAATGGTATTATGAAATAGCTGGGAGTGTGGAGAAGGTTACAGGAAGATAATGCAGGAGGATAATAAAGCGGCTGGTTGCTGGAAGGTTAGCAATAATAATAGACCATAGTCGAAACTAGCTTTATATAACATTAAACTAAACTCTTAAATGATTGATAATGGTGTTGAAGGCGGTGAAATGAGGAACCTCAAAAAAGTCTCCCTAAAATTGTGGCATCCCGGATGCTGGTCAATTGAGTCTACGAAAGACCACCCCAACGTATGCTTGATCACAAAAGGTGTATTCAAGCTGGGGAAAGAGGTGAGAGCAAACTTTCACTTGATTTCTGAGAGTTATGGGGCACTCAGGGTTTTTATAGAGGACATCAAGAACTACAGTGATTACGCATATGATGTTTATATAATAGGTAAAAAAGATCTTGAAGCAGACATCCACGCTAGATTTGCTCCACAGACTACGTTTTATGATAATGTATTTTCATTGGAATTTATGCCCATGAGAATATCCATTTCTGGTGGATATGAGTACTGGACGATCTTGGTTGATGAGGAAAAGATGAGTGAAACGCTCAACAAGTTGAGGAAACTTGAGGGGATAGAGGTTCAGGTCCTGAGCATATCTAATCTCAGGTCACTAGAAGATGAAGAAATCGAAGACATAATCGGAGTGATTTCCAAGAGTCTTTCAATGAAGCAGAAGAGGGTGCTTCTGGAAGCTTACAAAAGTGGTTACTTTGAGTGGCCCAGAAGGACAACTGTGGATGAGCTTGCGAAGAAGTTTGGAGTAACAAAATCAACGTGTCTACATCACCTTCGAATGGCTGAATTTAAAATAATGCGCAGTCTTGTTGAAGAGATCCGAGATCGGGAGCCATATCTTATAGATACATCTTTTAGATACGCCAGATTACGTGCGAAAATTTTGGATTTTGAATAATTTTTTAATTAAAATCTATTTTAAAAACAATCATGATCGATTGTTGTGTTATATAGGTTTTCAACTGATTAATTATTGTGGATATGAAATGTGAAATCAGGTTTACGGAAGAGGTGAGCAGGGTGCAATAACTGCGTCGAAGATATTTATAGAGGAATATATTGGGGTGGCTTTGAGGTGCAGTCAATACTTTTTGGAGCAGAAAGGAGAGGTGCGCTTGTGATGACATTTACAAGAACCTCTGACGAATCAATACGAGAGAGAAGCCAAGTCTGTGGAGCGTGGACAACAACAACGTGGACTGGGAAGAAGGAGCACAGGAAGGATGTTGCAGAGCTAATGCTGGCCCACGGAATTCCATACGTAGCCACAACCTCAGCAAGTTACTTGATGACCCTTTACTATAAGGTAAAGAGAGCAAAGGATCTGGAAAGTTTCAGATATATTGAGATTCTCTCACCATGCCCTCCTGGATGGAGACATCCCATGGATGAGACTGTGAAAATAGGGAAGCTTGCTGTTCAGACGGGTATGTGGATTTTGTATGAGTGTGATGACAGACATTTCAGGCTGACGGGTTTTAGCAAAGCCATAGCTGAAGGTAGAAGGAAGATGAAGAATGTTGAGGAGTATCTTTTCGCTCAGGAGAGATTCAGTCACCTTTCTGAGGGAGATATTGCAAAATTAAGGAGTATATCCAGGAAAGGTGGACACGTCTGAGAGCCGAATTTCTTGTAGGGGGCGAGCCGGATGCTGCTTCAGCAAAGCTACATGTTTGAGATAATGGAGAAAGAAGACTTTGAAGAGGTAGTCTTCTCTCAGGACAAGGCTAACAACCTCAAGGTAATAGTGGCCATACACGACACCACACTCGGCCCAGCTCTTGGCGGAACGAGGATCTGGAACTACAGAAGTGAGGTTGAGGCACTGAAAGATGTTCTAAGGCTTGCGAAGGCAATGACACTCAAAGCTGCAGCAGCCGGTCTCAACCTTGGTGGAGGAAAGGCGGTAATAATCGGCGATCCCGGAAAGGTGAAAAGCGAAGCTCTGCTACAAACATACGGGCGATTCATCCAGTCACTCGGCGGTCGCTTTATCACGGCAGAGGATGTGGGTACAACTGTTCAAGACATGAAGATCATCAGAACTGAAACAGAGTATGTAGTAGGTACAAAGCTGGATCCCTCTCCATTTACCGCCTATGGCGTATATCGTGGTATAAAAGCCTGCCTTGAGCATGTCTATGGAGATAAAAGTGTTGAGGACATACATGTGGCTGTGCAGGGACTTGGGAAGGTAGGTGGAGAGCTTGTGAGACTCCTTTTTGAAAGTGGTGCGAAAGTTACTGTGACGGACATTGACAAGGATAAAGCGAAGAGATTTCTGAAAATGGGTGCAGAATACGTTGAGCCGAGCAGGATATACTCTGTTGAATGCGATGTCTTCTCTCCCTGTGCTCTTGGAGGCGTAATAAACGACAGCACGATAAAGAGGCTGAAATGCAGGATTATAGCAGGAGGAGCGAACAATCAGCTGGAGAGTGAGAAACATGGAGACCTACTGGCTGAGATGAGAATTCTTTACGCTCCAGACTACATAATTAATGCTGGAGGGCTTATCGCTGTTGCACATAAACTTCAATATGGAAAGTTATCTAAAGAAAATATTTTTTAGAGAGGTTGAGCGGGTTGGTGAGAGGTTGAAGGAAGTCCTCAGAATTTCGGAGAACATACTTGATAGCTCGGGCAGGCACGTTTCAACGCACAAAGCTGCCGAAATATGGGTTATAGAGCGAATTGGAGGTTGAAGCATCTTAAACACATATTTGTGTTTTAGGAGGTGATGTCGTGGTAAGGGAGCTTTGGGGAAGTAGATTGGGGTTTATACTTGCAGCCGTTGGTTCTGCAATAGGTTTGGGTAATATTTGGAGGTTTAACTACTTGGTGTACAGCAATGGTGGCGGGGCTTTCTTAATCCCATATTTTGTTGCGTTGTTTACAGCAGGTATAGCCTTGATGGTTCTGGAATTTGGTCTGGGTGACAAATTCAGGGGCTCTGCTCCGATGTCAATGAGGAAAGGAAACAGGCGTTTCGAATGGATTGGCTGGTGGGCTGTTGTGGGTGGCCTTATTATAACAATGTACTATGTTGTCGTTATAAGTTGGGCATTCGTTTACGTCTTTAAATCCTTCACGCTGGCGTGGGGAGAAGACACAAAGGCGTACTTCTTCGGTAATGTTTTACAACTTACTGATTCACCATGGCAGCTCGGCGGATTTTCGCTAGAGGTACTTGTAGGTGTCGTCGTCATATGGTTAATCAACTGGTTCATAGACGTTGGTGGTGTTAAGAAAGGGATAGAAAAGGCAAACATGATCTTCATGCCTTTACTCTGGATTTTAGCAATCATACTGGTTATCAGAGGTGTCACGCTCCCTGGTGCATGGGGGGGCATAGACTGGTATCTCAAACCGGACTTCAGCAGATTAACAGACTACAGCGTCTGGCTTGCTGCATATGGGCAGATATTTTTCACTCTGAGCCTTGGAATGGGTATAATGATTGCCTACGCCAGCTATTTGCCTGAGGACAGTGATGTCGTAAACAACGCATTCATAGTCAGCTTTGCAAACTGTGCCTTCAGCTTTCTGGTAGGCTTTGCGGTTTTTGGAACTCTCGGCTACATGGCACAGGCAACGGGACAGGGGATTGGAGACGTGGTTGCTCAGAGTATAGGACTCGCCTTTGTCGTGTTTCCTAAAGCAATAAGTATGCTTCCAGCATTAAAGGTATTTACAGCAGTTGTCTTCTTCCTAGCTCTGGTTGTGGCCGGGCTTTCCTCCTCTATCTCGCTTGTTGAAGCCTTTGCTGCTTCACTGATGGATAAATTTGGACTGGAGAGGAAGAAGGCTGTGAACATAACAGTTGCTGTAGGATTCCTTGGAAGCTTGATATATGCGACGAAAGGTGGATTGTACTGGCTGGACATCGTCGACCACTTTATAAACACTTACGGGCTTGTGTTGGTGGGTTTGCTAGAAGCAGTGGCCATAGGATGGATTTTTGGAGCTGACAAGATTAAGGAGTGGGTGAACAGGAATTCAGAGGTTAATGCTGGACCATGGTGGGATGTGAGCATTAAAGTGATCACACCACTTGTACTGGTAGTGTTGCTGTTGTTTGACATCAAATCCAATCTGGATGCTCCATACAGTGGTTATCCTATCAGTGCTCTCGGTCTCGGTCTGGTTATAATACTGGGTGGAATGGTAGTTTCAGCAGTACTATCTGCTAAGCAGGCGGAGGTGGAGTGATGTCAGCTGAGAGCATTGGTATGGGAATATTTGGATTTGTGGTACTCTACGGAGGCCTGTTTTATTTCCTGAGAATAGCTATGAAATCCAAAGGACTTTAGGAATACCTTTCTTTATTATTTTTGATTATTGTCACAGTTTTTTTGCTATCTACAGGCATTCTATCGATCATGATCGAAAAATTCGCCAGAAAACTTTTTATTTTGGAGATAAATTTGAGGGCATGGTTAAAGTTCTGGTAGCATTTCCACTAGATGAAGAGTACATGAAGCAGATACGAAGCGTTGAAGGGATTGACACTGTAAAAGCAACCGAGCATGATGAAGTACTTAAAGAAGTCAAGGATGCAGAAGTTCTCTTCAGCAATAAAATAACTCCAGAGATGTTCAGAAGAGCGGAGAAGCTCAAATGGATTCAATCTCCCTTTGTTGGAGTGGATTCCCTCCTCATCGAGGACGTAAAGAAAAGCGACGTTATAGTCACCTCAACAAAGGGCATTCACTCAATCCAAGCTTCCGACCACGTATTTGCATTAATATTGTTTTTCTCAAGAAAACTGAATGAGATCGTGGAAGAAAAGAGGAGAAAATTCTGGAAGAAGAGGCATCCCTTCCCGTTTGAACCGCTTGACGAGCTCAACGGTAAAACCCTTGGAATTATAGGTCTCGGCTCGATTGGAAGGGAAGTAGCGAGGAAAGGGAAGTGCTTTGGAATGAAAGTGCTTGGAATTAAAAGAACTCCTGAAGAGGTTGACAACGTTGACAGAGTTTACGGCATTGAAGGCTTGGATGAGGTTCTCAAAGAATCGGACTTTCTAGTTCTGTGTGTTCCGCATACAAAAGAGACAGAGAAATTGATTGGAGAGAGGGAGCTGAGACTTATGAAGAACTCTGCTTATCTAATAAACATCGCAAGAGGTGGTGTGGTTGACGAGGAAGCTCTGATCAGAGCTTTGAGAGAGGGTTGGATAAGAGGGGCAGGGCTTGACGTCTTTTCCCAAGAACCTCTACCCCCTTCATCCCCGCTCTGGGAAATGGAAAACGTGATAATTACACCTCACGTTGCCGGCTCAACACCTTACTACTGGGATAGAGCTGTCTCGATTTTTGTGGAGAATCTTGGGAGATTCTTGAGGGGAGAAGAACTGATAAACGTGGTAGATAAAGAGAAGGGTTATTAATTCAGCTTTGATTTATGCTGGATTGCTGACTTTAGATTGTTTGGTATTAGTTACCCTATCCTAGATATAGTCAACCCCCCTTAGCGAACTCCCTTGTAATCTTGAACATTCTTGGTATTATCTCTTGGATCACTCTCTTTTCAGGGGTTATGAATGCATATATAACTCTAGTGGATGGAGTGATTGAGATGTGCTTGATCTTCTCTACTGGAAGACCGCTGATGAGTTTTATCAGTTTGTCTTTATCCTCCTTCTTCTTAAAAAACACATCATATTCCAAACCGTTTAAAGCTATCCTGTCATCGAAGTATTCCATTGGATTATCGATGCCCTTCCCAAATTTGTACAGTCCCCTTCTTATAATGTGCACGTCTCCTCTAATCGGATACCTACTTCTGAAAACGATAAAAAGGCGATCATCTTTAAGGGTGATTTTGGAAACGGGCAGATATAATATGCTGTGTCTGGGCAGGAGTGTGAGAGTAGCCTCAATCTTTTCAACAGCCGTATCATCAACATCATATTCGGCCTTGAATCCGATGTAACCTCCCAACCATGTATAAAGCTGATCCTTTGGCCGTATGATTTCTTCAAGCGTTACTATGACGTTTCTCATTAATGCCAGATTAAGCTTTCTCCCGTAAAAGAATTGGATCGTTACCACTCCGGCGAGAATTACTATCACAGGAAACAGGGTGGAAAGATCGAAATCCAAAATCAACCCTCCGCATGAAGTTGGCCCGTTGAGCTTTCAACGATTTTATAACTGATTCCGTAGTTTTTCAAACTTTTCTCTATTCGCCTGATGATCGAGTTGGTTATCATCCAGGCGATCGGTATGCAGGCTTTGCAGCTAGGCATAGCTCTGTTGAAGTTGGTATAGACGGTTATAATCTCATCTTCTACCTTAACTCCGCTGATTATACCGAGATCAAGAATGCTCGCTCCCGTTTCCGGATCTTTTATATTTTTAAGAGATTTAAGTACATCTTCACCCTTCATATCTCCACCATTTGAGAGACTTTGATCAGTTCATCCATTCCTCGGGGCTCTCTTTCGAGGAGGGGAATTTTAAGCGTTGGCCCAATTTGGATTATTTTCTTAGTCACTTCATTATCTTCCACGAACTTATTTATAATTACCTTTGAAACGTTCATTCCGAAATTCCTCAACGTTTTAATCGCTCTCTCCCCTTCAAACAGCGAAAGAGCTTCTGGATTCATTACTAAGATAATGGAGCATTTTTTTCCTGTAAGAATGCTTTTTACAAAATCCATCTGTTCTTCTTTCTGGTTTAACTCTTTGAGAATCGGATCCTCCTCTTCTGAAACGGGAAGCTCAATTTTCTTGCCGTCGATTACAACGCACTTCTTACCGCTTATACTTTCAATCGTCATCCTTCTTGCCAGTATGTCCTTTCTCAGCTTGGCAAGTTTCTCGATCCAGAGCAACGTTGTGTGAGGGAGTGTCAAAACCTTTACTGTAAGGCCTGTCGGAGGCATGTCAAGGATGATGTAGTCATAATCGGCTGAAAACAAATCGATGAGAGATTCAAGAATGCTGTATTCCTCTATGCCTGGAGAGTATTTCAACGACTCTATATACTTATCGAGGTTTAGCACTTTCAGGTAGGTATACATGCCTTTTATTTTGTTCACTGTTCTCGTCAGATATCTCTTTGTAAGTTCATCAACATCTACCTCAACAGCATGAAGGTTGCTGCTGACTTCTTTTGGTTTTCCAGAGAGTTTTACACCGTATACATCACCGAGATTGTGGGCTGGGTCGAGGGAAGCTATGAGAGTCTTTCCTTTTTGTGCAAGTTTTAGTGCAACAGCGGCCGAACAGGTGGTTTTTCCAACTCCACCTTTACCGATAAATATGTACACTCTTTCCATATTCTCCAATTTACATCTCCTTCATATCTCAAAGAATTCTGCAATCTGGCCCAGGGGATCGTCCGATCTTTCTGCAGTTGTTCCAAGGACGTAGAGCTCCCTTGCAACGTATGGTAGAAGTTCAAGGCTTAAAAAAGTTGGTGGTGCAGGCATACCGATATAACTCCCAAATAAAAGAAGTGAAAATACATTTTCAAGTTCTCTCTTTTCTACTCGTATGAATTCCACTGATTTGCTCTTAAATCCCTCCTGAACTCCTTCAAAAAATTTTAAAATATTGTTTAATAATCTCATGTAGGCCTCATGTAGGCACGGCTTCCGGAATCTCCCTTCTCACCGCAGCTGCGAACTCGTAGATTAGCAAAATCGCAAGCAGAAGTTCTATTACCACTAGCGTTAGCACGGGTGGCGATGGACCCACGATCACGATGAACCAGATGTATGCCAGCGTAACCGTTACCCACAAGAATAAGGCAGGCACCACAACGAGATATCTCATGACTCCTTTTACCTTAAGCACGTTTCTGACCCACAAGCCTGCGGTCATGAGGGCAATGGCGGCCAGCATCTGATTGGCTCCACCAAATGCAGGCCAGATGATCGTCCAGTTACCCGTCATGGCAAGTCCAATACCTATAGCAGCCGCCACCACTGAGGCGAGCCACCTGTTAGTCAAAACCGACTTTGCACTCTCGCTTGAAACCACCTCTTCCACTATCTCGCTCCAGGTGAATCTTGCCAACCTGTTTGTAGTATCGAGGGTTGTGAGGGCGAAGGCTGAAACCCAGAGTCCAGCAAAGACAGCCCCTATTTTAACGTCAACTCCATAAGCGTCATGCCAACCCATACCATAACTATTAGCGAAAATGCCGACCTTACCGAAGCTTTTCAGCATCGCTGCAACATAATGGGTACCCATGTATTGAGGATCGGTTAGTTTGGCAACCTCTATTCCTGCTGCCGCCAGTTTTGATGCGGCCTGTGAAAGCAAGGTCATTCCGTATGCAGCTATGGAAGTGACAACGAGTGTTGACAGAAAACCTTCAGTCAGCATCCCACCATATCCGATTGTGAGGCCATGAAGCTCGTTAGCAAGCTGCTTTGAGGTTGTGCCTGATGCAACAATGGAGTGGAAGCCTGAAAGCGATCCGCAAGCTATAACTAGTGGAATCACCGGCCAGAAAGGAGATGCTTTACCACCCACAACTGTGGCAGAGAACATCGTGTATGCGGGCCAGGTTATCTCTTTATTAACAAGGAGGAACGCCAAGCCACCTGCAAGGAGACCGAACCAGAGTAGCCATGCGTTTAAATAATCTCTGGGCTGCAAAAGGATCCAGACTGGCAGAGAAGCGGCAATGATTATGTAAACGAATAGAATCCCATACCACTGGGTCGCCGTTAGCGAAAGCGGATACTGAAAGCCTAGCCATATGCTGATCACGAGCAAAATGATACCGATAGCCGTTGATGGAATGGTTCCAATTCTGACCCTGTACATTAGGTAGCCAACAATCAGTGCAGATACGATGAAGAGTATCGATGCGGTTGAAACTTCCGGCGTTTTCACGAATATGGAGGTTATGACAGCAGCAAAGGCGGCAACGACCAAGATCAAGACGAAATATATAAACAACTGGAATGTCAGGGATGTTCTCCTGCTCATAACCTTGCCGGAAATCCACTGGATGCTTCTTCCGTCGTACCTCACAGAAGCCATGAGAGACAGATAGTCGTGTACAGCTCCGATAAGTACGTTTCCGAGCCAGATCCAGGCAAGACCCATCAGCCAGCCCCAAGCCATTGCCAGCACAGGCCCGACAATTGGTGCAGCACCAGCAATTGATGCAAAGTGATGGCCAAAGAGCACAGGCCTTTCAGCAGGTACGAAGTCTATGCCATCGTAGAGCCTTTTCGCTGGTGTTTCACGACTCGAATCAGCCTTGACGATCTCTTTTTCGAGTTTTTTTCCGTAGGTCAGATACAAAACGATGTACACAACTAGCCCCAAACCAATTATTACAGAGGTCGTTAAAACCACGTTTTTCACCTCTTTCTATTTTTAATTGTTAATGTACAAACATTTAGAATTAAAAACTTACCCCCTAACATATTCTAAAATTGAAGTAATATATAATTTAGGTAGATCATTATTGAAAAATTTATATTATTGAAACGTATTAATTAAAGATTCTATCGAAAATTGATTTAAATCTTACTTTATCCTAATTTAATCTTAATCCATTAATCTGCCCCCATTTACATCCACGACCTCTCCCGTTATGTGATCATTCTCCAACAGGAAAATTACAGCACTTGCAACATCTTCAGGTTTGGCAATTTTTCTTATCAACGAAAGGCCCTTTAATCTCTCCTTCGTCTCATCATCCAAAAGCTCGGTATCTACAGGCCCAGGAGCTATGGCATTTACGAGGATATCTGGTGCTAGGTGTCTCGCAAGATTGAAGGTCATTGCAATCAAACCACCCTTTGATGCTGCATAATGCGCTCCCATAACTCCTCCTTCCTTTCCGGCAAGGGATGAAATATTAACGATCTTTCCCTTTTTCATATATCTTAGAACCTCTTGGGTGACTATGAATGCACCCTTTAGATTAACATCCAGAACCTCATCCCACTCTCCATCACTTATCTCGGTGAGATCTGTTGTTTTTCCCAGCACTCCGGCGTTGTTTACGAGAATATCTATCTTCCCAAATTTGGAAATCGTACCTTCAACCATCATCCTAACTTCATCTCTCCTTCGAACATCGGCTTTGAAGATCATTCCATTACTAAGTTTTTTGCATTCTTTTAGCGTTTCCTCAGCTTTCTGCCTGTTTTTTGTGTAATTGATGACCACAACTGATCCTTTTCTTGCGAGAGCGATAACTATTGCTCTACCTATACCCCTAGAACCTCCGGTTACTATTGCAACCTTTCCATCCAGATCCATGATTTCACCCCCTCGATTTGTAAATTTATACGAGACGTGAGGTAACTTAGGACGACTTAATTTACTGATTACTTAACTACTTAACCTCTTTGTGCTGATATTACTTCTGTTGGAAAGTAAGAAAAGCAGGATGGATAAAATAGAAAGAAAAGCGGCAAAATTAAAGGCCATCTGTATCCCTGGAACCCCTCCACCGAATAGATCGTAAATTGCCCCTGAAACCAATGGCCCAATAATCCTGCCAAGGCTTTTTGATGCGGAAAGGGTTCCTATAAGCTGTCCCATCCCACCATCTCTTCCCTCAACAGCAACTATGGCCCCAATCGCAGGGATAGCAAGAGCACTGGATACACCTAAGAAGACGCTTAATATCAGTAGTATGGAAATTTCTGATATCCTGGGTATTATAAAAAGAAGGACTGCACTAAAGATAGCTGATAGAGTAACCGGATAAACTGTCCCTATTCTGTCAGATAGTTTTCCGGAGGAGGGCTGAATTATCGCAGAAACAAACAGATTTAGTGAGATCAGTATTCCAATCACCCCAGCACTGTATCCGATTAATCCGAGATAAATTGGAAGAAAGCTGAGGATGCTTCCTCTTCCCATTGAGTTAATGAATCTGAAGAGGAAAGCTCCTCTAACCCTAGTGTTAATTTTGCTAATCTTGAGTTCTTTTCTTTTCACTTCAATCTCTGGAAACGTGAAAAAAACAAAAAGGAGAGTGACCAATCCAATCAGACTTATTACAAGGAAAGTATATCGATACCCGATAAAATCCGAAACGAAGCCTCCGATAAAAGGTCCTGAAGCCATACCTAAGAAAAGAGAGCGGTTAAATACTCCGATAATATATCCTTCTTCACCTCTTGGCGAAAATTCTGCTGCAGCAGCCATTGCGACAGGAATTATCATTGCAGAACTTATCCCATGCAAAAATCTAACAGCAGAGAGCTCTTCTGGTGTATTGGATATGATGTAAAGCAGCGATATGAATGAATACAAAATTAGACCTGAAACTACTATTCTCTTCCTACCATATCTGTCGCTCAGCTTTCCGGCTATTGGCAGAAAGATCAGCCTGGAAAAGGAGTAGGCTGAAAATATGACACCTATCCATAATCCCGTTGCCCCTAAGGATTCGGCAAAAATGGGAAGGAGGGGGGCGATTACCCCCACACCAACCATGACTGTGAATGCTGAGAAGGATATCGCATACAGCTCCCGCACAATTCTGAGTCCAAAGGCAGCTACTTATTTATTACGATAGTTGGTTAATTTGTAACCTTCAAAACACCTCACCAAGTAAAAGCTAAATATGAAAATACTTAGAGGGTGGAAACCAGAAAACTAGAAAATCTGAAAACCAGAAAATCTGAAACTAAAAACTGGAACTAAAAGACTATAAAGGTAAAGACCATAAACTTCATAAACCCATGTGAAGAATGCATACCCGAGGGCCCGTGGCTCAGCTTGGTTAGAGCGCTCGCCTGATAAGGCTTGGTAAGGAATTGGTAAGGCAGCTATGCTTCAGAAAGCGAGAGGTCCGGGGTTCAAACCCCCGCGGGCCCATTAGTCTTAACTCTTGGTATTATCATTTTAATTTCAGAATCTTTTTTGTCTAGGAGAAGTATTAACTTGACATCCAAAATACAATGCTTGGAAAATATTATATATATAAAATCTGGTAAGAAATTCATGCCTCAAGAAATATCAAAAATAGAGGCTAAGGAAATTAACGTCAGAGACCTTCTAATGAACAATCTTTTTGAAATCCCCATATATCAAAGACCATTTAGCTGGAGTGAAGAGAATTTTCAAGCACTTTTAGATGATATTATGGATGCCATGGAAAGTGGCGAAGAAAGTTACTTTTTGGGCACACTCCTTTTAAAAAGAAAAGATGGAATTACATATGAGATCGTAGATGGACAGCAGAGACTAACTTCGTTAATTGTTTTATTTTCCGTTTTCCGAGATCTTTCATCTGATTCGGAAATTAAAAACGACATCCAAAAAAATTATTTGATTCAGAAGGGTTCAAAGCTCGGAGGGATTCCCGACACAGAAAGAATCCGAGTGTGGAGAGACCTTGAGAAACTTTTCTTAAATTACGTCTACAAAGAAGAAGGAACCGTAGAGTTCTTGGGAGATTTTGAGTCCAAGAGGATTCCATATCCTGATAGAGCTTCACCAGTTTACCATCTCTATGAAGCTATTAAAACGTTCAGAGATTTTGCAGAAATGCTCGATTCAGAGCAGTTTGAGGAGTTTTTGAGCTACATCCTTCACAGAGTTTATTTTGTTTATATAATCACAGATAATCAAAGCTCAGCCTTCAGACTCTTTAATGTCCTCAATACTCGTGGACTCCCATTATCTGCTGCAGATGTGCTGAAAAGCAGAAATTTAGAGCAAGTGTCTGAAGCGGAAAGAAGGGTGTACTTTAACAAGTGGAGAGATCTTGAAGAGGATATCGGGAGAGAAAAATTTGAACTACTTGTCAGCTATGTAAGAACGATATATGCTAAAGAAAAAGCTAGAAGAGAGCTGGTGGATGAATTTGATAAGCTTTTCAAAGAAAACAAAATCCAAATGGGTACCCAATTTTTTGATACAATTTTGGACTACGGAAAGATTTACAAAGAAAAAGTACTCGAATCACAACTCATGGCACTAAATCCTTATGAAAAAGTAAGATACAAAACTTTAATGGATCTAATGAACAGATTCATGCCGTTTTCGGATTGGGTACCTCCGTTGCTATTCTTTTACAAAAAGTTCCAAGATGACAAAGCATTATATAAGTTTGCGTTTAATATCGAGAGAAAATTCTTTATAGAATGGTGTGCAGATTTTACAGCAACTGAAAGGCTTACGAGCTCAATAAACTTAATAAGACTAATAGAAGACTCTAGCAGCCCAGAAGATGTATTGAGCATGATGTTTAAATCGGTTGAGGAAATCAAGCGTGGAAGAGAAAGAAGGAAGATTGATTTCAATAACAGGCAGATAGTCAAGAATATACTCCTTTCAAAACTTAACGATGCACAGTTTTATTCTCTTAAGGGAGGAAAAATGGCCAGATACATTCTTTTGAGGCTCGATATGGAAATGCAGGAAGAAAACTTCCCTGGATTTTCAAACATTCAGACTATAACAGTTGAACATATACTTCCGCGTACACCACAAAGAGAATGGTTGAGAATATTTTCAGAAGAAGAAATCAGAGAAATCGTCAATAAACTCGGAAATCTAACGCTCCTTAATAAACGGAGGAATTCTAGAGCATCTAATTATGAATTCAGGAGAAAAATTGAGAGTTATTTTGAAGTTAAACGTAACCCTTTTGCCATCACCACAATCCTTAGAGATCACAGTAATTGGGATAAAAATGCCTTTGAAGAGAGACATAAAAAATTGCTAAATCTTGCTCTGAATGTTTATCTCCCTGAAAAGCTATCTTGAGGTGGAAGCTTTTTCAATTTTCTTTCAGATATAAAAGCCACAGGTATTTCATCAATCAAATAGATATCTTTATAAACTTAAATTAACAAAATGTTAAAAGATTTCTTGAAGAGGATAGAATTGATGAGGCTCTTTATTTCGTATGGATCGCTGCTGAAAACATAGTCAATACGATTAAAACGGCAATTAATGGTTACTATCTTAAAGACCACAAAGGAAAGAGTTACGTGCTAAAAGAGTACTTTGCGATTGGTATTTTAAAGAAAGATTATTCGAGAATTTTCGAGAGGTTATCCAGATACAGAATAGCCGCTGAGTTTCACCCCATATACATCGATTCCCAGAAACTATAGCAGAAAGAGTGTGATAGCATATCTGAAAGAGGTTGATGAACTGAAAAAAGAGGTCGAAGATTTTCTCAAAAGCAAAGGTGTGTTAAAATGATCACCCAAAGTGCTGAAACATTACTGTTGAGAACATTCTGTTTGGAACCTTTTCACAGTTTTTCTGTAGCGGAACTTTCTTCAAAAACGGGAGTGTCCCGTAACTGGATATACAAATTACTGGATGAATTTAAGGTATTCGACTTGCTGCTGGAGGAGAGGAAAACATACAGGCTTGATTTTTCAAATCTGCTTTGTAGAAGGATTAAAACATTTTTTGATGCCAAATTCATTTTTGATTCACCTTTTAGAGATAGAATACTCAGAATATCTGAAAAGATCACCTATGAAATGAATCCGGTCAGTATAGTATTGGTTGGTTCGGTCGCTGTTGGTAGAGAAAGGGAAATAAGTGACATAGACTTTCTGGTAATTTCTGGAAAGAAACGCGTGCCACTAATTGAAAACACGAATATAATTGTGATGACTAGATTGGAGTTTGAGAAAAAGTATGCCAAAGGTGATGACTTCATAGTTTCCGCTTTGGCCTATGGGAAGATAATTTACGATAAGGAATTCTTCATCAGATTTTATGAAAAACCACTGCCCGCTTTTACGGAAGAAACAATCCAGGAAAAAATCCATTACTGTGAGAAACTTCAGGACAGAATTTACAGTTTATTGAGGAGTGATGAAGAAAGAGCGAGGGAAGAAACCTTACACCTCACATTACAGTGCGCGAGAATAGTGCTATTGAGACAGAGAATTATCCCAGGTACAAAATATGATATTACTGAACAGGTGAAGAAATATGATGAGGAGCTTGCCTATATCATAGAGGAGCTAATGAAATCCAGGAAAATTGCCAGAGAAAAGATACTGGAGTTTCTCAGAAAATGCAGGATTTCTGTGGAATCCTTTTAGCAAGAAGTGGAGTTGGATTGACATTCTTATCTAAATAGACCAATATAACTCAATCCTTTTAAATCCCTTTATAAAACCAACACTTACACCTTTCTTTCTGGCTCTTTTTATAAGCAATCTATCGTTGGTAAAAAGCAAAGCTCCTTCCTTCTCACAAACTTCTAAAAGCGAATCATCAGTCTTTTTATCGGTTTCAACTATAGTAAAGCTTTCTGAATTTACAATTTCCAGCGCAATTTTTGCGGCAAGTTTATCCTTTCCTTTAAGAGATCTGCCCAATGCTTCTAGCTCATTTAAAACGCTACTCGGTATCAGAAAATGACTGAATCCTCTTTTTCTTAACTGATCGATAAAATCAATATTTTGCTTTACAGAATAGATCAGGAAATTCGTATCAAAGCATGCTTTCTTTGGGTTTGCCATCATAAAATTGGATATTCCATGTTACTTGTGTTTACCTGATAATTCCCGCGCCAATGAGTCTCCATCTACTTCCGATTCTTCTGCTTACAGCGACATTCCATCCTTTTTCTGCACAAACTGGTCTTTTCAGCTTTACATCCACTATTTCATCCCTTGTTGAGGTAACGACTCCAAGTGTTGTTGCGGTTCCAACGCTTAGCATCAAAGGCTCGTTCATCTTGATCTTTTCAACCTGAAGTTCTTCCTCTGTTCCAACAACCCTCTCTAGAAGCTTTACATCCATTGAAAATTCTAATAGAGTCTCAGGAAGTTCCCCCGGATGACCAAGAACGTTTCCGGCAAGAGCATCACTTTTCGTGAGCCGAGGATCAAGCTTTGTTGATATTCCCACCAAACCACCAGGAGTTGCCTCCTCAACGCTTTTACCCGAGGCCATTATTCCTACGACCTCTGAGGTTAGAGGATTCCAATTCCCCCTTTCATCTTTCAATCCGGGCTTGATTTCGATTTCATCTCCAACAGAGATCTTTCCACGAAGGAGACTTCCTCCAAGAACCCCTCCGACTAGTTTTTCCGGAGACGAGCCGGGTTTGTTGACATCGAAGCTCCTAGCGACGAACATGAGTGGGGGAGAGTGAAAATCCCTTTCAGGAGTTGGGATTGTCTCTTCGATCGCCTCAATCAATACGTCAAGATTTACCTTCTGCTGGGCTGAGATCGGAATTATGGGAGCATCTTCTGCAACTGTGCCCTCTATAAACTCTTTTATTTCTCTATAATTCTCGATCACTCGCTCTTTTGAAACTATTTCAATCTTGTTTTGAGCTATTACGATTTTGTCCACACCTATGATATCCAAAGCCATCAAATGCTCTTTGGTTTGGGGCCTGGGGCATTTTTCGTTCGCGGCAATCACAAGTACAGCCCCGTCCATTAGGGCCGCTCCAGAAAGCATCGTCGCCATCAAAGTTTCATGTCCTGGACTGTCGACAAAGCTCACAGTCCTCAGGATTTCCGTTTTCACTCCATGTTTCGAGCACTTCTTTTCAACTAGGTATTCTCCACCTTTAGGACATTTTCTAAAAGTCGTGTCTGCATAACCGAGCCTTATTGAAATACCTCTTTTAAGCTCCTCGCTATGCCTATCCGTCCAAACACCACTCAAAGCAGCAACCAAAGTCGTTTTACCGTGATCAACATGACCAACCATCCCAATATTAACCTCAGGAAGTGGAATTTCCTCTTTTTTCTTTGGCATGATGTTTTTAGTCCTTTGCAGTGTATTTAAAACTTTCAATTAAAGTCAATTAAAGGGTATGCAAGTTAGTTGAACATACTTTTTAAGTTCTATAAAGAAAATTGGGAAAGTTGAAAAATTATTTAAGTCTGGAGTAATCTGCCTCCATAAGCTTAAATAAGATGAAAAATTAACGGATTATTAAAAGAATAGATTAGGAGATATTAAAGAATAAAAGGTGATGTTATGGATGAGGTGAACAAGATCATCACTTTGTGTGGAAAAGATTGGGTGAATATCGGCGTTGAATTTACATTTCTTGGTGGAAAACCTGAGTGTGAGGGGTGTAAGATAAAAAGAACGTGTCTTCGCCTGAGGGAAAACGCAAAGTACAAGATCATCAACCTTAGAGATGGAACCGTTCAGGAATGCGCCTTGCATGATAGCGGTGTTGTTGCTGTGGAGGTTGTTGAGCTTCCAATAATAGCCCTTCTTGACTCCAAGAAGTCAGTTCCAGGAGCAAAAATAAAATATGATAAAAAGGACTGTAATCTACTCGATTGTTCGATGTATAACCTCTGCAATCCCATTGAGCTGAAAGATGGGGAGACGGTTATAGTTGAGAAGGTGATAGGCGACTCCCCCGGGGTCTGCGAGAAGGGATATAGTGTGAAGGTTGTAGAACTTGTAAGGGTAGAAGAATAGACTGTGAAGAATAACGAAATTTCAGCAATGGGTTTTGCCATAAAATACAGGAATCCTTCTCAAGCTTTTTTTTGTTTTTTATTACCAACCTTTATTAACAACCTTTATATAGTCTCAGTCCCTGAGCTATTGGCAATCCAGCGTTGTGGACGGCGAAATAAACTTCTTCAATATTATACTCAACTCTTTTCAAATTGAATTCCTCCTTTTCACTATCAAATATTGCGAAGGCGGCTCTGCTATCCCCATCTCTTGGTTGTCCAACACTTCCGGGATTTGTTAGCTTTAGGTCTCGCTTTGCATGCTTCTTTTCAAACTGAATGTGGGTATGGCCAACGACAACGTTCTTTCCTTCTTCTTCAAGAATTTTATCAATTAAAGGGAAAGTTGGGAAGATGTAAACGAATAGGACATCTATGCCATCTCCAGGGATCCCATGATAGACGTTGAAGTGTTCTGTTTGGATCTGGTATGGGAGAGAATTGAGCCACTCTCTATTTTTATCTTCTATCCCCTTTCTTGTAAAATTTACTGAAATCTTGCCGTATGTGTCTAGTTGGGAGTGGTCTCCAGTAAGTACAGCATAATCATGGTTTCCAATAACAGAGTATATTCTTTCTTCTCTGAAAATCTCGATTACTTCGTTAAAGTATGGATAGTATCCCACAACATCTCCGGCGCATAGAATTTCATCACAACCTTCGAGTTTTTGCAGAACAGACTCAAGAGCTATAAGATTAGCGTGAATGTCTGCAATTATACCGATTTTCATGACACTACAAGGATGATTGTGCAGAAAAATCTAACCCTTCAGTATTCATCCCCTTGAGTGACAAGCTTGATAAATACAAATCCAGCTAGAATGCTTATAGAGAGCATCATCAGAAGATTATCAAGGGGCGGAAAGTTATCTACCAGCCAAAATATGCCATTCACAACACAGATTCCTATAAAGGTTACAATTGAAGCCAACAATCCTGCACCGCCAAAAAGGTATGGTACCTTCACACCCCGATTTTCCAGTAGCACTGTGGAGAAAATGAACGCTATCGTGAACGTCAGGAGAGCATAGGATAGACGAAAGTAGACATGAGGCATTGAAAGCATCCCATAAAGTCCACTTGCCCATAAGAATATGATTATTCCTAAAAGAAGTGAGAAAGTTACATTTTTGTACAGTTTCTTTGATATTTCATCCTCTAAAATCGCTCCCATAACTCGACCTATTCTTTCTTTTTATTTTACTTTTACCTTTACTGACACACCGATGTTGTCCAATATTGTCTGACATTTGTCGACATTAAATTGGTATTATTTGGCGTTATAACTTTTCCCTTTCTTGAACTTGAGCATCTTCTTCTGAAGTTTCAGCTTCTTCTTTTCTAATTTGATTTTTTCTTCTTCAAGTTCTATGTCCTCTTTGGTTTTTTATTTGATTTTGAAATCTCTTGACAAGTCATTTAATTCTTTTATCTTATCGAATTCGTCTATTTTATCTGCTTTGTTCTCCAAATCCAATGGGTTGCCTTCTTTCATGAAACTTCACAATCGAGACCTTTCCTAAATACTTTCCAAAATACCCGATGAAGCCCGTTAGAAAAACAATTAGTGCCCATTTGATTGCTGTGAGTATCAGGCTTTGATCCATGCTGTTTTCTTAAAGTCAGATATTAAAATTGTTGAAGTTCATAGGGACAAAACTCTATAAAACTCTATTAATCTCTAACAACGATCACATACCCTCTACCATAGACACCTTTTTGAAACATTAATTTTAGCTGAATTGTCGAAAGGTGTGACTTCCCTCTTAAAAACAACCTCTACTTCTTCTCTCAGAACGAAATACCCTCTTCACTTCAACCTCCTTTGCTGCTTAGAGGTGAAGGAGCCTCTAGAGAATTTTCAGGAGATGGAACTGGTTATAATCTCACGGTTACTAGACACTATCGCAACGATCTCCCTACAAGTATTCTAAAGAGATATTTTAAGAGGAATTTAAAAACTCGATCGAATGTTAAGTCTTTGGGTTTACGCATCTAGCTTATTTCCCTACTTTGATGTTCTTCATGTCTTCGAATATTTGTATCTACAACCCCCCATTCGAACACCTATTTGAAACCCTCTATAAAGGCCCTTACGTTTTTTCCTAACACGCTGGTAATGTATCCACCCTCAAGCGCAGCGTATCTTTTCCCCCCACATATTTCTTCTGAGAATTCTCTGATTATTCTCCCGATCTCCGTGTAGTTTTTGGTCTCTAGATATCTCCCCCAGTCGTCTCTGTGTTTGTCAAAACCTGCTGATACGGCTATTATATCATATTCGTTTCTCCCCAAGAACTCTGAAATGCTATCAACTTCCCCCCCAGGCATGTGGAAGTAGTTGACTTTTTCATCATCTGCAAAGGTATTGTCAGTTCCATCCCCGAAATGAAGGTCGAAGTCCACAATAACGGCTTTATCAATTCTACCTTCAGAGACAAGCTTTCTGACGGATATGGCAATGTTGTTAAAATAGCAGAACCCCCATGAGCTGTTCGGGCTTGCGTGATGACCGGGAGGTCTTACTAAGGCGAAAGCAGGTTCGTTAAATGCTATTCGAGAAGCTTTAATCGTCGCTCCAGCAGCGAGAATCGCGAGCTCATGAATTCTTGGCATGCTTTTTACGAACTCAAGATGGGCAGAGGTGTGAACCAAAAGAATGTCATCCTCCGATGCTGGTTCAGGTTTTACAAACTCATAATCTTGTATTTCCTGCAAAATAGATTCTAATCTTCCTGGAGAGGCGGCGGGATCGGAAGTGTAAACATCGAGAAAGCTTTCGTCAAACACTATCTTCATTTTACTCTCACCTCTCTTTTTCGAAAATATCTGAGAAAATATCTGAGAGAAGTTCTCTTCTTACATCCTTAAGGAATGGATATTCCTTCCTTATTTTTTTAACCTCTTCCAAGTCTATTTCAGCCATTATAATCTCCTGCCTATCTCCTGCCTCGACCAAAATGTTTCCCCAAGGATCAACTATCATTGATCTTCCCGGATACTTCTCCTCTCCCTCGGCACAATTAGCTCCAAGAACATAGCACTGATTTTCTATGGCTCTAGCCCTTAAGAGAACTCTCCAGTGATTTATTCTTGGTTCGGGAAATTCAGCGGGAACAACTAGAATTTCGGCCCCCTTATGGGTCAGATACCTTGCAATTTCAGGGAATCTCACCTCATAGCAAATCATCAACCCGAGTTTACCCATAGGTGAATCTATAACCATAAGCTTATCTCCGGTGGCAAAATAATCCCTTTCCTCATTTAAGGGGAACAGATGGGTTTTTCTGTACTTTCCTATTATTTTTCCTCTGTGGATGACTACCGCTGTGTTGTAGAGTTTTCCTTCGACCTTCTCTGCAACCGTTCCCACTATTGTAATGTCTTTCCTCTCGGAGAGTTTGAGGATCATCGAAAGTTCGTCTTCTAAGTTTGCTTCCACCTCTTCATAACTCTCGGAATAGAATCCGGTGTTGAAAAGTTCAGGAAGAACGACTATGGAAGCCCTTACCTGCAATGCTCTTTTTATAAGACTTAGTGCCTTCATTAAATTTACTCTTCTGTCCGGGAGAATTCTTAGCTGTCCTATTGCAGCGATCATTTTTCAATTCCTTTAATTTTGTTTTTGTTATTCGAATTAACATCTAGATAATATATTATCTTCCCTTCTTTCGTGAGCCTAAAAAAGTCACCTTCCTTCTTTATGCAGAATCCATGCTCTAGGAATCGGATGTGATATTCGAGCTGGGATTCTGTAATGCTGAGCGTCTTGCAAATCTCATCTTTGCTGCAACCTTCGGCAACGAGTCCCAAAATTTTCCTTCTTAAGGGATTTGAAACAGCAGCATGGTATCTTCTATGATATTCTTCGTTTTTTTCCAACGAATCTTTGAATTTGCTCCAACTCTCTTCCGACATTCCACTCAAACTCTTTTTTCAAACTCAATCCGTTCGTAGTCTTCAATTTCTTTAAGAACCATCAGGTATAGCAAGTAACTGAGCTTGTTCAACCACTCCACTAGCCAAATCGAAGCTTTGCCTTTTTTCTGCAGACTGATAGCTTCTCTTTCAACCCTTCTAACGACTGCTCTTGCAACGCTTAAAAAAGCTCCGCTTTCGTTCTGTTCCAAAAGAATGAATCCGGATGGCTTTTTAACGACTCTCTCGAAGTCATTTATAACAGAAATTATCTCTTTATAATCATCTTCTCCCATGCGTTTATCTGAGACCAATTCGAGTCCTGCTTTGAACATTTTGTGCTGTATCCTCTCTAGGGTTGTCTTAACCATTTCATCCTTTGCAAACACCCTTGCAAGGCCAATAAACGAATTTGCCTCATCTATTGTACCCAAACAGCTTATTACATCAGAATCTTTATCCACGAGGGTCCTGTCAAGCAGATGGGTTTTTCTTACGTCTTTTTTTGATTTTTCTGGTTTTCCGGATTTCAAACTCTCACCTGAAAAATGTGGTGGTTAATCTTTATAATCTTTTAAAATAGATTTCATCATCTTCTCAACTGCTGTGTGAGGATCAAGATCGTTTTTGGAGACTTTTTCAACCATCTCCTGGAAGTTCACCTTATCCGTTTTCTTCAGGTAGTTCTTTATCTCCTGTACGAGGATCTCAATCATTTCCCTACTTAACCTATGTTTTCTCGTTTCCAGCAGCTTTCCTGTGTTTTTGAGATATTCGAAGTGTTTCTCGATTGCATCTGCCAATTCCGGAATTCCCTCTCCTCTATCGGCTACTGTCTTAATCACTGGTGGAGTCCATCCAGCCCTTGAAATCTTGTCAAATATTCTTCCAGTCTGAACTTCATATTCCTGAGCATGGGTGGTTTTCGAAAGGATCTCTACCGCCTCTTGATCCATCATCAGCATTGCCTTAATCCATCTCTCTGTCTTCTCTGCTCCTCCCAGGTCTGCCTTGTTCACGACGTAAATATCTCCTATCTCGAGTATTCCGGCTTTGTTTATCTGGATGTCATCACCCATCTCTGGCATGAGGGCAACGATAGATGTGTCTGCCACCTCGATAACGTCAACCTCGCTCTGACCCGCTCCGACGGTCTCGACTAAAATCATATCGAAACCAAAAGCATCCATCAGCCTTACAGTATCGCCCGTTTTCGCTGCCAGTCCACCAGCTCTCCCTCTTGAGCTCATACTCCTGAAAAAAACTCCAGGGTCGATCCATAGTTTCTTGCTGCTGTCAAGACCGTCCATTCTAAGCCTATCACCAAGCAATGCTCCTCCTGTGAAAGGTGAACCTGGATCGATAGCAACTATGCCAACGGTCTTTCCTCTCGCCCTGAATTCTTGGGTTAATTTGCTTACAATCGTGCTCTTCCCAACCCCAGGAAACCCAGTGATGCCTATGATATGGGCATTCCCGGTTTTCGGAAAAATCCTTTTCAGAATTTCTTTCCCCTCAGGATACTCGTTTTCAACGAAGGTTATCGCCCTTGCCAGAGCCCTTTTGTTGCCTGAGAGTATCCCTTCCACTATCTTATCAACGTCCATTATTACACCTGTTCAGCTCTTTACCTTCATACCCTTTTTCTTCGGAACCGTTTCTTTAATAAAGTCAACTATTTCGGAAATAGGGGTTCCGGGAATGAAGATTCCATCAACGCCCAAAGCTTTTAAGCCATCGAATTCATCTTCGGGAACGATCCCTCCTACTAAAACAACCATCTCATCAGGATCTCCACCGTACTCTCTGATGAAATTGAGAACTTTGGGAACTAAGGTCATATGTGCTCCGCTGTGCAGGCTTATACCGATGACATCAACATCCTCTTGGACAGCAGCCATGGCAACTTCCTGAGGTGTCCGGTGGAGTCCTGTGTAGATTACCTCAAAGCCCGCATCCCTTAGAAATCTCGCAACAACCTTTGCTCCCCTGTCGTGACCATCTAAGCCTACCTTTGCAACAAGTACTCTGACCTTCTTCTCCATTTAATCACCTTCAGATTATTATCGGTTTTTTGTAAGTTCCATAGACCGACTTTAGTACCCCCATTATCTCTCCAACGCTTGCATAGGCCTTTACAGCCTCGAGAATCGGCCTCATGACATTTTCATCGTTTTCCGCTGCACTTCTTAACCAGTCAAGTGCCTCCTTTACAGCAACGTTGTCCCTTTCAGCCTTCACCTTTTTCAATCTCTCGATCTGTCTCCTCTGTACCTCTGGATCAACTTTCAGAATCGGAATCTTTAGTTGTTCTTCAATCGTGAACTTATTCACTCCAACTATCGTCCTCTTCCCCTCTTCAACCTCTCGCTGGAATCTTGCAGCAGCATTTGTGATCTCCTTAACAAAGAATCCATTCTCTATTCCAGCAAAAACTCCTCTTAGCATGCTTCCTTCTCCCATCTTCCTTATTCGCTCGATGTAGTCCCAGGCGAGCTTTTCGACTTTATCTGTGAGCCATTCAACGTAATAGCTTCCTCCTAAGGGATCGATCGTGCTCGGAATACCGCTCTCATATGCAATTATTTGCTGTGTTCTCAAAGCAACTCTCACAGCCTCCTCACTTGGCAAAGCCCAAGCCTCATCGAAGCTGTTCGTATGCAGGCTTTGGGTTCCGCCAAGCACGGCAGCCATGGCTTGGATGGTTGTTCTAACTATATTATTCAAAGGTTGTTGGGCTGTTAAGGAGCATCCAGCCGTTTGCGTGTGGAATTTAAGCCACCATGAGCGGGGATCCTTCGCTCCATATTCGTCGCGCATTATCTTCGCCCACATTCTTCTTGCAGCCCTGAACTTTGCTATCTCCTCAAAGAAGTCGTTATGGGAGTTGAAGAAGAAGCTGAGCTGGGGAGCCAGCTTATCGATGTCGATTCCTCTCTCTATCGCAGCTTCAACGTAAGCCATTCCATCTGCAATTGTGAAAGCGAGCTCCTGGACTGCTGTTGAGCCAGCTTCTCTGATGTGATATCCGCTTATGCTTATGAGATTGAATTTCGGAACGTTCTCAACCCCCCATTCGAATATGTCGGTTATTACCTTTACAGATGGTTCTGGAGGTAAAACGAGGGTGTTTTGAGCGTGGAATTCCTTGAGCATATCATTCTGGATAGTTCCTCTCAACTGATCCCTGGGCACTCCCTGTGCATCGCCTATCGCAGTATACATCGCAAGAATTATGGCTGCGGGTGGGTTTATCGTGAAGGAGGTTGAAACTTTATCAAGGGGAATGCCATCGAAAAGTATCTGAAAATCTTTAAGAGTGTCGATTGCAACTCCAACCTTTCCTACTTCTCCATCCGATAGCGGATCATCGCTGTCAAGTCCCATCAAAGTCGGGAAATCGAATGCTGTGCTCAATCCGGTCTGTCCCTCTTTCAGGAGGAGCTTCCATCTTTGGTTTGTGTCTTCTGCAGCTCCAAAACCTGAGAACTGTCTCATGGTCCATAATCTTCCCCTGTACATCGTTGGATAAACGCCCCTTGTGAAGGGGTAGTCTCCAGGATAGCCTATATCATCGGTAAAGCTTAGATGTTCGATATCTGAAGGATCATATATTCGATCTATCTCAATCCAAGAAAGATTTTCAAATTTTTCCTGTCTTTCTCCTGATTTCTCGAGGAATGGTCTTAAACATTTTTTATCCCATTCTTCCCTTTTTTTCCTGACCTCATCAACGTCCATGTTATCACCTACGTTCTATCATTGAACCTCCGTGCTAAAAAATTTAAAATTTTTGATTTACTTTCATTATTAAAAAAAATAATTTAAAAATATGATGAATCTGATCACTTGAACTTACCCAAAACATCCTTTGCAATGGTATTTAACTGAACTTCTTTTGTACCCTCATATATCTCAGTTATTTTAGAGTCTCTATAGAATCTCTCGACATCGTATTCTCCGATATAGCCATAGCCTCCATGCATCTGAATGGCCTCATCGCAGACCTTCACGGCTACCTTTCCAGCATAGTACTTTGCCATCGAAGTCAACCCGGGATCTATTCTGCCTTGGTCGTAGTTCCAGGCTGATTTGTATATCAAAAGTCTTGCGCATTCTATCTGGGTTTGCAGATCTGCGATCCTGTGTTGCAAAGCCTGAAAGGCTGCGATTGGCTGATTAAATTGCTTTCTCTGCTTGACGTAGTTAAGAGTTCTGTCGAAAGCTCCTTGGGCTATACCTAGTGCCTGAGCAGCAATCTCAATTCTGCTCTCGTCAAAGAACTCAAGTACCTGATAGAAACCTTTGTTTAACTTACCTATGATGTCATCCTCCGAAACGCGCACGTTTCTGAATATCACCTCTGCAGTTGGAGAAGCTCTGATGCCCATTTTTTTACCTATTTTGTTCGTCGATAACCCTTCAGCACCTTTTCTTACGAGAAAGGTTGTAAAACCCCTATATCTTGGCTGAGCCTCGGGATCGGTTACTGCAAGTACGATATAATAGTCTGCGATGTTTCCATTCGTTATGAAAGTTTTTGTTCCGTTTATGATCCATTCGTCTCCATCCTTCTCCGCCTTTGTCCTTATAGCCGTGAGATCACTCCCTGCTTCAGGCTCGGTATAGCATCCAGCCGTGATTGCCTCTCCTCCAGCAACTTTCGGTAACACCTCTTTTTTCAGATTTTCACTTCCGTAACGCATTACCACCTCTGAAGAAAAGTCAGAAAGGATTATTGCACTTCCAATTGTACTATCAGCTCTGCAGAATTCTTCTACAACAAGAATATTCTCAAAAATCCCCATCCCAGCTCCGCCGTATTCTTCGGGAAAATGTATCCCTATAAAGCCTAGCTCACAAGCCTTTTTCCAGAGTTCGAACGGAAACTCCTCTTTTTCGTCAGCCTCCTCTGCTCTCTCCTTTGTGAATTCTTTGGTTGCAAATTCCCTTGCAGCCCTCTGAATATCTTTCTGTTCCTGAGTTAATTCAAAATTGACCATGCATACACCTCCAGTTGAAATGGATACATTTGAACAACTTAAATTCTTTTCGAAAAATAGCAATAAATAGCGATAAATTCAGAAAACTGTTTTTAGTATCTTGTTTTGATGCCCCTCTTTTCCTTGAGCTCAGAAATTATATTCTCTATCAAATCGATATAGTGTTGATCGAGAGCTATTTTATCGATTTTGATTTCTTTATACGGGATTTTTCTTAATTTTAATCTGTTCCTAACCATAAAAGCAAGCTCTATTGGAAGCTGGACTTCCTGCATGATTAGAGTAATAACTATTACTATATAGTTTTTTCCTTTTCATTATTCCAGAGGAAACATAGGTAAAGAAATTTTTTTCAAAAAGTTATTATATAGATATCTGGTCTTCTTTATTTCATTAAGTGGAAAAGAGCAATAGAAATACATTATAAAAGATCTAAATTGAATCATAAGTTGAATCTAAACCGTTCTCGGATCCTTGAGTTCTCCATATATTGCTGTGGCAGCAGCGGTTGCAGGGGAAACAAGATAGATTTCACCCTCAGGGCTACCTTGTCTTCCCACAAAGTTTCGATTGGAGGTTGAGGCGCTCACTTCATTCGATGCGATAAGGCCGAAGCTGCCACCCATACACGGGCCACAGCTTGGAAATTCAACGATCGCTCCAGCGTCAACAAAAACATCTATGATCCCCTCTTTTAGCGCTCTCTGGTATATACTTCTCGTTGCTGGGATGACTATCAATCTTACACCTTCAGCAACCTTTTCTCCCCTTATAATCTCTGCGGCGATCTTCAGGTCTTCATATCTTCCATTTGTGCAAGAACCGATGAAAACTTGATCAACCTTTACTCCTTCAACATCCGAAATGTTTGCAACATTATCAACTCTATGGGGCAAGGCAACCTGTGGTTCGAGATCGGTAACATTCAGCTCGACTACTCTTTTGTAGCTTGCTTCTTCGTCACTGTAAACCCAGTCAGGAGTTTCATAACCTTCTATAATATTTGAAAGATATTTTTCTGTCACCCCGTCGGGCTCTATTATCCCAGCCTTTCCACCCATCTCTATTGCCATGTTGCTCATTGTAAGCCTCTCAGACATCTCCATTTTTCTAATAGTCTCGCCAGCGTACTCACATGCAGCATAAGTTGCACCATCTGCTCCGATCATACCGATCAGCTTTAGAATAATATCTTTGCTATAAACCATCCTTCCAAGCTTTCCGGAAATCTCAAATCTTATCGTATCGGGAATTTTAAACCAGAGCTTTCCCAAAGCGAATACCGCTCCCATGTCTGTGGAGCCAATTCCTGTGGAAAAAGCTCCTAAAGCTCCATACATACATGTGTGACTGTCCGCTCCAACAACAAGCATTCCTGGTATTATATGCCCTTTCTCAACCATCAACTGATGAGCTATGCCCTCATAAACGTCATAATTCAATATTTTTTGCTCTCTTGCAAACTTTCTGAGCATCTTGTGGTTTTCGGCAGCATTAACGCTGTCAGCAGGAACCTGATGATCGAAGGCTATGACTATTTTGGAAGGATCCCACACCTTTCCACCATCGGTTATCTCATTGAAAACCTTTACAGCCAGAGGCCCGGTTATGTCATGGATCATCGCTTTATCTATGGATGCAAAAACGAAGTCTCCAGCCCTCGCATCCTTGCCGGATTTCTCTGAGAATATCTTTTCGCTGAGGGTTTTAGCATGCATACTCCCAAAAGCTAACCTCTATTTATTAGACTTTCTGTTGGAAATCTCTATCATCTTAATTATGAAAACAACAAAGAATTTATCTATCCTTGGCCTCAATTTTGTCTGATGGAAACACTGATGGAGCTTGCGAAGAGTGGAAAGTATCCCAATTGGCTGGAAATGGTTGCTAAGGAAGAAAATATTGATTTAGACTTACTTATAAGACTCATCGCAAAGGGAGAGGTTGTTGTTCCCCGTAACATCCTTAGAAACTCGGAATTCAGGGCAAAGGCAATTGGAAAGTTCGTCTCAACGAAGGTTAATGCTAACGTAGGAACTTCGGAAGATTACATAAACGTTGATGAGGAGGTTTTAAAGGCAAAGATTTCTATAGAAGCTGGAGCTGACGCTGTGATGGATCTCTCGACAGGTGGAAATCTTGACAAAATCAGAAGAGAGATAATGAAAGTCGTTGACGTACCATTTGGCACTGTTCCGATATATCAGGCTGCTAAAGGGTGTAAGAAGGTAGTTGACATGGATGAGGACGATTTCTTCAAAGTTGTTGAGAAACAGGCAAAGGATGGAGTAGACTTTATGACCATCCATGCTGGAGTTAACTGGAACAGTGTTGAGAGACTTAAGAGAAGCAAAAGGCTGCTTGGAGTTGTTAGCAGAGGTGGAGCGATAACCATCGGCTGGATGCTTCACAATCAGAGGGAGAACCCATACTACGAGAATTTTGATTATTTGTTAGAGCTCATGAAGGAATTTGACGTTACAATAAGCCTCGGAGATGCTTTCAGGCCGGGGTGCATTGAAGATGCAAGTGATAGGGTGAAATACACGGAATTCATTCTGCTCGGAGAACTTGTTGAAAAATGCAGAGAAGCTGGAGTTCAAGCGATGGTGGAAGGCCCAGGGCATGTTCCACTCGATGAGATCGAAACATCGGTTAAGGCTATGAAATACGTGACGAATAACGCTCCTTTATACCTCCTTGGTCCCCTCGTTACCGATGTTGCAGCGGGTTATGATCACATAGCCGCTGCTATTGGCGCGGCGATAGCAGGAATGAGCGGAGCAGATTTTATTTGCTACGTTACCCCTGCAGAACATCTTGCCCTTCCGACGATTGAAGACGTAAGAGAAGGTGTGATAGCTGCTAAAATCGCCGCCCATGCGGTCGATTTGGTGAAGGAAGGTCAAAGGGAGAAAGCAAGGAAAAGAGATCTTGAGATGTCTATTGCAAGGAAAGATCTTAACTGGGAGAAACAATTCAGTCTTTCTATTGATCCAAAAAGGGCAAGAGAGACGTGGGAAAGGAGAAAATCCCAAAGCGATGCATGTTCGATGTGTGGTGAGCTTTGTGCGATAAAGCTTGTTAAAGAAACACTGGATAGGACTATTTAGGCGCATTTAATTGAATGGTTAGATAAAATTTCAATCTTTTAATAAGTTTTAAATTAAATCTAAAAGATTTAATAATGTTAATTTGTTGAAATCTCAAAGCTTTTATAGCTTTTACATGGAAGGATTCTCCAATGGAAATTATGGAGAAATTTGAGATGGAGGTGAGGAAATTATTTTCCCATGTCTCCTTTCATCCTCTAGAAATAAAACTTTACTCTCACGATATCTCCGTAATTCCAGGGTATCTTGAAAAAATGGTTTCTTCAGATGCGGAAGTCATTATTCAGCCTGAAAGCGTTGATGATGTTAGGGAGATACTTCGAATAAGTGGGGAATATTCGAAGCCGATAGTCCCGAGAGGCTCTGCAACATCAGGCTATGGTGGAGTGGTTCCCCTTAAAGGTGGGATCGTTGTTGATTTCTCGAGGATGAATCATTTTGAAATCGATGAAGAGACTAAAACGGTGAAAAGTGAACCTGGAGCAATATGGTGGGATATACAAAAAGAAGCTAGGAAGAAAAATCTGAGCTTAAGAATTTATCCAACAAGTGCCCTCTCCTCTACAGTTGGAGGGTGGATAGCTCAAGGAGGTCTGGGTATAGGCAGTACGATGTTTGGAGGGATAGGGGAAAATATAGAAGAAATCGAGGTGCTCGACTTCGAGAGAGATAAAAGAGTTAAAAAAGTTAGACATGATAATCTGAAGTATTATATAGGTATGGAAGGCACAACCGGGCTGATAACTTCGTCTGCTATCAAACTTATGGATTATAAAGAGGAGATTCCCGTTGCAGCCGATGTAAAAGGTGTCATGGAAGCTGTGAAAATTGTTGAAAGAACTAAGCCCTATTCCGCAATACTTATGAGTTCAGAATTTTTCAGAATGATGAATGAAGTAAAGGGGACGGATTTTGAGGAAAAGGATATCTTGCTCGCAGTTTATCTCGAAAAAGCCGGACTGGATGGAAGAGACGCTTATGATCTCTGGAATGATCGCTTTTACCCATTGAGGATAAAGAAAAAAGGCCCCTCACTTGTATCGATTGAATCTCTAATACCTTTTGAAAATCTCGGTAGCTACTACAGGGAGATTAAAAAGGAGGTGGCTGCAGATCATGCAGTTCAGACATACTTTTCTAAAAAGGAGGCAAACGTTATAGTTCTAATTCCCAGTGATGAAAGAGATAAGAGATTTATGAAAGACTGGAAAACCGCGTTTAAACTCCTGAAGGTTGGAATGAAGCTTGGTGGGAGGCCTTATGCTACTGGTTTATACCTATCTTATCTAAGCAGGAGAATCATCCTGGACTATGATGAGTTGTTAAAGTTTAAGAAAAAGGTCGATCCGGCTAACCTTTTGAATCCAGGAAAGATATTTCCTGAAGGAAGAGTTCCGATGCTAATGAAGATAGCCGGTTTGGTAATTTAGGTTAGATGGTTTGGTTGGACAGCTTAGTTTAAGTGGTAAGATGCAAACAGACATGGCGAAAATCTTGGAAGATCTGGTGGATGAAATCTACGCATGTGCCCAATGCAATTATTGTAGAATATGTCCAACTTTCAAGGTTGAAAGGTGGGAAAGTGTCTCACCAAAAGGGAGACTCTATCTTCTTAAATTGAGTCTTAACAATTCTGAGCTAGACAATCTTATGCTGAAAGATTTCTTTAAATGTACTACTTGCGGATTGTGTGAGAACGTTTGCATCGTGGGAATTCCTCTCTTGAAACTATGGGAAGAAACGAGAAATAGATTGACAAAGGTTAAAGGAGTGTTACCAGCCCATAAAAAACTAGCCGACAGCATTGGAATCTATATGAACCCATATGGAGAAGAGAAAGAATTAAGGGATGGTTGGTTCCCTGAAGGTATAGAAGTATCGAATTCAAATGTTCTTTACTTTGCTGGATGTACCGCAAGTTATAGAGCTAAGGAAATTGCGATTAGTACTGCAAAAATACTCTCGCACTTTGAAATTGAATTCAACTACCTTAGAAAAGATGAAATATGCTGTGGCTCAACTCTTCTTCGGACAGGGCAGAAAGATAAAGCTGAAAAGCTTGTTGAAAGGAATATCAAGATCTGGAACAAGAATGGCATTGAAACGATAATCACTACCTGTGCTGGCTGCTACAGGACTTTCGCTTTGGATTATCCGGAAATCTGTGAAGAGAAGGGCATAGATTTTAATTTTGAGATTCTCCATCTTTCTCAATTCATTGAGAGGGAAGCGGGAAAGATAATCAAAAATGGTATGAAGGCGAAGCTAAGGGGTAAAGCAACCTACCACGATCCCTGCCATCTCGGGAGGCATGCTGGAGTTTACAATGAGCCTAGAGAACTTATAAGAGCATCTGGATTGGATCTGGTTGAGATGGAACATACAAGAGAGGATTCATTCTGCTGTGGTGCAGGAGGAGGTGTGAGGGCACAGTTCAGGGATCTTTCCCTCGAAATTGGAAAGCTAAGACTCAAAGAAGCTCTTGAGCTAGACGTTGATTATCTCATATCTTGCTGCCCCTTCTGCAAGATGCATCTTTCCCATTCAAAAAAGGTCTCGGAACTTGAAAAACCGGAGATCCTTGATATTTCCGAGGTTATACTCAAAGTCATAAATGAGAATGGAGGAGTTGAGTAGACGTTTTTATTGAGTTTTATTGGAATTAACTTTTCTTTTTAATTTTAAACTTTTCTTAACTTTTATTACTAAATCCACCCATCAAGATCTTCTCCGCTGAAAACAGGGCCATCTGCACAAACTCTTGAACCATCTTCAAGCACACAAGAGCCACACAAACCAATTCCACACCTCATGTACCTTTCCAACGAGAACTCTGTTATGTCGAGTAAATTCTCTTCTTTGAGATGGTAGAAAGCACCTTTAATCATCGCCTCAGGACCGCAGACGTAGATTCTATCGTAGTTTGTGAGATCCTTCTCCTTCATTAGCTCGACAACATTACCTTTAAAGCCTTCAGATCCATCATCCGTTGAAAATTCAGCGTTCAAGAATTTGTCTTTCCATACGAGTTCATCCGAAGTTCTGGCACCGAATAAGACTGTTACGTCAGCACCTCGGGCAGAGAGATAATCGTGAAGGTAGTAAAGAGGAGCAGCCCCGATGCCACCTGCAACGAGCAAGGCTTTTTTGTCGGTGAATGAGAAAGGCCTACCAAAAGGTCCCCTAATACCAACTCTTTCCCCAGCTTTAATCTTAATCAAAGCCTCCGTTGTTTCGCCAACAGCTTTAACCGTTACCGAATAGGGTGATGAGAGGCTTAAGGGTATTTCTTCGTATTCAGGTAGGTTTAACATGATGAATTGCCCGGGATAGGACTTCAATCTTGAATTGAAGAATAGGGTTGAGATTGTCTCGGAATGTTTAATTATTTTGTCGATCTTTAGACTGAACATGGTGTTATTAACCACTAGGAGATAATAAAATTTTTTGAATACGGTTCTGATTAAGGTGAAGGTTATCTGAATTCTAAAGTCTATAATTCTTCGAATCTTTCAGCTTTTATGGTATTTACTTGATTTAACTTCTTGGCAATGGTTTGTTCGGTTGTTTGGCTTAGTTTGATTTTGAATTTTGTCCTGATTTAACTTTTTCAAAAATATCAAATATCTACTAACACTTTGATTCATATGGTTCTCATTTTTGAGAGGGACGACTTTTCAAATTTGGAGACAATCAAATCTGGCAACGAAATAAATGGACAAGTTCTCTACTGGGTAAATTTTTACTTTTACAAAGGTTTGGTGATTGATACGGGCTGTCCACACACAGCTGATGAGGTTCGTAATGCGTTTAAAAACAGGAATGTAAAAGCTGTTTTGCTCACCCACCACCACGAAGATCACATCGGAGGAGCAAACGCTCTTAAATCTCTTGGAGCAAGAGTTTTTGCACCTGAAGAATCTCTTGAAATTCTATACAATCCCCCTGAGATTCCAGAATACAGAAAATATGTCTGGGGTCAGCCCGAACCTATTGAGGCTGAACCACTTGAGTCTATTGAAAGCTTGGAGTTGGATGCTGAAGTTGATGTTGAAGTTATAGACACTCCCGGTCATAGCCCCGATCACGTGTGCTTCCTGATAGGTGATAAGCTGTTTTCAGGTGATCTCGTGGTTACATCAAAGCAGATGGTCTGCATGAGGTCAGAAGAGTATACCTTGATTATTGATTCACTGGAGAAGATTCTGGAAAAGGATTTCAGTATTGCTTTTGGTGGCCCAGGGATAGCAACAAGGAAAGAGGTCGAAGACTACCTTAAATATCTTAAAAATATCCAAGATAGAGCTAAGGAGATGTGTGATAGTGGAAAAAGCATAAAAGAAATAATTGAAGAGCTCTTTCCAAAACCTCCGGAGAAAGTTTTACTTATGGAGAGTTTTAGCGAAGGAGAATGGTCGAGGAAAAACTTCGTTAAATCGCTTCTTGGACTCTCTAGGGATTAAATTAAGAATTGAGGATTGAGAATTAAGAAATTAAAAAATTAAGAAATTAAAATCTATCATCGAAATCTGTACTCTTCCAAAATGACCAGAATCCTTTTACTTTTTGAAAACAATTTAATTATGGCGAGCAAGGTTTTAATCGTAGCAGGAGATGCTGTCGAGGCGCAAGAGCTTTTCTATCCTTATTACCGCCTAAAAGAAGAGGGATTTGAAGTAAAAGTTGCAGCTCCAAGCAAAAAAGATCTCTTTACAGTCGTACATGACTTTGAACCTGGGTGGGAGACTTATACTGAGAAACCGGGCTATCGGTTTGTTTGGGTGGATATGGCTTTTGGAGATGTGAAACCAGAAGAGTACGATGGCCTTTATATCCCTGGAGGAAGAGCTCCAGAATACATCAGAACTTATCCAGAGCTTGAGAGGATCGTTAGGCATTTTGCTGAAAATAACAAACCAATCGCAGCAATATGTCATGGTCCTCAGATCCTTGCAGCCTTTGGACTGCTTAAGGGAAGGAAGGTAACCTGCTACATAGCCGTAAAACCGGATGTGGAGAGATGTGAGGCTGAATATTCCGATCAGGAAGTCGTTGTGGATGGAAACCTTCTGACGAGCAGAGCATGGCCCGATCTACCAGCTCTGATGAAAGAGTTCATAAAACTTCTAAAATCCTAATTTTTTATTCTTTTGGATTACAAAATTTCTATTTTTCATGGGCCAGACCAACGAGGTCTTCGATGCTCGTTTTCTCTTTTCTCAAATAAGCGATAAGACTTTCTTTAAGGCTGTAAAATATTCTGTAGCTGTAAAAGATAGCAGAGCCTATTTGTACAGCTCTTGCTCCACCGAGAATGAATTCAATAACATCTTTCCAAGTTGTAACTCCACCGGATGCGATTATGGGTATTTTTAATTCTTCGTAAAGATCCCAAACAACTTTCATTGCCACGGGCTTGATAGCCTCTCCGCTCAGACCACCGCTAATGTTCGAAAGAATCGGCTTTTTTGTGGCTATGTCAATTGCCATCCCTTTAAGGGTATTTATCGCAACTATTCCATCCGCACCACCCTCTTCTGCTGCTTTGGCAACCTCTATGTAATCGGAAACTGCAGAAAGTTTTGGAAAAACTGGTTTAGACGTCTCTCTCTTCACGGCTTTAACAATCTCTTTAACGAGTTCCGCATCGTTTCCAATGGTCAAACCAACATCCTTCACATGGGGGCAGCTGAGATTGAGTTCAAACGCATCTGCGAGTTCGAAATATCCAACAAGCTTGGAGAATTCTTTGGGTGAGGAGGCAAACAAACTAACAATCAGCTTTGAAGCCTTGCTAAACCTTTTCAACTCCTCCGAAAATTTCTCGACTCCTGGAGAAGCGAGTCCTACTGCGTTTAGAATCCCATGGGCGAGGTTGATAACTACAGGATTCCTGTAACCCTCCTTTTCTTCCAGACCTACACTTTTTGTCACAACCGCTCCCGCATTTTCAGCTATGGTATTTAGTGAAGAGGCGTAACTTCCAAGTATCCCGCTTGCAAGTATCAAGGGGTTTTTCAGTTTCATTTTACAAAGCTCAACTTCAAGCATTGAGATTTCTACGAACCACAACTATAAAATTTTAAGCATAAGTTGTGAGCAGGTTGAGTAAAATTATTAATTTGAATTTTTTATTGTTAACAGAAAAAATTTTCAGTTAACGTTAATTGATAAATCAGGTTCTCATCATCAGATAAATTAATTTTAAACCGCAAAATAAATATTCTTCCGATTCTACTAAGACCGATAATCATTCCATTAGCACTATCGATCAGTATAGCTGGTGTATTTCATCTGATGGGCATACATTCGATAGGTGCTCTTTTAACAGGAATAGCTTTATCTTACGGCATCGTTTGTCGGATATTTAAGCGTCGATAGACTTCCTGACAAATTCTTTTTCTCAAACATCTACATCCTAACTTTCACTCTTCCCGGAGCAATTCAAATATCCCACTCATTAGGTTTTCCGTTTCCTGCTAACGTAATCGTTTGGTTTAACGCATATTTTGCTGGACCTCTCTTGGTATGGATCTTTTTTCTCTGGAAGAGACTTGACAGAGAAATTCTTGCATTTTTCTTGGTCTTTCTGGCATGTCTGAACGTCATAAATTTCTTCAGCTGGGTAAACATAAGTACTAATTGTTCCTACTTCAACACAGTTATAACTTCTTTCAGGTTTTTCTATCAGTCCTTCCTAAATTTCTGTTTCACTCCGGAGTTTATTTTCAGTACTGATGACATCAACGTTCAGATATTTATTGGTCCCTTTGTTTTTCTGATAGTTTCCCTGTTTGTACTTGTGAAAAAACTCTAAGGTGTAAACAGAGAAAATTGGAAAACTTATATTTATGGTGGTTTTAGTTTTATCGGAGAGAAAATAAGGAACATCGAAATGTTAAGGGAAGGTTGATACTTGCTAAAATAAGGGGGTTAGTATGATACTTTTTAAATCCGGTGATTTGGTAAAAGAAATAAATCTTTTGTCAACGAGAACGGCTGAAATTATCAAAAAGAGCTTACCGATACGGGGAATTGCAAGAAGATGGGGAGACGAGATTTACTTTGAAACGGATATCGAGATTGCGGAGAAGGAAAATTCACGAGATGTTGTTGAGGTTGGAGATGTCGCTTACTGGATTCCTGGAAAGGCTATATGTATTTTCTTTGGCAAGACACCGATAAGCGACGACAAAATTAGGCCAGCAAGTCCTGTAAATCTTTTCGGAAAAATAAAAGTTGTAAAAGGGCTTGAAAGGGTTCAAGAAGGTGACGAAGTTTTAATTTTTGAGAAGGATTACCTAGATGAATGATCTTGGATATATTATTTGTTCTCCCTCTTCTTTACTAGCCCTCTTTCCATGACCTGACTGAAAAAAATCACAATATTGAAGTACTATAATGGTCTCTTTCCGTTAAGGTGGTGTAAATGGTGAGTGTTAATGAGATGGCGATGGACATAGTTGAAGACATGCTTGATTTTGAGGAAGAGCTTCGAATCGAATCCAAAAAGCTTGAAAATGGAGCTACGGTGATTGATTGTGGTGTAAATGTGCCAGGAGGGTATGAAGCAGGATTGATGTACACACAGATCTGTATGGGGGGTTTGGCAGAGGTTAGCATCGTAACTGACACGATTAACGACATTCCATTTGCCTTTATAACAGAATACACTGATCATCCAGCGGTTGCTTGTTTGGGAAGCCAGAAAGCCGGATGGGCTGTTAGCGTTGGAAAGTACTTTGCGATGGGTAGCGGGCCTGCTAGGGCGCTGGCCTTAAAGCCTAAGAAAACTTACGATCAGATTGAATATCAGGATGATTCGGAGTATGCTGTTATAGCTCTCGAAGCCTCAAAGCTCCCGAATGAAGAGGTGATGGATTTCATCGCGAAGGAGTGCGAGGTTGAGCCAGAGAACGTTTATGCGGTCGTTGCCCCAACAGCATCGATCGTTGGAAGTGTCCAGATATCCGGCAGAATTGTTGAAACTGCGATATATAAGATGGCAGAGATTGGCTACGATCCGAAGCTTATAATCAGCGGAACCGGAAGGTGTCCGATCGCTCCAATCCTCGAGAATGATTTGAAAGCTATGGGATCAACGAATGACAGCATGATGTACTATGGCAGTGTATTCCTCACGGTAGAAAAATACGATGAAATCCTTAAAAATGTTCCATCCAACACTTCGAAGGATTATGGAAAACCCTTCTATGAGATTTTCAAGGCAGCAGAATATGATTTCTATAAAATAGACCCGAATCTTTTCGCTCCCGCTCAAATCGCTGTGAATGATAAATCTACGGGGAAGACTTACGTCCACGGAAAGCTGAATGCGGAAGTACTACTGAAATCGTATCAGATCGAAATTTGAAATCCAAGTTCCCAACCTTTTTCCAATTTTGTTTTTTTGTTTTTATTGTTTTTATATCGGGTTTTTCGAAAGATTGTGATATATATTCAATTGTTAAACGATGGCGAAAGTTCTGGTGGTTGATGACGATATTACAGTGAGGGAAGTTCTCAAGGTTATGCTGAACTGTCACGTAATCATGGAAGCCTCCAACGGAAATGAGGCAGTGAAGTACTTCAAAATTTTCAAGCCAGATATAGTTCTAATGGATGTTATGATGCCTGAAATGGATGGTGTTGAAGCGACCAAGAAAATACTCTAAATCGATTCAAAGGCGAAGGTGATAGCCGTCACCGCATTTGCTTCAAGTAAAGGGAGCGAAATGCTGGATGCAGGTTCGATAGCCATACTAGAAAAGCTCTTTATGAGAAGAAGTATAATTGAACTCATTGAAAAATACGTAGAGCCCAAAAAATCCTGAGAATGGGAATCTTTAAATATCTTTCTTATAAAACATAAGGCTATGTCACTGAAAGAAAAAGTTGAGGAAATTATCGATAAAGATATAAGACCTGCTCTTATGAGGGACGGAGGGAATATAGCCCTGGTTGATGTTGAAGAGAAAGAAGGAGTGGTTAAAGTTCAACTTCTTGGGGCATGTGGTGGTTGTCCCATGTCCCAAATCACGCTCACAATGGTAGTTGAGCAGCATTTAAGGAGTAAAATACCTGAAATCAAAAAAGTTATCCCTATCTGAAAATTTATATATTTTATAATTTTTTCATTATATGATGTTGGTTAATAACAAAAAAATTAAATAGCTATACTCTGTTCTTGGTATAATGATATACGTTGAGCCGATTAACAGACTTATTAGAGATAAAAAGGCTGTTAAAGGGGAAAAGGTAAATCAGAAATATTTTGGCGGTTTTTGTGAATGTGGTGGGATTATGTACCAGAAGTCGTGGTTCCACTATGATAGCCATTCAATACTGATTTCTGAATGTGAAAAGTGCTGGAAAAATGAGTTTATGAACTTTAATGGAAGAACTAAAACTGGATCAAAAGGAAAAATCCAAGTCATTGAGAGATCAGATTTTAGAGAGTTCATTAGAGATTTACTATCCACATCTGAATTTGAAGCAGTTCTCTCGAAGAGCAGGGGAGAAAGCTACAACGCAAGTGCGTTGAGCAGGGCTAAGAAAAAGTTAGAGGAGATGGATCTGCCTTTTGATGAGGTGCTGGCATACATCTGATCAATTATATTTGATAAACTTGTTCTTTAGAAATTATCGATCAAGGTATCTTGATTTTAATATTTTTACATTTACTAAAAGTCCAATTACCAGATTTGTGTGGTACGTTATTATTCTCCAGATGGCAACGAGAGAGCCCAGATACTCTTTGCTGATAAAGAGGGAGTAAAAGTAAAGCATCCCAGTTTCTGCAATACCGCTACTTCCTGGAGTTATTGGAGCAAGGGAGATTATCACAAGGAAAAGTTGGGATGCAATGGATTCTGCCCAATGAGGTTGGGTTTTAAGGGCAAGAAGGATGGCTGAAGGAACGAGAAACTCAAAAAACCATATTAGTGAAGTAATCACAAAAAGAAACGCTATTTGAGTTTTTGGAATAGTGGCAAGCTGAACTGAAGCCTCTCTGAAGAAAAAGAGTTCTTTTGTGATCACTGTTGTTATTCTATCTGCTTTTTTACCTCTGATAACTTTTTTTACAATTCCTGAAATTTTTACTGAAAGTCTCTCCACATTTTCTGGATCCTTAAAGGCAAAGTAGAGGAATCCTAAGAATAAAAAGAAGATTACTGTGAAGATAACTCCAGAGTATATTCCGAATTTGGTGGTAAAATCAGAGATAAAGATCATAACTGGCAAAGCTGAAATGAAAAAGATTGCATCGAGAAGCCTCTCAGCAAGAACGATCGCAGAAGAGGCCCCAACACTAATTCCTTTATCATTTAACATTTTTATCCTTAGTGGCTCCCCTCCTGCTGAGGAAGGTGTAATTGCGGCGAGAAATCCAGAAGCAAGAGAGGTTTGAAAAGCATATGAAAAACTTATGTTGTTCCCGAGCGAAGAGGATAACACTTTGAGTCGATATGCCCACATAATCCAAAAGAGGAGGTGGAAGGCAAGAGCGAGGGTGAGGAATGCCGGGTTGAGCTCGTATATTATTTTCCACGTTAAATGGGTTTCGGTGAATTTGAAAATAACTACCATTGCCAAAATACTTATTATAATTCCAGCTGCGGTGGCTCTTTTCACTCCACGAGTCTTTTTTGGGCCCTCCATTCAATTCCTCTCCCTCTGAGGTAGTCATTAATTGATGCGAACGCTGCAGCTTGGAGAATTAAAACATGAAATAAAAGACCAAGACTTACTTTTATTTTTTTTCCTCCGAATTTTGCACAAAGCAGGATGGGTGATAGAGCGATGAAAGGTAAGAAAAGGGCAATAAAATAAGTTAAGGTTAGAGAAAGCATCCAAGAGATCTTAAATCCCCAATTTGATCTCTTAACTTTATTCCAATAGTTCCATAGCTGTAATCCTCCGAAATACCACCTTTTCCTCTGAAAGAATAGATCTCTCCAGGATAACGGTGCTTGTTCCTGTATCCAAGAGTCTCTAACGTAAAGGGCTTTGTATCCAAGGCTATGCATTCTCGTTGCAAATTCAGCATCCTCTGTTATAAATCTCTCATCAATCCTGTATTTTTTGAGAATATCAGCTCTCAGAACACCTATAAGCCCATTGAACTGTTTAAACCTTGATTTTCTTAGAAGGTAGTTGATTAATGAATATTCAACTTCTATCGTTTCAGCACAGAGATTAACTGGATTGCTTATCCTTCTTGGAGACGAGGCTATGTAGGCTCTGGAATTTTCCTCTAGGGCTCTAATTGTTTTGATCAAAAAATTTGTCTCTGGTTCTGAATCAACATCAAAAATTGCAACATAATCGGGTGAAAAATCTCTTAGATAAGCTATAGCATCGTTTATTGCTCCAGCACGTTTTCCTCTGGAGTGTTTTCTTATTAAAACATCAACATCCATTTTTAAAGGGATCCTAAATCTTTTATCATCTTTGTCTTTTAAATCAATGATGTAAATTATCTTAAAATCAAAATTGGAGAAGTTTAAAGCTTTAATTTTCTCTACCGATCTCTTAATGATCTCAGCTGGCTCGAAAGGTGATACCGGAACGATAACTGCAACCCTCATTCGAACACCTAGATAAGGCTGAAATAGAGTTTTTCAATTTTTTTTGAAACAACTTCCCAGCTGTACTTTTCTCTCACAGCTTTTAAGCCTTTTCTGGATAACTTTTCTGCCAGTTTATCATTTGTGAGTATATTGATAACCTTCTCAGCCAGATCGTTTATATCCGAGAAGGTCAAACCACCTTCAATGGCAACATCCCTGACTCCAGGGATGTTCGAACCTATTACTGGGGTTGCTGAAGCCATCGCTTCCAACAGCACGATACCAAACGCCTCGAGCCGAGAAAAAGAGGGCAAAACAAGAACCCTTGCTTTTTTCATCCATTTTGCAACATCCTCATCGGGGAGTTCTCCTTTGAACTCCACTTTAACGTCAAGTTTTTTTGACAGTATTTCGAGTCTCTCCCTATCCTCGCCATCTCCGATTATTACGAGTCTTGCCTCTTTTAGACTTTCCTGTACAGTTCTCATTGCTTTTAACAGAATCTCTACACCCTTGTATTCAATGAGTCTTCCAACGTAAAGTACGATCGTCTCTCTCTCGATTTCCCCTGGTCTGAATCTTTGAGTGTCTACGGCATTTGGGATAACCTCGATTTTCTCCATGAACCGTGAAAGTAAAGGGGAAGTCAACGCATAGCTTGAGGTAGTGGCTATTACCCTATCACATGAGTCGAGCAAAGGAATTGTAATCTTCTCATTAAATCTTTCAATGAATTCTCCTCCCAGAGATGGTATTTTGTAACCATCTACAACTTTTGGAACAAAAACATCGTTGTGGTAGGTTATTAGATGGGGTGAGAGCCTTTTTTTATCCACCATCCTTGCGAAAAAGGGGGACGGAATGTGGGAGTGATATACATCAGCCTTTACGTTGGGAAAGGAAAAAGGGATTGGGGAATAAGGTAAATTCAAACATCTTGGAGTCAAAACCTCAACACCCTCTGATGAACTTCCTGTTGAAGAAATTATCTTTACATCATGCCTTTTTGAGAGAAATGAAGAGAGATACTTAACGTGGATCTCAATTCCTCCAATATGTGGTGGATAGTATGGAGTTGTAAAGACTATTCTCACTCTATCCCTCTTTTACCTCGATTATCCCTTCATAAGATCCCTTCATAAGCTAGGATTTTCCTTGCCCACTCAAGTTTCTTTTTTTTAATACCTTTCGCTCTTTCGAAATCAAAACCTATTAATTTTATACTCTTCGCTCCCATCTCCTTTGCCATGCAAGCTGCTCTGTCTCCATCTGTGAATCCTCCAAAGTTGTAAATTCTGTTAAAAGGGATGCTTTGAGTTGTACCAATGAAACTCCCAATCCTTGGAATCATGGATTTTATCCTTTCGATGTTATCTCCATGGGCGTGGAGAACAAGGATGCAACCCTTTTCTTGAAGCTCGAGAAGAATCTCATCTCCCTCCTCCATATCGGTTACATGAACATCCGGTGTTATGTGATTTATAACCACGTTTAAAGCTTTTCCAGCGGTTATTCTAACACCATGAAATCTTTTTATTTCTTCAAAATCACCTTCTCTGAGAATAGGGCCAATGACTATTACATCCTCCCATTTAACCTTTCTCTGGAGGATGGACGAATCTAAGAGCTTCTCCTTTCCGAGTTTGTGCATTAGCACAGCTGCAAATTCATCCTCCTCCTTTGAGAAATTGAAGTCCTTTAAAATCTGTACATAGAACTCTAACCACTTTCCAAGATTCATCCTACCATTGATTGAGTATGTTAATTCCACTATTCATTTATTCTTTTGATTGATATCTTCACATCCATATCTTCAATTCTCCAGTCTTTCAGATAGGCGGCATTGTCAACACTCCCAAACTCAATTCTTGTAGCTCTGGTCTCCGTTTTGATGTACTCTTCAAACCCCTCAACGAGTTCTCTTTGGACACTAACACCGACCTCGATAAACTCCTCAACATCTAAATCCAGCTCTTTCCTCATCTCCTGAATTCTCCTGACAAGTTCTCTGGCATAGGCCTCTCTGAGAATCTCCTTATCCATCTTTGTGGTGATATAGACGTTTCCTCCTCCAAATTCGGCCATTTCATACCCTTCAGGTATTCTTTCCTCTATCAAAAGGACATCTTCTACGCTTACCTTCTGCCCCAAGATCTCCATACTTCCATCCTCAATAGCTTTTTCCAGTTCTTCCTCTGAGAGATTATTGATGATATCTGCAACCTCCTTTGCCTTTTCTTTGAAGAGAGGACCTATTTTCTTGAAATTCGGTTTTGCTTTAATCTCTTTCTTGAATTCAGAAACCACCTCGACCTCTTTAACATTGCACTGAGCCTTGATAACCCTTTCAAGCTTTTCTACAGTGACTTTTATAATCTCATCATTACTTTCGACAATAAGCTTTCTAAGAGGCCATCTCAGCTTTATTCCAGCTTTCTGTCTTGCATTACTCGCTGCCTCAACTATGTTTCTTGCATGGGACATGGATCTTTCCAACTCCTCATCGATTGCTTTCTCGTCCACCTCAGGAAAACTCTCAAGGAAAATTGAATCTTCTGTCTTCTTAAACTCTGCAACGAAATTCTTGTAGATCCATTCCGCAAGAAAAGGCGCTACAGGGGCTATTATCCTGCATGTTTTATCGACAACTCTCAAAATAGTCGAATAAACGGCGAGCTTTGTTGGTGATGTTCTCTCCTCCCACACAACCGGCCTTACAAGCTGGATGTACCATCTGCTGAAGTCTTCGACTACGAAATTCATGAAAGCTCTGACAACTCTGTGGATGCTGTAGTTCTCATAACCTTCTAAAGCGGCTTTGTTGAGGTTCTCGAGTCTTGAAAGAATCCACCTGTCTTCCTCCCTCAACCTTCCTTCTTCCCCCTCGAAAAACTTATCCAAGGTCATGTATGTATGGGCGAATCTGACGGCATTCCAGAAGATATTTAAAACTCGATTAACATTCCTCACCTCATCCCAGCTGAACCTCAGGTCCTCCCAGACAGCTGAGGAGAGCATATAAAGGCGGAATGAATCAACTCCAACATCCTTTATAACGTCTTCAGGCTCAACAACATTTCCAAGGCTTTTACTCATCTTTCTTCCCAGTTCATCCAACGTAAATCCATGCATCAGGACTGTTTTGTAAGGAGCCTTTCCAAAACCGATAACGCTTGCTCCAAGCTGAGAATAGAACCAGCCTCTCGTCTGATCATGGCCTTCGGTTATGAAATCGGCCGGCCAAAGCCTTTCAAACTCCTCTTTAAATCTAGGATACCTCAATGTTCCCCATGAAGCAACACCACTATCAAACCAGACATCGAAGACATCGGGAACGCGCTTCAGCTCTCCGCCACACTCACACTCAAAAGTTACCTCGTCTATCTTTGGCCTATGCAAATCGAGATCATCCTGCCAAGGAACCTCATCGATGCTTCCGACCACTTTAATCTTCCCACATCCCTTACAAACCCAAACAGGGATCGGAATCCCCCAGTATCTCTGTCTGCTGATACACCAGTCCTTGGCGTTACTTACCCAGTCCTTAAAGCGTGATTCTCCCGCCCACTGGGGGACCCATCTCACCCTGTCAACCTCTTCAAGCATCTTATCCTTCAGCTTTGAAACCTTCAGGAACCATTGTTCGGTAGAGCGATAGATTATCGGGTTCTTACATCTCCAGCAATGGCCGTATCGGTGAACGATAAACGATTCTGCTAAGAGCAATCCGTTATTTCTCAAATCTTCAATTATAACTTTGTTCGCTTCTTTAACATGAAGACCATGATACTTTCCAGCCTTTTCTGTGAAAACTCCCCTCTCGTCAACGGGATTGAAAACCTCTAACCCAACCTCCATTCCAAGCTCGAAGTCCTCTAAACCATGGCCGGGGGCTATATGAACGCAACCCGTATTTTCAGCCGTGACGAACTCTGCCATATAAACAGAATGACTGAATTTTGATTGTTCGGGGATAAATTCTGCGAGAGGATGTTCGTATTCAATTCCGACTAAATCCTCACCAAGATGGGTCTCTAAAATCTCCCAGCTATCATAACCTCCCTGTTTCAGAACGTTCTCAGCGAGTTCTCTTGCAATAATCAAAATCTCCTCATTTTCATCCTTTCTCGCTTTCAGAACCGCATATTCCAAAGCAGGATGTACAGCTACGGCCATGTTGGCTGGTAAAGTCCAAGGTGTGGTCGTCCAGATTACAATAAAATGATTATCTTTCCCCTTAATGGGGAATTTAACATAAATTGAAGGATCCTTTTCATCCCAGTATTCAACCTCGGCATCAGCAAGAGCTGTCTCGCATCTTGGGCACCAGTTTACAACCATGAGCTGCCTTTCAAGAAGGTTCTTTTCATAGCCTTTCTTTATCGTCCACCATGCAGCATTGATGTAGTCTGCCTTTATCGTCATGTATGGGTTTTCCCAGTCCATCCAAACGCCGAGCATCTTAAATTGATCCTCCATCGCCTTTTTATTTTCTAATGCATACTTCAAGCATTTATCTACAAAAAGATCAATTCCATACTCTTCGATCTCCTTCTTGCTCTTGATCCCAAGTTCCTGTTCAACTTTAACCTCTATAGGTAAGCCATGCATATCCCAGCCTGGGGTGTCTGTGACTTTATAACCTCTCATTCTCCTGTATCTCAAAATTGTGTCCTTCAAAACTTTATTCCAGGCAGTACCCAAGTGTATTCTTCCTGTTGTGTAGGGAGGACCGTCAACAAAAAAGAATTTCTTCTCTCCCTTGTTTTTTACTATTTCATAAATTTTCCTGTTTTTCCAGTATTCCTCTACTTCCATTGCTACCTTTGCAGGCTCATAGACCTTTGGGAACGCCTTAGTGGACTTACCAGTTGAACTCATCCTATCACCACATTTCTTTTCTTAAATAATCGGGATGGAAATCTTTCAATTCGTGAGATTAAAATATTTTGCTGACTTAATTACTTCTCCAGTTTTTAACAAAGGTGTATTGAGCTCTTTGTTTCGGTTTCATTCTCCTTCTCATCACGAAAAATGTTATATATTCTCTAAGAAAATTAAATGAAAAATCCAAAAGGGTAGATGGCTTTGAGAAGGGCTAAGAAATACGAAGAATGGATGGATTTAAAGCCCGTAACAGATGAGGAGTTTGAAGAACTTTTGAACGAACCTCCTCGTCAGGAAATCAGAGGGAACAGGAAGAGAAAACTCAAAAAGCTAAAGAAAATGGAGTTCCAGAGAGATTATTTCTAATTTTTTAATTTTAATTAACTTTTTTATTTATAATTTGGATAATTTTCCTAATTTGGAACATAGCCTCCGACCCATAATATTTCCGTATCATCAATCTCTCAAACCTAGAATTTTTCTCATGTGATCTGGAACGAAGTCCAAAGCATCAATCCCTACAGCCTGACTAAAGTAATACACCATAGTATATCCCCCAAGATGGAAGGGAGACTCTTTTATCTCGACATCTCTTTCCATGCTCGCGAGACATGGATATGCGCATTGATGCTGATGGATCTCCTTCCAGAAATCCTCTTTGTTGTCTATCCAGTATCCTGTCATCTTTTTAGAAACGTAATATGCACATCCGCAAGTATCAGTCAAAGCTTTGGCGTTCAAAATCGTTGAATCGTCCACTTTGACTTCAAATCTCGGTCTTCCGAATTTGAATTCCTCACAGAATTTGGAAATAAATTTCGTTTCAGGTTTTAAAGTGCATATGGGTTTGGGACATGCGAATTCTATCCCAACCTCTTCGCAATGTCTTGCGATTTGATTCCTCAGTCCCGGAGAACACCATTTTGGATCTTCAACAGGAATTACGAGAGCTTTGTATGGCTCCAAGATCGAGGGTAACTCAACCAAGATGTCGGGATGGAGGTTTATTGCTATAAATACATCTCCATCCAAAATTTCGGGAAGAATAGATAGGGGTTCGTCAATGTAGACTCCATAACTTGCTGGGTCAGCGAACTCTTCTACCATAACGATTTTGGAGGAGAAATCGTAGTCCTTGCAGTAGTCACAAGCCTCTAGACCACAAGCACCCAATTTTGGGCACATCTCCGGGTATGCTAGATTTAAAAGAAATCTTCTACCAAACTCTCCGCTGAAGAACACGGAAATGTTCACATCTCAAGTAAGCCATAGAGATTATTTTATTTTCGATTTCGATTGAATTCGATTGAATTTTAATTGAATTTAATTGAATAATCGAAATGTTTTTACTATTCCTCAGTCAAAAGGTTGGTGGTGATAAAATGCTGGAATATCTGTACCCGATTCGTACGTATCTGATTATTGCTGGTACAATTGACAAACCCAATCCGATGACAGCAGATTGGGTGGTTCCGTTGTCTCATAAACCTGCTCTTCTTGGGGTCTCAATAGCCCATAGGAGATACACAAAGAAGCTTATCGACGAACAGAAGGATTTCGTTGTTGCTGTGCCAACAATCGAGCTGCTTAAGGATGTTTGGATAGCTGGAACCGTAAGCGGAGCCAAGAAGGACAAAAAAGAGCTCATTAGTGTTACATTTATTAAATCCAAATCTGTTAAAGCCCCATCGATCAAGGAATGTGCGGCAAATCTCGAATGTAAGGTTGTTCAGGAAGTTGTGACTGGAGATCACACTTTCTACGTTGGAGAGATCGTAGATGTAAGCTATGGGGATGCCTTCGCAGGAGGAAAACCTGATGTCAGCGATTACAGATTCATACTGCATGTTGGCGGAGCTAGCTTTACAACAACAGGGAATGAGATAATTAAACCATAATTTTGTGATTAAAATTAAAACCATGACGTCTGAATCAGAATTTATAACTTCAGCTGAGATGGCTGCAATTGATACAAACTGCGAATACCATGGACTTAGCAGGCTCCAGCTCATGGAAAATGCTGGGAAGGCTTTGGCTGAAGTTATTCTTAAGAAAACTGAGGAGTTAGGGCTGGATAAATCTCTTCTTATTTTTGCCGGATTAGGGAACAATGGAGGAGACTCTTTTGTTGCGGTAAGGCATTTAAAAGATTTTGAGGCTGAAATTCTGCTTCTCGGCAGAGAAAAAGACATAAGAACGGATATCGCAAGAAGGAACTTCGAAATATTGAAAAATGCAGGCTATGAAATAATCGAAGTAAGGGACAGTTCTCAGATAGAGCGTTACGATGCAGGAATTATCCTTGATGCGATGCTCGGCACTGGAGTGAGGGGGAGGTTAAGAGAACCTTTCAGAACGGCTGTGGAGGTTATAAACTCGCTTGAAACATTCGTGATCTCAGTGGATGTCCCTACTGGCTTGAATCCTGACACTGGAGAATTCGATATCTGTGTGAAGGCTGATACCACAGTAACCTTCCACAAAAACAAGCCAGGACTACTGAAAGCAAAAGAAAAGGTTGGAGAAGTAATCGTGAAAGATATAGGTATACCTAAAGCTTATGAAATGCTTTCTGGTCCCGGAGATGTACAGAAGGTTTACAAAAGGGTGGAAAATGCTCACAAGGGAATGCATGGAAGAATATTGATCGTAGGAGGCGGAGCCTACACGGGAGCTCCAGCTCTGGCTGCGATTGCTGCTTTAAATGCTGGAGCGGACATCGTGACGCTGGCTGTACCAGAGACCATTTACGAAGTAGTTTCATCCTTCTCTCCTAACCTCATAGTGAGGAAGCTTAAAGGAGGGAGGATCGAGGAGAAAAACATTCCTGAGATTGAAAAGCTCCTCAAGAAGCATGGGGTTGTGGTTATGGGGATGGGCACCGGAGACTCTGAGTTCTCAAACGTTGCAGCTGAAATCCTTAAGACAGGAAAGATAAGAAAAGCTGTGCTAGATGCAGAAGGAATAACGAAGGACGTTCCCGAGGAGGTTGAATGTATCCTTACACCTCATAGAGGAGAGTTCAGAAGGGTTTTTGGCAAAGATCCCGATCAGGAAAACGTCAAAAAGATGGCAGAGAAAATAGGGGCTACGATCCTTCTTAAAGCCAAGGAGGACATCATAAGCGACGGGGATAAGATTAGGATTAACAAAACAGGAAATGCTGGAATGACGGTAGGCGGGACAGGAGATGTTCTTTCAGGCGTTGTGGGGGCTTTATTTGCTTCTGCCGACGCGTTGTGGAGTGCGTCAGCAGCAGCTTTCATCAATGGCTTAGCCGGCGATCTTTGTTTCCAGGAGATGGGCTACAACTTCACGGCTATGAATGTAGCATCAAAAGTACCCATTGTGATTAAGAATTCGATTGAATTTGGCAAAACCTGATTTCCAGGTGGTAACAAGTGATGGAATGGGTTTTCGAGAGGATGATCTATGTAAAGGAAGCCTGCAAGCTTGTTTCAAAGAGTATAGAAGGTGAAAGAGTTTCTATATGCTTTCCTCTTGAATATAAAACAGCCGTGCTCGTTTATGAACTCTCTAAATATGTGGATTTGAAAGTATGCAAGTTCGATGATCCTACAACCAAGATAGAGGCTGTAAGGTGGTTAGAAGATAAAGGAATAAAGGTGAGGAGAAAGGAAGAATGCTTAGATTCAGATTACTTCCTTGATTGCGTTGCAGCTTTAACGAGAAAGGCTTTAAAAGCGGATAAAAGCGTAGCTGGAGTTATTGAGCTGACCAAGAGCGGTGTTGATAATCTAAAAAGTCTGCATGCTAAAAAGGTTTTCAGGAAAGCGATATCGATAGACGATTCTGAGCTCAAAGGAAAGGGAGAAAACATCTATGGAACGGGTTTAGGTTTGCTCGATGCCTTGATACGACTAAACATAATGCTTCCTGGAAAAAATATTTTTATAATCGGTTTTGGGAGGGTTGGCGAAGGCTGCGCTTCTACACTTAAGAAACTGGGCTGCGAGGTTGAGGTTTTTGACAAAGATAAGCTTAGATGTGCGCTTGCTGAATACATGGGATTTAAAGTTTCCGAGGTTGAGGATGGTTTGAGAAGGGCTGACATCGTGGTAACCGCTACCGGAGTCGATGGAATAATCGATTTCTCCAACATAAGATACATCAAAAACGGTGCAATCCTATGCAATATGGGTGCCGGGAGATACGAAATAGACTTGAGAAATCTTGAGGGACATCAGAAGACTGAAATTAGCGAACACATTACGAAATTAAGCGGACAAAATCACTTCTATGTTCTTTCCGATGGGCGCTCAGTTAACCTTACGATGGGTAACGGAACACCCTTGGAGATCATGGACAGAACCTTTGCTTTAGTAGCCTTTGCCCTTGAGTACTTGATAAAAAAGGAATTCACTGGGATTATTGAAACTCCAAAAGAAGTTGAAGAAAGGCTTGCAGAGCTTATAAAGCTAAAAGAGTCTTAAAAAAAGATAAAAAGGAAATTTTTGTTTGCTAAGCTTCACTCAGCTAAACTTTACTCAGTAAGTTCCTCCTCAACCTCTTCCTGCACTTCCTCAGTTACCTCTTGCTCTTCAAAGCCTGTCGAATTTACTGTGAATCCTTTGGTCTTGTAAACTCCTGTCCCCTCAAGGTGTACACTTCCACTTCCCTTGGCGAAAACCTTTAGCTCCCCTTCAGCTGTAACCGTGATGTTTTCTCCTCTGACTATAACCTTGCCCTCCCCTGTATAAGTTACGGTTCCGTTATCCTCTTGCTTCTCACCGAATCCTACAGCTACCACAACGTTATCGGCTGGAGCTGTTACCGTTCCATTTCCGCAGATCTTCACAATTCCGCTTCCCTCGATGCTAACACTACCGTTGCCAGCTGCGAATAGGATTCCAGTTCCTTCGATGTCAACGGCTCCGGTCTGCTGGTGATTGATAAACCAGATTATCCTTTTGAGTTTGAAGTGGGAGTGGTGCATGTACTTCACTGCTTTCTTCAACGCAATGTTCTCCTTAAGCAAAAATCTGTTAACCTGTCTATTTCTTTCGAGCCCCATCAGTTTCTCTTTAGCCTCTTCAACCTTTTCCCTTGCTCTTTCCGTATCAGCGGTGAACTTCTCAAGCCATCTCTCCAGCAAAGTTGTATCTTTACCCTGTGCCTGATATTCTTCTGTGAGCTCCTGAATTCTTTCTGCAATTTTATCTGCTCTATCCAGCATTTTCTCCATGATGTATATCCATCTTAGCCCTATCGCTTTTTTGAGTGAAACCTTTGCCTCCAACCACTCTTTCTTCAACTCCTTTGCCGCATCCTTAAGTTCCTCAACTGTGGCAGCGTTCCCAATATCCTCTCTAACAGCAGATATATCGGCTATATGTCCATCGATCTCCTCTAGTAAAGCATCCTTTTCTGGATAGTTAACGGGGCTGTTCTCTATCTTTTCCTTGATGCTAAGCAGTGAGGCAACCGCAAGATCGTCGCTTGCAAGCAACCACTCTTTAGCCTCATCGAAGGTATCTTCGTTTATCACTATTCCGAAATGGTGGCTTCTAAGCCTTGCTTTGTCTCTCATGTACTTCTCTTTTATTTTCTTAAAGTCCATTTTTCCTACATCCATTGCTGAGGCTATCGAGACAAGCAATAACACAATCAGCAACGCTGAAAACCCCAGCATCCTTCCCACTTTTCTTTTTCCCGCCGTCACACACATCACCTCAGAAGTATGTGGAAGCTTTTAAATTTAAGAATACTTTCAGTAACACGGATTTTTTTGCACTTAAATTGCTTTATAAACCTTTATTTTACTTTACAAAAGAGCCAGAGATTTTATTTAACTTTAAGAAAATTCAGAGAAAAATTTTGAGAATTCACTCACAAACTTTTACTCATGATTTTATGGATATAGGAAGATTTAAAAGTCATCTGGACATCATTTCTAAAGATGGGGAGACTGCAAGCTCTTGTGATGCCATTGATGCTTCTGATAACATTCTCTTTATTCTTAGCGACTGCTAATGCAGCGGTAATCCATGGAAAGGTCTTCTCCTGGGAAACACTTGAACCTGTCAACGGGGTTATAGTGGAGATAAATACAACTCCTATCCAAAAAAAGGTCACGGAAAATGGGAGCTATGCGTTTGAGGTTCCACCTGGCAACTATAAACTTAAAGCTTACTTTGCTACAAAAGGATCAGAGCTTTATGCTGAGGAAAATGTCACGATTGTAGAAGAAGGGAAATATGTTATAGACTTGGTTCTTTTCCCTAAATTGGAATATCCTGAAATTGGAGAAATAAACGATGTGGAATTCTTAGTTGATGGTCAAAATTCCAACAATTACATCTATTACATTTATGCGATACCTTTGATTGGTTTGATTGTGATAGTTGCAGTTTTTATTTTTAAATCTAAATCCAAAGGTGAAAAGCCGGATTTTGTCGAATTTAAAGAAGAAAAGGTTACGGATCTTCCTGAAGATTTGAAGGAAATACTCGAAGTATTGGTTAAAGAAGGAGGGAGGATCTCACAAAGGGATCTGAGGAAAAAGCTCGGTTATTCGGAAGCAAAAGTTAGTTTGATGATTGCGGATCTTGAAAGAAGGGGTATAGTTGAGAAAGTTAAGAAGGGAAGGGGAAATATTATCTTTCTGAAGGATGAGTTTATCAAATAGACTTCTATGATGTCCTTTTATTCCTATGCATCCATTGCAACCTTTATTTCACTTTCAAAACACTCAAAAAATTTATCTTTTTTAAGCATAATTGAAACATGATCTAAATGTTGCCTGAAAAAATGTTGGAAAGGGCAAAAGAAATTGCCTATCTCATCGAAGAGAATGATGATATTCTTGTTGTAACTCATATCGATGCTGATGGCATAACCTCCGGTTCCATTGCCAAAGTTACCCTTGATAGACTGGGTAAAAACTGCGATATAATTTTTGTAAAACAGCTTGGGGAGTCTGAAATCGATAAAATAGCAGATGAAAACAGATTTACCTGGTTTACAGATCTGGGGAGTGGTCAGCTAGACTTGATTAGGTCAAATGTTCTTTACTTTGCCATAACTGACCATCACGTCCCCTTGGAAGATGATGGCAGGCAACTAAACCCCCATATCTTTGGTTACGACGGTGGTTATGAGCTTTCGGGAGCTACTACAACCTATTTAGTTGCAAGAATGCTTGGAAGAAGCTTATTTGCAAAAAATATCGATCTTGCACCCCTCTCGATAGTTGGAGCGGTTGGTGACCTCCAAGATTCAAGGGAGGGGAAGCTGGTTGGCCTGAACAGATGGGTTGTTGAGGAGGGTTTAACCAGCAGCACCCTTGAGGTTGTTAAGGATTTGAAACTCTTTGGGAAGCAAACGAGACCGGTTGTAAAGATGCTTGAATACACTTTTGATCCCTTTTTGCCTGGAATCAGTGGGAATGAGAGAGGAGCAATCGAATTCTTGGAGTCTCTCGGGATAAAGATTGATGAGTGGAGTAGATGGATCGATCTCACAGCTGAAGAGAGGAGGAATGTAACTTCTGCCCTTGTAAGACTGTGCATGAACTCCAAGATGCCCTTTGCCACAATAAAGAGGCTCGTTGGAGAGAGTTACCTCCTTGTAAACGAAGAGGAAGGCACCGAGTTAAGGGATGCGATGGAGTTCTCAACCCTTTTAAACGCAACTGCCAGATATGGTTATGAGGATATCGGCCTCCAAGTCTGCCTCGGAGACAGGAATGATGCTTTTAAGAGAGCAAGATCACTTCTTCAGAACCATAGAAAGAATCTTTCCGAAGGTTTAAGGCTGGTTGATGAACTTGGCATAACCGAGTTGGAAAACATCCAGTATTTTGATGCTGGTGACATGATCCTTGACACTATAGTTGGAATAGTGGCTGGGATGTGTTTTTCAAAGGCAAATCTTAACAAGCCCATAGTTGCTTTGGCGAAAAATGAGGAAGGCATTAAAGTTTCAGCGAGAGCGACTCAGAAACTTGTCGATAGAGGTGTCCACCTCGCTAAAGCGATAAAGCAGGTTACTGAGAAGATTGGAGGAAAGGGAGGAGGCCATAGTATAGCTGCAGGTGCTTTGATCCCAGATTCGGAAGTGGAAAACTTTCTTAGAGAGCTGGATAGGATCATAGGTATGCAGGTAAAATAATTGGGTGGATCCATCAGGATTTCTCAAATTTTTTGGTTTCCCATTGATGAGTGTGGTGTTGAAACCCCGAAAGAATTATAAGGAAAATTTTGCACAATCAGAAATGAGGTTTTTATTATGGTGGAGAAAGAAAGAGATAGGGAGCATCACGAGAGACTTTTCAAAGCATCATTAAGCCCGTACAGGCGACAAATCGTAGCTGTTATAGGAATTCACGGAAAAACAAGAGAAGAAGTTCAAAAAGAACTTAATTTGACTGATTTCCAGCTAAAATTCAATCTGGATTGGTTGATAAAAGAAGGCTTTGTTGTTGAGGAAAAAGGGGTGCTGAAATTAACTGATGATGGAGTTGAACTCTTGGAGGCTGGATAACCTTTTACTTTTGCTTTTCTACTTTTCTTAATTACTGTTTCTCGCTTTTTTCAGACACTTAGTTGTATTATCTTTCTGGATTTATCTAAAAATCTAAAAGCTTCGTTATGCTTACATTAAAATGAAGGCAATTGAGAGGAGTAACGCCGTCAGAATGCCTGTTGGCAGAAGAGTTTTGTAAACCTTGATAAGGTCTGCCTTGTAGTATTCTGAGCTGAAAACGAGGCAAAGATGGAGTGGTGAGAGCATCACTCCAAGATATCCAGCTCCAAAAACCAGCATGAAGTTCTTGTAAACTATGTTGCCGACTCCGGTAAATGTGGTTAGCAAAGGTAAGGCTATCGAGGCGTAGCTTATCTCAACACCTGTTGAAAATCCTATGAGGAATGAGAGGAGGAAAGAAGCGATTGTGGGAGAGAAGTTCCATTCGTTGAGGTGCCGAAAGAATATCTCTGCTGATCCTGTATGTTCTATAAGATTTTTGTAGATCATCACGGCGAAGATTAAAACGATTATCTTGAAATCTATCGTTTTTTTGAAAATTGACTTTAAATCTCCAGTTCTTACTTTTTTGTGGATGAAGAGAATTAAGATAGAAATAAGAAGTGTAATGAGCAAATCCAGCCTGAGGATCAGGCTTCCGAGGGCAACGAGTATAACAGGATAGAAGGAGTAGATCATTTTCCAGAAGTTTTTCCAACTGAAATTGAATTTCACATCTATGCCTCCAGAAATCCTCGTTATCAGAACTCCTGAGGCAATCGAGATTATAGCAATTGGGTAGGTTGCCCGGAACAGTTCAAAGAACGGTGCATTGACAACGGCCATACCAACAACGAAGCTTGGATATAGTGGCCATACCGTTACCCATGGATGTCTGAACCAGAAGTTTATGTATGTTGCTCTTTCAGGGCTTACTTTAAATTTTTTAACGAGACTGACAAGCATTACTGCTGAAATTAAAGCTCCACCGGGCATTGGAAGCAAACCGATGATTAAGGGGATCAAAAGTAAACTGAGCATTCCCGTCATTTCTACAATTGAATTTGTTAGATCGTTGAGAAGTTTGAAGTATTCCATTGAGTAGCCAAGGGTGAAGGCTAGAACCACAATTGCAAGGAGTTTTAGAGTTTGAAGCGAGGTAACAGAAATGAAAATCTGATTGAAAGTCTCAGTGCCTATTGTCAGAAGTCCGAGTAAGATGGCTCCAACTAGAATTGATACACTTATATTTATGAAACGAATTAGCAGCAAAATAACGATAATGGAAATAAGAAGGGAAAGTGAAGCATCCATAGGTTATCGGCCATTTGTTTTTTAGGTGGGGTTATCTTAGGGTAATCTTAGGATAATCTTAAGGTAATCTACCTTATTTTCGTTCCTGGCTTCACTTCTTTGTCCGGATAAAGTAGCACAGGTTCTCCGTTAACATCAGCGGCCAGTATCATCCCCCTGCTTTCAACTCCCATGAGTTTCGCTGGCTTCATGTTGACGAGTATGGGGAGAAGTCTTCCTATAAGATCTTCAGGTTTGTAGTATTCTGCGATCCCTGCAACAACCTGTCTGACTTCCCCTCCAATGTCAATCTCAAGTCTTAGCAGTTTTTTGCTTTTTTCAATCTTTTCAGCCTTGACAACCTTGCCAATTCTCAAATCCAGCTTTTTAAACTCGTCAAAACTAATCTCAGATGGGTTTTCTTCCATAACAATCTCCCCTTCCTTTTCTTTTACATCCTCAACTTCACCTTTCACGTTTTCAATTTCTCCAACAACTTCTTTTACCTCTCTTGTCTCTTTTCCCGTCTCTTCAAACTCTTTCTCCTCTTTTTTCTCTGCCATTGCTATCCTTTTATGCATCGTGTCTTCCAGTTCAGCAATTTTCTCTGGGAGTACCTTCGTGAAGGGGATTTCTGGCTTTTTAATTTTAAAGGATTCAATTTTTAGTGCATCATCCGTCGTTGCTTTCTCCACGTCAAAACCCAAGAATCCTGAAAACTTCTTCATCGTTTTTGGGAGCACAGGATAGGAAAGGATAACCAAAGCTTTGGCTATCTGCAAGCATGTTGCAACAGCCTTCTCGCATTCATTGCGGTCAGACTTAATAAGGTCCCATGGTTTTGCATTCTGGAAGTAGTTGTTTCCGAAGCTGGAAAGCTCCATGAAGGCATCACTGGCAACCTTAAACTCCCAATTCTCCAAAGCTTCCTTTATTTTCTTAATAGCTGCTTGGATAGCATTCATTGCATTTCTATCGACTTTTGCTTGTATTTCGCCATCAAAATTCTTCCAGGCGAAGTGTGTAACTCTATAGAGAAAGTTCCCCAGATTTGCGATGAGTTCGTTGTTTATCTTATCTCCAAAAACCTCCCACGAAAAGTTCAGGTCTTTCTGGTGGGATGTATAATTCACGAGATAGTACCTGAGAAAATCTGTGTTCAGCCCTGAAGCTAGATAGTCATCTTCAACCCATACAACGTAACCCCTTGACTTTGAGAATGTCTTCCCCTCAACCTTAACCATCCCACTTGCCACTACAGCGTTTGGCAAGGAATAATCAGAGCCTTTTAGCATCGCTGGCCAGAAAATGCAGTGGTGGTAGACTATGTCCAGGCCTATAAAGTGGACGATTTCAGCTTTGTTCCGAAGCCATATATCTCTCCAGTCTATTCTGCCTTCGCATGCTTTTTCGGTGAAAGAAATGTAGCCTATGGGGGCATCAACCCAGACGTATACAACGAGGTCTTCTCCCGGGAACTTGACCCCCCACTCAAGGTTTCTCGTGATGCACCAGTCTTTCAGCTCCATCGTAACCCACTGTTTTGCGTAGTTCAGAGCGTTCTCAGTTCCTCCAAGCTTCCCAAGAAATTCAAGGAGGAAGTCTTTGAATTCGGTAAGACGGAAGAAGTAGTGTTTCTGTTTTCTGTAAATTGCTTTTGCCCCACAGATCTTGCATCTTGGCTCTAGGATCTCTCCAGGCTCGAGATGCCTCCCGCAACCCTGATCGCACTCATCACCCCTCGCTATCTCACCACAGTAGGGGCATACACCTTCAACATATCTGTCAGGGAGAAATCTATCGCAGTTGGGGCAGTAAGCGAGCTCTATCTCCTTAGGATAGATGTAACCGTTTTCCAACAATCTCTTAACAATCTCTTGGGTTCTTTCGTGGTGGTATTCTGCATCCGTTCTTCCAAAGTAGTCAAAATTAACATCGATCTTTCTGAAAACCTCTTGAAAGTGTTCGTGGTAAATATCGACAAGCTCTTTGGGCTTCAAACCCTCTTTTTCAGCGTTAATGACAATGGGTGTGCCATGACAGTCGCTCCCACAGACAAAAATAACTTCCTCCCCAAACATACGAAGGTATCTCACATAAACGTCAGCTGGGACATACGTTCTGAGATGACCGATATGAGCCTTTCCATTTGCATACGGCAGTCCGCAGGTGATGAGTTTCATGGCAGATTGGTAATTGGTGGAGATTATAACTTTTTGGTTTGGGGGTGGTAAGTTGATTTGTGATAGTCAATCCAAAGTAAATTTTAGCAAATCTAAAAAGCCTCTAAAAAGAACTCAATCAATCCAAACAATCTAAAATCAACCTATTTAACACTGAGCTTTGGACATACACCCTCGATGGGGCAATCTTCACATAAAGGCTTAATCGGTTTACAGACCGTCTGCCCAAAGGCGACGAATACCCTGTTAACTTTTCTCCATAATTCCGGTGGAACAACCTTTTTTAGCTCAACTTCAGTTTCCTCTGGCTTTCCAGTCCTTACGAACCCTAATCTGTTCGCCAGCCTATGCACGTGGGTATCGACTGCTATCGTGTTCCTGTTGAAGGCGTAGGCCAAAACAACATTTGCGGTTTTTCTCCCAACCCCAGGCAGCTTTACGAGCTCTTCGAAGGAATCTGGAACTTTCGAGTTGTACTCCTTTACGAGTATCTCTGCCATGGCCTTGAGATTTTTTGCTTTGTTCCTGTAAAAACCTGCACTTTCGATTAAAGTAGCTATTTCTTCTTCTGAAAGCTTTGCAAGTTTCTCTGGTGTGTTTGCAACCTTAAAAAGGTTTCCTGCTGCCTTAACCGTTTGCTCATCCCTCGTCCTAGCGCTCAGGATGGTAAAAACGAGATGCTGGAAGGGATCGTTGAGAAAACCTTTGAGGGTAAAGACTGGGGCTAGCCTCTTCTTAGCCTCCCCCTCCATCAGATCCAGTAGCTTTTCCCAGCCGATTGAGGATGGATCTCTCATACATCAATTAAAAAAGAAAAGGTTACTCATCTCATCAACTTATTCAACATCAATTCCTTTAAGCCAGGGCATCATCTTCCTTAGCTCTTTTCCAACCTTCTCGATTGGATGGTTCTTCTCCATCTCAAGCAGTTTGTTGAAGACTGGCCGATTTGCCTGGTTTTCGAGGATCCATTCCCTTGCAAACTCACCCGTCTGAATCTCTCTGAGTATCTTCCTCATCTCCTCCTTCGTCTGCTCGGTGAAGATTCTCTTTCCTCGGGTCATTCCGCCATATTTGGCTGTGTCGCTGACAGAATACCACATCGCGTAGATTCCGCCTTCGTAGATGAGATCCACTATGAGTTTCAGCTCATGCAACACCTCAAAATAGGCGATTTCAGGCTGGTAGCCAGCCTCAACCAAAACCTCAAAGGATGACTTGATCATTTCAGCAACCCCACCGCATAGATCAACCTGCTCCCCAAAAAGATCCGTCTCGGTTTCTTCCTTAAACGTGGTTTCAATAACTCCAGCCTTCGTTGCCCCTATTCCCTTTGCATAGGCTAAAGCCTTCTCGAGTGCTTTGCCGGTGTAGTTTTGGTGTACAGCAACCAAGGCGGGAACTCCTATTCCCTCAGTATACATCCTCCTGACTATATGGCCTGGACCCTTGGGAGCGATCATCGTTACATCAACAAACTCGGGCGGGATAATCTGATTGTAATGGATATTAAAGCCATGGGCGAACATGAGCATGTCTTCCTCTTTGAGGTTGTCTTTGATGCTCTCGTAGAAAACAGCCGGTTGAAGGTTATCAGGCACCAAAAACATTATAACCTGAGCCTCTTTTACGGCTTTAGCAGTTTCAACAACTTCAAAACCGTCTTTAACAGCCCTTTCCCAGTTCTTTGTTCCTCCCTTATCTGCAACAATAACATCTAAGCCCGAGTCTCTCAGATTCTGGGCGTGTGCATGACCTTGGCTTCCGTAGCCGATAATTGCAATCTTCAAACCTTTTAAAATTTCTAGATCTGCATCTTTGTCGTAGTATACCTTCGCCATAAAATCACCGAGCAAAGTAGTGACAGACCGTTTATATACATTTCTTTCGAGTTTAGGCTGATCCTTGATGTTGAGATCTAATATGAGGTGAATATGAAGTAATATGAAGCAGAGGAGGGATAAGCTAAATAAGCTAATTAGGCAAACACTGGGAGCATGAAAACTCTCAGAGAAAGGATAATCGATCTCTTGCTGGAGCACGATGAGGGCTTAACAGTTAGCGAGATAATCTATCAGCTCGATCTCGATCCAAGAATGGAGAAAGAGGTTTTGGCCACCATTGAAAAAATACCTAAAGCGCTTAAAAAGAAGGGTTTGAAGCTCCTCATGATTCCACCGAGGTGCAAATCTTGTGGTTTTGAATTCAGCAAGCCAAAAGCAACTAGGTGCCCTAAATGCAAGGAACAGCGGATTGAGGAGGCTGTTTTCGTTTTGAAGACTTAAGTAAAATCTGAGACTCTGAGAAGTTACATACTCATGAATCGAAGGATCGAAGGTTATAAGGTCAATACATCCAGTCCTTTCATACCTGTTTCAACCCCGAGTTCTGACGCTTTTGAAGTAACCGCTTTTATCTCTGCATTTAGGACATCTTCAAACTCTCTCACACCGGTTACGATGCATGCAGCATTCCCCATCCTATCCAAGGTTTCAACGTTCAAGTAGCCACATCCAACCATAACTTTCTCGCCTTTGAAGATCAAAAGCGGCGCATTTGCAAGATCCATTTTAATGCCTGTGAGAATTCTCCCATTTACTTTAATTTTCACCACTTCTAAACCTGACTCAGGGTCTGAAAAGACACTTTTTGTTTCAAATTGCATAAAACCCATAAGCTAAAACGGGTTAAAAAACTTTCATTCACTCCCGTTCAATCTAAATTACCACTATAAAAAATAAAAGGGATTAGAAAAGATTCTTCTTAATCCCTTCTTAATCCCTTCTTAATCCCATTCTGCTTATCTAACTTCAACCTCAAGATTTAAGGAAGTTGAGGGCTTAAATCCTGCTCTGCTGAAGAATCTGAGCAGGTTCCAGTTATCCCACTCAACGATCGTGTAAATCTTCTCGACTCTTGCCGCCCTCGCATTTGTGATGAACTGATTGAAGAGTTCTCTTCCAATTCCCCTTCCGGAAAACTGCTTATCAACTCCTATGGTCGTTATGTATGCGATATTCTCCGGCACGCCAAACTCCCCGGAAAATATTGTTCCGGCTATGAAGCCGATTACTTTTCCATCATATTCTGCTACAAGAGATGTTACTATTTTGTAATCAGGATTCAGGATCTCTTTAAGTAGCCTTTTATAGTACTCCTCTCTTCTCTGTCCCATATATTCTGCATCAATTCTTATTATGTCCTCCAAGTCATCCTCTTTCATGACCCGAATAGTCATCTTTTCTACTTCTACTCTCATCTTATCACCATGATTAATTATGAAAATTTATCTTATTTTAATCTTCTTGAGTTTTGAATAACAAGAGGTCAGGTAACCCAGTAACCATTAAACCCAGCAAATCCAGTATTCAGCGGATTAACTTCTGTCTTCTATCCTCCATCTTTCATCTAAATTTCATTTTTTAATCGGAATTAAGCAAATAACCTCAAGGGTCTCAGAATATTCGTTAATGAGTTGATGCACTTCATTTGGTCCAATAAAAATAGCATTACCCTCTTTTACCTTGAGTTTCTGGTTTCCGTCGAAGATGTAACCCTCTCCTTTAACGACAAACATTTCATGCTCCCAGTTGTGGGAGTGCAAAGGACTGTTACCACCTTTTCTAATCACGAAATATCTCATGGCAAAATTTTCAGCGAGGTTTTCGTCTATCAGCCATCTAATTGTTGTTTTATTGGCTTTTTCAACTACTTCTTCCTTAACATCGTTTTTATCAATTACTTTCATATTTTGTAGTACGATCTATAGGATATAAACTTATGTCTCTCCGTCTATGATCGGTGTCGTGTTCCAATTAATTTTTTAGTCTCATAAATTTTCATAAATTAAATTAGCATGGAAAAAAGAGAGAAAAGAATATAAAAAAGCAAAACCCCAAAACCACAAAACCCAAGAATAGTAAAATCTCAAATAGTAAAATCTCAAATAGCAAAACCCTTAAATTTCCTTTAGCTAAGTGTTACAGCAACAAAGATGTGGGCCCGTGGCCTAGCATGGATAGGGCGACGGCCTTCTAAGCCGTAGATCGCGGGTTCAAATCCCGCCGGGTCCGTATTTATTTCGTGGGAGTTAAAGCGG
>MTMO01000012.1 GCA_002011235.1 Archaeoglobus sp. JdFR-27 | reverse complement strand
TAATTTATTACTTATAAGATTAAATACACCCTGGTTATCCTTTGCATCTTGTTAGGTTTTGAATTTCCGCAAAAGAACATGTGAGCTTTTATGAGTATCTTAGTAGGATTATATCGGAATACGCGCCTTCTTTTTCCTACGTATTCTCCTGCTGTGAAGGTGTATGGCCGGGAAAGCATGAAGTATGAAAAGAGTATACTGGAGTCTACAATGGGAAGTATTTTTCCTCTTTTTCCATAATTCATCCCTAAATCTTTCAAAATCCTCTAAATCATTCCCGGTTAGTTCGAGTTTTTTGAGATCTCTCTCTACAATTTCTCTCCTCTGCGTCTCTACTTCTATCAGTTTCCTAACTATTTCTGTAACGTAATCCTCATCAATCCAGTTGGGTACCTCAATCATAATTTGCTTTGGCATAATCTGTATACACCATCTAAAGCGTTAGATATGTTTCTATCTACTGTCTCACCACCTTATCTCGAACCAGTGAACCTCATACCTTCTATCAGCCATTTAGCTATCTCATAAATCCTCTTCTCAGCCCTTCCTTTAACCGGATAGATACCACCACAAACTGACTTTGCTCAATGTTACTCTTTGAACGTATTGGAATTACACTTTATTACACTCGGGATTGCTTGGTTAATTCATAACAGTCACACCTTCTTAAAGATTCTCTCCCTTAGAACTCATTCCTGCACGATTGTAACATCCAGATTCTTGAAGTGATTGTCGAAAGTGTAAACTTCTTTAACATTGATTTCCATCATCTTCAAATAAGCTAACGCGTCGTTTACACTAACATTTTTCTCCTTAGCAATTAGCAAAGCTCTTAGATAATCCTCCTGCTCAACTCTGTTTCAAGCTTTTAAGTAGCCAGTATCTCCTTTATGATTCTATCTTCAATCGGTTTGAAGTCTAAATATTCCATTAAAATTCTCTCGATGAATCCAAGTCTAATTTCTTCGTTCTTGCTGATCAACAGCTCACCCTTAATAACCCTATACTTAAAGCTCAGTGGTGCTGAATTCAGAACTTTAACGTCAACTTGCAATCTTATGGTGCTCTCGATTTCTTTGGAGAGCCTCAATTCATACTCCAAAAAATTTCCTACTTTATTCTCGTCAACGTAAACTGCGACATCAACATCCCTGAAATATCTCGTTAAAGCTACCGTGAAGATACGCAAAGATGACCTCCTCTTTTTTGACCAGAATTTCCTTAATCTTTTTCCGAACTTCCTCCTTATCTGTCAACGTAATTCTTCACCTCCTCGATGAATTTCTCCAGATCTGAGACATCCTTTTTCATCATTTCGTAAACCTTTTCGCCGCCTATTTTCCAGTAAATGTGCACAAGCATGTTTCTGAATTTAGCCATAGTATCTCGATGTCCATTCTAAACACCCATTAAAGATTTCTAATCTGCACAAAGAAGTTCAAGATTTCCCATTATTGCCCTATAAGACTCTCCTTTATTTATGGATATTGTTATATAAATAGTTACATAATACTATAAACATATGAAAATACTATGTAATTATATATTTATCTAAGCTTATGGTACTGTGCAACAATGCTAACTGGCTCCGATCAGCCCTCCTCATCGCCTTAGCTCGGCCTCTGCTGACCGGAGGAAAGTCCTCTTGTGGATTATATGTGTAATATGTGTAGGATATTCATATTTTCATATTTTTATATTTTTACCTATATTCACACATCCACAGCCTTACATAGGCTATATAACCGATCCTATAATGTCTTTCGAAACCCTAACATACTTCCCAACGACCGAAATGAAGATCTCTCTTTGTTTGGAGAATGTTATCCACCAGGTATCTTCAAAACCGTCAATTTTGCTCAATTCCTTCATAATTAACCTTATTTGAGCGTCCGATACCTTATATCCTTTATTCTCCAAAATCTTTCTAAGCCTCGACAGGGCAGCTACGAAGTAGCCTATCTTCTTTCCCCTATCCGAGGAGACGTTTTTCAAAGTACCGCATCTATTACAGTAGGGGTGGAGCTTTATAACACCATTCTGCATCTTTGCCCAATCCTTCTTATCGGATTCATGGGTATGGATATGCATCATTTAATACACCCCTATAATTCTAAAACTTAAGGCTGATATTTCAATTTTTTGTATACAAAAATTGCTAAGACCAAACTCATCACCGCGATGATAAATTCAAACCCAGGTATCCGAATGCCCCAAGCTTTCTGATTTTGATTTTCCTTACTTTCCTTATTCTTTTCATTTGTCTCGTTCTGTTGAGTTGTGTTACTAGGTGTAGTCTGAGTCTGAACCGTGTGTGTAGGCATAGGAGTTTGTTCTGGCGTTAAGGTTTGCTTTGGAGTTGTCGTTGGGGTTACCATAGGTGTCACGGCTTTTGTGGGAGTTGGAGTTGTAACTACAGGTGTGGGAGTTGGAGTGGGAGTTGGTGTTGGTGTAGGAGTTGGAGTTGGTGTTGGGGTGGGAGTTGGAGTTGAAACCGGTGCCGAAAATCCACCTGATGAGCCACCCGATGAACTGCCAGCTTCCGCAAGAGTAATAGTCTTTGATATTCCTCCCACAGACACGAAGAATTCCCCAGGCGGTATGGAAGATGTTTCGTACGAATAGCTAAACCCACCACTTTCATCAGCTTTTATGTAGCCGGTTGCGGTAATTTTAAGCTTAACAGAACTCTGGCTTGATTTTCCATGTATGAGTACGTTATATGTGCCTGTAGGAACGTTGCCGTGAGAGACCGTTGCAACGCCATTGCTTGCTTCCGAACCGAGTGTGATCCAGATCAGATTGAAGAATATCTTAACGCTAACCTTAAGATTATCACAACCGTATGCGGTTACGCTAAATCTGTTCTTACCCTCAGGAATTTTTACCCCATCTACAGGGAAAACGTATTCTCCATTCTGAGTTGTCACAACCCTTTCAAATGAGACATCTATCCTTACCTCCTCGTTTGGACTTGCAGTACCATATATCGTAACCACGTCACCTTTAACCGGGTTATCTGGAGTTATGCTAAAATCCGTAACTCCAGCTACCGCTATCCCCGATAATCCTCCTAATCCTAAGCCGATCACAAGGAGAGCAAAAAATAAAATAGGCAATCTTGCCAATCTCATCGATCTGACTGTCAGTCGGAATTTTGATAACTCTAGCCTTGGTAACTCTGGTCTTGATAACTCCGGTAACTTCGGTAACCTTGGCAATTCTTGATCACCCTCTCATCCTCACATCCTAATATCCTAACATCCTAACATCCTTACATCTTCGTCTTCCCTAGATCCAAAAGTTAAAAAAAATCTACATTTAACTTTTAATCTCTAATCTCACTTTTACCTCATCTTCTTCTCCACAGAGCTATTATTATCAGGGCTGCAACAGCAATAACGGCTTCAAATCCTGGAATCTTCCACCAGGGTTTTGGTGTGGGAGTTGGTGCGGGAGTTGTAACAACTGGTGTGGGAGTTGGAGTGGGTGTTGGAGTGGGTGTAGGAGTTGGAGTTGGGGTGGGTGTGGGAGTTGGAGTGGGTGTTGGAGTGGGCTTTACTACCGGTGGTTTTATCTTAGCCCCAATCGCAAACAGGCTGAACTCCTTGGTATGTGCCTTGTAGTAATAGAAGTTATTATCGCTCTTTATATAGCTAGTCTCAAGCTCAGTCCACTCCTTCCCGTTCCACCTGAACATTGCAACATCCTTTGGCTCGTAACCTCTGCTGTCAACCCACGATTTCTTAACCCTGAACCCGATATACGCTTCCTGAGGATGCACCTTTTCCCTGGTGCCAAACTTTAGAATGATTATCTCATTCATCTGATACAGGTCGATGTTTGGTTTTGGAACTTCCTTCGGGGGTGTCGTGACTTTTGAGACTCTACAATCAACGTAGATACTTTTAGTGAACTTGAGGTCAAACGAGAGTATGTTGGTTTGCTTGACATAATTTTCAGGAACCGGAATCTCATACAACCCTGGCTTGGGCAGATATTTCGAGACCACAAAGGCATTGGAGAAGGGAGCTGTGAAGATTGGTGGACCGACTGCGAACCCTCCACCGGTTACAACGATAACCTTTACCTCCACAGGAATTTCTTTACTTCCACCGTTTTCAGAACTTACGATAATCTTGCCGGTGTGGGTTCCGCTAGCTCCACTTGGAACGGATATGGTGACAGTTACCGACTTGCTTCCACTGGCAGGGATGCTTTGAATTTGGCTCTGGTTGAAGCTTATCCAACCAGCAACATCTCCAGACGCTGATAGCTCCACATTCCTAAGTTCGTAATTACCAGTATTGGATATCGTTATTATAACGCTTGCAGAACCCCCTGCATTGATCTCTTTCGAGATCGATGTTGGAGTGACTTCAAAGGTTGTTGTCGTTGTTATCTTTACAATGGCCTGAGAGAATGCAACAACTCTCTGTGATGAATTGCTCACATTCCATGCTGCTACATTTAGATAGTACTCTCCATCTGGCAATCCTCCAACTGGCAAAGAAGATATTTCATACGTATTCCCAGTTTTCGTGTATTTTTCTAAGGAAGCTGAATTTGGTGGAAATGCATTCTTAATCCAGTTATATACCGTGGTTGAATTCACTTTATTCAAACCAGATCCGCCAATCTTAAAAGAGCTTACAAGGGTTGCGTTGTTTGCCTTTAAATTCGTTGTAGCTTTTGTTCCACCACTTTCCAGCCTGAATTCAACTGAATAAGCGCTTTTGCTTATCAAGGCAACTATATAAGTGTATTTTGCAGTGCTGCTGCCTCCAATAATCGTAAACGTTCCGTTTACAGAACCCTCTGATGTACTCGTTCTGGTGACATTGCTCACATCCAAGCTCGATTTATGCTCTAAAACCTCGAAGGCTGTTGCAGAAACAAACGTAATATTTGCCTCGGTTGATTTGTTAAGCAGTGCAACTACAACATAATCCCCAGGATCAAGTGTTCCAAACGAGACCGTTGCATTACCATTAGCATCGAGAGTTGTTGATTTTTCCTGAACCGCATCACTGAGCAAGCTCTTTAAAGGCTGAGTATCTCCATCAACTGCTGAAGCCAGAGCATTCTTTAACTGAGTTGGATACGTTTTAACCAGATATATATACGCTGTTTTGTTGGCAAGATCGCTCGCTCCAGCTATTTCAGCAGTTACGGTATCCTCCTGATAGTACATGGGGTGCCCTGTAAACGGATAATTTACAACATAATCCTGATTTTCTTGGATTCCATAAGTGGTTATTTTTACTGTTTTATCATCTTTTGTGTATTGAGTGGTGTTAATCCCATTATAAACCATTTTTATACTTGGAACTACGAATTCACTCCCACCAGTCATTTTTATCCAGTTTTCGTTTCCGGGTTTCAACACGGTCAGGCTCTCATAGTAGCTGTTGTTGAATATCTCAACCTTCACAAGGGGGCTTGCAAATGCTGGCAAGGCCAGTAGTGATAAGGGTAGTAGTAGAACTGAGAATATTTTTACTATTTTTATTGTGGTTTTCCACCTCATAACTGCCACCGTTTTTAATTGGCAACAAACCTATAAAAACTTTTTTGAAAGCTAAAGTTATGCAGTACTCCAAAAATTATTTCATAATCTATTTTGTTCCATAATCCATTCTAATCCATTCCTTACCCATATAGGAAGCTAACGAACAAGAAAACCATACAGATATATAGATATAACACGGCTGGAAAAAGAACCCCAATTTTCTCACGCTAAAGCATGGGTTCCTGCCCTTTGAAGTAAAGGTATTTGAAACTAAAGTATCACCCGTTAACGACTTCTCAAAATTTTCACTCTGAGGCTTATAAACTTGCAATAATGGAATAAACGAGAAGACAGAATGGAATTTCTAAACAAGCTAAGTCGAAGATGGATCTTTGAAGTTTTTAGCTATCCGGTAGCTCATATTCTCCCAACAAGCCCCATTTCACATATAGAGGAATCAAAAATAATCAAAAATCTTTAATAAATTGTGGTAGTTGTTTTAATGAATGACGAAGATTAAAGATCCCGGTGTCCTTGCAAACCTTCTACTAAATGCCTACTTTGCAGAAGAAACTGAAAAGGACGTTATTGCTGAGACTCTTTACTGGATCAGAGAAAAAACACCTTGGGATGTTCTTTTCCAGCTATACTGTGACAATGAAATCCACAAAAAGATGCTTTTGGAGGCTGTGGAAAGACTCGGTTACAAATCTGAGTTTGAAGCTAAAGGCAAGGTATTCGATTTTAAAGGAAAGTCAAAGGAGGAGATGATGCAGAGTATAAGCAATTGGGAGTACTTTGCCTTCCACTATTACAGCTACCTACTCAAGATGGTCGACTTCGAGGGGTTGAAAGAGCTAATCGATGCTGAAGACGTTGAAGAGGTAAGAGGAACGCTTGAGAGTCTTGTAGAATGGGAAACTAAACACATCGAGATGCTGAAGAGGTTCTTCAAAAGCTCTTTGTTGTTTAGGTTTGGAGATCGAACCGATGAGTGAAATCAAAGTGGCTGTCAGAATTCAACATTTGGGGAGAGAGCGTTCTGCAATTTAAAAAGTGAAGAGGGGTCTGATGAAAAGTTTTTGAGGGATCAGGGAGTTTTTTAAGAGGTTTTTAGCCAATAATATTAAATAATTAATAATTATTTAAATTAATTATTCAATTTGATAATCAATAGAATCAATAAATTATCAATAAATTAATAATCAATAAGTGGAACTTCCTGATGAGTTAATAAACGGGAATGACTGACCCCTTCTAAATTTTAGACCTATTGATGTCTTAGTTGGAGGGGAAAGTGAGGGGAGTTAGAAGTGGAAAAAGTTGGAGATCATAGTTAAATTAAAAAGAGGCAGTGTCACCCCCTTTTAAGAGGGTGTTCTAGTATGGAGGAAACCGATAAATCGGTAGATCAGGATAGCATGAAAGGCTGGAAACACGTTTGGGACTTGCTTACAATGTTCTCCCTTTCAATTTTGCTGATCATGATAATCTATATCTTCCCAGAAAGTATATGGCGAAAAGTGATAGGGTTACCATTTATCCTTTTTTTCCCAGGTTACTCTCTTATATCATTCCTTTTCCCTGAAAAAAGAGATTTAGATGAAATCGAAAGGATCGCTTTATCCTTCGGACTGAGCATAGCAATAACTCCCCTCATAGGCTTGGCCTTAAACTACACACCGTTCGGGATAAGGTTGACCCCAATTCTAATAAGCATCGCCTCCTTCAACATTGTTTTCTGCTTACTAGCAGCATACAGGAGGTTCAAAGCCAGAGATCCTTTCATCCCAAAAATTGAAATAAAGAAAGCAATAAGATGGGAAGAAACAAGCAGGCTCGACAGAATTCTGACGGTTGTTCTGGTAATAGCGATTATCGCCTCAATTGTGACTCTCATCTATATTATCGTGACCCCAAAGCAGGGTGAGAAGTTTACCGAGTTCTACATACTCGGTTCTGAAGGAAAGGCTGCCGATTATCCAACAAAGCTTAGGGTTGGGCAGAATGGTACGATAATAATCGGCATAGCAAATCACGAATACAGAACCGTCAAATACACGATTGAAATCTGGCTGGTGGATGCAGGTTACGAGAACAACAGAACCGTGATACATCGGATGTATTTCTTTGACAGGTTCAATGTCACCCTAAACCACACACCAGTTAATATAGAGGGTAACTGGACTCCACAGTGGGAGACGCCATACACCTTCACAATTGATAAACCTGGAAGATACAAGATGTGGTTTTTGCTGTTCAAAGATCATGTTCCACCATTGCCTTCAAAACCAGAGAAGATGAAAGATTTCACTGGAACCAAAGCTGAGAAAAGGATTTTGGATGCCGTAGAGGGGAAAATTCAGAGTCTGAATTTGAATATTGTCGTAAAGAAGCGATAGATGATCGCTAAAGGATGTTGAAGAATGAATATTTGAGAGATTTTGTTTTGAGGGATTTTTCGAGAGAAATCTTACCCGAGTTGGCCGAGTGTTGAATTTTGAGTGTTAGAACGTTGAATTTACATAACTCAGGACAAATGTTGCTATGCTTAAAGATGCTTAAAAAGCTACTAAGGTTACCTTATTACCTTAGGTTCTCCTCCAGAGAAGCACAACAAAGATGCTAACACCCGAAATAAAGACAACTTGTGTTGAAGAGGCCCCAAGCAAATTGAGCAAACCCTCACAAAGAACAAGTCCAGTAACAAGCAGAGCGATGCTGGCCAACACCACAAAAACTCCTTTTCTTGGATTGTCTTTTGAGAAGTGATAGAGGAGAATGAGCAAAACAACAATAACAAACACTCCCCTAATTTCTCCAACAAACCAGGCGATTAAGGTGGCTGCAACGATAACATATGCAACCAAACTTCTGCCCTCATCCCTCAGCCCCACATCGAGGATGAGAAGTGATGGTAAGATGATGGCAAGAACAGTGATCAGATTGGAATCATACAAATCATACACATTGGTTATTTTAAATTCATAGCTCAGTGCCAGACAGTAAATGAAGAATAAGACTATGAACAGATCCCTCCTGAACTTCAATATGTGGCGTATTAGATTCATTAATGCTTTTGATCTTGTGGAAGGACTGGATATGGTATTCTTAGCCATGGCTATCCCGATCATTCCAATGCACCCCTAATAACGTCTAAAAGATCCGAGGGCCCCAGATCGAGTGTCGGAACTAATTTATTCAGTTTTTTGATAAACTCTTCCCTTTCAATATATCTCTTATAAAGCCAGAGTAGTGTTTCCCTATCCAGTTTTGATTCGTCGTAAAACAGGACAGGATTCGGTGTTAGAATCAAAATTTTATGTTTGTTCTTGAACTCCGACAGAACCCTGATCAGTTCATTAGTATGGGCAGTAATGTCAGGTATGAAAATCAAAAAGGTCATGAGGGGTAAGGAACTCATAACTTCAATCAACCCCGTGGCAAAACCCTTCCTTCTAAAGACCGGAAGTATTCTCCTGAGAAAGTTCCTACTTTCTTCCGACAATTTAAAGCTAATTTCTGGCAGTTTAACTCCCAGGAGATCTGAGTGTATCGGACTTATGTTCAACGACCTAGCAATCTTTTCAATTTGCTCTGGGGATTTTGATGCCTCAACCCTGTATTTGACACCAAAATCATCGTAAACTATCAACCCCACTTTATACCTTCTCAGAGCGTACACAAGCTGAAGCGCCAGAGTCGTGGCATAATCTACCTTGGAATTCTTAACACCCTTCCTCATCTCCCTCCCGGCATCAAGAACTATGTATACATCACTTTCAACCTCCCTAAGAAAGTCCTTAACTATCAACTCACCCAATCTCGCGGTAGCTTTCCATTCAACATGTTTTGTATCATCTCCCAGTTGAAATCCCCTCAAGGAGTGGATTTCCATCGTTTGCAAGCCCAATAACATTTTCTGATACGTTGTTGCCAGCTTGATATTCTCTTCAACTTTAGCCTCCTCCTTGATTTTGTCAAGAGATGGATAAACTTCAACCTCAACTTCCGAATCTATAACAAAATCGGCATAATAGAAGTCTCGTAAATCCGTTATTCTAATTCTCGGCCCTCTGACCTTATACACTCCTTTTACAGGAATAATGAAATATTCAACTTCTCTTTCCTCCCTCCCGTCAAGTATAAAAGGAGGGGGGGTTTCTGATTCAAAACCACTAGGTAAGGAATCCTCCAGTATTGCTATCCTCAGCTTTTTGTTTGTGAGGTTCCTCAATTTTAGCTTTGAGATTGTTCTGGTTCCCTCCACCAGCCTACTATCGATTCTTCTTTCAGCCTCAATATTGGGTGAGAATTCTGAGCGAATATATGCAAGATAGACAACAATCGAGAAGGCGAGCAAAGCCGGAAATACGTTTTGCAAAAGATAACCATGAACAAAGAGAAGGAAGGCCAAAAGCATCAATATTTCTTCTCTCCTCATTTCGGAACCTCAACTTCGTCAAGAATTTCCCTAACCAGATCCCATGTCTTCAAACCGTCTATCTCATACTCAGCTTTTATCTTTATTCTGTGAGCCAGAATATATACGGCGATCTCCTTTATATCATCCGGAATTATATAGTCTCTCCCCCTTAAGAATGCAAGGGCTTTTGATGCAAACAGCAGATGTTCCGAGGCCCTTGGACTTGCACCGAGCAAAACCCTTTCATCTGTCCTCGTCCTCAGTGAGATCTCATATATGTAGTTCAAGATTGCCTCACTCGCTTTAACCTTGTTCGCTCCGTCAATCAGCGAAAAAACATCCTTAGCATCTATTATCTTCCCAACGGTATTGAATTCTCCTTCTTCCTTCCTCTTAAGAAGGAGCAATTCCTCATCCTTGTCAGGATATCTCACTTGAACTTTCATCATGAATCTATCGAGCTGAGCTTCGGGCAGATTATAAACACCCTCATACTCAATAGGATTCATCGTGGCTATCACGAGGAAGGGCTTTGGTAAGGGATAGGTCTCTCCCTCTATCGTAACCTGCTCCTCCTGCATGGCCTCAAGCAACGCTGACTGGGTTTTCGGGGTTGCACGGTTTATCTCGTCTGCCAGAACGACATTGGCGAAAACCGGACCCTTTCTAACCTTGAATTCCGAGCTTTTTTGGTCATAAATTACACTCCCTATAATATCGGCGGGCATTAAATCAGGAGTCAACTGAATTCTCGAGAATGATAAACCTATGGCATTGGCAAATGCCTTGGCAATCGTAGTTTTTGCCACCCCCGGTACTCCTTCCAGTAAAACGTGTCCTCTAAATAACAAAGCTACTGCCAGCAGTTCTATCACGTCTTCTTTTCCAACAACAGCCTTGTTAACTTCTTTTTTCAACTTTTCTATAAACACCCTGCCGTCCATAATTATCACCAAGTTTTGATCCCGTCTTTATTTCGTTGACTATTTTTTCAAGGATTTGCTTATCAACCCAATCTGGTAAACCTTCAAATATATTTTCTTCCCTTTTGGAGAGTATTTTAGCGAGTATTCTTGCGATTTTCTGTAAGATTTTCCCGGCACTTCTGCTTTCAGCAAAAATAGCTAAAGCTGCAACTGCAACAAAAACCTGGAAAGCCTTCTCTCTATCGAGTTCTCTGTGTAGGTAGATCGTTGCAACTGAATACGGATTGAAATCCGAATGATGTGTTTCATCGAAGAAGAATGTATTGCCGAGAGATCTAACGAGATTTACTATGAACCGCCTGTTCTCCCCAAACATGTCGTTTATCAATATGCTTGGATCCGAAAGCATGACTATTCTGCCCTTCCCATATTTCAGCTCGGCAAGAATGGGATAGCTTTTCATACTTCCTCCAACGATACTGACTTTGCTTGAGAACACCTCCCCCTCCCCACCTGTTATAACTGAAGGAACATTGAGTGTGATTTTTTCAACACCGGCAGCAAGTTCCGGATCTTCTATTCTAACCACGACCGGAAACTCAGCTCTCTTGCTGTAAAATATATCCTTCAAAGGTCGTATAGAAAATCTTGTCTCCACGCCCAATTTTTCCAGAAGACTGTTGGCTGTACCAAAATCATCAGCTATGAAAAGGGTTCCACCGTTTTCAAGAAATTCTTTTACTTCTCCAGCCTCAAGTGTTGAAAAGTCCACATCGGGTCCAATGACTACCAGCACCCCATCAAGCTTGCCCAACCTCACGGAATTATAGGGATACATTACAGGCACAACTTCCCCCCTTTCAGCTAAGAGCTTTGCAAGTTCAGAGGAGCCATCCCATTTGGGGTTGAACATGCTAAACTCCGCTGAGGTTTTTATTATAGGAACGGCAAGTGGGAGAACGAGAGAAATTATGCCAACGAAAACGAGAAAGGCATAGAAGATCCTCATTCTACCTCCTCCAGTATTCTGGTAATAGATCTGAAGTAAATATTCTTTTCCTCATCTCCAAGCACAGTCTTACCGTATACTGCCTTCTCGTGAATTTCTGTAACGACCCTCAGTATTTCGGAAAAACGCTCATTTTTGAGTGTTTTGAGGAGTTCTCTAGGTGTCAAGCTCTTTTTGAGATTATATTTGCTAACGAGAGTATTGAAAAGTATTTTGTAGGCCTCTTCAACGCTTTTAGGAAGCTTAAATTCGTCAGAAACCTCTTCTGCTTTTTCTACTCCTTCCTCTTCCCAATCTACTTTCGGTTCTTCTACATGCTTCGGTTCCTCCACTTTTTCTACTTCTTCTACTCCTCCCACTCCTTCTACAAGCTCAGTTTTTGATCCTATCCTCTTTCTCCTCGATTTCACGTACACGAGAAATAGAACAACCACAACGACGATGATAAGAAGAAAATGATATAGATTTGAGATTAGATTTGAAATCTTGTTCATCACCATCTCTATCATTTCCTGAATGCCAAAACCTTCAGCTACACCTGATTCAACTATAATTTTAATTTCATTCGATTTTGCAGGTTTATATAGCAAATCCCCTGGAAAGAATGCGAACACCACGTATTCTCCAGGTTTTGAAAATTCTAAACTGAAATTGAATTCTCCCACCGCATTAGATGATTTTACATAGGTGGAATTAACAAACATATAGATCGGAATGGAATAGTTTACGCCATAAACCTTACCGGTAAAGTTTACAGTTTCATTAACGCCGATCCGTATTTTATCCGCTTCGATGTAAAGCGAAGTAGGAAATCGGGAGAAGAAAATCGATATACTCGCATTAGAACCTTCATGGGTTTCATTTCCAGCATAGAAAGTTGAAACTTTAATAAAGCCTTCAGAGGTTTTTGTAACATTAAAGCTTAAAAATCCATTGTGTGTCATCAGTTCGGCTTCCTTATCATCGATTTTAACTGTTACATTTGCCTGTAATGGATTGCCATAATAATCGGTTAAGAAACCTGTTACCTCGACCTTTTCCTTCAAAAATGCTACAGATTTTGATGACAGAACGAGATACGTCGGTATTTTGCTCACATAGACCCTCACAATGTTGGATTTTATGACCTCACCGTTGCTTATTCCCTCAGCATAAATTATATGTTCGCCAAGCACCCCAAAGCTGTGTTTATTAACTTCTTTTATTTCGTATTTAGCGTTATCGATGAAGAGGAAGGTTGGTGTGACATTTTTAGCATACACGTATATCGTTATCTCTTGATACAGAAACGGATGGTCATCTGAAACAGCTATTATAAGGCTTTCCCTTATAGGGCTTTCCAATTCAAATCCAGCTAGCAAGCTTTCATAATATGCTATTAGATCATAAACGTCTTTAAGCTTGGATTTAAGCTCTGAAACATCGAAGTAGAGTTTTGATGTTCCATTCCACAGCTCAATCTGTTCAATCTCGTTTATAGAATTGTTTATTTCATCCGCTGCCAGTTTCATGTTCATTACAGCCATTCTCGCACTTACGTAAGCGGAATAATTGTTCTTATTCTCACGAAGGAGCTTGAAATTCTCCAAAAAAATTGATTGAGATTTAGTTAGTCTTTTAATCCCGCTTGATTGTAAGAGAAATGGTTTTACCACCATCGATGTGTTGCTTTTGACTCCTTTAGCCGTGTAAAACCTGCTCTCTTCCTCAGTAAGCTTAACCTTATGATAAAGTGAGATAGAAAGATTTACAGCACTTGTATTTTCATCCAAGAACTTGTCCAGACATTTCCCAGCACCTTTAAGCAGTTCCGAGAAGTATAAGTAGATGCCTTCATCGCTTGAGCTGGCTTTAGAGTAAATCTCGTGTCTGACTCCGTTAACTGGATAAATAAGGAGAACAAGTAGGATTAAAACCAGAACTTTTCGCATTGGTTATGACTAAGCCAAATGATATTTAAAGCTTTGACGGTTTTAATAAATACGATGAAGATCAAGCGTATTGCTGGAGCTGTATTGATTTCAATTGGCGCAGTACTTACATTCAAAGGCGCAATAGATGGAAACCAGAGTATGATAAACGCTGGAATAGGTGGAGTTTTTTTGGGGGTTGTTGTGCTAACGTTTTCTACTTCAGATTACATAAAGTATGATGCTTTTAAGGCTGTAACTTTGCCGTATACCGATCTCAGCAGAAAACTCGTTGAGGTACTGGAGTTAAAGAACGAGGCAGTTTACATTCCACCATACAGCAACCTGCCAGAGGGTGGAGTTTTCATACCGCTACACAATGATTTCGATATCGACTTGGCTAAGCTCGATAAAAGTACGATATTTATTACAGATCTCAGCAGAGAGAAAGAGATGGGTTTACTTTTAACCCCTCTTGGAAAGGAATTGGTGAAAATGTATGAGAGCTACTCTGAATTGGATTTTACGAACGCTGGGTTGCATGCTGTTGAGAATGCATCGGCTGTTTTGAGGTCGCTTGGTTTAGCAGACTCTATAACAATTGAAGAGAGTGAAGATAGAATAATTGTGTATTTGAATGGTGTAAAAGCAAGCATGTGCTCCAAAACCTGTGAGCAGATCGCTTGTCCCATATGCAGTTCTGTACTATTATCAATTGCAAAGAGCTTGCAAGAGCTAATAGTGGTAGATGAATTCAAATTTGAAAATGGACTTATTGAGATCTCTGCAAGGAGAATTGGAGGGGTCAACGAATGGATGTAGATGATGCAGTAGTCTTAGCCTTGGCGATATGGGTTTTTATCTGCTCTCTCCTAGTGAAGACCGTTGATGTTTATGTAACGCTGTTACTCATCGGTCTTTTGGTTGTTGCAGAGGTAGCTGGCAATTTTATAAAACCTGAAACAAAACAAGGATTGAAGCCTGCTATATACTTTCTGCTCTTTGTTTTCTTTGTGATAGTGGTAAAGAAAGTTGCGGAAGTGCTCAGGTAACCCTCTTCATCTACCAAACGGAGGTATCCTCCCAGATTGAGGAAAAATCTTTAAAAACAGGAGAATTATCGATAGTATCTAAAGATTGGGAATTTCTTGCTGACTATTGGTTAATTTTTATCAAATTAATCCAAATTTTTAGTTAAGCTACACAGCATTTATAAAGCTTCTTGTGGATGAGGGTTCGATGGTTGATGTTGACATTGAGATCAAGTTTAACGAAAAAGATCTTGTCCCCGTAATAGCTCAGGATGCGGAAACTAAAGAAGTACTCATGCTTGCCTATGCGAATGAACAAGCGATAAGGAAAACGATAGAGACTGGATACGCCCACTACTGGAGTAGGAGTAGAAACTGTTTGTGGAAGAAAGGGGAAACCTCTGGAAACACACAGAGAGTTCTGTCAATCTTCATTGACTGTGATGGAGATGCTCTAATCTATTTGGTGAATCAGAAGGGTAACGCTTGCCACACTGGAAAAAGAACCTGTTTTTATAGAGTTTTATGGGGGTGAAGGCGATGGACTATGATTTTTACTTAGAAATTGCTGGAAAAGAGAAAATAGTTGTGGACACAAGCGCGTTAATCGATGGGAGGTTATCTAAGTTTTTCGAATCGGCTAAAGATTTCAATGGGAAGATAATTATACCTGAGCCTGCTGTAGCGGAGCTTGAAGCACAGGCAAACTTCGGAAAGATGAGTGGTTATCAAGGGCTTGAAGAAATTTCAAAGTTGAGAAAGATGGCAAAAGAGAGAAACATCGAGATCAAATTTGCGGGTGAAAGACCCAAGCTTGAGGACATCAAGCTATCGAGAGGAGGAGCTATTGATGACATGATTAGGAAGATAGCTGAGGCAGAAAATGCAACCCTAATCACGTGTGATCGTGTTCAGCATCTCGTATCACTGGCTAAAGGTATAGATTCGATTCTCTTAAAGCAAGAAAGAATCAGGCCGGAAGAAACGAAAATAACATCTTTTTTCACACCAGATACTGCAAGCGTCCATCTTAGAGAAGGAAACCCACCATTTGCAAAAAAAGGTAGAATAGGCAATCTGAAGCTTGTTAAATTGGGAGATAAGCCCATGACTGTGGAAGAGTTAAGAGAAATTGCCCATGAGGTTCTTGAGGCAGCTAGGCAGGATGATGACAGTAGCATTGAGATAGAGAGACATGGTGCAACCGTTGTGCAGCTTAGAGATCTCAGGATTGCCATAGCCGAAAGACCTTTCGCCGATAAGATGGAAATAACTGCAGTAAGACCAGTTGCGAAGGTATCGATTAACGAATACGGTGTTAGCGAGGAGCTTAAAAGGAGATTTATCGAGAAACAGAGGGGAATATTAATAGCCGGCCCTCCAGGAGCGGGTAAATCCACTTTTGCAGCCAGCATCGCAGATTTCCTTATGGAAAATGGATACATGGTTAAGACGATGGAGAGCCCAAGAGATCTTATGGTCAGAGATGAGATAACCCAGTATGCCCCCCTTGAGGGAGACATGTCACTCACGGCCGACATCTTACTCCTTGTAAGGCCTGACTACACGATCTACGATGAACTGAGGAAAACGTCTGACTTTCAGACCTTCGCTGATATGAGGTTGGCTGGCGTGGGAATGATCGGCGTTACCCATGCGACAAGAGCCATAGATGCGATCCAAAGAATGGTTGGAAGAGTCGATCTTGGTGTGATTCCGCAAGTCGTTGATACAGTGATCTTCATCGACGCCGGAAGGATCGTGAAGGTTTATGAGCTGAAATTCACGGTTAAAGTTCCCTCAGGCATGACCGAAGCGGATCTTGCAAGGCCAGTTATAGATGTCCACGATTTCAACACAAAGAGAGTGGAGTATGAAATCTACACCTATGGTGAGCAGGTTGTGGTGATGCCTTTAATTGGGGAAAGAGATCCTGATGAGATCAAGGCAATACTAGAGTCAATCCTGTCGGAGCTTGTTACAGATTATGAAGTTGATGTTCTCAGTGATAGAAAAGCAATTGTAAGGGTTCCTGAAGATCAGATCTCCTTCCTTGTCGGGAGAAGGGGTAGGAACATCCGTAGAATTGAAGATGAAGTCAAGATCAGCATTGATGTTCAACCTCTCAAGGAAAAAAGGAAAGGAAAGATTATGGAAGTTGAAGTTGGTGAGAGCGGGAAACAATGGATACTCTACGCTCCTGGACTTGAAGGAAGAGAAGTGGACGTCTTTGCTGAAAATGATTACATAACTACAGCCTCAGTCGGAAGAAAGGGTGTGATTAGGATTAGAAAAGATAAAGATCAGGGAAAGGCGATAAAGCTAGCTTTAATGAGGGGTAAAAAAATTTATGTGAAGTATTAAGGCAGATCAAACACGATTTCTGGGGCTTATTCGCTTTCTAATCGGAACTCTACCCAGAACCCTGTATTTTTTACGTTTTTTAGATTTTATTTATCCTTCAATAATCTCCGTCGTCTCCGTTTGGTTGGCTTCGCGGATGCCAAAAATTCTTGCTCTCTTCACCAACTCTTGGAAGAATTCGGACATTTCAGATTCAAGTTCATCTGCCCATTCGATTTTTACGATTTGTGTGCTTTGCACATCATGCATACCTTGCAACCCTTGCATCGGAATCACCTGAATTAGGAATGCAGATAAAAGATTTAAGGGATTCGGGTGGCGTGAAAGTGATTAAATGGGAAGTGATTAAATGTCATGATCTGATCATTCAAGAAAGTTTTTATAGTCATTCGAAACAGTGTTTAAAGCCGTTTAAATTAAAAAGGTGAGATATTGAAAGCCAGATACTTGCTCATCCTTGTTTATCTCTTGACTGTAATACTAGCTTTAGCAGCATCCCCAGATTACAAAAAAGCTGGAATGCAGGCATTCAGTGATCCAGGGGATGTTATGAACTCTGTATACTATTTTGCAATCATTCTAGTCTTTACTGCCTTTATACTAGTCGTTGCAAAATTCAAACAAAGTCTAATCCAGTGGTTGATGTATCTCTTGATTTTCATATCGATGTATTACGTCCTTTATCCATTCTTAGGAATTTTTTCTGCTGTTCTTTCCGTGGCACTCCTCCTTTTGCTCATAACAAGGCCTAATTGGTTTGTTATAGATCTTACAGCTTTACTCCTTGCAGCAGGAGTTACCTCGATTTTTGGCATAAGTCTTTCCCCTTTTCCAGTCATAGTCCTTCTTATCGCGTTGGCAATTTACGACTTCATTTCCGTATACAAAACTGGCCACATGGTTGATCTTGCTGATTCGATTACCAAAATGAAACTACCTATGCTTTTCATAATCCCATTTTCCCGCTCCTTCAAACTGAAGAACCTTGAGAAATCGAAAGACAAGGCCGTCTTTATGGGTGTTGGAGATGTAGTGATACCCAACATTCTGGTTGTATCAGCTCAAGTATTCACGGATTCTCCATATATCGGTTTCATTAAGCTATCATCATTCTTAACCCTCATAGGTGGCATTCTGGGATTGTTTTTTCTGATTTATATAGTTGAGAACAGAGAAGGGGCACATCCTGGCCTTCCATTTCTTAATGCAGGAGTTATAACTGGTTACATGTCTTACCTTTTATTTTTTAGTTGAATTTAAGTATATTAGATGTTTAGATATTTAGATATTTAGATGTTTAGATGTTTTGATTTTATCAAACTTCAGTTTAGTTCTTATTTGCTTTTTCCCTGTTTTTAAGGCATTCCTCTATCAAAGATTTAATCTCCTCAAATCCCTCTTTGTTTACCACGGAAAAAGCTGGTCTATCACGAAGGTTGTGGAGATCTGACTTGCTGTATACAGAGATGATAGGGACGCTGAATTCCCTTTTGATCTCTTCGAGAAGGGAAATTTGATTTTTAATGCTGTAACCGCAGGTTTCAGTGGGGTCTATTATGTACACAATACAGTCTGCAAGATGTTTCAGGCATAAAATTGCCTTTTTCTCTATCTGGTTTCGCTTATGAATTGGTCTATCAAGCAATCCAGGTGTGTCGATGAGCTGAAAGCTTTTCCCCCCTATTTCCCCTCTTCCAACAAATATTTTCTTTGTTGTGAAAGGATAGCTAGCAATTTCAGGTTTAACAGTTGAAATATTGGCGACGAAACTTGATTTCCCAACGTTTGGATACCCGGCAACAACAACTACGGGATCATCTGAGAGAGTTGGAATCTCCCTCATCCTTTGCTTTGCCTCAATCAGAAAATCAAGTTCATCGCTAATTTGGTTGACAATGGAAGATATTCTACCGTATACAGATCTTAAAACAATTTCTGGATCTTTTCCCCCTTTAACATCTCTCATCCCTTTGTTAATGATCTTTTGAATTGCTGAGTTTGCCCATGAAAGCGCTCCTAAGCTTTTCCTGAGTTTTCCTATACCTACTATGGTATCAATTATCTCTCTATAGAATGGGGGCAGATTTTGGTAGCTTGGATGAGATGAGATTATCCGATTAAAATAATCGCTGAAAACGTTTGACAGAGTTGACAACTTGTTGATCGCCTTCTCCTTTCTTCCTCTACCCGATACTTTTGAAGCTCTTCTGAAAGCTTTGTCGATTAACTCCTCACTTCTAAGAACACTCGGTAGTTTTCTGGGCTCAAATCTAACTCTTTCAGTCTCCATAATCTTCTCTCACTTTTAAGTATTTGAAGAATTTTGAGCAGGACATTTAAATATATAGCTCTACAATCACCAATTTGATCTTATTTACCATTTATTTACTATTGATAATTAACATTTATATTGTAAAATTTTTCGGGATTAATTTTCAATAGAGTATAAGAAATTTTTTGAATTATTTTTTCTCTGATAAACTTGTAAACTGAAAGTCCGGAATATCAGAGAAAAATTATTTATACACTTTCCTTTAAGAGTTCAGAAAGTTTTAGGAGGTAATCTGAATGGAACTCGAGCTAACTCAGATTCAGAAAGATATACTGTATGCTCTAATCACTCTATACAAGAGGAAAACAGGTTTATCGATTAAAGGAGAGGAAATTGCAGAACTGATAAACCGAAATCCAGGTACAGTAAGAAATCAAATGCAAGCACTAAGAGCATTAGGATTGGTTGAGGGCGTTCCTGGGCCAAAGGGAGGTTATAGACCAACCGCGAAGGCTTATGAGATGCTTTCGATAACCAGACCTGAAGAAGCGGTAAGGGTTCCGGTTATTAGAAATGATGAACTGTTGGAAGACCTTACTGTGGAAGAGATAAGTTTTCCTTCAATCTCACATCCAGAAATATGTCAAGCAAGGATTAGGGTGGTTGGTGACGCTAAGAAAATATTAGTTGGTGATAGACTCCTAATCGGCCCTACACCAGTGAATGAACTTGTGGTTGTGGGGAAGGTAACTGGGAGAGATGATACGGTAAATACGGTAGTCATAGATACGGAAGGGATCGTTGCTCTTCCAAAGGATACGATTGGAGAGCACATGTCCACACCTATAATAACGGTTAATAAAGACACAACGGTTAAGGAGGCTGCGAAGATTCTTAGTGAAAGAATGATCTATTGCACCCCGGTTAAAAGTGGAGATTCCCTCATCGGCATTTTTACCCTTGAGCATGCAGTTAAGGCAATTGCCGAGGGCAAAATTGATGCAAGGGTGGAAGAGGTAATGAGACCCAAGATCGTTCTGGCAGAGAAGGATACAACGATCAGAGAGGCAATTAGGCTCATGAGAGATGAAGACGTCCGTATTCTTGTTGTAACGGATAAAGGAAAACCAGTGGGAATCATTACCGATCAGAAGGTTATGACAAAACTTCTTCCCCCACATGTTACGGAGAAGATGACATAAACTCGTATTTCCAAGTCTATTTCCCTATTTTTTCTTTTTGTTCAGTTTTCTTAGCTAATTTAAAGTTTCAGGAGGTGTAATAATTGTAGAGCGCGGTTCCAACTGCTACTAACATTGGGGCAAGAAAGAAACCTGTAACTCCTCCAACCAATCCACCTCCGAGAAAGGACAGCAGTATAAGAAGTGGGTGGATATTTGAGGCGTAGCCGACGAAGTGTGGCCTGAGGATAATTTCAGGGATGAGATAGAGGAAAATGAAGCCGAGAGAAATAAACCAAATCGCGGTATATACATTATGAATTGCTAAATAAATTGTTACAGGTAGAAGAACCATCCATTCTGCAAATACCGGTATCAATGCGGCAAGAAATATAAGGCCTGAAAGTAGGGCTGTATAAGGAATTCCGAATGCTAGGAAGAAAGGAATGCTGGCGATGCCTATCATTACCGCAACAGCAAAATTTCCGAACCAAAGCCCGAGGAAAACCTCATCAACCTTTTCCACAAATCTGGCAAAACCTTCTCTATACTGCTCTGGCAGGATCCTCATTGAACGGGACACGAATTTATCCGCATCCATGAGGACATAGAAACAAACTATCGACGAAATCAGGAAATTCATGAGGAAAATGATCAGCCTGAAGGTTAGATTTATGGCTGAAACTTGTAGTAAGTTTTTGGAGATAAAGGATATGATGTGGGGTACTATCATCTCAATCTGGGATATGTATTCCTCTTTCAATCCTGCCTCCCTCAGAGCTTGGATAATTTGTGTTTGAAACTCACTCTGGTGGGTGAACAGGTTTATTGCCTGTGTGATTCCTTGAAATATTCCGTAAAAAAGCAGAATGGAAACAGGAATAAGAATTATGAGTGTCGAAACAAAAGAAGAGAGGAAGTTACCTACTCTTTCTTCCAATCGTCTCTTTATAGGCTTTGCAACGTAGGCAAAAACGATTCCCATGAGTATTCCGTCAAGCAAAGGTGTGAGGAAGTAGAAGGTAAGAGCTAGCAGTGCTAAAATTGCAGATATGAGCACTATGAGCCATTTATCTGGCCTCTTTTCGTTCATCTTTTTACCTCAATTTTCAGGATGGGTTTTGAGTTCATTTTTTATTTTCAGCTGTATGATGTGTATTATGTAACTCCTCTAGATATATTTTTATTTTTCTAATAACACCAAGATATGTTGTATACTCGTTTTTTGTCATCAGAGCTCTTTTGTTAACCCTCTTGAGCATTAAAAGAGTTCTCGGCAGCCTGTGTGCCGGGTATCTGCTTTCTTTCAGTAATTCCTCAAAGTATCCTACGAGCCTTTCAATATCTTCGGAGGTTGCATAACATTTCTCTTCCAGTTTATAAGCTTCCTTTCTGAGTTCGTAGAGGATTATCGCTACAGAGTGACTTACGTTCATAACAGGGTATTCAGGGCTTGTTGGAATGTTAACAAGCATGTCACACATCTCAATTTCTTCGTTTGATAGTCCATAATCCTCCCTTCCAAAAAGAATTGTTGTTCTTGCATACTTTCCTTTTAAATGTTCTTTTAACTCATCGGGGTAGAAAATTGGCCTTCTAAGATATCTTTCCTCTTTCAGACCACTTATTCCGGTTGTGCCAACTACAAGATCTTTTCCCGCTAGATATTTCTTTAAATCCTCGATTATGGCTGCTTTGTCAAGAATGTCCGCTGCATGGCTTGCCGTTATATAGGCTTTCTCGTTTATATTGCATTTATAGAGGAAGAGCCTGTCAAATCCAAAGTTTTTCATTATTCTTGCGATAAATCCGATGTTTTCAGGAATCTTCAGCTCCACCAAGCAGACTTCAACGCTCATTTAACTGTAGTTGGCTAAAGAAGATATAGATTTTTTCTTGAGAGATTGTTAACTCGGATGAAGTGTTAACTCGAATGAAAGCTTAAAAATAAAGTCTAGAGAAACATCTTCGCAAACCTCAAAGAGCTTTTGATGTGCTCGTTAGCATTACCTATTACCTCCTCCTCGTGCCCTGGATAGAGATCCTTTACATCCAATTTTGTTAGCTTTTCGATTGATTTGATCAATTCATAAGAACTCCCACCAGGCAAGTCTACCCTTCCAAAACTTCCATTGGGGAAAACTGTATCACCGCTGAAAAGCCATTTTCTTTCTCGATCATAAAAACATACGCTTCCTGGAGAATGACCGGGAGTATGGATGACTTCCAACCTTACATCTCCTAAATCGAAAACCTCTCCATCTTTGAGCATTATGTCCGGCTCAAAGGGTTTGAACTTTATTCCGAACATGTAGGAAGCAAATCCTTGGGATCTCAAGAGAGAGTATTCTTTTTCATGGAGAACAATCTTTGAATCGAACCATGATTTCCAATCACTTGCAGCTGAAGCGTGATCGAAGTGAGAGTGCGTTAGAAAAACGTATTCTATATCTTTAGGATTCATGTACTTCTTTACAGCATCAATGAGGAATGCTGAATCCCCTCCAACATCAATCAATGCCGGAATCTCGGATTTGAGCAGATAAACGTTGGCAGCAAGAGGTGGTGTTACAATCTGTATAGGCTTTAGCATACCCTTGCGTGAGACAGAAGGTTAAAAATATTTGCGATCTCTCATCTTAACTATTATCTCTCATCTTAACTATTAAAACCAAAAGGAGGGTTATTCAGGAGGAGGTTTTATTGGCTCAGATTGGCTTTAGATTCAACTATTCCGCATAGGAAATCGAATATCCTTCCAAATTTCTAGCTTTTCGGAAGTGTACTTCCCTTTCAGGAGAATTACCTTCGCCCTCCCTTAACTGTATCCAGCACTTTCCTAGCATCATCCTAGTTTCTAACATACGCAAAGACGATACCCTCTTTTAGCGAATTGCTAACAACATGCTATTTTGTAGAAAAACTGTTATGTCCAATAGCCCTAACCCAGTAACACGAGCCGTTGTATTCAAGCAGCAAATTTCCGGATTCTTTGTATACCAGATACTGCGTTCTCCTCAGTGACCTCATAACACTTCGGCTTAAGATAAATCGTGCAGTTAATAGCTATCTTGTAAAATTCTGAATAGTACTCGATTGAGTCTCCGTTCTCTTCAACGAATTTATCGATTTTCGAAAGCTCTTCAAGTGATATATTATCGCTTGTATAAGAGGTTTGATTTGCCAAATTGATCAGCTTTCGAAGGGACGGGAAGGAGATTTCATTCACCTTCGTGTATTTTTCGGGTGTGTGATTAAGCTTCTGAACTCGAAGAGAAGCATAAGTAAAAAACTAATAGTATATTTTCCCTATTTTGATATGGCTGGTATCAGATTTCTTCAGCTCGATGAGTTCCTTTGCTGTGGTGTTGATCTTGATCTCCATCCTTCTGTTCTTCAAGAATTTATCCAGCCGTTGCAGTAAGCATCCCATTGTGATCCACGTACTTAACCCATCCGAGCACGATATCGTTGATTGAATCTCTGTTACTATCTCTCCTAATCGTTTCATTTCCCAAGTATTGAATTTTGATGAGTTTATCTAAAATGAACATCGTTACGGTGCCCCAATAGCCCTAACCCAGTAACACGAGCCGTTGTATTCAAGCAGCAAATTTCCGGATTCTTTGTATACCAGATACTGCGTTCTCCTCCACTCATCAAATGGAGCGGAATCCTCAGCATAACCATTTTTTTCGGCGATTTCAAGCAGTTCCCTAAGCTTGGGTTTATCTTTTAGATCCTCCTCCGTAACCTCATAACACTTCGGCTCGAGGTAGATCCCGCAGTCGATAGCTATTCTGTAAAATTTTGATTTGTATTCGATTGTATTTCCGTTCTTCTCAACGAATTTCTCAATCTTAAGCAGTTCTTCAAGCAATACATCGCTCCTTGCATAAGAGGTTCGATTCGCTGAATCGATAAAATCGATAAACTTTCGAAGGGATGGAAAAAGAATTTCACTCATCTTCGTGTATTTTTCGGGCGTGTGATTAAGCTTCTGGACCGCAAGGGAAGAATATACAGAGAGTTTGTAGTAGACTCTCTCCACTTTTACGTAGCTGGTATTCGTCTCATTAAGCTCAGCGATTTCCTTTACGGTCTTGTTAAGCTTGATCTTCCCAATTACTCTGTTTAAGATATCGTCTAGTTCTTCACTCATGTCGATGTAATGTGGTATCGTACAAATTTTTTCTACTGAAACCGTTCTTGTTCTTTCGATGGAAAACATCTGAAAGAAAGCGAGCATAACAAGCGAGAAAATAAAAAGAATTGAGATGGTATATCTAAAAAAAGTCTTAAGGGTCATTTATCATCCCTTAACCTTTTTCCAACTATTTAATGTCGCTGTTTATGCACGAATAGCAGTCACCACACCACACATCAACACCCCAGTAGGCATCCCAGTAGTCCATGATGCATGGGGTTATGGAAGTGTGGTCTACTGCTCCGAAGAGGTGGGAGGTTTCGTGCTGTGCTATGCTGTCGTGGGGCCAGTCTATTCCATGGGTCGTTGAGCATGCACAAACTGCAAAATGAGCATTATAGTCGAGAGCCTCCCCATTGTGGTTGGCAAAGTCAACCCATCCGAGCACGATATCCTTTCTGCTATCTACAAGCCAGCTCATGTCCCCTGACAAATCATTTACCAACTCCGATGCACCATACAGGCTTGCATCTAGAAAGTTCTGCATCTAATCACCCCTTAGGTGCAGAAACTGGAACTTGTAGTATTCTTCCCCGATCTTGAAGAGGTCGCAGTAAATGTAAACATCCAGCCCTTCATCCTTTCTTTCGATGTAATATCTTTTATCGTTAGCTCTATCGGTTATCCACCAACCTTTTCCGCCACTCCTGATCCTCAGGTCTTCGGATAGAGAATATCCTCTTTCCTTGAAGATCTCCCGAATCTGTGTATCAATCGTATTGTTCATTCTGTTCATTTCGTCTACCAATTTGCCATTGCTTTCCAAGTGGAAAAGGAATTTGTACCTTTTACTCTCAATGAAACTTTTTATCTTCTCCCATTCCCCCCAGCTTACCTCAAATTTGCAGGGTCCGATGTTGCATTGCTCTATCAGTTTCCCAAGCTCATGTTTCTTCAAATCTTCCCCACTTATTTCCACCCACTCCTTGTAGGCAGCCTTATGTTTTTCAATGTATACAGCATAATAGCCAGAGTTATAAACGCTATAAGCACTCCAAGCAAAGAAAAGCAGGAAGGATAAGATTAAAGCGGCATATGAGATCGCTGCGGGATGAAAAATAGACTTAAGGTGTTTGAACGCATAACCCAAAGCAGCTAGAAGCAGGGGTAGTAGGAGAAGGATCACAAGCAGCAAAAACGGAGAGAGAAAACCAATAGCATAGACGATCAATGACGTAATCGAAGAGATTAGGAAGCTGTAGATGATAGCTTTACCCGATCTTCTAAGGATCCAGACAAGAAGACAGAACAAAAAAGGCCACACAGCCAGAGGGATTAATATCTCTCCCCTGTGTATCCAGAACGCTCTGGAAAACTTGATGACTATTCCAATCAGGAAAGAAAGGATTCCAACAGCGATATACAAAAAATAATGGGATTTGTTCATTTTCCTTAGTTTATCCATTTTGCTTACAGCTCCCCGATTATGTTCTCGTTAATGCACGAGTAGCAGTCACCACACCACACGTCAACTCCCCAAAAGGCATCCCAGTAGTCCATGATACATGGAGTTATGGAGGTGTGATCATCAGCGCCGAAGAGATGGGAGGCTTCGTGCTGTGCTATGCTGTCATGGGGCCAGTCTACACCACTAAAAGTTCTGCAAGCACATAAGGCATACGGACTGAACTTCCCCCATGTTCCATCCCAGTTGTACCACACTCCATCAGGATACGCTAGGCCATTGTGATCAGCAAGATCCACCCATCCAATTACGATGTCGTTCCTTTCAACTGCAAGCCAGCTCATGTCCTCGCTGAGGTCATCAAGCAGGGCGCTTGCGTCATATCTATTGCTAACATCGCTTGCATCCCATAATCCACCTATGTACGAAACATGGATAGTGACACCAAACGTTGTTTCAAACCTGTATAATGCATCTTTCGTATCCTGATAGAAAGATTCAGCGGGTGCATGGTAAATATCATCTGCAGGAACGACCCAAGCATAGATTTCTCTCCCAATCGATATGGGGCCGTTGGATTTAATGCCGATGCAGGTGGATGATTGGGCCGTTATCAGTGTTTCTGTCTCACCTTCTGGCTTCAGCTTTCCGCTCCTTACGAGCTCCTTAACGTACTCCTTAGGCAGCGGAACTCCATCCACCACATCAACCTTAGGATTCGCGGGATCAACCCCATACTTCGCGATATACCTCTTTCTCGCCCCCTCCATTATAGCGAACATCTCCTTATGGGTTAATGCAATGTAATCTATTCCCCTTTCCTCAAGCTTAGCCTTTATCTTTTCCGGAACTTTCCCATCTTCCGTTGCTATATAAACCCTGCTACCATCTAAGATTGTTCCTTCTAAGTAGTTTGGCAGTTCTCTCTTCGCAAACTTTATGTCGTTCTCCATTATGCCGTACTTTTCATAAAGCTTTTGCAACTCTTCCTGCGTTAATTCGCTCGGCAGCTTCAGTTCTTGGTTTGTAGTTGCGGTTGTAGCTGTCATTGCTATTGCTATTCCTGCTGTTACCAATACCAGCAGCAAAACCATTCCCGCTTTCAAAGCTTTCATCTAACTCACCTTTTATTTGTGATTATATCATATATTTAAAAATTTTCTTTTTGAATTTGATAAATATATAATATATCTTAAACTTTCCCATAATTGAAGAAAGTTTCTATAATAGTCTTATCAAAATAAAAAAATCATAATCAAAAACTCAGAACTGGTAAATCAAAATAGTAAATCAAAATAGTAAATCCCAAAATTTAGAAATTAAAAAACTAATAAAAACTACAGCAATTCAACCGACTCTACCTCTACGCTTTCAACACCTTCGATTCCCTTTATTCTCTCCACAAACTCGTCGCCTATCGAGCCCTCATCCGGCATTACGGCCATTACAATCAAAGCTTTGAGCCCGAAAGCTATCGGCTGGATTTTTTTGTCTCTGATCTCAACTTTTTCTCCCTTAACTTCCTGAATTTTTTCAAAAATAGAATCGAGGCTTGTTTCCACATCCACAGGCATAACCTTTACCTTCATTACAACGTCTCCCATAAAATCCCTCCTTCCATTCTCCAGCTCTAAGGCCCTTCAAAACCACATGTTGGGCATACATATCGGTTTGCCAGCTTTCTGCATCTTTTGCATCGGTATATCATCTCATCACAATTTGGACACGGAAATTTAACGTAATTCGATCCTATGAGGTTTTCCCCACACGATATGCATTTATGAATCTCCATGACTATTACCTCCCTCTTATGAGTGTTCCTAATGCCCTTTCTCGCAATATATAATCTTTTACCCTTTTAGGATGGTTGCCATTGCAAATGAAAACATCCAGGCCAAATTTCTGGATGAGATAGGGTGAGTATGCATCTATACAACTCTCAAAACTCAAGTCCTTGACATTTATTTCCTCAACCAGTTTATCATCTTTGAATATTCCATCGACATCGGTTATTTTGATTACTTCTTTGACTTCCATCTTTTTGACTTTTAGCTTTCCTGCAACCCAAATCGCAATGGAGTCTGAGGTGACTTTCCATGAATGTGGAAGTTCATCATTTTTTCTTGATAGGGTGTAAGGAAGCAATACATCAACACTTCTGGGCTTCAACTCATCAAAAGACTCTGGATCGAGTCTATTCACTCCAAGGGATGCGAGATAGTATCCGTTGATCTCCATCGCAGCTATAGCCATCCAATGGGCGTTGTCATCATCAACTCGCATTTCTCTCACGATTTCTGCAATCTTTCCACCACCAGGGATAAGTAGAATTTTTTCACGAGTAGTTGAATTAATCTCTAAAAAAACATTTACGAGTTCTCTCCATTTTTGAATAATGCTCCCTCCCATTTTGACGATAATCATTCTGTTCTCACCTTTGGGAGACTAACTCGCTTTCATTTTGTCTCACCTCTTGCTCATTTCTACTTTCCCCGCTACAAGATTTGCCATAGCGAACGATGGAAAAAGATCAGAAACTTTCCCGTAAACTTTTCTGAGGGAAACATATTCTGTTTGGTATTTTGTTTGGTACTCTGTTTGTATCCCTTTCATTGCTTCCTCAATCAAAAACTCTCCTACCCCGCATCCGATTACGGTTTCGAGGTTGTAATCGTTCAGGTGCCTTTCTATCGTTTCGGAGATCGTTTTTAATATTTTTCTTTTTATTTCTTCAGCGAATTCAATAATAAAACTCTCTCCAATCTCATCAATATCAGCGCAGAACATTCTCGCAAGTCTGTTGAGACACTCTTCTCTGCTTTTACCCCTTCCATCCGGGGTTTCAACCGCGTACTCATTCTGGGAAATGTCTCCGGTTAAAATGAAAGCATCTGCCACTATGGCGAATAACTCAGCGGAGAGATAAAGTCCATCGTACTCAGGAAGTAAGCAGCAAACAGGAGTTCTTAAAGCTCCGATGTAAATCAGCTCTCTTTTTTTCATCCTTTCAAAATCAGTTTTTGCAGCAAGAATCTCACCCTTTATTGGGATGAAATCTGAGGTAGTTGAACCTACATCAACGAAAAGAAAGCTATCGTATTTTTCCTTTAGAAAGAGCACGGAGGCAACCCAGTTACTTGCAGAATACTTCAAAGGATCATCTATTGAATTTGAAAGTACACCATCTATGCTTAGGAAATAAGTCCTTTCAAATGTATCCTTTACAGCACTCGAAATGAAATTGATTCCTTCAGATTTGTTTTTAAAAGCATCTGAGAGCTCAGCTGTGATAACAGCTCCAACAGCTTCTGGTTTTGTTTTTTCTTTGATCTCTTCTAATTTTCCTTTTAGTTGATTAAGATTTTTCCACATCGGGAAGTAGATTATCTCCCCACTTCCATTCTCATCCGAATACTTCAGGTTAGCTCCACCGATATCGATGCCCAGAAATCTTGTTTGCCTTTTATTGGCCATATTCCTTACCACTTGTGAGTTTGTTTAAGATTTTTGGTTTTCTCTAATTTGGAATTTAAAAATCAGAAAAATGAATCTAACTCTTTCTCTTCATCAAAGTAAAAAGTTTGAAAGTCGTGTCCCAAAGGATAGTACTTGCTTGCCTCATCGTGAGGCGGATAGAAGTGTCCTACATGGGTAAAAACTGTCTTCTTTGCTCCTATTTCTTCTGCAAGCTTCATAGCAGCCTCAGCGTTCATGTGCTTTCTCAAACGAAACCCCTCAGGAGCGATTGAGTCGACGATAAAAAGGTCTGGATTTTTGAACAGTTCGATCGTTGTTTTTGGAAGATCTTTGTTTGTATCGCCAGATATAACGATCTTGAAATCTTTCCACTCTATAACAACCCCATGGGCTTTTCTAAGTGGTGGATGGTTTACATCACCCAAAATAAATCGGATTCCTGCGATTTCGAAGGGCTTATAACTTTCAACTTCAATTCTCCTGTATTTCATGAATTGGAGAAATCTTTCAATGTCTTCATGCACCTCTCCGGATGTGTAAACGTTAACGTTGGTTTGAACCCTATAAAAGTCTCCAAATCCGGCAAAGTGGTCGTAGTGACTGTGGGTCCAAATCACCGCCTCAACTGAATCAACTTTTGCTTTTAAAAGCTGAGTTCTCAAGTCTGGAGATGTATCAACGAGAATGTTTTTTCCCTTGTTCTGGATTAGAACTGAAAATCTCGTTCTTTCCCAACCTTTAAGTCTGGCATCTTCGCATGTTTTGCAATGACATCCAATAACAGGAGTGCCGGGAGAGTCGCCTGTGCCGAGCAAAATAATTTTCATACTATCAATAGGAGATCTTCAGGTTCAGTCTTTCCCTCACATTCTTTACAGCCTGGACAAGCAAATCATGCTCTATTTCTTCTTTCCCAGTTAGAAGGGAATTAAGTACAGCTTCTCTGACAACAAGCTTTATCTCCGCTCCAGTAAAGCCCTCAGTGAGTTTAACGAGCTCATCAATGTCGAAGTTTCCTGGGACTTTTGAAAGGGAGAGCTGGAATATTCTTTCTCTTATCTTCTCAGATGGCTCGGGAAACTCGATAATCTTATCAAATCTCCTCCATACGGCTGAATCAAGCAGGCTTGGATGGTTTGTTGCGGCTATTAGTACTACCCCATCCTCAACCAGATTTATCTCGTCAATGGATTTGAGCAAAGTGTTTACTGCTCTTTTAACAGCGGCATGCTCATCGCTCGTCCTCGTTTTAGCAACGTAATCGAACTCGTCGATGAATAATATACAAGGATTAAGCTTTTTGGCAATCTCAAAGACTTTCTCGATGTTCTTTGAAGTCTCCCCAAGAAACTGGCTTGTTATCATCGAAAGCTTCACCTCCACAAGCGGTAGATGGAGCTTCTTGCTAAGGGCTTTGGCAGTCGTAGTCTTTCCAGTCCCAGGTGGACCAATGAACAGAAGCTTTCCAACTTCCGTTACTCCAATTTTTTCGAGAAAGTCTCGTTTCTCTAAGGCCACCTCAATCTTGCTGAACTCTTGGAGTTGGGTCTCATCGAGAGCTACCCCATGGAAGTCGACCTTTATGTCTTCGGGAGAATAAAGTCTGACGAGACCGAGCATATCGGAAGTTTCCTCGCTCTTTTCGAGCTCCGAGATTATTGTTTTCAACCATTCTTTGTCGCTGTGTTTAGGTTTGTTTAGCTTTTTAACATCTTCATAAGAAACACCAACTGAATCGTAATTTTGATAGTAATAAGCTAAGACTGGATTTCTTTTGATAGCTTCAATTCCCCTTTTCAAGAACCATTTTACGGTAAGATCGAATGAGGTGATCTTGAACTGCTTGTTGAAGTCGTTGAAGTCTATAAATGGCAAAGATCTCACATCATCAACATTTCTGCCCGCGTATCTCTTTGCTACATCCAGTTTTACCACTAAAGGACGGTTAATCCCATTCTTCCCATAGAATAGTTTTCTTATTTCTTTGGGAATATCGTCTTCATTCAAATCTTCAAATCTGTTGTAGATTTCTGCTGTCAGCAAAAGTTCAACGATCTTTGTTTGATCCATCCAAACACCTCAGTGTTTCATAGTTAACATTTCAAGCTTTTTTAATTTAATTTAGTTCCAGAACAATCTGACTCTCATCTTTTAAATTTTTTGCTCTATCTCTCATTTCCTTGAATGCTAATTTAATCAGATGATAAAATAGAAACTTGGTAGAATGATAAAATGGTAAAAAAGTAAAAAATTAATTTTCTAAGGATTTATTTTTCTTCAATGAAGGTGCCCTGGCGGAGGATACACTCCTGGCAGTGCACCGCATGCGGAGAATGCTGCAAGGATTTTAAGGTTCCTCTTACATTCTGGGAATATCTCAGATTCAAAAAGCTTGGGCTTGTTGAGGAAAAAAGGAAGTACTATCTCAGAAAGATAAATGGCAGGTGCCCTTTCCAGGTTGGAAGGTTGTGTGGAATTCAGGATAACAAACCCTTCGTTTGTAAGCTCTTTCCCTTCATAATAAGAAGTAAAGGTGATGATTTAGCTCTTTTCTACTATGATGATGAAGAGTACTACATTTACGTTGACACCTATTGTAAAAATCTTGTTTTCGGAAAACCTAGCTTTAAATTCAAGGAAATGGTGAAAGAAGCCTTAGAGATATATGCTGGAAAAAAGGTGAGTCCGAGGTTGCTTACCTGTTGAGTTTTCAGTTTAGGAGCATCTTAATTTTTAAAGTTTAGAGTGTCTTAATTTTTAAATTCCATGAATTATTCAGCGAAGCAATAAAATTATCCTTTTCGGGAAATCATTCTATGAAAATTAGTGAAAATCAGTGGATATGTGAAAATCAAAGTTTTGCCGATATACGAGATAAGTGGATCAGAAATCTAAAACCGTAAAATCCTTTAAAATCTCCCTTAAAGACACAACATCTCCAATAACTATCACTGCAGGTGCCTTAACTTTCTCTCTTTTGGAGATTTCGACTATACTTGAAAGAGTTCCCTCAACGACTCTCTGCTTTGGGGTCGTGGCTCTCTCGATGATCGCAACAGGGGTTTCAGGATGCTTTCCACCCTCTAAAAGTTTCTTTATGTTTCTTTTAAGATTTGAGATGCCCATCAGAATTACTATCGTTGCATCCAGCTTTGCTATCTCGGCCCAGTTTATCCTTTCCTTTTCGCTTTCTTTTTCCTTTCCGGTAAGTATTAGGATTGCTGGAGAAAATTTTCGATGATTGAGAGGTATACTTGCAAAGGCCGGAGCTGCAATCGCTGAAGAGATACCTGGAACGATAACGAACCTCACTCCATTCTTCGCCAAAAATTCAGCTTCTTCACCACCTCTCCCAAAAACGAATGGATCTCCCCCTTTCACCCTCGCAACCTTTTTACCCTCTCTTGCCAGTTTAACCAAAAGCTGGTTGATTTCTTCCTGCGTTTTCTTGTGCTTTCCTCTCCTTTTTCCGACCTCTATAACCTCTTTACATTCCTTTCTGATTAGATCCTTTACACCTTCACCGACAAGATCGTCTATCAAAGCCACATCCGAATCTCGGATGTATTTTATTGCTTTTAACGTTAGCAGTTCAGCATCTCCTGGGCCAGCTCCTATAAGAAAAACCATTCCTTCATTGGATTTCTCAGTGGATTTCTCAGTGGATTTCTCAGTGGATTTCTCACTCTCACTTGAAACTGTTACCATCGTTTCAGCCCTTAAAATCAAAACTCTTGATTTCATCCAGAAAATCGCTTACTTCGTTTTTGATGTTCTCTGAGATGCTTTTTATTTTTTTACCAACCACTTTGAGATCTTTCTCGTTGCAGACTCCGTAACTTTCAGGATTGTCTTCAAGTTCAACCTCAAACTTTCTATCGAATTTCACCTCTTTTTTCCCATCAAGGCTTATAAGCTCACATTTTAACTCGAAAACATTTTCATCAAGCTTGGAATAAAGCTTGGAATAGATTCCTGCTGGAACACTACATCCAACTCCGAGTTCTCTCAGAATCTCTCTCTCAACCATAGCCTCAAGCATAGTTTTTTTGTGGTTCATAAAGGAAACAAGTTCTTCTTCTCCCTCTCTTGTTGCCACAGCAATTATACCTTGGTTTGCGGACGGGACAAAAAACTCTGGATTAAGCCTTTCGTAAGATATCCTCTCATTTAGCCCAAGCCTCATCAAACCAGCCTCCCCAACAATTATTCCATCGTAATCTCCGCTCTCGAGCTTCCTGAGCCTTGTATCGAGGTTTCCTCTTATGTCCTTGATTGAAACGTCATCTCTTAATCTTTTAATTTGAGCAATTCTTCTCAGGCTTGAAGTGCCTATTACTGCTCCACTGTCTATTTCTACTATCCATTTTCCATCTCTCGATATGAACGCATCGAAGGGACTTTCTCTTTCCAAGACCGCAGCGATTACCGTTCCTTCAACTCTCTCAATCGGAACATCCTTCATGCTGTGAACAGCCACATCAATCTCCTCATCAGCCAGAGCCTGATCGATTGCCCTAACAAATGCTCCAGAGCGTTTGAACGTGTAAAGGGGCTTATCCTTCATTATGTCGCCTGATGTTTTTATTATCTGGATCCTAACCTCTTTTCCAGCTTTTTTAAGCTGGTAAATTACCTTTTCAGCTTGAGCAAGAGCTAACTTGCTCCCTCTTGTTCCTACAACAACTCTTTCAGGCATTCCGTGACAGCCTCCATGATTCTTTCCGAATCTTCTTCGCTATGACTGTAGGATATAAAACAGGTCTCGTATTGGGAAGGAGGGAAGAAAACACCTTTTTCAAGAAGTTTCCAGAAGAATTCGATGAATAAAGTGGAATTCAGTTTTAATGCTTCACTGTAATTTGAAGGTTTATTGCCAAAATAGATGCAGAACATCGAAGCTATCGAATCGACAGAAACGTTCATCGCCTTTGATGAAACGAAATCGTTAACGTTCTCCTTAACATAGTTTGTAATTCTTTCGAGATAGTCGTGGATCTTCTCTTTAACAATAAAGCTTACAGCTGCATACCCGGCAGAAAGAGTCAGTGGATTTCCGCTAAAGGTTCCAGCCTGATAAACATCTCCCGATGGAGCGATCCTCTCCATTATCTCTTTTCTTCCACCGAATATCCCACATGGAAGTCCACCTCCGGCTATCTTGCCAAGGGTCGTTAGATCAGCTTCAACCCCAAAGTACTCTTGAGCCCCTCCTGGGGCAAGTCTAAAGCCAGTGATGATTTCGTCGAAGATAAGGAGAACATCATTTTCCGAAGTAATTTTCCTTATTTCCTTCAAATAAGATTTCTCAGGCAAAATAAGGCCTGAATTCCCCATTACAGGCTCGAGAATGAAGCATGCAACATCAGGGTTTTTTTCGAGGAGTTCTGCCAAAGCCTGAGCATCATTATAAGGGACTTGAAGGGTGTTAGCAACGAATTCTTCCGGCACTCCAGCAGAATTCGGAATTCCATGGGTTGTTGCTCCGCTTCCTGCCTTGATCAAAACCGCATCATGGGCACCATGAAAGCTCCCCTCAACCTTTACTATCTTTTTTCTCCCTGTGAATCCTCTTGCCAGCCTTATGGCGGCCATCGTAGCTTCGCTACCTGAGTTAACGAATCTTAACATCTCTATTGAGGGATAAAGTTTTCTTATCAGATTAGCATACTCAACTTCCAACTCTATCGGAATGCCGTAAAGCCACCCTTTCTCCAGCTGTTCCTTTATTGCTTCTTTAATCATAGGATGCGAATGACCTAAGATAAGCGGCCCGTATGCCATACAGCAGTCGATGTATTCATTTCCGTCAACATCATAGATCTTAGATCCTTTCGCAAACTTCATATAGAAGGGAAAAGGTTTTACTGCCCTGACGGGGCTGCTAACACCTCCTGGAAGGGCATCTAAAGCCTTGTCGTATAAATTTTTTGATTTAACGAGTTTTTCCGTGAAATCTGACTTAAAACCCATAAAATCACCTCAAAATGTCGGAAAGCTCCTTAGCATGATATGTGATTATTAAATCTGCTCCTGCCCTTTTTATAGAAGTAAGAATTTCATAAGCAATAGCTTTACCATCCAGCCAGCCGTTCTTTTCAGCTGCCTTCACCATGCTGTATTCTCCGCTTACGTTGTAGGCAGCCAAGGGGATGTTGAATTTCTCCTTAACCCTCCTTATGATGTCAAGGTAAGCCAAAGCTGGTTTTACCATTACAATATCTGCCCCCTCTTTAATGTCCAGCTCGATCTCCCTCAAAGCCTCATCGCTGTTGTGGACATCCATCTGATAGCTTTTTCTATCTCCAAAGGAGTATCCCGATTCTGCAGCTTCCCTGAAGGGGGAGTAGAAATTCGAGGCATACTTTGCGGAATAGCTCATTATCGGGATATCTTCAAAGCCATGATCATCGAGCTTATCCCTTATCACCTTAACCATCCCGTCCATCATTCCGGAAGGGGCAACGATATCCGCTCCAGCTTCTGCATGACTCAATGCCGTTTCTGCGATAAGCTCTAATGTAGGATCGTTCAGAATTTTGCCATCCTTCACGACTCCACAATGGCCATGGCTCGTGTATTCACAAAGGCATACATCCGTTATCACAACAGCCTCAGGATACTCTTTTTTTATCGCCCTGACCGCTTTTTGAATCACCCCATTTCTGTCAAAGGCCGAAGTACCTTTTTCATCTTTGTACGAAGGAATTCCAAAGAGGATAAAGGAATTAAGCTCCATCTCAAGACAGTTCTTTATTTCCTTAGTAACATCGGAGAGGGGTATTCTGAAGTAGGAGGGCATTGAATTTATTTCAATCGGCTTTTTTAAATTCTCATCCACAAAAACAGGAACGATTAAATCTTTTTTTCCGACTTCAACTTCTCTGAAAATGTCCCTCAACAGATCTTTTCTCAGCCTTCTCATCCTTGTTAGTGGAAACAAATTCCACACCCCCAAAAAGGTATTCTACATGCTCGATTATCTCGGGCCTTCCGTTTTTTGCAGCGTCTCTAAGTCTTATCGTAGGAATTCGGAGAAATTTCTTGATAAATGAGTTTGCAAACTCTTCAAGAATCGGTAAAATGCTTTCGTTAACCTCGTATTTAGCGGAGATCTTGTTGTAGAGTTCCAATATTTCTTCCCTTTTTATTTTCTCAGCTGAGGAATACATTAGGCTGATCGCAGAATTTGCCCTTAATTCTTTTAACATGTTCTTCAGATTTAAGAACTCCTCTTCAATTATTCTCTCAGCCTGAGGTATTTTCTCCAGCCTTTTTTTAAGGTTTCTTTCGCTTATCGACCTAAGATCATCAATTGTATACAGAATTACTCCCGGGATTTCTCCTGCACTCTCCTCTATATCCCTGGGCAAGGCTATATCTATGATCAAAATGCTATCCTTCCTATCTTTTTTATCCTTTCTTTTCCACATAACTCTCTCTAACAGATCTTTTTTGATAATATAATGGGGGGCTGAGGTTGCAGAGATTACAATATCTGAGTTGAGCAAACATTCTTCGAGCTTATCAAATTTAACAGCAATTCCTCCAATCTTCTTTGCAAGCTCTTCGGCTTTTTTAAAAGTCCTATTTGCTATTAATACTGTACAAGCCTTTCTGTTCGCAATGGCGTTTGCAACCAAACTTCCCATCTCTCCTGCCCCTATGAGTAAAACGTTCTTTCCATCAAGGCCATTGAGGACTTCTTCTGCGAGTTCAACTGCTGCAGAGCCTATACTTATCGATCCTTGATTGATCTGAGTAAGGTTTCTGACCTTTCTTCCCGTATTAATCGCCTTCTTGAAAACCATGCTTAGAATTTCTCCCACACCCCCTAGATCTTCACTGAGGTGGTAGTAGTCTCTAACTTGTCCGAGGATCTGATCCTCTCCAATCATCATTGATTCAAGTCCTGAAGCGACCCTCAAGATGTGTTTTAGGCAATCTTCATCCTTAAAATATTCAATGTAGTCTTTTTCAATCCCAAACTGATACGAGAATCTCTCTAAATTTTCTATGGTGTTTTTCCCAACAATATAAAATTCGACTCTATTACAAGTAAGCAGGACGGCACATTCAGATATTTCTTCAAAAGAAAGCAATTTGTCTATAGCTCCCCTCAGATCTTTCTGCCAAACTTTCTCTAAGACATTGATTGATGCTTTTTTGTGGGAAATAACCATGCATGAGATCTCCACATTTATCACCATTGATCTGGAGTTTGATTTGAAGTTTAATTTAAGGCCCCCAAAGGAACGACTATAGTTATGAATCAGGTTGTATTTATAACTTTAATTGTTTGGGAGCGGGAAAATTGGTAATAACGGCAAGAAGAATTGGGAAATTTTGTTTTGATTATAAAATTTTTATCCTCTTACTCCTAGAATAGATTTCTGAGATCTCTTAAACCTTCTCCTTCTCTTGCCCCTCGAATCATACTTTTGATTCGGTCCAGTTGGCTTGTAGTGCTGCCATTTTCCTGGTACAAGTCTTACTTGGCCTTTTCTGCCCTTTATTCTGATCCATGTTGTCGTTCCTGTTTTTCCCATGGATTATCGCATTTCTTCGCTTTTTAAAAATATTGCGGTGTCCGAGGGTCCGATGGCAAAGTTAATATTTTCGAGTGAAAACAAAGAGGGTTCTTAGCTATCCTAAAACCAGGAATATTTAAAAAAGATGTGATGATTTCATAAAGAGCTACATATAGAATTTACTGATTTTTTGCCTTACACTACATTAACACTAATTAACACTACATTAACACTCCAACCCTCTTCCGTCAAACCATGTGATGAGATCTCAGCCAGTCTTTATAATAACGGGACATACCTTTTGGAGGGGGCAAACAGATTTATCTAAAAGCTAAAAATTCCGGAAGATCCAGAGGTGAAAGAATTTCCAGCCTTTAAATAATCGGTTGTATCAATATCTCCCAATTCTCCAGCTGCAAGGGCGATAAAGCTTGCCGCAAAGATCGGTGGAGTCAGGTACATTGAGGAGTACACTGAGGTAAAAGAAAGTCCAATAAAGAAGTTGCTCAAGATATTCAGGAGGTGATTTGACGGGTTTCTTTGAAACCTTTATCCTGACACTACTCCTCATAAGCTTGTTCATGAACATTTTTCTCTACCTCAAAGTAAAACAGCTAAACACCGAATTAAGGGATGTTGGGAGTAAAGTTGAGCTTACGAAGGAGGAGCTCGCAGATTAGATCGAGAATTGAAAAAATGGGAAAGGAGTTCTAAAGTTTGAAATTAAATTATCACACGTACTTGCTTACCGTACTTGCTTGCTCTCCTTATCCTTTCTGTATATGGCAATCAAAATCGCATACAGGGATCCAGCCATAGCCCTTACTTTCTAAATCCTGATAGAAATCTTGGTAGAGAATCGTAAAGTTAGCATACGGATGTCCGCAGGATAATCATATTTCGTTATCGGCAATCCTTACAATTGATCTTCTGGTAATTAACAGAATGAGGTGATTTGAATGCTGACCTCCCCGATAACTCGTAATGCCTCAACTATAGATTCCCATTTTTTATCGCAACTTCCGTTTCCGTTCTCCCTCCATTTCCCTTTTCACGTCCTCAAAAGTTAGATCTCACTCTTCACATAGGGAAAAATGGATGCTAATAGAATTAAATTTGGGTTAGTTTATCATCATCTCCGTCTCTTCCATGTAACCCGTAATTACCTTTATTTTTCCGGTAAGTTCCTCATCCAGCTCTGGATCGCCTGTATCGACTCTTAAATTCTTGACTCTCCTCAACTTTCCCTTCGTCGAAACAACGATTATGTTCTCCTTCCCTACTTTCCTGATAACATCGGGGCTTATCTGCTGGTTCCCCCTTCCGAAGATGAAACCCTGCCCACCTATTGGCGTTACAACTATAGCTGCCTTTTTCCCGTTTATAAGGGATAGTAACTGCCCCTCGTTAACATCCTTTGCTACAAGATTCTTCCTATGCACAACATCAACACCGAGCAAAGTTTTGTCCACTCCCAGCATCTTTCCTATTGTGAAAGTGGTCGTTCCCGGGCCAAGAATGTAAAAAATGTCTCCATTCATCTTTTTGACGAAGTATCTTGCTATTCCAAGCTGCTCTCTGAACTCATCATAACTGCTCGGAATTTTTCTGGACTGGGTGAGCTCGCTGTCATAGGGAGTTGGGAAGTAACCGAAAATCCGGGCTGAAAGTTTTCCCTTCCTGAACTCGTTTTCGTCAATGTCCATGACTTCTGCCATGGTAACGGGCAAACTTGTCCTGATAAATTTCTGAATGAGATCTGCTCCCGCTTTGGGATTTACCGCAAAAACACCAGAATACATCTTAACCCCGGAGGGAATTCCGATCACAGGCACGGGTTTTTTCAAACCCCTTAGAACATCTCTTGCAGTTCCATCACCCCCCACGAAAACAAGTAGATCTACGATCTCGGACATCATGGAAGCGGCCCTAACAGTATCTTCGGAGGTTGTTTCGGGATTTATAGAATCTATAACCTCCGGTTCAAATCCAGCTTCTCTAGCTTCGTTCTCTCCCATATCTCCTCCATAGGTTATGAGCCGGAAGGATTTTTTCATGGGGGAAAGATGGGTTAGCATTTCAACAGCTCTTGATGGGGAAACAGGCTCCGCTCCAAGCTCGATTGCTTTTTTTAAAGCGTCGCCATCCGTTCCCTTCAGGCCAACCCTTCCACCCATCCCTGCAACTGGATTAACGATCAGTCCGATTCTCATCTTCCCTCTCAAGTGCTCGTATTCCTTGTATCCGTGGGTTATTCCTAAGGCTTGGAGAGCTTTTAGTGCTTCCCTTACGCTTTCATCGCTCATGTCTATCACTTATATTGTTATAATTAAACATTACCGATGACCAATAAATATTTAAAGTTTCATGGTATGGGAGTTTTGATGTCGACGAAGATATTTTTGGATGAGGAGGAGACTCCGAAGAAGTGGTACAACATACTGCCCGACCTTCCCAAACCACTTCCTCCACCCGTAGATCCTAGCACTAGAGAACCCATAAAACCAGATGCTTTGGAAAGGGTTTTTGCAAAGGAGCTGATTAAGCAGGAGGTCAGTCAGGACAGGTGGATACCCATACCGGAAGAGGTTAGGGAGGTATACAGGCTTTGGAGACCCACGCCCTTGATAAGGGCGAAAAGGCTCGAAAAGCTCCTGAAGACCCCGGCGAAAATATACTACAAGTATGAGGGCGTCAGTCCTCCCGGCTCCCATAAACCCAATACCGCTGTGGCTCAGGCCTATTACAACGTGAAGCAGGGTATTGAGAGATTAACAACCGAAACCGGGGCCGGACAGTGGGGAAGTGCTTTAGCTTTTGCAGGAAAGATGTTCGACATCGAAACGACCGTTTATATGGTGAGAATAAGCTATGAGCAGAAGCCGTACAGAAAGAGCATGATGCATGCCTGGGGGGCAGATGTAACCCCAAGCCCGAGCGACAGAACAAACTTCGGCAAAACCTTGCTTGAAAAAGACCCAGACCATCCTGGCAGTTTGGGAATCGCAATAAGCGAGGCAGTAGAAGATGCAGTTACCCACGACAATGTAAGGTACACGCTTGGAAGCGTTCTAAATCACGTTCTCATGCATCAGACTGTGCAGGGGTTAGAGGCGAAGAAACAGTTTGAAATGATCGATGAGTATCCAGATGTTGTTGCGGGCTGTGTTGGGGGCGGTAGCAGTTTTGGTGGACTCATGTTTCCCTTTTACTACGATAAGGTTACCGGAAAGGCACCGAAAGATGTGAAATTCGTTGCAACCGAACCAACCTCCTGTCCAACCTTAACCAAGGGAATTTACACGTATGATTTTGGTGATACTGCGAAGATGACCCCCCTCTTGCCGATGTATTCCCTCGGTTCTGACTTCGTCCCGCCTCCCATCCATGCTGGCGGCCTGAGATACCATGGCGACGCACCAATAGTTTGCCTTCTCGTGAAGGAAGGGATCGTTGAACCAAAAGCATACGATCAGGTATCTATTTTCGATGCAGCTACGATGTTTGCTATGGCAGAAGGGCACATCCCAGCTCCAGAACCCTCTCACACGATAAGGTTTGTTATCGATGAAGCTCTAAGGTGTAAGGAAACCGGGGAGGAGAAGGTGATACTCTTCAACCTCTGTGGTCACGGACACTTCGATCTGGCTGCATACGATGAATACTTTGAAAACAAGCTTCAGCCATGGGAGTATCCAAAGGATCTGGTAGAGGCATCGATAAAGCGCTTGCAAGAGGAGCTTCCATGGGTTAAGGATCTACCCTATCTGGCTTAGAGTTTATTATTTATTTTTATTTTTTATTTAATTTATTTCATCGAAAAAAGTGGGTTTTGTCAGTCTTATTTGAACTCTTTCTCAAGCTCTTTCCAAGACTCAATTATCCTCCACTTCGCCTCAGAATGCTCAACAATCTCCGGCCTTACAAAATTAGGGAGCAACCTTGAATAGATCCTTTCCTTGTATCTCTCATCTCCCAAAACAAATAGTGCTTTGTCATCTTTTGATCTTAGAGCCCTTCCAAGAGCTTGGCTGGCTCTTTGCAAAGCCGGAATAACGTAGGAATAATACCAGCCTTTTTCCTCTCCGTAAAGCCTTTTGTAGTATTCGATGTAGAGCTTAGTCCTCAGAGTTAGCCTGTCAAAGGGTATTCCTACCAAAAAGACCCCTTCAAGCTCCTTGCCTGGAAAATCTGCACCTTCAGCGAATCTACCAGTCATTGGTGCAACAAGGATCCCTCCATTCTCCTTAAAGCCGTCGAGTATTCTCCTACCCTCATCTCCCTGCATACCTTGCCTTTCGATGTAAAGTCTCTTCCCTATCTTCTTTGCGATTTTTTTCAGGGAGGGTAGCAAATCATTCTGGATTCTGTAGCTAGCAGAAAAAATCGCGAGATTAGCGTTGATCTCGATAAAGGTCTCGATTATATCTGTATACTTCTCTACTTCCTGCTTGCTTAGTTCCTCCCCCCTCGTGCTTAAACCTTTGATTATGAGGGTTCTGGACTTACCCAATTCAGTTGAAAAGCTCTTTCCTCTCCAGTCTTCGAGACCTATAGTTTCAGCAAAGGCATCCATTGGTTTGAGAGTTCCAGAGCAGAAAACACATTTACGAAATTGTTTCCAGGCGTCTCTGAGAATCTCTGCACCTCTCATGTCCCATCTTTCGATTATCAAGTTATTGGATTCAGCGGTTGCTATGAAAGTGATCCCATCCTTACCGATAAACTCAAAGGAATCTAGGAAAAAAGATGCAAGATGATAAGAGGAGGATCGTGGAGCTTTACCTTCGTCAAGCCTTCTTCTCCTAACAGTTTCTCCAACCTTTTTGAGATCAGGAAGATACTCGGCGTAAATTACAAAATTTTCCATATCCACAATTCTCTCTTCTTCATTTTTCTTGAGCATATTTCTGTAAATTTCTTCAACAATCCCCATTATCTCCAATACAATATTTTTTAGCTCAAGTTCTCCTAACTCATCAAGTTCTTTTATTGAATTCTTGAATGTGTTAAGGGTTATCTGATCTGAGTTGATGTTTCCAACCAGTCTTAGATTATGTGCTTCATCTACAACGAGATAGCACGCTTTGAAGGGAATTACGCTTCTTATAACCCAGCTCATTCCAGGATGGATTATGTAATTATAGCTAAGGGAAACCAGATCGGCATGGTATAGAAGTTCTCTTTGAAGGTAGTAAGGGCATACTCCGACCTCTCTACAGAGTTGAATTATTTCCGAATAGATAAGTGGTCTAGTGGGTCTAATTACATAATCGCTGAGGTTCTCATAGTAAGGGCATCTAGCTCTATAAGTCCTGCAGAAGTAAGCAATCGCATCGGTCTCTGACAAGCCTTTCTCCCTAGCAGCCAAACACATGTCCCTCTTTCCTCTAAATGAAAAACCAAAGAATTTCTTTTTTGAAACTTTGTTTATTACCTTTAATTCTTCAATCGGTCTATCTGCCTCATTTCCGGTTCTTACAGCCCAAATTACCGGATGAGATTTGTTTATGAGAGATACCAGAATAACAGGAGTTTTCCCAAAGCCTGTAGGGGCGTCTATGCAGAGATTCTCTTGGTTTTTGGCGATGAAACTCAATGCCTCTTCCTGCCCTTCTCTGAAAGGATAAGGAAAATTTTTCATTTTATGATTGTTGGCTCTAAGTTAAAAAGAAATTTTGTTTGGGTTGAAAGTATTCGGTTGAAAGTATTCGGTTGAAAGTATTCGGTTGAAAGTTGGTTGAAAGTTGGTTGAAAAGTATGATCGGCTATGATTAAAAAATGATAGTAAAGTTGAAAAACCTAAAACAAGCCAAGTTGAAATTTCTCTGTCATGGAAAAAAGCTCTTTATCGAGCTCATACAAATTAACCACCACGTTTCTATCATCAATTTCCAGAATCATAAATGAAGGTTTGAGAGATCCACCTCCTCCTCCCCAGACTCCGGTAGCTGAACCCGGATTTATCAACAAAACCTCATCAAGATGGATGTCGGGAGAATGGGTATGGCCTGAAATTAGAAGATCGACTCCAAGCTTTTTCGCTATGGCTTTAAGCTGCATTCTATCCCCTCTTGGATAAACCTGATCGCCATGAATTAACCCTATCTTTATTTTTTCAGCATTGAACACCTGATATTCTGGGAGCGGGAGATGGTCCATGTTTCCTTTAACAATGGTTACCTCAGATAAGCTTTTTAAATAATCTAAAACCTTCTTATCAGTTAGATCACCCGTACAAATGATCTTGTCAAACTTTTCATTCTCAATCAAACTCGAGATCTCTCTTGGAATCCTTGAAGCCCTTCTTGGTATGTGGGTATCTCCGATTACAAGAATTTTCATATTAGCTTTTTAGCCTGATTTGATTAAATTTGTTATGCGAAAGAGTGGTGAAGTAAGTTGGGAGAGTAAAGAGTAAGAGTGATAGTTGAAGCATCTGAACCAAAACTCATGTATCTTCGGGTTGTAAAAATCGTAGTTAAGTGCTTAAACAAGTAAATGCTTCAATTAACTTCAACTAATCTTCAACTAACTTTTTACAGCAGACACTATCTCATCTGGCCTTATAACAGAAACTCCCGTTTTTCCTCCAAAAATCTCTATCAAAACAACCCAATCTGGGTTCTTCAGATCGACCTTTCGATCGATAATTTTTGCAACGGACTCGATCACATCTTTGGAATGAAGTGTGGTATGCCTTTTCTCGATGGTTATCCTAAAGGTTTCTTTTTCTCCAATCTTTGGGAGCAGGGACTCAACAGCGTTTTTAATTTCCTCAATATCAGTTTTTACTATTTTCTCTAGAGGGATGTACCTTTTCGTGTGGAGAAAAAGCTTTGTTCTCTCTTGGATAAGCTGAGAAATCTGTTTTACAACCTCAATGGGATCTTCAATTTCTACAGCAAGCAGCCCTTTAATTCCAGTCTCTTCTACTCTGGCTTCAACACCAATCGATGCAAGAATTTCCTCGGCTTCAAACTTTCCTGGAAATTCTTCACCCCTTGCAGTAGTGACGAGAAGTCCGGGCATATCTATACATCTATTCCACCCTCTTAAAGTTAACCTCCAACAGTTAACCTCTAACCTTTAACCTTTAACCTCTACCTTAAAGCTTGAAGTACGACTGGTTTCTTGCCAAAATATTCCGCTGCAGTTACCAGCCTTTTACCTCTTGCCTTTGCCTCCTCCCAAACTTCTTTAGTCTTCTCCTTGAATTTTGGCTCCCTTGGTAGATGGTGGTCACAGATAATCAATTCTGTATCAGTTTCCCTCAAAATCCTTAGAGCATTCTCAATGGTTCTTCGAAAATTGATTAGGTTGAGTGTGTAGCCCAGCATGTATATCATGGGGCCATCGAGTATGAGGACATTCGGATTCTCCTCGATTATCCACTGGGCGTAATCTTCTATTATCGGCCCATTCAGATCCGAGCTATGAATCAGCTTCTCTCCTTGGAATTCGATAACAGTTGAAAAAACCCAGCCCACCCTTGAGTATTCGATTCCGTGGAATAATGGCTGAGTGAACTTTAATCTTGTCTTCCCGAACTTGAGTCTTTTTCCCTCTGCAAATCTGATTTCTCCATTCTTAAATTTCATTTCTGGGATTCTTTTGTACATATTCCATTTTTTAACTCGATTGTGAAACCATCTCTGCCCCTTTTCTATGAGTTCGTCTCTTCTTTGCTGGTAGTCTCTGAAATCCTTTCTCGCTGAAATTTCTAACTCTACCATTGGATCCTTGAATTCCTTTTCAACCGGTTTTTCAAGAAAATCATTCAAATCTTTACCGAAAAATCCAAAAAGTTCCTTAAAAAAGATCTCAGCCCTTTTTCTCTGAGAGTCGTTTATAAATTCATTTGGGTTTTTTGCAAAGAGAATTGAATTTGAAAAGATCTCTTTCATTTTGGTAAAGTGGTCATAGTGGTAGTGGGAGATCACAACAATATCGGCGAAGGTAATAGAGTTTATCTTTTCAATCGCCTCCTTATACCATGAAAACTTTTGTTCAGCTGAAGCAGGAAAGCCGGGATGCATTACAGCTGCTCCTGGGTCTATCAGGATGTTTTTATCTGTTTTTACGAGGGTGCAGGAAGATTTTGCTCCTAAAGAGTCGAACCAGATCGGCTTGAAGTCCATAATTATAAGTCCATAATTTCCGTATCCCAACGGAAGGTTGGGAACGCGTAACTTACTTTTTTAATTCATCTGTTTGATTTATAATGCGCTAAACCAGCTATTTGGTCTTTCTATTTGGTCTTCTCAAGCTCAAACTCTTTGTGTAAAACTTTAACGGCTTCTTTTCCCTCTTTCTTTGAAACCGCAAAGGAAACGTTGTATTCAGAGCAGCTCTGGCTTATCATTATGATGTTTATTCTGTTTTTTCCAAGAGCAGAGAAAATTCTTCCAGCAACTCCCGGTGTGCCGGCCATTCCGGCTCCAACTGCGCTAACAACGGCAACATCACTAACTTTTTTCACGCTGATTACACCGTTTTCCAGTGGTTTTAAGGCTGAATAAGCTCGATCTACATCAGATTCATCGACCACAATCGAAAGATTGAGTTCAGAAGAGCTCTGAGATACCATAATAACGTTAACCCTTTCTCGAGAAAGTCTCCTGAAAACATCCGACATTATTTCAGCAAAATCAAATCCAGCTCCGCCAATATTAACAATGGCCACCTTCTCGATTAGACTCAGAGCTTTGACTATGTCTTTGGTGGAATCACTCTCTTTTTTAATAACGGTTCCATCCGCTTCGGGATTAAAGGTGTTTTTTATTCTTACAGGGATCTCACGTCTCATCACAGGTTCAAGAGCTCTGGGGTGGAGAATTTTAGCTCCAAAGTGTGAGAGTTCCATCGCCTCCTGATAGGATATCTCTGGGATCAGTCTCGCTTCAGGAACGATTTTTGGATCTGTTGTAAGTACGCCATCAACCTCTTTCCATAACCACACTTCATCTGCATCCAAGGCTGCAGCAACGAGTGTTGCCGTAAGATCGCTACCACCCCTTCCCAAAGTCGTGATACTTCCATCTTCTGCCCTTCCTATAAAGCCTGTAATAACTGGGGTGGACTTCTTGATCTTTATCAGTGGGTCGAGTCTGCTTTTTATGATGCTATAGACTTCGGGCACGGGCTTAGCTCTTCCAAAGTTCCTGTCTGTTAGAATGCCCGCCTCACCTCCAGTCATCGCGAGGGAGTCAACTCCTATCGAAAGGAGAGATGCAGACAGAATCGGTGCAACCAGTCTTTCACCAAATGAAAGAATGAAGTCTCTGCTCCTCTTTGTGAGCTCACCCAGATATCCTATCCCAAGCAGTACCTTTTCAAGCTCATCCAGAAGCTTATCTACCTTCTCAAAAACCTTATTTTGAAGGTCAGGATTTTTTACAGCTGTGCTAATAGCCTCATAATGCTTTTTCGTGAGTTCTGCAATGAATAGTTTAACGTAACTGGAGGAAGGTTCTTTATAGCATTTTTCTGCAGCCTCTATCAATGCATCTGTCACTCCAGCCATTGCAGAAACTACAACTGCCTTTTCGTACTCTTCAAACTTCTTCACAAGGTTTGCAACGTGAAGTATGCTCTCCCCATCCTTCACACTTGCTCCGCCGAACTTCATTACGACTCTCATCCTTCCTCCTCCGCCAATTACTATCTGTAATATGTTAGTAGCCAGGGTTTTTGAATCAGAGAGTAATATAAATTTTTTCATGAACAAGGCTTTTAGGTGGTTCGTTTTTTATTACACAGTATGGAAAATTGTGAAAGTTTAAATATTCTCTAAGGATTGGTCGTCTTGTCAGATCATACCAATCTTCGCTGCAAGCTTTGCCAAAACCTCTCTCCTCTTTGCCGGGATGAACTTTATCGAACCAACGACTAAATGTCCACCTCCTTCAACTCCTGCGTTCTCAATCTCCTCCTGAAGTTCTCTTACAAGTCTCGGAATATCGAGAGAGACGCCTTCACTCCTTATAACTGCAAAATCAGGTCCGTAGCCAATTGTTACAAGCCGTTCATACTTTTTTTTCATTCTGTCGTGAAACTCACCGGTAAGCTTACCCGGAGGTGGAAAAGTGAATCTTCTCGTGTAGTTTTCTATGTCCAAAGCTATCAGATAAATCCCGTTAGGAAGTTTTTGGATCTTGTACCCTTCTTGGATGGTTTTAAGTTGCTCCTCTATTGAGTTCTTGGCATAGCTTGACAGCATCGAAACGAGCTTTGCCTGTCTATCTTTTCTCCCAAAACCAAGCATTTCCTTTATTATCTGACTCCCACTCCTGAATCTTAGGTAGAAGGCTTCGTATTCAATAGCTAGAGCTATATTCTTTAACTCTTCAAGTGGGTAATCCGAGATCTCCAAGTATCTTTCCACCTCTCCCTCGGCTCGATCTCCGACTATGGATATGGCAGGTAGATTTCTCAAATCAACGTCCGGGTTAATCATCCTAGCTATCTCCACGCAAAGGATTCCTGAGGTGTGATTGCTGTCTCCTCCTGCTTTGTACGGGTTCACATGGTAGATGAGATACTTGTCAACCTCATCATCAGGGAAATGGTGGTCTATCGTAATAACATCCGCTCCGAAGGTTATGAACTGTCTAATTGCAGGAACATCCTCATAGCCAGAACCATTGTCAACCAGGACAACCAAGGGAATCTTGTCTCCGTGTCTTATCATATCTTCCAGAGAGTCATCCAGATCCTTCACAACATCCTCAAGCTCGTAAAATGGTGCTCTGGAAACTTTCCTTCTCACGAGAATGTACTTGCTTTCTGGATCTGAACTCACTTTTTCCACAAGGTCTGAGAGAGCCAATTCCAGAGCAACACCACCGCATATCCCATCAGCATCCCAGTGGTGCCTTATTATTATTGGTCTCGATTGGAAGATTGCTTTTTTCAGCTCCTTTGCAACTTTCATCATCTCAGACTTAAGATTTTCGAGAACTTGAGTACTAACCAGAAATCCCTTAAACTCTGGCTCGCTTCTCCTGTCTATCTCGTTTTCTATTATTTTCCTTATCTTGCTTGCTTCTTCACCCAATAATCTTTCCATATCCAGGATCTCAATCTCAGCTTTCGGCCTCTTCTTCACTATTCCTGAAATCGTCACAATATCGTCGATATCGATCTCCGGAAAAGCTCTCTCTCCCCCTTCAAATGCTACAGCCTTTCCTACACCACTACCATCAACAACTGTAAAAATCGTTGGACCACCAGTAACCCTGACATGGGTGATCAGGCCGCGAACTTCAACGAGCTTTCCAGCGAAACCTTCCATCTCGGAAATTTTTATTCGAGGAGCTTGCTTTGACACTTCAATCGTCAAATAATCGCTCATAGGGTAAGGAGCAAGATCTATTTCGCCCGACATCCTTATGCCAATAACCTTTACCGTAATGTTTTCTCCCTCAGAGTATCTGTTATTACCGAGATTTTTCCTATGGATTAGACCTCTGAGTCTTTTGTTTAGATTGACAAAAACACCTATGTCGGTAATCCCTTCAACATTTCCGACATAAACCTTATTCAGTTTTAAATCCTCCAGACCACAGCTGTTTTTAAGCAGGTAAGCATGAGGCTTTTTTGAGCATTCTTGACACAAATCGAAATTCCCCTTCAAAGGTTTTCCACATATCTTACACTTTCTTACTTCACCACTTCCCTTACATATCGGACATACTTCCAGCTTTTTTTGAATACCTTTGCCTCCACAAACACCACATATCCCTTTTAAGAAAAGCTGAATCTGATCTGATGAAAGTTCTTCTGTAAGTTTAGGATCAAAGCTTCTTGTTTTTCCAGTTCCATTGCAAATAATGCATTTCTGCTCTATCTCGACAACTCCCTTGCCTTTGCAGTTCTCACAGATCATCAGCTTTTAATCTAAACCCGGATTTAAAAAGCTGTTTGAAAATTTTGAAATTTTGGAAATGGGGAATCATAACAAGTATTTAAATCTTTATTTTTAATCTTTGTTTATCTTTATTTAGTCCTTAATCTTACTCTTCTTTCTTTATTTTATTCACACCTCCCACAAATGTAGGTTATCTCATCTTCTATGATGGAGAAAACCTTGTAGAGGATTCCATGGTAGTCTATCTTTGCTCCTAACTTTCTTTTGAACATGTTCCAAGCGTATTCGTCAATTTCAAACTCAAAAGGATACTTAACATCTTTCAAAACGAGCCCGTAAGGTGGTGAAGGCTCCATCCTCTCATAGTATTTCTCTGGCTCAAGCATTGACTCAAGCCAGTCGATGTCCCGTATTCCCTTCCCTATCATCTCTAAAGCCGTTGCAATGTTTCTGACCATATTCCATGTGAATGCGTTTCCTTCAAACTCAATTGTAATAAATCTCTCATCTATCCTCACCTCAACGCTCTTCAGAGTTCTTATGTTGCTCGCAGCTTCTCCAAACTTCTTTGTAAAATTGGAAAAATCGTGGGTACCTTCGATGATTGAAGCTGCTTTTCTCATCGCAGAAACATCAATGCCTCTTTTAGCCATAATATATGAATAAACTCTTGAAATCGCATCTCTCCTTGGGTCGAAATTATCATCAACTTTGGCCCATGCCCAGATCGTTATGTCTTCGGGAAGTTTGGAATTTATGATTCTGGGTATGAACTTTTTTGATTCCTCAACGTCAATAGCGAAAACATTCCCTAAAGCATGGACCCCAGCATCTGTTCTGCTCGAGCATCTGTACCTTGCAAGCCCAGGTTCTATCCCAAGTTCCTCGAAGGCCTTGAAAAGCTCCCCTTCTACCGTTCTAAGGTTTGGTTGGTATTGTGAGCCATAAAACTTTTCTCCAAAATAGCCAAATTTAAAAGCAAGTCTCATATCCAGTTTAATCTAGTTTTTCCTGTGTTTAAATCTTCTTCTCCAGCAACGATGAAACAAACTCGTTCACTGTGTTTATCTTCCTTTTCAGCACCTCTTTAACGTTTTTCTGACCCTGATAGTATCCTACGGCAGCTCCAACGATGAACAGAAAATCGATATCATCGAGCTGATATTTATCTTTTATCTCGAGTAATTTCTCAGCTCGGTCTGCAGGCAAGCCATTTACCGTTTCTTCCTCAGTTTTATCTAACCTCTCGAGCAATCTCTCGTCCTCACTCCATGTGTTCTTGAGCTCTTCGAAGACATCCCATAAGATTGACTTTTTCATCTGAACGTCCATCTCTACCACCCCTTGCTAACTAATTTTGTCAAATATAAATGTTTATCCCTTCATTCTCACATCATGATTGATCAATGGAGCTGGCAACATTTCTCCAAAAGAACATTTAAAAAACATCCGAAAAAATATTATATGGGCTCTTATCAATTTCCCCATGGAAATTGAGGTGCTTCGCAATAAACCTCCTGGGGCTAGGTGCAACACCCTTGTTGAGAATTTAATGGAGGCAGTGGCAGAAGTCATTGACGATCTGGATTCAGAGTTGACAATAAAAATTACCTTTTCAAAAGAAGCAAAGGCTCCAGCCTTGAAGATAAACAGAGAAATAGTTGGTGAAAACTTATCTATGGAGGAGATCGTTGAGAACTTCTCGTCAGAGGCCCTCTCTAAAAGAATAATCGAATTGTTAAGTTAAATCGAGTTTAATAGAGAATTGAATTTGTAAAATAATTATTTATTCAAAATTTTGTGAGTATAGTAGATCCTTTGTAAGGCTGTAAAATGCGACAGAACAGCTACGATAATCACAGCAATCTCTATGTATCCTGCAATGATTCCCAGAAATATCAAAATAAGTCTTTCTCCTCTTTCTGCAATCCCGATGTCGCACTTATCTATGACCTTTTCAGCTCTGGCTCTCGTGTAGCTGACAAGCAAGGCTCCGCTCATCGCAATAGCTACATACAACCAGCTAACTCCATATATCCCTAAAGCGACAAAAATTGCGACATCAACATATCTATCAAAGACCGAATCGAGAAAACCACCAAATTCGGAAACAAGGATTTGATTTCTTGCAAGGGCTCCATCCAGCATGTCGAAGAACCCACTAATGAGGATGAAAATCCCACCTGCTAAGATATAACCAATTGCTACCAGATAAGCAGAAAAGAAGCCTGTGAGCAAGCTGAGGAAAGTTAGGTGATTGGGTTTTACCCCTGTTTTAACGATCAATTCTGTTAAAGGATTCAGAATGTCGGATATTACTGATTTCAATGGACTTAGCATGCTTAAGGGAAAGAATCAGGATATTAAATTTTTTCTAAAGCTATTGGGCTATCTCCAGATTTTACCCCTATAATAACCAGTAATGGGACAGCCTAAACAAAGTTCGTTTTTCCAGTAATCGCAAACCCCACAGTCAGAGTCACATGGAGCTCTTTCAGAACGCTCAATATGAACTTTCATTGGGACAACGGTATCCTTTTCCGCTCTGACAACGATCCCAACATCAATATCATAAACATTCGGATCCGGTCGTATATGCTGATCCACTATTGCTTCAAGGGTTGAAAGATCTTCTCCTATAAACATCATTGTCAGATTTTTATTGCCGGCAATGATAAATCCATTTAGAAAGAAAGGACAACCTGCAAATATGTTTATGAGCTCTCTTGGTTGTCTGCATTTTACGTCAACTTTGAGGACGTAAAGACCAGCATTCTTCAAATTAACCCCATAAGTGTGGTTTATAATCCCGAGTTCTCTCATCTTTTTAATTCTAGCTCCTACGGATGGTTGAGAAAGACCAACCACTTTTGCAATCTCATTTTGTGATATTTCAGGATTCTCCTCAAGTATCTCCAAGATCATCTTGTCCTTTTCATCAAGTTCAAAAACTCCTACCATTTTCTAAAACCCCCAGTAGTAATCGCACCTCAACTTATAAAAAATTAGCGATTTTCTATTACAATAAAGGATGCGTTGGAAACAATAAATTAATTAAATATTTTAAATATTGATTATATCCTTTTTAACCCACTTCACACACACCAACTTGTGAAACTTTAGATGAGAAAGCATCGCCGTATTCTTCAAGTAATTTTCGCGGACAAGTCGAAAATACAGCCTTCCCTAACATGACCATCGAAGCGAGATACCCTTCTCTTTCAATCTCGTTTATGATTTCATGAATCTCGTCATCAAGCAATCCCGTTTTGATGGCGAAGTCCATTGAAAGTTTAAAAAGACTCTCTAAACTAGGTTTCATGGAAAATTTAGCCGTTGCCTCTTGCCCGTATTTCCTTATTTTCTCAATTATTTCGTTATCATTCAAAATCTCTTTGGTTGAAATTGGCCCCAATACAAGAAAACTGAGTTCGTTTTTGAAAAAAATTCTCTCTACCTCCACTATACTTGGTGCTCCAGCCCTCTTTCTTAAAATCACCCCCCCATAAAACTGGCAAACAACATCTCCTAGCCCTGTAGAGCTTAAAACTTCACATTCATGCACAAGATCGGCAAGTTCAAGTCTGCTCATTCCGAGACTCTCCATTTTATTTATTTCAAAAGCGGAAGCAAGACATGAAGCACCACTAAATCCAAATCCACATCCAATAGGGATCTCAGCCTCTATTTCAAGTCCCTTTCTGAAAGAAAGGCGCTCGAGTAAGACTTCGATTGTATTAAACCTAAAATCCTTGGAATTAACCCTTATTCTGTCGGTATCGGGGTTTATTTTCACTTTAACACCTTTCTCAAGTGTTATCCCGACACCAAGAGAACCCGTTTTCAAAGGATTTTCCGAGTATTGGGGGGAAAAGAAAGTTGTTACGCTTGCTGGGGCAAAAAAAGTCATAGGACATCTTCAATGTAGGCTTTGATTATCTTTTCAGCCACCTCCGATTTCAACCCCTCAACCCACTCCTTTCTTTTCTTTGTAATTACAAGGACTCTCGTATCTTCTGTTCCCATCCCCTTTTCAAGCACGTCATTTGCAACAACCATTGAAAGTCTGTCATCGATCATTTTCTCATACGCGATGTTGTAGAGTTTCTCTTCACTAACTCCAGTTTCAGCTTTGAAACCTATGACTTCACCATCATAAATCTCCCTTACCTTATGTAGGATTTTTGGAGCTGCTTTTAAGTGAAGGATGAGCTCTTCTTGGGTTTTTATCTTGCTTTCGGCCATTTCAATCGTAAAATCAGCTGCTGCGGCTGCTGAAACAAAGAGATCACATCTTTTAACTTCCTTGAGAGAATGGTCGAGCATTTCTTTGACACTTCTTATCTCGATCTCTTTGAAATCTGGAAGTCTAAGTCTGCTGGGCTTTGAAGTTATAACTACAACCTCAGCACCCCTTCTCCAGAGTTCGAGAGCTATTTCGTGCCCCATCAAGCCAGAGCTTCTGTTGCTAATGAACCTTATTGGATCTATCTGTTCAAAAGTTGGACCAGAAGTTACAACTACTCTCATGCCATCGAATTCTTTGTCATAAAGCTTTCTTTCGACGTGTAGAGATATGGTTTCATTATCTGCAAATTTAGCCTTCGCTTCTGAGTAAACTGGTTCTACAATCTCGATTCCTATCTCTTTTAGCTTTTTTACATTTGCTTTCACAGCCTCATTTTTCATCATCCCTTCATGCATCGCTGGAACAAGGATTATCGGTTTTCCTGAACCAAGAGCTGTCGTGGCCATGGTTGTAACGGGGGTGTCATCTATACCTAAAGCTATCTTCGAGATTGTATTTGCAGTTGAGGGAGCAATTAGTAGGAGATCCGCATCTCCATCCAGTCCTAGAAGCTCAACATGCTCGACTTTCCCGGTTATCTCAGTTATCACTGGATTATCTGTTGCAAACTCTAAGGCGTAGGGGTGGATGATTTTCTGTGCAGCTTTGCTCATAACCGCCGTAACTTCAGCTCCCCTTCTCACAAGCTCCCTTGCGAGCTTAACGGTTTCAACCGCTGCTATGCTTCCTGTTACAGCAAGAACGACTTTCTTTCCATCAAGTTTCCTGCTTTTTGTCCCTCTCAATCTTTGAAGATGCATACTTCTTCACCGCTTCCTCAAAGTTTTTAATATTACCTGTCTCTACCGCTCTTCTGTAAACGGGTCTCTTTAAAACATCTTCTATGAGTTCAATAAACTTAGAAAGAACTTTAAGCTTTTCTTCATCTCTCTCCAGAAGTTCCCCTTCTTCTGCAATTTCAGCCTCTTCTCTCTCAATAATAAACTTCTTACCTTCTTCAATCTTTGTTTTATTTACTATTCTTTCTACAGCGTTCTCCCAAGCTTCACGCCATGGGAGGTTATAAGCCAGCTCCTTCGAGAATACGTTATCTCTTTTGACATTTATTAAGTCATAGGGACAAGAATTCTCACATGCGCCACAGTAAACACAGAAATTCTCGTTAAACTCCACTCTAGATTTGTCCTTTGAAACATACCAAACCTTGTTGTATTTGCAGATCTTTATGCAAGCAGCACAACCTATAGGATCGCAACGATACATTCTGGCCTCGAATAAAGAAAGCTTTCCCTCAAATGGCTTTATGGTTTTTGCGGCATTATACGGACAAACGTTCTCACAGTAGGCACAGTGAGAGCAGAGATCTTGATCTATGCTTATCTCAGCAATTTTTTCGGGAAGTTGGTAGTCTATAAGCTTACCACCTTCAATTTTTATCGCATCTTCAGGACAAACAATCTCACAAAGCTTGCAGTAATCGCATTCTTTCTCGTTTATTAGAATCTCCTTTTCATAAGGCAGAGGATCATGTGGTTGGGGCTCTTTTTCAATCATCTTGAAAACGCTGCAGAACTCAGCACAGATTCCACAAAAATTACATTTCTCATAATCAATTTTTACCTCTCCTTTAATCTCGGGTGGATTTTTGACAACAATGTCTTGGCGGGTTAGCTTTAGGTCTCTCTTGATCGCACTTGTAGGGCATGCTTTATAGCAAAGCGTACATTCGACGCATTTATCTTCATATTTGTAAGTGTGGGATACGAGAGAAATTGGTAAAGAAGATTTCTTTATCTTCTCATGGTTTATGTAAAATTCAAAACAATCAAAGGGGCAGAATACATAGCATATACCACAATAAGCACATTTGATGTGGTCTATTATTACAGGGGGGATGTCAAGGCCTAAAGCTATATCATGCACAGGTCCAAGTTCGATTGCGGCAACGGGGCAAGCATAAACACAAATTCCACATCCATTGCACTTTTTGTAATCGAAAACTAGTTCTCTGTCTTCCTCTTTGGTACGTTGCTTGAACCTGAAAATTTCCCCCTCGATCTTAACGTCCCTTTCAATCTCCATCTGTACACCCTTTCATCTTTATTCCCAAACTACCTGTCCTTAATTTCCAAAGCAATATCATTTTCGACAGGCCCAAGCTCTTTTATTGTATCGACAAACTTTTTTATATCGGCTACGATTTCGGAAGCTTCTCCAGCAGAATGCCACGAGGTTGTTATCCTTCTCGGGTTCATTCCTACTGTCTCAAGAGCTTTCTTGATAGCCTCCATCCTTTCTTCCGCTTTGTAGTTCCCATACTTGAAATGACACTCGCCGATTCTGCAACCAGAAACTATGATCCCATCAACACCCTTTTTCAAAGCAAACAAAATCCACTCAGGGTCAACTCTGCCAGAACATAACGTCCTAATAACTCGTGTGTTTGGTTTGTATTGGAGTTTCATAGTTCCTGCCAGATCTATTGCTCCATAACTGCAATACCAGCAAGCAAACATAAGGATTAAAGGAAATACTTTTTTCTCCTTCGTCAAAGCCTCTATCTGCGCTTTTATCTGTTCATCACTGAAGTATCCCATATCTATCGCATCGGTTGGACATGCTGAAACACACAGTCCACACATAACGCAAGCATCAGGATCTATCTCTGCCTTTTTTTCTCTCAAAAATGCTGTGTTGAATCTGCAAACTCTAACACAGATTCCGCAGCCAATACATTTATCCCTATCTACGAAAGCGTAATATGGATCGAGTTCTGTAGTTCCCTTAATCATCAGCTGGATTGCTTTGCTTGCAGCTAAGCCAGCAGTGGCTATGGAGTCTTGGATATCCTTTGGGCCGCTGCACGTTCCTGCCAGAAATATTCCTCTCACATCTGTTTCCGCTGGTCTGAGTTTTGGATGGGCAGGCTCATAAAATCCATCGTCTCCCATTGAAATCCCGAGTTTTGTTGCAATCTCTGTGTTTGGTTCCAAACCAATGGAAAGCACAACGAGATCAAATTCCTCCTCGGCAAATTCCCCTGTTAAAGTGTTCTCATAGCTAAGGATGAGGTTTGAGTCTTCGCTTTCCCAGATCTCTGCAACCCTCGAACGGATGAATTTAACTCCAATCTCTTGAACTCTACGATAAAATTCTTCATACATCCTACCAAATGCTCTGATATCAATATAGAAAATATAGACATCAGAATCAGGATATCTCTCCTTTATTGTGTAAGCGTTTTTAAGTGACGCCATACAGCAAACCCTGCTGCAGTACTTGTTCGTATTTTCATCTCTACTTCCCACGCACTGAATGAAAGCAACTCTCTTTGGAATCTTTGAGTCTGAAGGTCTGAGAAGCAATCCCTGAGTAGGCCCTGAAGCTGAAAGAAGCCTTTCGAGTTCGAGAGAGGTTATAACGTTGGGATAAACACCATAGCCATATTCAGACTTCTTTCTTGCGTCAAATGCTTTGAATCCCGTTGCAACGATAATTGTTCCAACTTTTATCTCCATCTCTTTTATCTTTTGATCGAAATCGATAGCCTCTGGCTCGCATGCTTTCTCACAGAGGCGACATCCTATACAGTGTTCCCAATCGATGGATGCGTAAAGAGGGGTTGATTGTGGAATTGGAATATAGATTGCTTTTCTCATTCCAATCGTGTAGTCGAACTCATTTGGAATCTCGACGGGGCATACGGAAGAACAATCATCGATGCATCCTTTGCATTTTGCTGTGTCCACGTATCTGGGATATCTTACAATTGTAACTCTAAAATCCCCAACACGCCCGTTTACTTCTTTTATTTCGGAATTTGTGATTACTTCTATGTTTGGATGATTCCACACTTCACTCATCTTTGGTGCGAGAATGCAAATCGAGCAATCATTCGTCGGAAAAACCTCATTTAGTGTTACCATATGGCCGCCTATAGTTGGTCTTTTTTCCACAAGGTAAACTTTTATCCCAGCATCTGCAATGGTTAGAGCAGCTTCTATTCCTGCTATTCCTCCACCCACGACCAATGCTGATTTCTCAACCGGCTTCCCCAGTCTTTCTAAAGGCTTAAGTTCTTTTACACCCCCAACCGCCATTCTGATCAGGTCTTTAGCTTTCTTTGTTGCAAGCCTCGGAGTATTCGAGTGAACCCATGAACACTGTTCTCTTATATTCGCCATCACAACCATGTAAGGATTTATCCCAGCCTTTGCAGCAACCCTTCGGAATGTCACTTCATGGAGTTTAGGACTGCAAGCTGCTATGACAATCCTGTCAAGGTTGTTTTCTTTAATTACCTCGATAATTTCTTCTTGAGCTGAATCAGAACATGAATAGCTTATATCCTCTGCGTATACAACTCCGTCGAGGGTTTTAGCATAGTTTACAAGATCTTCAACATCTAAAATCCTAGCTATGTTCAATCCACAGTGGCATACGAATACACCAATTCGCATTCCATCAACCTCTCAGAGTGATGTCGAACATTTGGTATTTGATTTATAATTCCATGTCTCTCTCTTTTTAACATTTTACATTTTGCGATCTTTTTTCTTTTTAATTATTGCTTCGAGATACTAACGCATCCAACACATTGTGTTTTCATGAATTGAAAAGCAACAAATTAAAATAATTTAGATGTAAGGTTCAGTGTGGAACTCATAGCGGTCTCCGTCTACGGACTGGACAAGCCTGGAATAATAAAGAAGATATCGCAAGTGCTAGCAGAAAATAATGTGAACATCGTAGACATTGAGCAAACAGTACTTCAGGGAATGTTTGCTATGTTTGTGATAGGTGATGTAAGCAAGAGCAAAGTCTCATTCGATGAACTGGCAACTCTTCTTAAAAAAGCAGGAAAGGAAATAGATGTAGTCGTAGACGTTTCTCCTTTTTTTAGGCCAGAATCACGGGAGAAAAAACTCTATGTTGTCACGGTTTTGGGTGAGGACAGAGTTGGAATCGTCTATAGGATATCCAATCTCTTTTTCGGGATGGGGATAAATGTGGAGAAAACATCCCTTACAGCAAGAGACAAATTGATCTCAATCGAATTCCTGCTTGATCTGAGGGAGGCGGATCCTGAATATGTGCGAAAGAAGCTAAGAGAACAAGTTGAGGAAATGGGTTTGGATGTTATTATGAGGCCATACAGGGAATTCGAGAAGGTAAAAAGGCTAATTGTCTTCGATATGGATTCGACGATAGTTGATACAGAAATCATCGATGAGATCGCAAAGGTTGCTGGGGTTCAGGATGAGGTGAGGAAGCTTACAGAAAAGGCGATGGAAGGAAAGATTAATTTTAGGGATGCTTTGGTGGAGAGAGTTAAACTGCTCAAAGGACTTCCTGTGGAGATTTTAGAGAAGATATATAGTGAAATCAGACTCACAGAAGGAGCTAAAGAGCTCATCAAAAGTCTAAAGGAGTCTGGTTATATTGTTGCAGTCGTGAGCGGTGGTTTTTCTTTCTTCACAGATAGGCTTAAGAAGGAGCTTGATTTAGATTACGCCTTTGGCAATGAGCTTGAGATTGAAGATGGGGTACTCACAGGAAGGCTGAAAGGAAGGATAATCGACGCGGTCGAGAAAGCCCGTATAATAGAAGAGATCGCAAGGAAAGAGAGGATAAGTGGAGAGGACATCGTGGCAGTGGGTGATGGAGCAAACGATAAGATTATGGTTGAAAACGCCGGTTTAGGCATAGCTTTCAACGCAAAAAAGGCTTTGAAAGAGGTAGCTGATGGAAGCATATCTAAAGAAAACCTGATTGGGATAGCCAGTATTTTAAAGCTTAAGAACGAATTCAGAAAGAGGATCTAGTGTTGTAATTGATGTTGTAATTGATGTTGTAATTGATGTTGTAATTGATGTTGTAATTGATGTTGTAATTGATGTTGTGTCCCATCACACCCCATTCACTTTTAGTTTTTTGGTTTTATGCTTATGGTTTAAAGAAGAAAATCCACTTAAATCCAGACCCTTCAATTAAATAACCAAAAGATATTTTTAAAATAAGTTCTTTTGGACTTTATGGAAGAACAATTCAATAAAGAATTTTTTGATTGCGTAAAAAAGGTGGTTGAAAAGATTAAGGGTTATACTGAGGAGAACATCACAGTTGTCCACCATAACGATGCCGATGGGCTTACTTCTGGGGCGATTCTTTCGAATTTCTGTAGTTATATTGGTAAAAAAGTTGAAAGGATATGCATAGAGAAAGTACATCCCAAAATAATCGAAAAGATCCATGAAGGAAAGGAGGGAGAAATCATTTTTTACACTGATCTCGCTGGATTGGCTGCCGAGATGATTGACAAGATCGATGCTGGAAGAAATGATGTAATAATTGTGGATCACCATCCTGCCAAAGCGATAGAGAGTAAAAACGTATTAGTTTTTGATTCTGAGTTGATAGGAGTTTCAGGAGACCTTTTTACATCAGCATCAACTCTGAATTATATAATAGTCAGCACTATTAGCGATGAAATGAAGAAATATGCTTATCTCACAGTTGTTGGAGCTGTTGGAGATTACCATGACAGAAGCGGAGGAGTACTTGGTTTAGATCGGTTTGCTTTAGATGAAGCCGTGCATATGGGACAGGTTAGAATTAAAATTGAGGAAATAAAGGAGAGGTATTACATCGAATTTTTCGGAGAGTTTGCAGACGTTGTTGCAAGATGGTTAACAAATCTTGGGGCAATTGGATATGGGAAAGAAGGATATAAGAGGGGCATTAAAGCCTGCTTTGAAGGTTTCAACGAAAAAACAATAAAGGAAGCTGAAGAGCTTGAAAAGCTAAAAAATAAGAAGTTCGATGAAGCAATCAAGAGATTGAAGGAAGGAGATCTGATTCAAGAGAGGTATACTCAGTGGTTTCATCTACACGACTTCTTCTCTCCAATGGGTGTGAAGGCTGTTGGTGAGTTCATGCAGCTAACGAAGGATATGACAGTTTTCGACGATAATAAGTTCATTGTAGGTTTCCAGAACATGCCGGATTTAATACCAGATCTCGGAAAACTCGATTTGAATGCGGTGAAGATGAGCGGCAGAACACCTGTATTACTGGAGAGAAAAATAATTAGGAGAGAAGCACCGGGACTTGACTATCTCGTACCCAAAGCAAGTGAAATTACCGGAGCTTTTGCCGATGCCACACATAGGATTGCTGCGGCAACTACGCTTGAAAAAGGCAGCGAAGAAGAGTTTGTAAAAGCTTTTGAGAATCTTGTTGAAGAATTCTATAAATCTAGAATATAAAAAATTTGTTAGATTTAGTTTAATTTTTTAACTTCTTTTAGACTTCTTCAAATCTTCTCTTGAGTTTCTCCATAACTTTGGGCAAGGTTGTGTACTCCATGTCTTCGCTAGGCAATCTATGCGGTTCGAAGGGTCCATGTCTTCGAATGTAATCCGTCACTTCCATCGCTTTCTGCCTTGTGAGGTCGAAAGCGGGATCGTCGAACAAATCAACTGGACCTATCAGCATGCCATTTGCCAGCTGGAAGCCTGCTCCAATTACTCTCGGTGGGCCATCAAATCTAGTACATCTGCTGTACCTGAATGGGACGGGCATCAAAGGTCCGTTATGGCTGCCCCTCATCCACCCGCTGACAAGATGTGGGAAAGCGAAGGCCTCTATAACCTCACCAACCGCTGGTAGACCACTTTGAGCTCTAACTAAAGCTACCGGATCATCTTTGCCAACGTACTCTCCCGCTACTTGGTATAGCTTTTCCGTGCTTATAACAGCAACCGGCTCATCTGCTGGCAATTTCCCCTCCTTTGGAAAAACTCTCTTTATGACAAACCGACTCTTTCCACCGATTAAGGCCAATATATCGTACATCTCTTCTGGTGCTCTCATGAAGACTCTCTTGCTCTCGTAGATGTCCCAGATTTCAAACACAAAACCATCATGGAGGGTTGGGTCGATTATTAAGCCTGCCGTATTGAATGGATCGGCGAAAATTCTGAATATTGGAAGATTGAATGCACCGGGCTCAGTTTTATCCATGAAAAATGCCAGAATGGGTTCAGCCTTTCTTTCAGTAAATTCCATCTCAGCGACACCAGGCCCCATCCCCCTTACGTTTCCCGAGAAAGCATCTGCCAGTAAATCCTGTCCTGCACCATAGAGTTTAAGCTCTTTTGCCTTTTCAGTAGCTTTTTCAAATGTCTCCCATGCTAAACCATGGATTTTTTCACTATCAACCCCTTCTCTGTGGGTCATCAGTAGCTCAAGATCGTCTCCTGCATTGAAAACTCTGAAATCTATTATATCCCCCCTTTTCTTAGCCTCTTCAAGATTCTTTCTTGCTACCTCTTGAATCTCGTCTGGCACGAGAACATGGCCCGGCAGTCCGCCAACATCTGCCTTGATTATACTTACAGTAATTTTTTCCGCCATAGGTTCAAGTTAGGTATAAAAAATTTAAAGTTTGGGGTTTTTGAATTTCGTTTTGAAATAACTCCGATCAATCAATTTAGAATCTATGCTTTTCTAAGCACAACAGCAATACCCGATAAAACCACAAGCATTGAGAGGTAGGCTGTGATAGGTAAGAGCTGCCCAAGAATGAGATATGCTAGAACTGAGGCTCCCACAGCTTCTCCAAGAACGCTTGTGGTTACTGGCAAGGCCCTCATGTATCTAAGAACATAGTTCAAGATTGTGTGGCCGATTGACATCGGAATCAATGCTAATAGTATAAAATAGATCCAAGTTTTAGCAGGATAATTGAAAAGGAAATCAGCTATGTTTTTGGCACTGATCAGATTTATAAAAAAGGTTGTAAGGGTTGCAAAGGAGTAAGTAAGGAAGATGTATGAGTTAAATGCAATTTTATCCTTTACAAATCTACCTGTCGTGAAATAAACTCCCCCTGCGATAGCCCCTATTAATGCAAGTACTACTCCATAAGAAGTGGATGATGGGTCTGCACCGCTTAGGAAATATACACCTATTAGGGCAATTATCGCACCAAAAAGTTGAATTTTTCTGGGTTTTTCACCGAAAAAGGATGAAAAGAGACCCGAGAAAAGAGCATGAGTGCAAACAATAGTTGTGCTTACTGCAACAGATGCATGAAAAAGAGACTCAATCCAAGAAGTGAAGTGGACACCCAATGATGTTCCAGCTATAATGGGGTAAATTAAGAAGTAGGCTCTCTCAGGTTTTTTGAAAGGTCTAAGGGTTAAAAGGACAAATAAAGAGAAAAATAACCTCCAAAATGCCGTAACACTTCCAGGAGCTGAAGCTAATACAGCAAGGATCGAAGCCAAAGAGATGGACATCACGGCGATGGCGAGCAAGATAAGCAGTTTTATTTTTGAAGGTACACCATTTACCACGAATTTCATCTTCTGACGCCATAAAATAATTTTTCTATTCTATGCATCTTCAATTTTGAAAATTTATACAAAAACTGTATTATTTTTAATCATGATAATGATAAAATCTTATAAGTAGCATCATTATAATGGGAAAAATTTATATTCTTGTTGTTTGAAATAAAAAACAGGAGAGTGAAATTAATGATATTAGAAAAGCTACCAACTGGCATTCCTGGATTTGATGAAATTTGTTACGGAGGATTATTGAGAGATAGGAGTTATCTTCTCTCCGGACCTTCCGGTTCAGGTAAGACTATCTTTGCGGTTCAATATTTAATAAATGGAATAGAGATGTTTAATGAGCCAGGGATTATGGTTGCAACCGAAGAAAGGCCACAACACATCAGAGAGCATTTCTCATCCTTCGGTTGGGATATGGAAAAGTACGAAGATGAAAACATGCTTGCAATTATCGATGCAACGTCAACAAAAATTGGACTGCCAAGTGATGAGAGATACATTGATGTCAGACCCTTCGACACCCGTTCACTAATTGACCAGATAATAACCATACAGGATGAAATAGGGGCAAGAAGAGCGGTGTTGGATTCGACAACATCTATCGGGTTTATTATAAACGACATTCCAAAATTCAGGATAGAGTTGCTAAAACTCTCAACTACGATGGAGATTCTTGGGCTAACTTCAATCTTCACGTGCGAGGTTTTAAGCACAACTGGAGACATGATAAGTAGGTTTGGAGTCGAGAATTTCCTCGTAGAGGGTAATATCGTGCTTTACTACACCAAAAGCGAAAATGTGAGAGTTAGAGGGATAGAGATCTTCAAGATGAGGGGAAGCAACCACAGCAAGAAAATACATCCCTTCGAGATCACTGATAAGGGTATAGTTGTTCATGCAGAGGAGGAAGTTTACTGATAATTTTATTTACTAATTCTTGTTTTTAATCTCTCTATCCTATTCTGTATCGGTTATTTCGATACCGTAAACCTTCTCAATGTTTTCAACACATACCTTTCGAGCTATATCTTCATATCCTTTCTCGTAAAGCTCCTTTATCCGTTTTGGCACGGTTTTAGGACCTAGTATAGCTCCAGGCCTATTCTTATCATCAATGTAGTCCGTTTCTACCAAAAATCTGTCTCCCTCCTCTGCAGCATTAATGACATTTCCATTTCCAGCGATAACTGAAGGAAAAAGTCCAATTTCCTCAAATTCCTTCACAGCCGGAGGTGAAAAATGCTTTACAACTTTATCTTGTCTCAAACCTGCTTTTTTTGCTATTCCTGCTATTTCCTTCATTCCTCTAAAACTGTAGCTCTCGGTGTGGATTTGCACCGCACAACCTATCTGTTTTGCAACTGAGAAAGCATACTCCATGACCTCGTTGCTCAAATTCCAAACTTCTTTGCTTACTCTGTAGTGGGGTCTCCCGCTCTTTATTGCAACAGCCTTTCCCTTCTCAACGTACTTGCCTGCTATTTCCAGAGCATCCTTCATTATTTCAGCGGCCTTTGTATATCCAAGTTTTTCACCCAAAATTGTTATCTCTGCCGGATGCACAGCCAATACAGCGAAAGCCCTTACAATTTCATTGGCCCTCTCTACCAGCTTTATATGTTTGTCAAAAATTACCTTGAAGTCTTCTCCTTTTTTTGGAAAAACTTCATAGTGGGTGCTAAGGAGAGAAACAAGGAAAACATGAGTGCCACCAGCATCTCTGAATTGTTTCAGCGCCCTCAGCTTAAGGTGATTGTAGAGGTGCATGTGATTGTCTGTGATTATTCTTTCCATAAGCCTACGGAAATGCTGAGGCAGAAAAATGTTAAGGTAGATGAAGGTAGATGAATATAATTGCCTCTTTAATTTTAACTACTCAATTCAACTTGTTAATTCGACTTGCCTTCGCGAATCCTGCTATTTTTTGTTACTTCCCATCAACCTCTTATTTTTCCCCTACCCAAGGAAAAGAAAATGCCAAAAAAACATAGAGTGGCAAAAATTATGAAAGATGTTCTGGCAGATTGAATGAAGAGGGAGTGGTATGTGGGTGTAATCTCCACCTTTCCCATTATAATGGAGAATACCAGCATGGTAAAAGCCATACTCAGAATTTGTCCCACGAGACGCATCGTTGCCACCGTAGCCGAAGCGATACCAAAGAATTTTTTCTCCACAGAACTCATTATCGCGTTGGTATTCGGAGAACTGAACAAACCTAATCCAAATCCTAGGAACATCAGATTTGCAATTATTAGATTCGTTGGTGTGTTTGAGCTGATTCCTGAAAATATAAAAAGACTTAGAGTTGTCACAGCCATACCGGCAGATGCAACTATTCTTGGCTCGATTCTGTCAGAGAGCCAGCCTGCAAAAGGGGCAAAGATCGCCATCAGGACAGGTTGGGAAATGAGAATAACGCCGGCCTGCTGAGGTGTAAAGGATTTCACGTATTGCAAATAAAGGCTTAAGATAAATCCCACCGCAAACGTTGCGCTGTAGTTGAGCAAAGCGGCTAAACTTGAAAGAGAGAATGTGATGTTCTCCCTCAAAAGTCTAATTTCAAAGACAGGATGTTTAATTCTACTCTCGTAAATTGCGAATACAACCAATAAAAGGAGACCAATGGAAAAGTAGGGGATCTCAACCTCAGTCAGTCCGTAAATTATCAGCAAAAGTGTAAAGCCGTAGATAACAGAGCCAACCACATCTAACCTCTCTCCTCTTGCCTCAGCCCATTCCCCTCTAAGTTTGGATAGAGCTAATATAAAAGCAAGCAATCCGATTGGAACGTTAATGAAGAATATACTCCTCCAACCGAAGTTCTGAGTTAAAAAACCTCCGAGAAATGGACCGAGGCTTAAGCCGATATAAACAACTCCAACGTTAATCCCGATGGCCTTACCCCTTTCTTCAGGTGGAAAGATAGATGTAAGGATGGCAATTCCCGTAGCGAAAATCATAGCCCCTCCTGTGCCCTGAATAATTCTAAAAAAGATCAAAAGCTCCGCCGAAGGGGCGAGTGCTGAAAGTAATGAACCTAAGGAATATACAAAAAGTCCTACAACAAAAATCCTCTTTCTACCCTTTATATCTGCAATTCTCCCAAAAGGAACGGAAAAAATACCTGCTGCAAGCAGATAGGACGTTGCAATCCAGCCAAGAACTATTGCATCAACCTTGAATTCTTGGCCAATAGGCGGTAACGCGATGTTCGTTGCTGAGCCCATAAAAGGTGTTAGAAATGAAGCTATGCATGCTACAAGGAGGGCAGTGATGCGTAAGTTCATAGAGGAAATAAAAGCAAGAAATTATTTGAACCTTAGGTTTCTTATTTTTGTGTTTTTCTACAATACGTATGAAAAGGACCCCCTAGTGAAAAACCTCATTCTGTTCGGTCAAAAAATTCCCTGATTTGACCAATTAGATGAATATGACATTATCGGTTGAAAGAGCCTCTGCAAGTCCACCCACTCCATCGACCCAGCTTGGGAGTTCTTTTTCATCGATACCAAGGAGTTTGAGTGTCGTTACGCATGCGGTTATCTTAACGTTTCCAATAGACTTTGCTATCTTTGCAACATCCTCAAGTCTTTTTATTATCCCTGTTTGGATTCCATTCTTAATTATTTCAGCATTTCCCCCTTCTGAAATCACTTCTCCTTTAACAATAGTTTGAACCGCCCAATAGGTAAGAAAGACTGTGACTTTTTTATCAAAAAAAGCGTACATGGAGGCTATATTCAGACCATGGTATATCCTGTCCCAATCACCACTGTGAATAATTATGCTGGGCATGTTTCTCCTTTGATTTTGAGTTTAAAACTTTATCGATCTTCGTTTTTTTGAATAAAAATCCTCCAAAGACCGTCTTCTCTATTTACATCAACTTTATAACCCTGTTTGGTAAGTAACTCAGGAATATCTTTTGCCGATGGAGGGTTGTTGGTGATAACCTCTAGCTTACTTACCTTTTTTAACGCAAGCTTGGTCATGGTTAGTGGAAATGGACATGTTAGATCTCTACAATCCAAGATATATCTTTCACCCTTCTTTTCAAGCTTTAATTTCATGTAATCCCTCCGTTATGAAAAGTAAAATTTTTTCTGGTCTAATGTCTTTTTTAACTAACTTTCCCCTGATGTACAAATCATAAACCTGTTCTCCATGCTTTATTTTTCCAACGAGTCCAATATCTGCAAGTGGATGGCAGGCACATCCATTCACACATCCGCTTACGGCAACGCTTAAATCAGAAGCTAGATTGTGAATAATATCTTTTACAATCTGCTTCGAGTGAACCAGAGTCTTACCGCAAAAGTCCGATGGACATCCAACTGCTCTGTGGGGAATTTCGAGGTTGAAATGCTTTCCTAGCTCAGCTTTTAATGTCTCAACGTCTTCGATATCAACAAATGTTATGTTCTGCCAGAGGGTAAGGCGTATTTCTCCGTTGCCATAGTCTTTGCTGAGACCGGCAACTAATCTAAGCTTATCAGAATCAAGAATTCCGCCCAGAACTGGAACCGTAAAAAAGTAGTTTCCATCACTCTGGATTCCGTGGGTGTGTTCAATTCCGATTTCTTTTACGATTTCTCTTGTTATGCTAGTTTCAGGAAAAGCTCCTATCCTTTTTTCTATCTCATCCCTTAGCTTTTCAACACCCCATTCGTGAACGAGCAGTTTGAATCTCGCTTTTGCTTTTGAGTGGGTATTTGAAAATTCATTATGGATATCCACAACCGTCTTTACGAACTCAAAAGCCCTCTCAAGGGATACTTTTATTTCCATGGGTTCGGCGAATCTCACTCCAGGAAGAGAAACTCCCATACCTCCCCCTACCAGAGGTATAAATCCATCCCCTACCCAGAACAGGGAAAGATCATTTGCAAAGAGCTTAACGCAATCGTTTCTACATGCGGTGATGGCTATTTTGAACTTGTGGGGGAGAGTTATATACCTCTCGTTTCCAGTAAAGAAATCATTGATTTTTTTAACCAATTGACCGAGATCGGGGCTGATTTTACCCATGAGAGGGCAACAAACAACATTTCTGACATCTCCGTGGCAGGTTTCCCTGAAGGCTTGGCCACACAAGTCTGTGGTAAAACCCATCTTGTAAAGTCTCTCAAAAATTTCAATCGCCGTATCTGGATCTATCCAGTGGAGTTGAATATCTTGACGATCCGTTATCTCAGCATAACCCCTGCCAAACTCATCTGAAAGATCGGCTATTTCCATCAGACTATCACAATTCAAAACTCCACCTGGAATTTTTATTCTTAAGAAGTGAGAAGATCCATTACCTCCGTCTTTTCCTAATGAATACTTTCCTATAAACTTGGAGAGGAAATCTGCCTCGATTTCTAACATACTATTGTCTTTGGCAGATAAATATATAAACTTAACGGTGTTAATTTTTTATGTTATTGGTTGCTTTTCTGGAATATACACTTAAAACTTTTCTCCACTCCATGGATAACCTTCTGCCTGCATAAACTCTAAAAACGATTGGAAATGCTATTGAAAGGTAAAGAAGATGTGTCACGACCCTTCCAACCTCGGCTTTAACAGTATATCCAAACGTCACTGCAAAGAAAGATCCTATGATGTTCTTATGGTGGATTAGGGAGTTCTCATCAACTTTGAGATCAAATGCGGTGGCATGCAGGAAATTCTCAAAGCCCATCTCTTTTGAATATTCAAGTAGTTCATGAACACCGTATCCTACAAGCCCACCTGCGATAAGAATTAGTAGAAGGCTTGAATAGTAGAAAAAATTCTTCAAATCGACTTTCATAATTGAACTTGAGATGAATAGGGAGAATAAAACTGCAAGGATCAATCCTGAAACTGCTGCTGCAGCGGTTGTAAGAATATCTATGGTTGCGAAAGGTATGAGAAAAAGTATCGTTTCAACAACCTCTCTGATTGTGAAGAAGAAAGCTACGGCTAAGATAGCAAGGGATGTTTTCCCTGAGTCAACTTTTCTTTTAATCTCATTTTCTAATGATGAACCTTTTGTTCCCATCCAGTAATCATCGAGGTAAGAACTGCTGCTGCAAGCAATGCTGTTATACCCTCAAAGAGCTCTTTGTTTTCAAATCCTCTGTAAAATTTTACCACTAACAGCGAAATGACTGCTCCAACTGTTATTGCAAGAACAACTCCATAGTAAGCATCTTTTATAAAACTCTCTCTCCTCGTCTTTCTTAGGTATGTTATGAGTATTGAGACCAGAAGAATTGCCTCAAACCCTTCTCGGAAGGCTATTATCAACTGCCCTATCACTTTTTAACACCGTTAATTGGTGAGGAGTATTTTATATAAATGTTTCGGTAATCCTAAAAATTTTACTCAAATCTGGGTATTCTTTTCTCCAGACCTGCTTTAACACCCTCTACGAAATCTTTTGAAAGGGTCGAAAGCATAGCAAGGCACAACTCAAAACTCAGTTGTTCATCCAGGCTATTCGAATGGCTTGCATTCAAAAGCTTTTTCAGATTGCTTAAAGCAGTTCTTGGTCTGTTTAGGTAGAGTTTCACAACCTCTTCGACCCTTTCCTCGAGCATCTCATCATCCACAACCTCGGTGACAAAACCGTAATTCAAAGCCTCCTCTGCTGAAAATCTCCTCCCGGTCGACATGAGTTCGAATGCTCTTTTGAAGTTGACAGAACGAGGTATGAAGAAAGATGTACCTGAATCGGGACTTAGGCCAACAAGAATAAATCCGCACGAAAAAATTGAGCTTTTAGCAGCAATAGCATAGTCTGTAGCTAAAAGAATTCCAAGACCAGCTCCGATTGAGTATCCTTTTACCTCAGCGATAATAGGTTTTGGAAGGCTTCTCATCTTCTTCAGCACTGAAAAGTGGATTTTCAGTCCGTACTCCATAGCGTTTCCTGTTCCTGAAGTGAACTCTAAGAACTGTTTCAGATCTGCTCCGGAACAAAAGCTCTTTCCCTCTCCTCTGAGAAGGATTACCTTGATGCTATCGTCTTTTTCGCATTTATCCAAGGCCTGAGAGAGCTCTTTTATCATTTCCATATTCAAAGCATTGTGGACTTGAGGTCTGTTGAAAGAGATTCTGGCAACCTTTCCTTCCTTTTCAAATTTAAGAAACTCCATGAACAAAGTATGTGGGGTAAAATTTAACTCTTGTTATACCTTTAAACTCTTGCACTAGTTAAAAATAAATACTTCTCTCGCCGCTGTTAATTAAATCTAAAGTAGAAAAAACATAACGAAAGCATAACGAGGGGATGGAATGGGAAAACCACAGGGGCAAACTGGGAGATTTGGGGTTTGGATTAGAGAACTAAGACTTCCCTTTTTAACTGCCTCCATTGTGCCAGTAGTTTTGGGGTCTCTGGTAGCTTTAATAAAAACAGGGAATATAGACTTTTTTTACCTAATTCTCACTCTAATAGGAGTTTGTTTATTGCACACCGGCACCAATGTTGCCAATGACTATTTTGACTATAAAGACGGAACCGATAATGTGAATAAGGAGTTTATTACACCGTTCTCAGGTGGAAGTAGGGTAATTCAGCAGGGGTTGATGTCTCCTAAAGAGGTTCTGATTGAGGCCATGCTCCTTTTTATTCTAGGAGGATTGGTAGGTTTATACCTTGCATTTGCAAGGGGGATTGTTGTACTTTATCTGGGTATAATCGGCATAATTTCTGGATTTTTCTATACTGCTCCACCATTCAAATTTGCTAGTAGGGGAATTGGAGAACTTTTAGTCGGCTTGAACTTCGGTGTGCTTGTTGTTCTCGGAAGCTATTACGTTCAAACCAAATCACTTGCTATAGAACCTGTGCTTGCATCGTTGCCTGTAAGCTTTTTAATCACAGCCATACTCTGGATCAACGAATTTCCAGATTATAGGGCAGATAGAGAGACGGGTAAGCTGACATTGGTCGTCAGACTTGGAAGGAGGAAAGCAGTTGAATTTTACAGAGCTCTGATGTATCTCCCATATGTGGTAATTTTGATTTTTATTCTGCTTGGCTACCTACCTTTATTTTTCTTGATAGGGCTCCTCACTTATCCGAAAACTAAAAAGGCCATCGATATTGCAAAGCGATTTTATGAAGATCCACCAAATCTTGCTCCAGCCAATGGATTGACCATAGTGATACATCTCCAAACCGGAATCCTGTTGAGCATAGCCTATGCTCTGGCGTTTGTAAATAAGGCAATGCTTGGAGAAATAATACCAAATTACATAGCTTATTTTGGTCTTTAACCTTATTTCTGATGGTAACTCAATATTCAATCTTCCTAAAAATTACATTTTTAGAAGTCGTGCGTTAATTGCAACTATAACGGTACTCAGGCTCATAAGAACCGCTCCAGCCGCTGGGGTTAGAAGTATGCCCCAGCTGTAAAGAACTCCTGCAGCAAGTGGAATGGCAAATGCATTATAGCCAGTAGCCCACAGCAGATTCTGTCTCATCTTTGAATAGGTTTTTCTTGAGAGCTCAATTACGTCTGCAACATCCCTCGGATCGTTTCTCACGAGAATAATGTCTGCAGTCTCGACAGCAACATCCGTGCCCGCTCCAATAGCTATTCCAACATCTGCCTGAGCTAACGCTGGTGCATCATTTACCCCATCACCGACCATCGCTGCTACAAAATTTTTCTGTACTTCCTTAATTTTCTCAGCCTTTTCGTGGGGTAAGACCTCTGCAAAATAATTGTCAAGACCAAGTTCTTCAGCCACCCATTTAGCAACGAATCTGTTATCTCCAGTGAGCATCATGCAGCGAATCCCCATTGATTTTAGCCTGTCTATCGCCTCTCTTGACTCTTTTCTAACCACATCTGCAAGGGCAATAACTCCAGTTGGCTTATCACCTTCGAGGAGGAAAACAACCGTCTTCCCCTGCTGTTTTAGCTTCTCGACATTCTCGTTTTTTATCTCTATTCCATTCTCTCTCAAAAATCCAGGACTTACAATCTTATAATTTCTACCATTAATTTTCCCTTCAACACCCTTGCCAGGAATCGCTTTAAATTCTTCAGCATGCAATAGCTTTACTCCTCTGCCCTTGGCACTCTCAACTATCCCCTGAGCAATTGGGTGCTCGGAATTTGCCTCGAGAGATGCTGAGATGCTGAGGATTTCAGCTTCAGCAGTTCCATTCAGTGAAAGGATGTCTGTCACTCCAAATCTTCCTTCTGTTAGGGTTCCTGTTTTATCAAAAACAATAGCTTGCAAATCCTTTGCTCGCTCAAAAGCCTGTCTGTCTCTTATGAGCAGTCCAGATTTAGCGGCTATGGAAGTTGAAACAGCAACGACCAGAGGGATTGCTAGGCCAAGAGCATGAGGACAGGCTATAACCATAACTGTAACCGCCCGCTCTATAGCAAAAACGAAGTCCATTCCGTATGTAAGCCAGACAGAGAGTGTTATGACCCCCACGATGAGTGCAATTATGGTAAGCAGGAATGCAGCTCTATTTGCTAAATCCTGTGTTCTGCTTTTGCTCTCCTGAGCTTGTCTTACAAGTTCAACAACTTGGTTTAGGTAGGTATCCTTGCCTGTCTTCTCAACTTCAACGATAATTGATCCTTCTCCATTGATTGCGCCACCTATAACCTTATCTCCTGGTCTCTTTGAAACTGGTCTCGATTCTCCAGTAAGCATAGCTTCATTGACAAATGTTTCACCCTCTAAAACAATTCCATCAACTGGAATCTTCTCTCCTGGCTTTACAAGAACTTTATCTCCGGTTTTGAGTTCTTCAACCTTCACTTCAAGAGTCTCACCATCTCTGATCAAGTGAGCCTCGGATGGCATAATTTTTACAAGTTCTTCAAGCGCTCTTGAGGCTCCGAGGACAGAACGCATTTCTATCCAGTGTCCTAATAGCATGATGTCGATAAGCGTGGTAAGCTCCCAGAAGAAGAATTTTCCTTCCAAACCAAAGACAACTGCAGCGCTGTAAAAATAGGCAACACTTATAGCTACTGCTATTAAAGTCATCATCCCAGGCTGTTTCTGCTTCACTTCATTGAATAAGCCCTTTAGGAAGGGATAACCGCCGTAAAAATACACTATCGATGAAAGAAGAAAAACGAGGTAGACTGAACCATAGAACACAAGTTGATATCCAATGAAAGTTTGGATAGCGGGAGAGAGGAGAAGTATCGGGAATGTCAGGACGAGAGAAATGTAGAATCTTTTTTTGAAATCTTCAAGCATATGTTTATGGTGGTCGTGTACAGGATGTTTTGAATGGTCTTTCATATCTTCCATCATTCTCTTGTCCGTCTCATGCATTTCATGTTCTCCATGTATTTTATGAGCCTCATCAACTTTGCTAGCTTCATTATGAATCTCTCTATGGGCCTCATGCATTTTATCGCCTTCATGCTTATGCATTTCATCTTTCATAATTTCATCCTCCTTTTGACCACCCATAAGTCCATAGCTCTTCAAAGGACATTCATATTTTGGATGTTCATCCTTCAAGCTCCTGTTTCATTTTTCTGTATTCTTCCTCACTTATTTCTCCTTTAGCGTATCTCTCTTTAAGAATCTCCAATGGAGCTTTCTTCTTTTCAGCTGGAGGGGTCTCTCTTATAACAATGTATAAGAGAAGGAAGATTATTCCAACCATGGGCAAAATAACAAGGATGAACCATAACAATCCGTTCATTCCTCTTTTGTTTGCATCTTGGTAGACGAGATAACCTATTACTAGGAATATTATCCACCAGAATACCATTCCAAATCCAAAGAAAGGAAATCCAAATGGAAATCCAAACCAACTCATCGGGTGCATAAATCCATTCATGTTTTATATTTTATCGTTAATACATAAATTTCTTTTGTTCGCAATTTTTCTTTTGTATTTTTAAGTTATTTAGGTTTTTATAGATTTTAGATTTTTTCCAATTCACGATTGAATTTGTATTAGCTGAAACTTAAGTTCGTTTTCCGCAAATTTTTGGTGGATTAAAGTTTCTTCAAGGTTTGAAAATAGAGTTGTTATGAGGTGGTGATGTAGTCAAACAATACTCTGTTTAACAATCTGTTAAAAATTTGTTTCAAAATTTGTTAAAATTGTTAAGTTATAATCCAACTACCATACACTCAAGTCCAAACCATAAAACCAGTTAAAAATCAGTCTCTCTTTTCTGCAACTATCAACCTGAATACAGATCCTAAAAGATATTCTTGCTCAGTTATCTTGAATCCTGCTTTTTTAATGTTTAAATCGGTTTTTCTGTTTATTTCCGGACCCATTAATCTTGCTACGGGATTCAAAAAGTGGAAAAAAGGTTGAAGAAGTTTGCTTTCGGGAAGCATGTGCTCGAGGTAATAAGCTTTCTCTTCATTTTTCAAAATTCTGTACGCCTCCTTTAATCCCAGAACTGGATTATCTACAGAACAGAAGACGAATGTTGTAAAGATTTTATCGAAGACTCCATCTTTAAATGGAAGGGACTCGGCATCTGCGATTATAAGGTCAATTTTGAGTCCCAGTCTTTCAGCTCTCTTTTTCGCCTTCCTGATCATTTTCTCGCTAATATCAATAGCAACGAATCTCCCTTTTTTATAATATGGAATGTTTTTCCCTGTTCCAATGCCTATTTCAAGGATGAGCTTTCCCTCAAAATTTTCTGAGCCCATCTTCTCAAAAAGATACCTTCTCCAATTTTTAAACATAAACAACTCCATCGGTCTCTCAATTAAGTCGTAAAATCTAGCGACCCTGTTGTATCTCAGTAGATCTTCTCCAGTTTTCGAATCTCTAAATCTTTTCTCTGCTCCTCTCATTTTACTCTCTTTTATTACTCATTTTATTGCTCATTTTTAACCTTTAACTTGTTCTTATGGTTCTAGTAATAAAACCTTATTTCAAAACTTGTTCAAAAAATAACTTTAAAAATAAAATAATTGAAGCTGCACTGAGCATACTATTTACCATCTAAATCATTACCCCATCATTCTTCCCATGAAATAACCCATCTGGTTCATCATTGACTGCATGTAATTGAACATCTCGTTCATCATGCTAAACATCCGCTTTGTTATGTCGAAACCCTGCTGATTGTAACTTGGGTGACCATTGTCGGGAGATCTAGGATTATATGGATACTGATCGGGTTGTGGAGATTGTGGAGATTGTGGAGATTGTTGAGATTGTTGAGATTGTTGAGACTGTGGATGCTGTGGATATCCATACATAGGCATTTTCTTCCAGTTACCTATCCCGTTACCCATACCCCCCATTCCGCCACCATGTCCCATTCCACCCATTCCACCCATTCCGTCACCCATCATGCCGTTTCCATGTCCCATACCATATCCCATCGTTCCTCCCATACCCATGGCAGAGGTGAGGGGAATAAGGATTAGGATTCCCATTATTCCAAGGGCAATTTTCACCATCATTTCTATCACCTCATGTCTATCTCATCCTTAGACCAAAGTAGATTTCCTGTTAAAATGAGATCAAAATACGGGTACGTTACATTCAGTTTCTCTTTTTGAGTTTTTAAACATTTCAAAAAAGCTGATAAGTTAGTATAGTCAGTTTTTAAGTAAAATAGAGCTGAGAACGTGTATAAATAAGGAAATCAAGATGATAAATGTGAGAGTTACTATAACTCCTTGATGCTTTATTGACTTTTTCCTCTTAAGAGTTATCTTCCAGCTTATTTCTGGAGCGATGTAGGCTATAATCGCACCTATAATGCTCCCTATAAAAAACAAGTTAATTAGGTAGGTTCTATTCAGAATGGAGCCATAATCACCGAAGAGATGAATGTAAATCGGGTAAAAATCGCTCATAATAGTTGTTAAAGGAAACACTGTGAGTGAAAATGAAGAGAAGATTACTATTAATCTTTGGAAGGGAATATATTCTTTCAACATATTCGAGAACCATGAACCTGTTGAAAAGGCAAAGGCACCAACGAGAACTCCCATACTCATCTGATTTATGCCAAGCATAGCAGCAGTTCCGGCAACAATTGCTGCTCCTGTTGTGCAGAGGGGGCAGTGAGCCTCAACTCTTTCAATGAAAAAGAGAGAGAAAGGTATCGATACTGCTTTCCTAACTTTTGATTTTTTAATTTTCACTATACTCTGTAGCATGTTAATCTTAATCATCTCTTGTTGTTTATCTTAAATTATCATAAACTCCGAGTAACTTTTTTCATCAACTGAGTATATCACAAAGGGCTCTTTCTTGGCTCCGGGCATTCCAGGTGATCCAAGGGGCATTCCTGGCAGAGATATTCCCTTTATATCCGGCTTCTCTTTGATTAGCTCTGAAATCGCCTCAACAGGGACATGCCCCTCAACAAAGTAATTATCAATCACTGTTGTATGGCAACTCCAAAGCTCCTTTGGAACTCCCAGATCTTTTTTGATTTCAGAGATGTCTTCCATTTCTATAACTTCAATTTCAACACCATAGCCTTGCATGTATCCAATGTGCAGATTGCAGCAATCACAATAAGGGGTTTTGTAAACCTTAGCTTTCAATCTTTCCAGGGCTATCGGGGACTTTTGGAACCTGATTTGCAGGGTTAAGGCAATGGAGGCCAAGAGTAGTATTGTAACCGATAACATTATCAACTTTTTCAGAGACACCACCACTTTTTAACAGTGTTAATGTTTTAACTTTTTGGAAATAAAAAATGAAAAGTTTTGTTCTTTCATCATCATTTTTTCCTAGTAGCTACCAATGACAGCCAATTCCATAACCCATTCCGTAGTTCATCCCATATCCGTAACCCATCATAGGCATCATAGGCATCATAGGCATCATAGGCATCATAGGTATCCCATAACCTCCATAAGTATAACTCAATCTACCCAGTCCCTGATCGGATAACTCAAGGGGTTCTCCGTTGACCTCTATGCTCTGTGGTACCACCCAATTGTATTCTATGCCTTCTCCGCTTATCGCATCTCCGGGCTTTAAGTTATAAAACCAAGGAAGATACACGAATTTTCCGTTATCGAGCTGTACAAACATCGGATAGATTGCAGTAACGTTTCCAATAAATTCTGTTGTCTCAGCAGAAAATGTTTCTGGATATCCATTGTACGTTGGGTTATGCCACCCCATCATCATGTAACCCATTCCATAGGCATTATACCTATCGTATCCCTGCGCAGAAACTGCACCTGCCGCCAGCAGCAGGATAGCAGTTATCAGTATTATCTTTCCTCTTATTTTCATCTTTACCACCTCACTCAATGTTAATCTAAAGGGGCAAAGTAGATTATCTGTTAAAATGAGCTTCAAAAACAATAGAAGACATTTCAAAAATGAGTATAAGAACATAAATCATTTCATTTTTTCTGTTTCAGTAATTTTATGGTTTATTGGGTGAAATAGAGCCTATCGCTAAGGATGATGCGATAGAGTGTGGATTAAATCCAAGGTAACAATGTGAGTACTTTAGATATAATTCCACCGATAAGTATTGCAGAAATAAGATTTAATCCATCAAATCTGGTACCAAAAAAGATAAATGAACCAACAAAATCCTTGGAGATATGGACTACACTCGACAGGTTCTTATTATAATAGGTTTTCTTCTGCTTTTTATATCTTTGTTTTCCATTCAGAATCCTCAGTCTTGTGAGGCTTGGATGTATAGAGTTGATCGCACACCTTATTATTTAATAATATTGGGGATGTTATTGATTTTCTTACCATTTTTAGAGTTCATATTCAGCAAAAAATCAAAAAAGAAGGAGATTGAAACCCCCTCCGCTGCAGTTGAAAAAAATTCTGAAAGTAATATGCTTGATAAAACCAAGGAAACTATCGATGAGAGATTAATCTTGGCTTTAAAACTTCTCAGCGAAGATGAGGCAAAAATCCTCCAAATAATCCATGAAAACGAAGGCATAACTCAAGATTCAATCCATTTCAGAACAGGCTTCTCCCACTCGAAAATATCGATGATAATGAAAAAGTTGGAAGAAAAGGATCTTATCGTGAGAGAAAGGTTTGGTAAAACGTATAAGGTTTATCTGGGTGAATGGTTCGCTGATAAGGTTGAGGGAGACAAATACGATTCAATTTGAGTATTGGTAGGAATAAAAATCTTTTCTATTGCCTGAAAGATTCTTCAGGTTCTAAGAGATTGCTTTATTAAAAAATAGAAAAGTACTCTTTACAGAGTTTAGTTTTAGTGGCAGCAATGATTGCTGTGTCCCTTATGTTCACGCTCGTGTTTATGGCTTTTGTCTTTCTCTTTTTTACTATCACTTTCTTTGGAGTCTTCTTCAAATCTTTTCGATATTGAGGAGAGAAATCTGCACCTCATTTCATCACCTGGACTCACTACCGCTCTTTACCGTTCTTTACTGCTCTTTACCGTTCTTTACCGCTCTTAAACTACCAACCCATCATTGGGCAGTGTCCGTAGCCATAGTATGGATATGGGTTCTGAGGATACTGTGGATACTGCGGCAGAGTTTCATTGTTCAGAGCTTCGTTGGGATTTGGGTAGGTGTTCTGATACCCATATGCCGGATATCCAGGATACTGATATCCACCTCCGTATCCAGCTCCATATCTACCCATCATTGGCATCCCATATCCCATCATTCCATATGGCATCCCATATCCCATTCCACCCATCATTGGCATTCCGTACCCATATAGTGGATTTGCGATTGCAGTGTATACTGCTATAATTCCGGCAATTGCTAGGATTGCTCCCGCAATTCCGACAAATTTCCTGTTCATTTTTCATCACCTCTAAACAACGTTAACTCCAGAAGCAATGGATGTTTCGGGTTAAAAAGTAGCTGAAAAATGAGCAGAGACATTTCAAATTTTTCATAAACGTAAGGAGTCGTTCCAGATTTTAATTGTGAGATCAATTACGCATAAAAATCTAAACAGGAATGTCTATACCAAGCTGTTTTATCAGAAAGTCGTAGAGGATGATGATTATTCCAGCAACGAAGAGAAAGACGATTATCTGGTAAATGTTCTTGTGGCCTTTATATTTTGAGTGATGGGTATCTAAACTCATGTCAAAAAGCTCATCTGCCAGATGAATGGAGAGAAAAGTCCCAGTTGCTGAGAGGGCTATTATACTCCAGAAGGGATAGGGTTGAATGAGAATATGATGAAACACCATCAAAACTAGGGTTTTATAGTATATTTCTGAATAAGAGAAGAAAAAATATACGTTAGAAAAAACAGCAAGGAGCCATACGACTATTTCGGAATAAAGCATTCTAATCTCAAACAAAACTCTAATTGGAAAATCAAGAAGAAAACCAGCATCTGCTATTGGCGTGCACAATACGAAGAAAGACCATGTTAGAAAGGTTATAGCGAAACCATCTCTTATCCCATATTTAGTTGAGATGAGGCCGAAATAGAGGATTAAAATTGCAAACAGAAGTAAAAACCTTGTTAGTCTCGTTCTGTGGTCATGCATGTTAATTTTTTAGTTCTGGAGTATATTTCTCTTTCCTTTAACTTAGCACTCCAGCTCACTTTTTATATTAACATCACCATCCAAACAATCTATAATTTTTTAGTAGCTTTTGTAGCTTTTTCTACTATTCTTTCAACCGAAGCCTATCTCATTGAACAATTTGATAAAGATAAGGTAGATATAGGGATAGACGAAATACCGTTTATGGAAAATAATAGGTTGATACTTGTGATAGTAGGTTTGATTATGATAGTTTTTGCCTTTACTACTTCCCAGACTCAGGCACATCATATGATGATGTACGGTAGAGTCGATTATACGCCTTATTTTTTCGCCATACTGGGATTGGTTTTTGTCCTTTTACCGTTTTTAGAATCAACTTTTAGAGAGAAAGAAAGTTCAGAAATGAATGGAAACGGAGAGTTTAAGAATAGTGACAAGGTTGATGAAGTAATAGCGGATGCTCAGAGTACTAAAAATGGAGCTGTAGAAGCTATAAAAGTGCGAGGTAATGATAGCGATCCAATTGGTGAAAAGATTAAACTGACAACAAAGCTCTTGAATGAAGATGAAGCCTCTATTTTTAGAATGATCTACGAAAACGAAGGCATAACTCAAGATTCAATCCATTTCAGAACGGGCTTCTCCCACTCGAAAATATCGATGATAATGAAAAAGTTGGAAGAAAAGGATCTTATCGTGAGAGAAAGGTTTGGTAAAACGTATAAGGTTTATCTGAGTGAATGGCTCACTCAAAAAGTTGAAAAAGAGTACACTTAATGCTTGATTGCACTTAGATGTAAAAACTTTTTAATTTATTTTAAATTGACGTTATTCTATGGGAAATTTTTTATATAAGCCATGAAAAGATGATGTTATGGAGAAAATTGGGTATATAATTGTGGGCATTATCGTCGGTATTATCGTTGGATCGACCTTCCTGGCATATGGAGGATTTGGAGGCTACTACATGCCAATGGGTTATCAAAGCCCAACAAGTCCTATGGGTTCAGGATATGGGGACGGAAGATATTATCCTCCTGGTTGCTGTCAGGGTCCTGTTAGTTTTGAATCAAATGGAGAAAAAATTTATTTTACAGGAATAAACGAGGAGGGTGAAAGGATTCCCTTTACAGGAGGGCCACAATGGCTGATAATGCATGGAGGAAGTTGTGTTAATTGCCATGGAAGAGATGGCAGTGGTGGTTTTGTGCCCATGATGTGTAATGAGAGAGCCCCAAATATAAGGTACACTGAGTTGGTTGGGGAGGGAATGAGCGAGGAAGAGATAAAGACTGCCATCGCAAAGGGTATTCATGAAGAAAAAGAACTTGATTGGTGTATGCCTAGGTGGCAGATGAGTGAAAAAGATTTGAATGATTTAGTAGAATATCTAAAAAAGCTCGATTAATGTGTCGCATAGAGAAATAGAATTCTTGTTGTTGCCTTGCCGCGTATATTTTTAATTGTGGGATGCAGATGTCCTATTCCTCTAAAATGTGATGTTATTGCTCAATAGTTCTGTCAGTGATATTAAAATCAAAATAAAAGACTCTCCATGGCAGCCTATTCCGAATCGGTAAGCCTAAAGAGCCTCGCCAACTGAATACGAGTCCAGACAAAGAAAGAACTTAACCATGCAATGAGATTTTACGATTCAATAGAAAACCCCCTTTGGGGGGTGGAAATCTTCACTGGATGTCTTTGAGGCAGTATACAATTATGAGGTTAACGTTACCGGTATGATTAACGATTTGGTTGACCTTGCGTGAATGAGAAGATCACGCTACTTACAACATGCTCCAATGGTTCGTGAACGAACAGGTTGAGGAAGAGGCTTTGGCAGATGATATAATACAAAAACTGAAGATGGTAGGGGGTGAAAGTGGAGCCTCTTTATGATCGACAGAGTAGAGGAAACAAATAGCAAAGGAGAGGGTGAGAGATAATAGAAGTAGGTAGTAGTTATTAGAATTCTAAATTTTGGTTAATTTTAAGTGAGGAAGTGTCGTGTTTAAAATAAGGAAGTAAAAGAAAAAGAAAATAATTGAAAAAGGAGGTTGAAGGTATGGAAACTTTAAACAATTTGGTGAAGGCGTTTATTGGGGAGAGTATGGCAAGAAATAGGTACACATTCTATGCGAAGATTGCAAAAAAAGAGGGATACGTTTTTGTTTCTAAGGTTTTCCTTGAAACGGCTGAAAATGAGAAGGAACATGCAGAGAACCTTTTCGAATTCATCCAAAAATTCGGACAAAAATCAGTGGAGGTTGAGACAGAGGCGCCTTTGATTCTTGGTAGCACGACTGATAATCTTAAATCGGCGATAGAAGGTGAACATTACGAAAATACCGAGATGTATCCGAGTTTTGCAGACGTTGCCGAAAAGGAAGGGTATTCAGAGATCGCCACGAAACTCAGAGCAATCTCAAAGGCCGAAGAACACCACGAGAGCAGATACAGAGCGATCTTGGAGGCAATAGAGAAGGGAACTATGTTCAAGAGAGATGAGGAAGTTGAATGGATTTGTTTAGAGTGCGGTTACGTTCACTACGGAACCGAACCTCCAGAGGAGTGCCCCTCCTGCGGTCATGCAAGGGCATATTACGTTGCAAGGGATATGCTATCTCTGTAAGTTAAAAGAGCCAAATTCTGGGAATTCTGTGAGAATTTTGTGAGAATTTGGTGAGAATTTGGTGAGATGATCTTCCATGAATCCTGAAGCGTTGTATAAGATCAGCTACGGCCTTTATATCGTTTCGTCTATGAAAGATGGAAAGTTCAACGGTCAGATAGCCAATACCGTCTTTCAGGTTTCTTCAAGTCCAAATTTGATAGCGGTTTGTCTGAACAAAGAAAACTTTACGAATGAATGTGTAAAGGATAGCAATGCATTCTCGGTCTCGGTTCTTGCAAGGGACACTCCAATGCAGTTCATAGGGAGATTTGGGTTCAGAAGCGGGAGAGAGTTCGATAAATTCGAAGGCATAAGTTATAAGATCGGGAAAACAGGAATGCCAATCGTACTGGACAATTCCGTTGCTTATCTAGAGGCGGGAGTCGTAAAAAGCATGGATGTTGGAACCCACACACTTTTCGTCGGAGAGGTAGTTGATGCTGAAATTCTTGAAGAAAAAGAAGTTATGACTTACGATTACTATCATCAGATCAAAAAGGGAAAGACTCCCAAAACAGCAACCGTCTATATCCCGGACATCTGAGTTGGCTGTTAGCCAATATTTTAACTTAATTTTGTAAATTTATTAATTTTTGTATTAAGCTTACTTTAACTGCTTCAACGCTCATCTCAATACCATAAAAGCCATCAGCGCGTCAACATCATCAACGCCCACATCTCACCCTGAGCATCCAACCATCAATACCTTTCAATTGTGCCCCATGTATTTCAAGCACTTCAAGTACCTCATGCCCTTCTGAGGTGAGACTTTTTGCAACATCTCTAGCTGTTACTTCATCGGAAAAAATAACCTTCAACTCCTCACCTTTTTTCATTTCTTCAAGTTTCAGCTTCGTTTTTATAAAGGTGAAAGGACAGTTCTCATCTCTCAAATCAAGAACTTCAATTCGGTCATTCGAGTCATTCAATTCTGCATGTCTCAACATACGACTCCTCCTGAAGATCTTTCACTTTCCCACTGCAAACGGGGCAGTTCCTGTCTTTACGAATGTCTATCAAATCAAATTCCATGGTTAAAAGATCAGCATAGAGCATTTTGTTCTCAAGAATCTCTAAACCAAGGATCAGTTTTATTGCCTCGGTAGCCTGCATAACTCCGAATATTCCTGTTGCCACCCCCGCTATACCAGCTTCTTGGCATGAGGGGACTGAACCGGGCGGTGGAGCTTCTGGGAAAACACATCTATAGCATGCAGAATCTGGGACTATTGTCATTATCTCTCCTATGAATCTAAGCACAGCAGAGTGGACAAGGGGGATTTTTTCCATTACGCAGGCATCGTTGAGGAGAAATCTAGATGGAAAGTTATCGGTACAGTCAACTACGACGTCGTATTCTCTTATGATATCTCTTACGTTGTTTACATTTACATTTTCAGGATAAACTTCAACCTCAACATCTGGATTGAGGGTTTTTACAAACTTGGCTGCCGATTCCGCTTTGTTCATCCCGAGATTTCCGGCATGGATTGTTTGTCTTTGAAGATTGGTTATGTCCACGCTGTCTCCATCGACTATGCCTATCTTTCCCACGCCAGCTCCAGCAAGATACTGAATAGCGGCGCTTCCTAGTCCTCCAGCACCAACTACAATTGCCTTCGATTTTAAAAGCTTAACCTGCCCTTTACCTCCGATTTCGGGCATAATTAGTTGTCTGGCATATCTCTTTATTTGTTCTTGGGTTAATATAATATCAGACATCTTACCCTCCGGCAATGGCTGGTATGAACTTTACCGTATCGTTTGCTTTTACCTCAGTCTCGAAACCGTTAAGATTTCTTATATCTTCGTTGTTTACATAGATATTAATGAATTTGTTAAATCCCTCTTTATTATAGAGTACCTTTTTCAATCCTTTGTACTTCTCGCACAGAAAGTTGATAAGCGCCTCAACATCTCCGCTGAACTCCACCTCCTCCTCTTTTTTCCTTGTAACGGCGGCGAGAATTATAGGGTAGACTATCTTCACCACGCTATCACCTCCTCATATTTCGAAACTTTTCTAACAGAAAATTCATTTAGAAAGACATCTGCTGTTTTAAGCCCGTTGCCTGTCAGATACGCGACTATAACCTCACTCCTATCAATTCTGCCAGCTTCAACCAATCTTTTGAGAGCTGCAATAACCGTTCCTCCTGCAAGCTCTGTGAAAATACCTTCAGTCTTTGCAAGGAGAAGCACAGAGTCGACGACTTCCCTGTCTGATGGATCTTCAGCGTATCCTCTGGTCTCCTCTATTATATCTTTTGCAGTAAAACCGTTGGCGGGATTCCCTATAGCAAGGCTGTGGACGATGGTTTGAGACTCCTTTAATGGTTTGATTTCGGCTTTCTCCCTAACAGCTCTTACGATCGGAAAACCCTCTGGCTGTGCACCGTTAAAAATCGGAATTGTATCGGTTAATCCAACCTTTATAAAGTCCTGAAAGCCCTTGTAAACAGAAGTCAACAAAGCCCCTGATGCCATTGGTAGTATAACCTGATCTGGCGACCTCCAATCCAGTCTTTCGACAGCTTCATAGGCAAGGGTTTTACTCCCCTCTACATAATACGGGCGGAGATTAATATTAACAAAACCCCAATCCGGGTTGTTTTCAGCCATTTCCATCGCGATTCTGTTCGCATCATCATAACTTCCTTCGACCTCAATTATATTCGCTCCATGAACGGCAGCCTGAACAATCTTTGTTTTTTCTATCCCAGCCGGGACGAATATGTATGTGGGTAGCTTTACCTTAGCAGCGTGGGCTGCGAGGCTTCCTGCGAGATTTCCTGTTGAGGCGCATCCCAAAGCTCTCATCTTGAACTCTAAAGCTTTTGTTACAGCCACGCTTACCACTCTGTCCTTAAAGGAATAGGTCGGATTGGTTGAGTCATCAAGAAGGTAAAGATTCTTCAATCCCAGAATCTCTCCAAGGTTTTTAGCGTGAATGAACCTTGTGAAACCAGCTCCCAAATCAACCGGTTCTCTGTTTACTGGAAGGAAATCTTTGTATCTCCACATACTTTCCACTCCTCTCTCTATTTTCTCTCTACTAACTCTCTCTTTAATCTGTTCCCAGTCGTAGACAACTTCTAGCGGTCCAAAGCATCTCGGGCAGATATAGCTTGGCAAATCCTCTATTTCTTTTTTGCATATCATACATCGCAACATTAACACCGTTAATCGGCAATCAGTATTAATAATTTTCGTCTAAAAAATGAGAATAGGTAATTAACTTTGGATTTTCTCGAAACTACTGGCTGGGATTTACGAGAGTGTAGAGCTTAGAGTTGAGAATAATTGATACTTGATAACAGAAAGAAACCTGATAGAGAACCTGATAAGAACTTGATAAGAATAAGAGGTGGAAAGGGCGAAAAGGATCGCTACAATACTTTTCGAGATTGTACTGAATACGCTGAAGAAATGCATGGAGAATTATAGGTTAGAGAAACGGTTGTTCGGGGCAGAAGAGGAACAGACATTAACAACGAGAACTGTGCAGAAGATCTTTGAGTATGTATAAAAGCTGGAATAAAGAAAGATTTACTTTTCACTCCTTAAGGCAAGCTTTGCAACTCATTTACTTAAAAGCGGAGTCGATTTGTGATACATTAGAGTTTAGGGAAATAAAGGCTCAAAAACGGTGAGATCTATACTCCTGTTGCAGTTAAAAATTTAAGAAAGATAAGAAGCATGTTGGATTTGATGGGAAGCAGTAAGAAAAATTAGTAAGTCGTACATCCTGTTAAAAGAAGAGTATATACAATAGAGATCATACTAACAGAGAATATGAAAACCATGAATAAACTAATTATTGTGGTTGTAATCCTTATCTTGGGCATTGGCGGGTATTTTCTTTTAAAACCAGAAAGGCTAGTTCAAGAAACAAACACTTTTGAAGAACGCGCCAAAGCTGGCTACCCAGTTTTAATGACAAATCAAAATTCTCCCTTTGCCACTAATGATTTCGGCATCCCTTCTAAGGTGGCAAAAGTGGTTGGAATAACTACTGCCGAACAAATGACGAGGGAAATAGAATCTCAAAAAATTCCCTACTTCAAGGAACTTGGAATAAAGTGGGCGAGGCTCCATCCTAATATCTTTGGCACCTTTGGTTGGAGCGGTGTTGACCCTGATCACGATGGCAGAAATTTGGATTTCACCAAGCAAGATGCCCTCGTTAAACTTGCTCAGGAAAACAACATCTCACTGATAGCTGCTATAAGTCCCTTACCCACGGATACCGAATGGTTAACTGCCGAAACTTATATTCCTGAGAGTAAGGAGGCGTATTTTTCATACATAGAACAGTTGGTAGAGAGATATGATGGCGACGGTAAAGACGACATGCCCGGATTAAAATATCCGATTAAATACTGGCAGTTGGAAAATGAACCTGATTTGCATAACAAGGTAAGAGCTTCTCGCGGCAATGCAAATTTCTCTAGCCCAGATGAATACTTCGAAGTCTTGAAACTAACTTATCAGGCGGTAAAGAAGGCGGATAAAGAAGCGAAAGTGATAATTAATCTTGTGGGCATAGGACAGGGCATTGGTAACACCTCGATTAATTACCTGCAGAGGTTAAATGAGTTAGGTGTTGAAAGCTATTATGATATTTTTTCATACCATGTCTATCCCCAAAGCTATGATACTTTTGTTTTAAGAGACAATCTGCTGAAATTCAAACAACTTATAGGGAGCAAACCTATCTGGATTACTGAGAGCGGTATAAACGGTAAGCTTGGTGAAACTGAGGAAAAACAGGCAGCGTGGATCATCAAACATTATGTTTTTCATATAGCTAATGGTGTAAAGAAAATCGTCTGGTTAACCTTAACCGACATGAGCCCGAATGTTCCTGAAGGAACAGTTGCTAAGTATTCAGGATTGCTTACTTTCCGATTAGCTCCCAAATTGTCCTACTATACTTATAAAAAGATGGTTGAGGTTTTAGAGGGTTCTGATTGGGATAATATCCAGATCATTCAAGAAAAAGATGGCATCTACATCTACAAGTTTGTAAAAAAGGATACTGGGAAATCCGTCTGGGTTGTCTGGAATGATAACCAAGGAACAAGAAAGGTAAGGATAACTTTAGATAGAGATACAAAAAATGTCAAAATCGTGGAAGCTGTGCCAAAATACAAGACAGGAAAGGATGTAACAGATTATGACACCGCCTTTAGAGAAATAAAGGCTAATGTCTTGGAAAGCTATCCATCCCAACTCGAATTTGAAATAGGGAATATCCCAGTTTTTGTGGAGGAGAAGTGATAGAACTATTGAATTGTGGTCAGATCTAACTTTGTACGAAGGAGAAATGAGTGCGATATACAGGAAAATTAAGATATGACTACAAGAACTGTGCAAAAGATCTTTAGAAAAGCTTTTAAGTGAAAATAAGCAATTTCGTAGATACTGATAGACTGATAGAAAAAGAGAATATGGTAGATGGGGGGAAGAAAGGAAGACAATTATGTGTTATGGATAATGAAAGATTTTTCCTTTAAGATATAGGTAATTTTGAATGCATTGCCGTCAGCGACGGCACACGCATACTCACCACCTACTTTTCCACCCCCTGCTACCTTTCTTTTCGCCAACGCATCAAAAGAACGTCTTGATCAGGTGCTTCGAGGACACAATTTACAGCCAGAACAGTGGGTCGAGTGGATAAATCTGTATATTTGTTTGGCGGTCAATACGGGTGAGCATCGGGTGCTTGTGGATACGGGTGCGGATGCTTTAGGTCCAAATACAGGAAGACTCCTTCAGAACATGCAGGCTGAAGGGATTGCACCTGGAGACATTGATACAGTTATCCTTACACATGGACATCCAGATCATATCGGCGGGGACACAGACGCCGAGGGCAACCAGCTTTTCCCAACGCCCACTACATTATGTGGAGAGACGAATGGAATTTTTGGACCTCAGAACGGGCAGAAATGGAACTTGACGAACACGTGTTAGCGAAGTCCTTCTGAAATTCGCACATAAGAACCTCTTACCGATTCAAGACAAGCTATAAGATTTGGAAAAATTACCAACCATTTGGCAACACCCCCTAACCACAACCCTTAAGCTCAATAGAAACTCACTTTTGAAAGTATTAAATACTCTCAGCTGTACCATGTCTCGTGAAGGGATTGGTAATCGCTGGTCACGGAAGCAAGTCTTCGGACTTCAAAAATGTGCTTACACTACATAAAAAAAGAATTGAAAAGCTCGGAGTTTTTGAGGAAGTTGAAATCGCCTTTGTTGAAGTGGGAAGTCCAACCCTTGCCGAGGTCATTGATTCTATGAAAAGTGAGACTATTTTCATCGTTCCTTTGTTCATATCTCCAGGCTATCATGTGTCTGAAAACATTCCTGAGCTTATAGAAACGGCTGAGACTTCAAAGCGGAAAAAGATAGTGATTTGCGATGCCGTCGGAAATGACGTTTTCGTAACTTTTGCGATAATTAACAAGATTTTTCATCTTGTAAGGTAGTAAGATAAAATAAAGGATAAAATAAGAACGGATTGGGAAGATTCTTAACCTTGGAAGATTGTTAACCTTAATTGATAATTTTATCCTTTTATCTTGTCTATAATCTTGCCTTCTTTCGTTATGACCCATTTATCTCCTCTTTGTTCAATACAAAAACCCCATTCGAGTATTTTGAGGTGATACTGAAGCTGATTCTCTCTCAATCCAAGTTCTGACAGTATTTCCTTCTCGGTTCTCCCATCATCGATGAGTCTGAGAATCTTCCTCCGGATGGAATTTGTTATAGCGTAATTGTACCTTTTATGGTATTCTTCACTTTCTCCAAGTGTTTTGGCATTTACCCATTTCTCAATTCCCATAATTTTCAAGCGACATTCCAAGTCCTTTTTACCTTTCCCCTAAATTTTTTGCCCTTATTTGGCAAATTCAGAAATCGTTTAATTTAGAAAAAGGTAGTTTTCTTCCATGGAGATCGAAACGATCGAACTGGTTTTTGATGCTGGAATGGAGGAGATCGACATTTTTGACATCACCCCTAGGATAAGAGAGGTGATAAGAGGGTGGAAAGATGGGTTCGTTAACGTTTTTGTTCAGGGGTCTACGGGCGGAGTTACCGTAATGGAATATGAGAGCGGTCTTATAAAGGACATAAAAAACATATTCAAAGAGCTAATTCCTAGGGAGGGGGATTATGCTCACAATCTTACTTGGGGAGACGCCAATGGCCACTCCCATCTTAGGGCTTCTTTACTAAAACCTTCTCTGACGATTCCATTCAAAGACGGTAGGGATTACCTGGGGACTTGGCAGCAAGTAGTTGTGTTGGATTTTGATAATAAGAGGAGGAAAAGGAAAGTGATATTACAAATTATTGGTAAAAAATTATGAATAATTAAAAATTTAAATATTTTGAAAACAAAACAAGGTATGCTTACGAAAGCCCCAAAGAGATGACGAATGAGATATGCTGGAACTGTTCTTCAGACACCTTATCATAGCTACGACCGCCTTTTTTAAACCCTATTTCTACATATGTTCCTCACAGAGTATTTGCTGGGCGATCTAGCTCCAGTGTCACCGTTCTCACTTGTTTTTGTAACTGCCATAGTTTATTTCCTGGCTAAGAACGTTCATGGTCATGCAGTGGACATTCTTGAATTGAGAAGAAGTGTTAAGCGGATTGGAGATGTAAAAGGAGTAAGTAAGGTATCTTTTCACTGCCAGTCCTAAGATGCGAAATCAGTGAATCATAAAATATTTTTAATTAAACTTACAGTCTAATTCCTATGGAACTCAAAGTTGTTGAAATCGAGAATCCAGAGCTGAAGTACCAGATAATCATTGGACAGGGGAATTTTGCCATTTTCACAACAGATGATCTTTTTTCAGCTCTGATAAAGGCTGTACCCGGAATAAAATGTGCTGTTGCAATGAATGAAGCAGCCCCAAAGCTTACGAGAGTTACGGGAAATGATGAAGAACTGAAAGAAATCGCAGCAAGGAATGCGTTAAAAATCGGAGCAAGCCATGTTTTCGTTGTGGTATCATCAAACGCATTTCCTATAAACGTTTTGAACACAATCAAATTGCATCCAGCGGTATGCAATGTATTTGTTGGTTCTGCAAATCCAATTGAGGTTATAGTGGCTGAAACGGAGCTTGGAAGGGCGGTACTTGGGGTGGTAGATGGCACAGCGGTTAACAGAATTGAGACTGAGGAAGAAAAGAAAGAGAGAAGGAACCTCTATCAAAAACTGGGCTACAAACTCGATTAACTTTATCTACTTGTTCATTTATCTCCATTAACCCTCTTTTTACTTTTTTGTTCGAACATCAAATGTATCGGGTAGTACATCGGGTAGTATATCAGGTAGCCGAAGGATGGATGTCCATCAGATACTCTAGAGAAATTCTCTCGGATCTGTTATCTCTCCCTTTATCGCTGAGGCTGCTGCTGTTGCCGGAGAGCTAAGGTAAATGAAAGCCTCAGGATTCCCCATCCTTCCTTTGAAGTTCCTGTTCTGGGTTGATAGACATACTTCTCCATCGGCAAGCACACCCTGATGGATTCCGACGCATGGTCCGCAGCCGGGAGATAGCACTAGCCCACCGGCCTCCACGAACACCGAAAGCAAACCCTCTTCCATCGCCTTCATATAAATCCTTCTGCTTGCAGGCCCAACGATAAGCCTCACACCTTTTTTCACTTTTTCTCCTTTCAAAATCTTTGCTGCAATCCTCAAATCGGAAAGCCTCCCATTCGTGCAGGTTCCAATGAAAACCTGATCGATTGTAACTCCCTCTCCCTCAGAGACTGCAGAAACGTTGTCGACGTTATGTGGCTTAGCGACCATCGGCTCAATATCGTCGAGTTCATAGTAAAACTCCTTCTCGTATTCTGCATTTTCATCAGCCTTTATTTCTGTAAAATCATCTCTCCTTCCGAGTTCAGCAAGAAATTCAATTGTGAGCCTGTCAGAGGGAAATATTCCTGCTTTAGCTCCACATTCGACCGCCATATTTGCGATTGTCAATCTTCCCTCCACATCTATTTTCTCGAGATCTCCATTAAACTCCAGAGCTTTATACGTAGCTCCATCAACACCGAGATCACCAATAATCTTTAAAATAAGATCCTTTGGAAAAACCCCCTTACTAAATTCTCCGCTGACATTGAATCTGAAACTCTCTGGAACTCTGAACCAGTTTTTGCCGAGCAATACAGCAACAGCCACATCTGTAGATCCCATTCCTGTTGAAAAAGCTCCTATGCCGCCATAGGTGCATGTATGGCTGTCAGCTCCAACAGCTAAGTCTCCTGGCTTTACAAACCTCTCGACCATAATCTGGTGGATTATCCCCTCCCCTGGTGGATTAAAATCAGCTTTAATCTCTTCAGCAAACTCCTTTATAAATTTCTGGTCGTTGCTCAACTCTTTTCTTGGAGATGGAGCTGCATGATCTACAAAAAAATGAGTTCTATCAGTTGCCTGTATCTTTTTGATACTATTCAGCATCTCATTTATCTGCCTGATGGCTAAGGGGGCAGTTCCATCTTGCAAGGCGATCTGGTCTATTTTAGCTATAACCAAATCTCCAGCCCAGGCATCCTTCCCGCTTTTTGAGGAGAAGATCTGTTCGGTTATGGTTTTGCCATCTTTACCATCTTCCACGATCTCACCTGTTTGCATTCTCCAATGAGGCAAATCTTCTTTGGGCGAGGTAGCTGAAACGGCCTAAAATAATTTACTGAATACTGATTTTTTAATCCCCCTGTGTCTTTTGTTTTCTTTTCAAATCAAAGTCAAATTATAAACCTCAAATTTTAACTAGCAATAAAAAAGAATAAAAGAATAAAAGGATAAAAGGAAAAAGGGATAGAAATAGAAGACTACATGTTACAGGTTCAACTTAATCTGGTGAAGGAGCTCTGCAGGGGTTTTAATGGGATATTTGAGATTTCTGATTATCTCATCGATCCTTCTTCCCTTGATAACTAACCCTTCGAGCCTCTTTTCAAGATCTTCCAGCTCCACCGGAAAATCCAAGCCTTTTATCCTTGCAAGAACATGAACCGCCCAGTCTATGTCCAAGGCTTCGATTTCCTGGTTCTTCATGACGATCTCTTCCTCATCCAGAGATCCGCTCTCCTTAAGCTCCCTGTAAGCCAGCTTAGCCAACCCACCGGCAATATGCTCCCTTGGTCTTTCTAATCCCTCTTCGAGGTATTTCTTGACCTCTTCTTCATCCGCATTTGCGATGTTTTTGGCCGTTTGCTCGGTAATGCCTAGCTCTTCTGCAATCTCTCTGTACGTTTTAAAAGCCTCGTTCCTCAAAACGAGAACATATGCTGCTTCAGCAAGACTTGGAAGCCATGTGAGATTTCGAAATTCAACCAGCTTCCTCAATCCACCGATCATCTCTATGCTTTTTAAGAAAACCTTTTCTGCCATCTTATCGATGTTTCCCCCCTTCGGCTTCGCTATAACTTCCATACGATCACCTCCCTTTACCTATGTATTCCTTTAGCGGAGAAATTATCTTGATCGTTCCAAGCTCTGTGATCTCAAACACCCAAGTATCAGAGTCATGGGCTGTAAGCCTGCAGCCGTCGATTCTTATTGTTCTAAGAACGCTACCTAACGGCAGATTATACAAATTCACATCCCATTTGCTCTCGATCAGTTTTTTATCGAGTACGATTGTGCCATCAACGATATGGGCGACAGCCAGTCCACCAGCAGCTTCTGCACTTTCACTTGCCTGAGTGGATCTTTTTTGGGAGACGAACAGACCTGTTTGCCTGAACTTCTTAAGGAAGTTGAAGAACTGCCTAACTATTTGCCTTGCCATTACCTCTTTGTGCTCATAAAGACCTGTGATGCTGTCTATGATCGTTATGGATGTTTTTCTCTCTTTTATCGCATAGGCCATCGTGTCCATTAGCGCTTTGGGGTTCTCTCTAAGTTCTTCATCCTGTGAGGCATCGATAACCACGATATTCCTCTCAACCTTGCTGAAATCCGCATTCAAAGCTTCGCTTTTCTGTTTGAGGGCTGAATAAAGGAAGGAAGCTGGACTTTCTACCGTGATGAAAAGCACTTTATAACCTTTATCCGCCTGATGAACGGCAAACTGCTCAGCTAATACACTTTTTCCTGAGTCTGGAACGCCTGTTAGATTCATAACAGAGAGATGAGGTATCCCACCTAAAGGTTTTTTAGCATATCTACCATCTGAATCCTTTTCTATTTTAAAGAACATAGAATCGAGTTTTGTACCGGTAGGAATTCCAAATAAGTCTGGGGCTTCAGTTTTAAGATCACTAAGCTCAAAGTAACGTTTGCCCATATATGAATTTTATTTTGCAAGTCATAAATATCTTTCTGAGAATATATAACCATTCGAAAAGCCTAACTTAAATTTTAAAAGTTTTAAAAGGAAAGGGGGGTGGTGGGATGGGGCAAAAAGAGTTTTGTTCCATCCTCCACCAGGGGGCAATCTAATTTGAGTTATCAGAGTATATAAGCTTACTTCGGTTTATACAATGAGTATCACAACCCTTTTCGCTGTTTTAGATAGCCAGAAATGATGCTTGTTAGTTGACTACCTCACCATAAAAACATCGCCATCATCTGCGATACTAATTTCAATCTCACCAGAGAGAAAGCTAAGGATATCATCTCTTATCTCAAGGGCTTGGGGGTAGAGGTGTGTAAGAACGATTTTTTTGGCCTTTATGAACTCGAGCATTTCTTTGAGGCTTTCTGGAGTCGTATGGTCCTGTGTTTCATATCCAAATGGTAGAGAGAGCTCGTGTATCAGCAGATCGCATTCAATCTCGATTAGTTCTCTGAAAGGTCTAGTGTCACCGCTTATAAGCACTTTTTCATCGAGAAGATAACCGTTACTTTTTATAGAGTGGAATGTGGGAATAGATCTCACCCTGAAACCAGCAACCTCAAATTCTCTTAAATTTTCGTAAACGTCAAATCTCAGTTTTTTCCTGAGGTATGGATATGCTTCCAGCAATGATTCAAGATGGTATTTTGTTCCACTTGGCCCAAAGATCTTTAATTCCTCAGCTAAACCATTCAGCCATCGGGCTTTTAAAATTCCAAGCAAGTCTCCATTATGATCGAGGTGGTTATGAGTGAGCAGAATCGCCTCGATTTTATCAGGATCTATGTTCAGCTGGTTTAATCGCAGTAAAGTGCCCATCCCAACGTCCACCAGAATCTTTCTTCCTTCTTTTTCTACCATTAAGCAGCTTTGGGATCTCCCTTCTGCTGGCACAGCAGTTCCCGTTCCTACTGCCAAAACCCTCATACTCTCACCCTTTCAATTTGAGAAAATTGACAAGGAATTCTTGGAATCCTGGAATTTTAAGATTGATTACATTCTCATCCTCTACTAATTCATAGTTAGAAATAACTTTGGAGATATTTTTCCCGAGTGACCTAGGATAACGCTCTATATAATCTTTTATCGCCTCCACAGGTGTTGTGAATCTTCTCCAGTCGAAAGCATAGTACCTTCCATTCTCTAAAAATGGTCTATATGGTCTGTTCCTCTCTTTAAACTTCTTTACATGCACCCATTCTTCAAATGGTGGGCCAACCACTTTTTTTATTTTTGAAATTTCTCTCACCTGTGTTTCAAAAATAAGCATACACTTATCTTGCGAAACAAAATATCCGGCGTTGAGTGGCATGAAATCGTTTGTTTTTAGAAACTCGAATAGCTTATTCTTCGCCCTCTCCAACTGAGTATATAAGTTGTCTTCAACTATATTTGGCCTCTCGAATACAATGGCCAGAATGTTGCTAGCCCTTTTTTTCAGTTCATTTTTTAAATCAACGCCGACTTTTGCCTCCTTTTTTAAAAAGAAATTCTTTTCAGGTTTGAGATAAAAATCTCTACATTTTTCAACGAACTTTGCCATGCTGTCAAGGCTGAGATTGGCTGCTACGTTTCTCTTTTTATCTACCGGATCGACGACAAAAAGGGCCTCGATTTCATCATCAAAGTATTCTCTTCCCTTTGCCACATCGATAACAAGACCTCTTTTCCAGTTGCATGCTTTTTTAACCAAATTTTTGAAATTCCCGTAATGCAGGATGAGTAGTTCACATAAATATCCCGAGAAACCTCTGACCTTATACTCAGCCCCATAGATGTCGGAGGCTTTGAGAAATGCTTTAAGTAATCTTACTTCATCCTCTTTGCCTTTAATTCTTTCACTGACCCAGTCGTGATGGAAAGGCGTCCTATCGACTGCAGACTTGATTTTCTCCGCACTTTTCAGCTCATAACATGGGACAACATCAACTTCAACACCCATGACCTTTCCATGGACGTATGGATGGGATGCAAACCTTTCCTCTTGCTCGTCCAGGATTCTCCTTCCAATTTCAAGGCCAATTTTTTCGAGATCATCCTCGCTAGTCTCTTCCGGGAAAAGAATAAAGAGATCGATCTCTAAATTTCCCTTTATCCAGGTATTCCTAGGGAATGAGCCTAAAAACCTGTATTTGAGATAGGGATATTCTTTACGAACCTCTTTTAACCTCTTTTCAAGTTCTTGTTTTGCTTTTATACCTCGAGACGTCTCTTCTTCAGTGGGTAAGATCTCCTTTTTAATCTCTTTGATAATACTTTCAAACTCTCTATCGAAATCAGGATTTTGAAGCTTAACCATGCCCCCACCTTTTGTACTACTTCAGCTTAAAAATTTTAACATCCTCATAAATTGGGCCGGATGGTGTTAAAGTACTTTTTTTGAGGGAGAAATGATCTACATCCATCTCTCCAAACTCTCTGTTCTGAAATTCTGCAAGTTGTTTGAGAATTCGATTTTTTATATTGCTGTCTATTCTTTTAACCCTCGCAATAGTTGCGTGGGGAACAAATTTCCTCTCTTTTTTAAATTTAAGTTCTACCATCTTGTCTTCAACTAAATTCGCCAAAGTCTCAAGTTGCTTGGCACCACTTTCTACTCCCACCCATATCACTCTAAGCTTCGAGCCTCCAGGAAAATAACCGACACCTTTAAAATTGATCTTGAATCTCTCAAACTCGATTTCATCCAATGCCGAGACTATTCGATCCTTTTTGGAATCGTGAACTTCTCCCAAGAATTTAAGGGTAAGATGAAGGTTCTCTTTTTCTACGGTCTTTATTCCCTTGACTGCAAATATTTTGGAGAGTTCTGAGACATTCTCTCTTATCTCTTCACTTAAATCAACTGCAACAAAGAGTCTCATCACCACACCAAGGGTAAAGAATATTAAGCTGTTGAAATACTTTACTTTACAAATGAGCAAGTCAAAATCATCAGCTGTAGACAGGAAACCAACCCAGAGAAGGAATGGCGAGGTAAAGTATCTGATATTAAAACCCCTAGGGTATCCTTTAAAGGCAAGCTACCATGAGTATCCTGTCGTTGATAATCCACGGGTTTTTGAAAGGTATGCTAAGGATCAGTGGAAAGGAGAGTTCGTTTCTAAAGGAAAGCTCATATTTGACATGAGAATGTTTCCGGATTTTGCATTTGAGGTTGTTAATTCTGAGCCAGAGTTTGGAGTCATCACAGAATCAACGATAATCCTTGTTGAATCTCAGAACAGAGCCATTGAGACGGAGATAGTGAAGAACGTCACGCTGAACGACGTTGTTGGACATGAGGAGGCAAAGAGAAAGGTTAGAGTAATTCTCGAGTACTTAAAAAATCCAGAAAAGTTCGGAAAATGGGCTCCAAAAAATGTTCTGTTCTATGGCTACTCCGGCACTGGAAAAACGATGATGGCAAAGGCTCTTGCGAATGAGGCTAAAGTTCCATTTCTTTCAATAAAATCGACGAAGCTTATAGGAGAGCATGTCGGCGATAGTGCGAGAAAGATCCACGAACTCTATGATAGGGCCAGACACCTCGCTCCATGTATTGTATTTCTGGATGAGTTTGACTCCATCGCTTTGGACAGGAACTATCAAGATTTGAGGGGAGATGTTTCGGAAGTCGTCAACTCCTTGCTAACAGAGCTTGATGGGATTCAGAAAAACGATGGGATCTGCACGATTGCGGCAACTAACAGAATAGAGATGATAGATTACTCGATTAAAAGCAGATTTGAGGAAGAGATAATGTTCGGCTTGCCATCTTTCACTGAGAGGCTGGAGATATTGAAGAAAAATTTAGCAGACTTCCCCCTTAAAGTAAACGCTAATCTTGAAGTAGTTGCGTTGAACACTGAAGGCTTCTCAGGAAGAGACTTGGTTGAGAAGGTGATAAAGACAACCCTCCATAGGGCAATTGCCGAGGGAAAGGATGTAATTTATACGGAAGATTTGGTGTCATCCATAACTAGGGTAAAGAGACCCTCATCTTCTCCACCCAAACAGATGTTTGTTTAAATCTTCTACTCTTTTTCACTCTATCAAAATCTTTTTATTCACCCATTTTATCGACTGTGCAATGAAGATTCCCAGAACGATGAGTACACAGCATCCCGATAATGTAACCATCCCTTTTTTCTCTGAATCATCGGTTCTGAAGGGAGATGAAGAGATCAGGGAAGCGTATTACGTTTTTTCCCATCTCAATTGCCATGAGCAGATGTGGGATCACGAAGGGAAGGGAGTTGACAATTATGTTGTTAAAAAGCTTCTCTCCAGATATGAACACTTTTTCAGAGATAAATACCTCGGAAAAGACTTTTTCTTAACTCTCAGAGTTCCAAATCCAACTTATGAAGAAGCTGAGGCTAAAGTTCTGCTTGAAATCCTTGAAAGTATCCCAAGAAGCTTTGATGCTGCAAAGCAATTTTATGGTGAGGATATCGTACCTATATTTGAGGTCATTTTTCCCATGACTACTTCTCACATCGAACTGAACAGGATTTTTACTATTACAAGAATTTTGTTGTCGGTAAGCAAAATAAGATGTTCTTTCACGGTGATATAACAATCGCTGATTGGATTGGGGAATTCAAACCCCATGAGATAAACGTTATCCCGCTTATAGAGGACATGCCGTATATGCTGAAGTGCGACAGGATTGTGGAAAGTTATCTTCAGGATAAATACCTTGATTACCAGCGTGTCTTTCTTGCAAAGTCTGATCTCTCTCTAAATTATGGAATGCTCTCTTCAGCCCTCGCTTTGAAAATTGCTCTTTCAAAACTTGAAAAACTCGAGGAAAGAATTTCAGTTGGAATATATCCAATTGTAGGTTTTGAAAGCGCACCTTTTAGAGAGAATTTAAAGCCGGAGAACGTGGATGTAATAGTCGAGGAATGGAGTAGTGTTCAGACCTTCACCATTCAATCAGCTTTCAAATACGATTATTTCGAAAACGATGTGAGAAGTGCCATAGAGATCATAAACAACTCAAAGAAAAATGCCAATGGTGTAGAAGAAAATGACCTTAGTAAAATAATCAAAAAGTCATCTGGGGAATACAGAAAGCTTGCTCTAAGCCTGGCTCCGATTATTAGCGAAATTTCACCATACATCCCTAAACGGAGGGAAAGGAAACTTCATATAGGTTTGTTTGGGTACTCAAGGAATTTCAATGGAATGAAACTTCCGCGGGCTATTACCTTTTGTGCAGCGCTCTACTCTATCGGTCTCCCGCCCGAACTTTTTGGTGTATACTGTCTTGATGATAAGGAATGGGAGATCGTGCTCGAGGTTTATGATCTGGAAAGAGATTTGATTGATGCCTTGAGATATTTCAATCCTGAAGTTCTTAAAATAATTCCGAAAAAAGCCGCTGAAACGATTGGAAAAATAAGAGACTTTGAAAAATTTGGGATGGATATGGAATTCGATGAACAGCATAGGAAAATAACCTCAGAAATAATAGAAATTGTGAAAAGAAAAGAAAGATCTTCCTTAGAAGAAAAGATCGTTCAAGCGGCCTATATGAGGAGATTTCTCGGTTAATTCATTGGGTTTACTGGATTTACTGAATGGGATTTAAAACATTACTTTGGCAAAGTTAAAGAAGAGCTCGATAAAGTTGGTAAAAGTTGAAGATAAAGTTGGAGATAAAGTTGGATAAAAGTTGGATAAAGAAAAAATTATTTATTGACTTCAAGCTAAACCTGAGTAATCCTATAAAGAGGGATCGCTATGAAACATCTAATTTCCATATCTGACCTTACTAGGGAGGAAATTGAGGAAATTCTCGATCTTGCAGATGAGCTAAAGGCTGAGAGATACAAAGGAATTGTGACGGAACACCTTCGTAATAAAAGTCTGGCAATGATTTTTGAACTCCCCTCTACCAGAACGAGGGTATCTTTTGAGGTTGCAATGTCCGATCTAGGAGGACATGCTCTCTATCTTGGATGGAATGATCTGCAGCTTGGCAGGGGTGAGCCGATAAAAGATACCGCTAGAGTTCTTTCCCGTTACGTTCATGCGGTTATGATTAGGGCAAGAGATCACAGCACGATTGAAGAATTCGCAAAGTATTCTACTGTTCCGGTTATAAATGGCTTAAGCAATCTTGAGCACCCATGTCAAATTCTCGCTGACTTGATGACCATAAGGGAATATAAAGGAACACTAAGCAAGATAAAACTCGTATGGGTAGGGGATGGGAACAATGTTTGCAATTCGATGATTTTAGCATCATCGCTGATCGGAATGAAAATGGTTTATTCTACGCCTCCTGGCTACGAACCTGATAGAAGAATTTTAGAGCTTGCAGAAAAACTCAATGGAGACATAGAATATGTTAGAGATCCGGATGAGGCAGTTAAGGGGGCAGATGTAATCTATACAGATGTATGGATCTCAATGGGGCAGGAGGAAGAAAGAGAGAAAAGACTCAAGGTATTTTCTGAATATCAGGTGAACATGAATCTGCTTAATCTTGCCAACGAAGATGCAATTGTTCTGCACTGTTTACCTGCCCATAGGGGAGAGGAAATAACGGATGAAGTCATTGAGAGCTCGAACTCTGTAATCTACGAGCAATCAGAAAACAGGCTTCATGCACAGAAGGCACTCCTCCTTAAACTAATTGGAGGGGAGTAGAGATAATTTTATACTTTATTTGAATTTTTTGAGTTTATAAAATTCATCAAATTTCTTCGAACGCCTCTTCAAAAATTTCCAGAAATTTTGAAGGCTTGAAGAGAAACTCAAGCTTATCGGGGGTTTTTATAAGGCTATATATTTCATCCTTCTTTTTAATGCCAAGGAGTTTCGGGATTTTTGGCTTGACAAACCTTAGCCTCGGAACTCTGTTGTATCTTGGATTCTGCGTCCAGCCATCTGTGGTGTAGTAGTATGCGGCCCCCCTCATATTTGTGTATGGGCCATAAATGGATTGAAAGTTCCTGTAAACCCAATTACATGACTTCAGCATCTTGTTTGTTGGATTTATCATCACATGACCGTAATTTGGAGGAATAACTATCTTATCTCCAGCCTTTGCCTCCACTATTATCACGTCCTCAATCTCATCGATTCTCCTTTCCGGTTTTTGAATGATGAATATCGCATTCCCCTCAAGTATTTCATAGATTTCAGGATAGCTTAACCCCTCTTCAGCCTCTGGATGGTAATGGCCGTAAGTTTTTATGAATTCCTTTCCTATCATGCCTGGGTTGGTAAAAGTGTAATCGTATCTCAGGGATTTTTCGAGAATAGTCTCTTTATCTTTTAAACTAAGGTAGACATCTCTAAACATTTCATATGCTGGAAAATTCTCTTCAAGATTTTCTGGGTATGCGAGTACCGGTTTTAGATCATAAGCGAATCTTGTTTCTGATTTGAATATTCTTCCTCCTATCTCTAGTTCCATGGATATAGGTGATTTACCTAATTAATAAAATTTTTTATTAATGCATTAAAAATCATTATTATTTTATTTTTGAATGTTTTTTAAATTGAAAATATAAGCTGTTAAGATTTTTAATTTAATTATTAATCATTTTTAAAATTCCTTTTTTTGATTGGAGGGAAATATTAATCTCGATCATTAAATAAACCGGAAAAATTAAATATATATGAGAATAAAGGATTAAGGATGCCGATAACACCAATGGAAGTTTATAAATTGCTTCCTAAGACGAACTGTAAGAAATGTGGGGAGCAAACATGTATGAGCTTTGCGTTCAAGCTTATAAATCGCGAAAAAAAGCTTGAAGACTGCACGCCACTTTTTGAAGAGAAAAAGTATGCTGGACAGCTTGAAGATCTTAAAAGACTTCTCCAACCTTTGGAGGAAGCAACAGAAACTGGGCTAATAGTTGATGAAGAGTTATGCTCAGGATGTGGAAATTGTGTGGTAGTTTGTCCCGTTCATGCTTCTGAAGATCCAAAAGGGATGGGTTCAGGTTTTGGGCCAACGATAGATGATCCAATTCTCCGTATTGAAGATGGCGTGGTTAAAGTAGTTGAGATGATGAAGTGCAGAAGATATGGTAAAAACAGAATTCTCTGTGTTGCCTGTAGAGAGAACTGTCCAAGTGATGCGATAAGGTTCTTGGAGGGATAGCATGCCAACGTGCACGGGATGTTCTTGTCTTTGCCCGGATATCGTGATAAAAGACTCTAAGGTGTTCAATGCTTGCAGAAAAGGTTCTTCAATTTTCAGGCATTGCAGGGAAAAAAGAGCGGAACCAATGATTTCAGGTAAGAAAGTCGATTTTGGAAGGGCACTTGAAAAAGCATCAGAGATAATCTCTTCTTCTGAGAAGCTGGCGATTTACGGTCTGGATACAATACCATTAGAAGCACAGGGGGTCGCAATAAAGCTTGCCGAAAGGAAAAAAGCTTATATTGACGATAACTCTTCTTTCTGTCTTGGGGACTTTGTAGAAATGATCCTTAAAGGAATCCTTCCAACTACAACCCTTGATGAAGTTAGAAGTAATGCCTATGTTATCTTTTATTGGGGCACAGACCCATACAACAGTCTTTCGAGGCATCTCTCCCTCTACACATACTATCCAAGGGCTGGGAAAAGGCAAAGGGGGTATGAAGAAGATCGATACCTCGTTGTTGTTGACGTCAGGAAAAGCCATACCGCAAAGCTCGCAAAGAAAAATGCAAAATTCATAAAGGTTGATAGTGATGAAGATCTGATTGAAGGCTTTATCTCAACGATGGATGGAAAAGCAGGAAAGTATTATGAAGAAACCGGGAGAATCATCAAGAAAATGCAGAGGGGCAAGTTTAACGTTATATTTGGTGGTTTGGGATTGAAATATGGTCTAAATGGAAACTACGAAAAGTTTGTAGAGATGGTCAAAAGAATGAATGAACTTACGCAGGTTTATTTCATTCCTGCAGGTTTCCATGCTAATATGAGGGGGTTCAACGAACTTATGTTTGAGAAAACAGGATTTGTTAATAGATATAGTTTTGAATTCCGGAAATCTGCCCCTAAATATGAGTTTAGTGAACTTGTCAGGAGCGATTCCATCGATGTGGCTTTGATTATCGGAAGCGATCCAGTAAATTCGCTTCCCTTCGATGTGGTGCAAAAGCTGAGGAAGAAAAGATTGGTTTTGATCGATCCCAAGTTTTCACTGACATCAAAGATTGCAGAAGTTGTAATTCCATCTGCGATAACTGGTATAGATCAGGGTGGGACGATGGTGAGAAGTGATGGAGTTAAGATGAAAATAGATCCTCTTTGGGAGGCAGAGTGGAACGATGAAAGTATACTCAAAGAGCTCCTGGAGGAAGTCAGATGAAGTTTGGTAAGTTTATAAAGAGAGCTACAATCGACATTGTTATTGCGAGGAATTCTTACCAGGGAGAGGCAGCGGAATATAAACTTGGTGACGAATTTTTAGAGAGGTCAGCGATTATCTACCTCCATCCTGATTTTGCTAAAGAAATGGGATTTAGAGAAGGCGATATAGTGGAACTTGAGAGTGATGAAAAAACGATCAGAGTGAGAGTGGCTTACTCCGATACAGCTCCGGAGAAAGGAGGTCTGATGCCAAATAGCATATTCTCCAATTACTTCGTGGGGAAAAACAAAAAAAGGTTTGTTGTAGCCATATCCCCATCTAATGCAAGCGTAACAACGATAGATGAACTAATATTTAGTAATACTAATTAAAATAAAAATAATATCTTGTGTTAATAAAAGGGGCAATAGTAATATAAAACAAAAAATATCGATTAGCTTATTAATCAGAAAGTAAACGCTTAGAGAAAAGCGAAGCGGATCTGAACTCGTGCTAAATAGGGAGGGGAAATTGAAAGCGCCTGTAAAGGTTAAATGTGGGAATTTATTAATTATCGGTAGAAAGGCGTAAATACTTATAGAAACTAAAATGTGTTGTTAGAACTGGAGGTGGAAATGGATGGTTTTTGAACTGAAGGAAGGGATCTTCGTTCTAGACGATTTGAGAAATGTAAGCATAAAGATCGGAAAGGTAATTGAGGAAGAGGAAGAGTGGACCGAACCACTTGGCCCGACACCGAAACCAGGCATCCTTGAATTGAGAAATTGGGATAGAAAACTGATGGAGAGATATGAACCATTTTACGGGCCGATGCAAGACTACTGCAATCTTTGTACAATGGGACCTTGCGACCTCTCTATGAACAAAAAAGGAGCCTGTGGGATTGATCTCAGAACATCAAAAGCCAGACTTGTTGCAATAGCTTGTTGTATTGGTGCTGCAGCTCATACTGCTCATGCAAGACATCTTCTCAACCATATCATTGAGGAATATGGGGAGGATCTGCCAATAGATCTTGGCTCAGACGTTAACCTTGAAGCTCCGAATATCAGGCTTATCTGTGGGATAAGACCTAAAACTATTGGAGACCTGAGAGCTGCTCTTGACTGGGCAGAAAGTGAGATTGTGAAAGTTCTCCACTCTACACATATCGGAAATGAAGAGGATTACACCGATTATGAATCGAAGGCGATGCATGTGGGCATGGCTGATCATGTTGGAATGGAGGTTGCAGATATTGCGCAGATGGTAGCATATAATCTGCCAAAGGCAGAGCCAGACACACCGCTCGTCGATACAGGGTTTGGGGTTGTGGACAGAACAAAGCCGGTCATAGTTGTTGTAGGGCACAATGTGATGTATGCGAGGCCCGTCGCAGACTACCTTGAAGAGAAGGGACTGATCGATGACTTTGAGATAGCAGGTTTATGCTGTACAGCTCACGACATGACAAGGTACAACGCAAAGGCCAAAATTTTTGGGCCAATATACTACCAGCTTAGGGTAATCAGAGCGGGGCTGCCAGATATAGTAATAAGTGACGAGCAGTGTATAAGAGCTGATTTACTCTCAGCATGCAAAGCTATGGGGATTCCACTCATCGCAACGAGTGATGCAGCATGCAGGGGACTTCCAAACAGAAATGACGATCCTGTGGATGAAATTATAAAGGACATCCTCTCAGGAAAGACTCCTGGAGTATTCCTTGATGATGGTGAAAAGCTTGCTGAAGTAGCCGTTAAGGTTGCACAGGAGATATTCAAGAGGAAGCAGAAGAAAGAACTCTTCCTGACAGATGAAGAACTCAAGGAGGAGGTTGAGAAGTGCACTCAGTGTATGAACTGTGTCTTCACTTGCCCGCACAATCTGAGAATCGATCAAGGAATGAAAGCAGGGCAGGAAGGAGACTTCAGCAAGCTTGCAGCCCTTGAGGAAGTCTGCATCGCATGTGGAAAGTGTGAACAGTCATGTCCGAAGGACATCAGGATAATAAATGTGATAATGAAAACCGGTTACCAGAGCCTTGTTAGCAAGACTGGAAAGACAAGAGTTGGTAGAGGACCTATCCAAGACACGGAAATAAGAAATGTAGGTCAGCCAATTGTTTTCGGTCAGATTCCGGGAGTTATTGCTGCAGTGGGGTGTGTGAACTATCCGGATGTTATGCAAGATCTGAGAGACATCTTGGAGGAGTTCCTAAGGAGGAGGTACATCGTTGTAACATCTGGATGTCATGCAATGGACATTGGAATGCTGAAGGATGAGGAGGGACAGACACTGTATGAGAAATATCCCGGCAACTTCGATGCTGGGTGCCTTGTGAACACTGGAAGCTGTGTGAGCAACTCCCACATTGCAGGAGCGGTGATAAAAATCGCGAACATATTCGCAATGAGACCACTCAGAGGAAACTATGAGGAGATTGCGGACTACACCCTTAACAGGGTTGGAGCAGTTGGTTTCTCATGGGGCCCCTACAGCCATAAGGCTGCAAGCATTGCAACGGGCTTCAACAGATTGGGGGTGCCGGTTGTAGTAGGACCACATGGTACCAAATATAGGAGGGCTTACATCGGAAAGCCATGGAAGACAGAGAACTGGTGGGTTTATGACATAAAGTCAAGACAGAAGGTAAATATTGAGCCGGCTCCAGATGTACTCATAGCAGCAGTTGAAACCAAAGAAGAAGCAATCGTTCAGCTTGCAAGACTTTGCATCAGACCAAACGATACGACTCAGGGTAGGCAAATAAAGCTAACACACTATATCGAACTCTCTCAGAAATATCTTGGGGCAATGCCAGATGATTGGCATATTTATGTGAGAAGTGAAGCGGATCTTCCACTCAGAATGAAAGACAAACTGCTGAAGACACTTGAAGAAGAATATGGATGGAAGATTGATTGGGACAAGAAAAAGATCGTAGGGGGACCAATAAGACATTTTGATGCAGGATTCAATCCTACCATTGTTGAATCTGTGTATGAAAAATACACGAGGAAATGAGGTGGTGCAATGGCAGCTTCTGGAAAGGTTAAAAAAGAAGAAAAATATCCTCCACCAAAAAGATTTCAGGTTGCGGATATTCAAGCTTCTAGGGAGGCAACAGCAGTTAAGCCAGAGGTCGTTTCTAGGATGGTGAACAAGGCAAAAAATCCAGTTCTCGTAACAGGAAAATATCTTTTAAAGGAACCAAAGCTTGTAGAGGTAGCAGTAAAGTTCAATGAGAAAGGGATTCCCATTATAGCAACAGGCGGTTCAAGTAAACCTCTTATTGAGAAAGGAGTGAAACCAGAATCGGTGGTGTTCTCACTACATCAGATAACACAGTATATGCTCGATCCGGAATGGAAAGGTTTCAATGGACAGCCTTATGATGTTGTGGTTTACCTTGGATTCACACCATACTACCTAAGCAGAATGCTCTCGGCGTTAAAGCATTTCTCGAAGATTACAACAATAGCGATCGACGAATTCTTCCAACCACATGCAAGATTCAGTTTCACTAACTTAACAAAGCACAAAGAACTACACTACGAGATGCTAAGCAAGGTTGTGGAGGGACTTGAAGAGAGAAAATAAATTTTAATTTTTATGTAATCCAAATTAAAGAAATTTGAAAGGATTGGGGGTGTTAATTTTGGCAGAAAGGAAAAAAATCGAAATTCCAGAGGATGTAAAGAAAGTTGAAAGTGTTGGAGAGGAAGCAGAATTTCCCTTTGATATATCTCCAATGTACGAGGGAGAAAGGATTAGAAAAAATGAGATGTATGTGGAACTTGGGGGAACTGAACAGCCTGGTTTTGAACTAGTGCTTGCACTGCCTGAAGAAGAAGTTGAGGACATGAAAGTAACAATCGTTGGTCCAGATCTGGAAGAAATGGAGGAAGGGAAAGCATACCCCTATGCGATGATCTATTACGTTGCAGGTTCTCAGGTTGAGACAGATCTCGAGCCCGTAATCGAGAGAAGAAACCATGACTTCCAGAACTATCTTGAAGGATACATGCATCTTAATCAGAGATACGATATATGGATAAGAATCGGAAAAGGTGCGGTAAAGAAAGGTCTTAAGAGTCTTACACAGATTGCTAAGGCAACGATGATGCTATTTAAGAACGAGCTACCTTTCATAGAGAAAATAGAGGCTTTGTATATCACAGATTCAGCTTTGGTTGAGAAAGTCCTGAATGAAGTTGCAATGTCAATCTATGAGGAGAGAGACGCCAGGGTTGAGGCTTTGCATGACGAAGATGTGGACGAGTTCTACTCATGTACCCTTTGTCAGAGCTTCGCTCCGACGAATGTCTGTATTGTCAGCCCAGACAGGCCATCACTTTGTGGAGCCATTTCGTGGTTTGATGGCAGAGCAGCTGCAAGGGTAGATCCAGAAGGTCCGAACAGAGCGGTTCCTAAAGGTGAATTGGTTGATGATATCGGTGGAGAATATTCAGGCGTCAACGAATTTGCCAAAGAGGAGAGTGGCGGAGAATACGAGAGGGTGAAACTGCATAGTTTCTTTGAATATCCACATACCAGCTGCGGTTGCTTTGAAGTTATAGGCTTCTACATGCCGGAAGTTGATGGTATAGGATGGGTTCACAGAGGTTATGCAGAGCCCGCTCCCAACGGTTTACCATTCTCTACGATGGCCGGTCAGACAGGTGGAGGAAAGCAGATTGCCGGTTTCTTGGGTGTAGGGATCAGCTACTTCAGAAGCAAGAAGTTCATTCAGGCAGATGGTGGATGGTATAGGGTTGTATGGATGCCCAAGGATCTCAAAGATAGGGTTTCAAAGTACATACCAGAGGATGTAAGGGACAAGATCGCTACAGAAGAGGATGCAACGACAATCGATGAGCTTAAGGAATTTCTAAAGAAAGTTAGCCATCCGGTAGTGACAGGAGTCGTAAGGCCAGTAGACGGAAAGAAGATAACTGAAGGGTGGGTCGAAGAAGAAGAGGTTGTTGAGGAGGAAGTTGCTGAAGAGGCTGCTGAAGCTGCTCCTGCAGTGCAAGCAGCACAACCAATGCAACCAATGCAACCATTCACAATGCCAACCCAAATGCAGTTCCCGCTCCAGCTACCTCAGCTACCGCAGCAACCAGCGGCAGGTGGTGTAAGGCTGATTATCAAGGATGCGAAGATATACATCGATAAGATCGTAATCAAAAAACCGGAAGAGAAGAAGAAAGGAGGTAAATAGTTGGTCGTTATTGCAGTGACGGGCAAAGGTGGAACAGGGAAGACTGTTATTTCTGCCCTTCTCATCCATTTTTTGTCTAGGAACTACAATCTTCTGGCGGTTGATGCTGATCCGGATTCCAATCTTCCTGAAGCGCTTGGAGTGAAACCCAGAAAAACCCTTGGAGAGGTGAGAGAGGTCTTCCAAGAGAGCAGAGATGAAATGGGTACGATGAACAAGGAGCAGTGGCTTGAAGGCAAGATCTACAGCGAAGCGATAACCGAAGCTGACAACTTCGATCTGCTTGTGATGGGCAGGCCGGAGGGAGAGGGATGTTACTGCTTTGCGAACAGCCTTCTGAGAGGAGTTTTGAGAAAGCTAATGAGACACTACGATGTGATCGTAATCGATACTGAAGCTGGTCTGGAGCATTTCAGCAGGGGAACCATAGGTGGAGCTGATTATGTGGTAGTAGTTACAGACATGTCAAAGAAGGGTTTATCAACTGCAAAAAGAATAAAAGAACTGTCCTCAGAGCTAAAACTTAATTTTAAGAAAATATTCCTTGTTGGAAATCGGATGATGAATGGAATGGATGAGGAAATTAGAAAATTTTCGGATGAGGAGGGGATTGAACTTCTCGATTTGCTACCATACAACGAGGAGATAGTAAAACTGGATATTAAAGGAGAACCAGTTGTTTTAATTGATGAAAATTCCGAGTATGCTAAGAAGGTTAAGAAAATAGCAACCAGACTGGTTGGTGATAGTAATGGGTAAAATGACGATTGATCAGTTTTTTGAGCTTTTGAAGAAGTACGACATAGAAGTTCTAGAGGGCGTTACGATCGAGGGTGACCTCGAGATAGAGGTTGAAGAAGGGGCAGCAGCGGATCAATCAACCCTCGCTTACCTCTATACGGTTGTTCAGGAGGTTCAGAATTTCCTTTACTTTGCAAATATGGCAATGGGGCATCTGGCGAACGTCTCAAATCTCTTAGGCATGCCCATGCCTTTTGGAGTACAGGCACCTCAGGTACCTCAGGTACCTCAGGTACCTCAACCTCCTGCTGCTGTAGAAGAGGTAGCGGTTCCCGAGATCAAGCTCCCGGAAGAACTTATAAAGGCAAAGTTTGAGCCGTTCAAAGTTGAATATCCGGGTAAAATCCAAGAGGTCGTTCTCGGGGCAACTAAAAAGGATGGGGGGACGAGGGGCGATGTTGTTGTGCTTGGCGGTGAGAAGAGTCTACCTTTCTACCTCTTCGATACACCTCAACCGAATCTTCCTGCCGTTGCGATAGACGTTTTCGACAGGAAGCCAGCCTTAGCAAAAGCGGTCAGGGAGCATTATGAGGACGTTCTCGAGGATCCAGCTGATTGGGCGAAGAAGGCCGTGAAAAAGTTCGGAGCAGATCTGATTACGCTTCATCTGATAAGCACAGACCCGTTGCTCGAAGATACCCCTGCCAATGAGGCGGTGAAAGTTTTGGAGGATGTACTCCAGGCTGTGAAGGTGCCGATCATTATAGGTGGAAGTGGAAACAAGGAGAAGGATCCAGAGGTTCTGGAGAGAGCAGCCGAGGTTGCTGAGGGAGAAAGGATAATGCTCGCCTCTGCAACACTTGACATGGATTGGGAGAGGATTGCGAAGGCGGCCAAGGATCACGGACACGTTGTGTTGAGCTGGACTCAGATGGATATAAACAACCAGAAAACTCTAAACAGGTATCTGCTGAAGAGAGCTCAGGTGAGACCTGAGGATATTGTGATGGATCCAACAACTGCAGCCCTTGGTTACGGGTTAGATTATGCCTTCACGAACATGGAAAGGATAAGGATAAGCGGTCTGAGAGGCGATAGCGATCTCGCATTCCCGATGTCCAGCGGAACCACAAATGCCTGGGGAGCTAGAGAGGCATGGATGAAAGATTCGCCGATAGAAAATGATTCTGACTGGGGACCAAGAGAATTAAGAGGGCCGATATGGGAGATCGTGACGGGCTTAACCCTGTCGCTTGCGGGTGTTGATTTGTTTATGATGATGCATCCTGGGGCGGTAGCGGTTCTTAAGGAGATAATGGGGACTCTCGGCGGTAAAATATCTGGAAGTGTTGCAGATCCGGGAGACTGGATCTTCATGGAGGGTTAAGAGTTAAGGAGGGATAGAATGAAAGTAAAGAGTCCGCTTGAGGTTTACAAATTCCTTCCTCAGACTAATTGCGGGGAATGCGGCTTTGATACCTGCATGAGTTTTGCGGCCCACATCATTGATAGAAGTGTGAAGCCTGAGAACTGTCCACCCCTTATAAAGGATGCGGAAAAAGATCCAAAGATCAAAAAGAAGCTTGATCAGCTTATAGAACTCACATCTCCAGAAGTTGCAGAGGTTGTAGTAGGGAAAGGAGACATGGCGATAAAAATTGGAGGAGAAGATGTCATCCACAGACATGAAATGACATACTTCAACCCAACAGCTTTCTTCTATGACGTCTGGGACACGATGAGTGATAAGGAACTGGAAGAGAGATGCAGTAAGGTAATCGAATTCAAGAAGTTCTATGTGGGTAAATTCCTAACCCTTGACGGATTTGCGGTTAGATGCACCTCAAACGATCCCGAAACTTATAGGAGTGTTGTGAAAAAGGTTGCTGGCTATGGAAAACCCATGATTTTGGTTTCGCTGAATCCAGATTGCATGAGAGCTGCACTCGAGGAAGTCAGTGAGGAGAAGCCTTTGATTTATGCAGCAACGGAGTCAAACTGGAGGGATTTCTTAAAGCTTGCTTTGGAATTTAAAGTTCCTGTAACCCTGAGGGCTAAGGATTTGGATTTGTTAAAGAGTCTGGCTGTAACCTTTAAGAATGCAGGAGTTGAGGAGATAGTTCTGGATCCTGTGACCGAACCTCTAGGGGAGGGGCTTAAAGGAACGTATGAGAGAGTAATCAACCTTAGAAGGACAGCCATTCAGGGAGAAGACAAAGACATCGCTTTTCCAATTATGGTCACTCCAATTGCTGCTTGGTTGATGGAAGGAGATGAAGTTGAGAAGGGATACTGGGAGACTGTCTTGGGAAGTCTTTTCGTTGTCAAATATGCCGACGTGATGATCTTTCGAAGCCTTGAGCCATATTCTCTGTTACCACTCGTAACCTTGAGATTCAACATCTACACCGATCCAAGAACGCCCGTACAGGTTGAACCTGGGCTGAGGCCTATAGCCGATCCAGATGAGGATTCACCAGTCTTCATCACGACCAATTTCGCTTTAACATATTACACAGTGGAAAGCGATCTTACGAGTGCGAACATAAAATCGTGGCTTCTAGTACTGAACACTGAAGGTTTGGGAGTTGAAGTAAGCGTTGCTGGAGGTCAGTTTACGGCGGGGAAGGTCAAGGAGTTGATGGAAGAAACAAAAATTGAGGGAAAAGTTAAGCATAAGATTTTAGTGATCCCCGGATTGGCTGCGAGGCTACAAGGAGCAATAGAAGACGAAACAGGCTGGACAGTTAAAGTTGGTCCTATGGACTCCGGAAGAATTAAGGGCTGGCTTGAAACGAACTGGCCACCCAAATGATTTTTCATTTTTTGATTGGTTTTTATTAACCGATCTCTTAATCAATTAACCGATCTATTAACCGATCTATTAACCGATCTGCCAAATCATTCTGTCGTGCATTCATACGCAAGTTTAAATATCCATGGGCCACCAAGCCCTTCATGGATTACGCTCTCAGATGCATAGAGTGTGATAGAGAATTTGAGAATGACGAGTTATACACTTGTCCTTCGTGTAATGGTTTGCTGGAGGTAAAGATCAGGCTTGATAGTGTTGAGGTTGATTTTAAATTCGACGGGATAAATTTGAGGGTATGGAAGTACTCCAATCTCCTTCCTGTAAAATCCAAGCCCATCTCGCTTAATGAGGGTGGTACACCCCTATTTAAGACCACTCTCGGAGATAGATGCAAGGTTTACGTCAAGCATGAAGGTATGAATCCTTCTGGTTCTTTTAAAGATCGGGGGATGACCATCGGAGTAACAAAGGCAATTGAGCTTGGAAAGAAGGCTGTTGCGTGTGCATCGACTGGAAATACTTCAGCCTCGATGGCGATGTATGCTGCCAAAGCCGGTTTAAAGGCTTACGTTTTGCTGCCGGCTGGAAAGGTAGCCCTTGGAAAGGTTGCTCAGGCGTTGATGCATGGAGCTAAGGTGATAGGCATCAAATCAAACTTTGATGTCGCCTTGGAGTTTGTAAGAAAGATTAGCGAAGAAGAGAACTTCTATTTATTAAATTCAGTCAATCCATTCAGGCTTGAGGGACAGAAGACTATAGCCTTTGAGATAGTTGATGAGCTTGGGTATGTTCCTGACAGGGTTATTCTGCCTGTGGGAAACGCCGGCAATATTTCGGCAATCTTCAAAGGATTTAAAGAGCTGAAAGAACTGGGACTAATAGATAGTATTCCAAAAATGACGGGTGTTCAGGCAGAAGGAGCCAGTCCGATTTATAAAGCATTTAAAGAAAGGAAGTTGGATATCATACCAGAGCAAAGTCCAGAAACGGTAGCAACCGCAATAAGGATAGGAAATCCTGTCAATGCAAAAAAAGCTCTTAACGCCATATACAAATCCAATGGACTCTCTGTATCTGTATCAGATAATGAGATTATCGAGGCACAGAAATTTCTGGCATCAAAAGAAGGAATTGGGGTTGAGCCCGCATCTGCAGCCTCGATAGCGGGGCTTAGAAAGCTGTTAGAAATGGGTGAGATTGGAAGCGATGAGACAGTAGTTTGTATAACAACTGGTCATCTTTTAAAGGATCCAGAAACGGTTATAAGCGTTTGCGGAGAGCCGATAGAGGTCGAAGCAGATCTCGAGAAAATAAAAGAAGTGCTTTAATTTAATCAAAAGTTCATTTTGAAAGGGAAAAGAATTGGATGTTTTTCTAACCTCCTTTCAGCTTTAATTTAATCAAAAGTTCATTTTGAAAGGG
>MTMO01000044.1 GCA_002011235.1 Archaeoglobus sp. JdFR-27 | reverse complement strand
AGGATAGCTGATGGTGTAAGCTTTGCCAGAGTTCATAGAGAACTCGTTTCCTTAAGAGTCCTCTGCGAGAGATTTGGAGTAGAACTTGGAGAAATCGATGAGGAAAAGCTGATAGAGATTCTCGCAGATCGAGGTTGTTGGTGGAAAGTATCAACAAAGAACGAATTAAGAGTGTTCTTAAGCAGTTCTTGAGAATACTTGGCAAGGAAGAGCTCGCAGCAAGGATCACTGAGTATTCTCTTGCCCATAGTGTGCCAGACACTGAGGGAAAGCTTATCTTCTCAACAACTCAGTTTTCCAATTCACCGTTTCTGATAAGAGAAATCCTAGCGCCAGCCTATTTACGCAGAGCATTTCGTAGGCTTTTGCAGTAGCTTGTAACCTCCCTTTAGTCCCGAAACACCCTCAACCCATGGAACCCCTAACACCTGTATTGGTTTCTCACCGAAATTAGATTTCGATTCAACATGCTGGCAATTTCCTTCCTTTAACGAGCGACCTCGTCAGAGTGAGTAAAGCATGGAGTGTGTCCTCTGAAGCTCGGTTAGCTCTGGTTCTATTCGGACTCTTTCCGGTTCAGATTAACTAATTCTTATTTAATGTTTAATGCTTAATACATATTAACTTAAACAGACTTTTCGTCTCTAGCCACTCTTACCCGTATCTATCAAAAACATTTTATCATCCTCAACTATAATCTCTCTCCATGGTTTATCTGAAAAGACCCCACCTTTATTATCCCTTAATGGGAGTTGACCAGGTTCTGCAGGAAACCGCTGAACGCTGTGATAAGCTCGCTTTCCTCTATCCTTACGAGCTTACCTACAGCGAATTCAATTCAAAGGTTGATGGATTCGCCTCCAAGTTGAGAGAGCTTGGAATGAAAGAAGGAGACAGAATAGCAATCTACGCCTCAAACAGCATCGAGTGGATTATAGCCTACTTCGGGATAATAAGGGCTGGATGCACAGTTATTCCGCTGAGCCCGCTCTTCAAGGAGTATGAACTGGAATTCCACCTGAAAGATAGCGGAGCAAAAGGCATAGTGGTTGATGAGAGCCTATATCCGATTGTGAGGAATCTGGGGTTGAAGGTTGAGAGTATAGTTATAGGGAAAAGCGAAGTGAATGCCATCTTTAAAGTGCTTCGAAAGCCTTTAAGCTCTGAAATCAATCCAAAGGAGGATATTGCCGTTATTCCCTACACCGCAGGAACGACTGGAACTCCGAAGGGTGTTATGCTCACCCACTATAACGCTGTCTCAAATGCGATTCAGTTTGCGGTAGCTTCGGAGATCCACGAGAATGATGTTTCGCTTATAACACTTCCCCTCTATCATTCCTATGCCTTGCACATGCTAATGCTTGGCGGGGTATGGACGGGGGTTAGCTTCGTAATCATGAAGAGATTTGATGTTAGGGACTTCTGCGAGCTTGTAGATAGATATAAGGTTACCGTTATCGGAACAACAGCAGCGATGATCATCTACCTCACCGATTTTCTTGAGAAGAGCGAGAGAAGCTACGACTGGAGTTCCTGGAGGCTTGCGATCATTGGAGCTGCTCCCGTGCCCGAGGATGTTATGAGAAGGATAAAGCCGATTCTCAAAAAGAAATGCAACAACGATTCTCTGATCTTCCAGCATGGCTGGGGGATGACCGAGGCATCGCCCTGCGTCGCGTTGAATCCATTCTATGCGAACAGGCCAGAAACTCAGGGGATAGCTTTGTCCGATGTTGAAGTAAAGGTTATCGATCAGGATGGAAGAGAGGTTGGCCCAGGTGAGCTCGGAGAGATAGTCCTGAGAGGGCCGAACATAATGAAGGGCTACCTCAATCACCCTGATGAGGGATTCATTGAAATTGCAGGACAAAAATGGCTCAGAACCGGCGATCTCGGGTATATCGATGAAGAGGGCTACCACCACCTCATCGACAGGATAAAAGAGGTGATAAAGTACAAGGGACATACCGTTGCTCCGGCAGAGGTGGAGGGATTGCTGCTCAAGCACCCAGCGGTATTTGATGCTGCAGTTATCGGCAAACCAGATCCAGTTGCAGGAGAGATCCCAAAGGCATTTGTGGCCTTGAAAGATGAATACAAGGGAAAAGTCAGGGAAAAAGAACTCATTGAGTGGATGAGAGGAAGAATAGCTGAATACAAGAGAATAAGGGAGGTCGAATTCGTTGACAGCATCCCTAGATCTCCTGCAGGGAAGGTTCTGAGGAGGGTGCTCAAGGAGAAAGAGAAAGGATGAAAAGGATGAAAGGGTAAAAGGATTAAAAATTATTTTTAAGTCATCCTTCTATCATCAGAGATGGAGATAAGTCAAGAACTCTTAGAAGAATTCTTAGAGAACTTCAGGAGTGACTCAGTTTTAAGGAGTTAAATCTGAATGCTCGATTAAGTCAATGGTTTACAAAAAACAATTTATAGAGAAGTAAAAAATTGAGGGTATAAGATTCGATTAAGCTAGGTCTTTTTAAAGAGCGACGTAACTACCTTTATCTAAATTTAAACCACAATCTTTTAAAGATTTGCATCGTTCTTGATCCAATAAAGAAGAATAAATAGGAATAAGGCTAAGAGTTAAGGAAAGGAGGATTGAAAAATGTCAGAAGAAGATTTCTTTCCAGATATAATCACAAAACTACCAAAAGCAGATATTCCTATTGAAGGAGTAGACGCCTATCTTTTTCAAGGTGAAAATCAACAGATCCTTTTTATGAGCTTTGAAAAGGATGCAGAAATTCCAGAACATTCACATGAAGCACAATGGGGCGTTATTTTGGATGGTGAGATCGAGTTAACCATAGAGGGCAAGAAATACACTCTCAGAAGAGGAGATACATATTTTATTCCCAAAGGTATGAAACATAGTGCAAAGATAAAGAAAGGTTACAAGGATATAACATTTTTTAACCAAAAAGATAGATATAAAATGAAGTTGCATCGTCCAAACAGCCTATAACAGGTATATGGAACGTTAGGCGAGCTAAGGAGGACGATAGATGTCTGTTATTTCTACAGTATTTACGGTGCTTCTGTGGATATTTATCATCTTAATAGGTTGGTTTATCTTCGTTGAGGTTGTAATCAGGATTATCCGCCGATTTATACACTTTCCAATCCCCGCCTTTATTGCCCGCTTTATTGATAATCCTATTAGAAGACGAATACAACCACCTGCAAAAGTAATTGAATGGATAGGTATACGAGAAGGTATGAATGTTTTGGAAATAGGTCCTGGACCAGGAACTTTTACAATTGAAACATCAAAACGTGTTGGTGAAGAAGGGAAGGTATTTGCTGTAGATATACAACCTACTGTAATCTCAAAGCTTAATAGCAAGCTACAAAGAGAGAAAATACAAAATGTGGTAACAAAGGTGGCATCCGCTTATGAACTTCCTTTTCCTGACAAAAACTTTGATAGAGTTTTTATGATCGCAGTATTGGCAGAAATTCCAGATAAGAAGAAAGCATTAGTTGAAATTAAGCGTGTACTGAAGGATGATGGCTTATTAGCGATAGGAGAATTCTTACCGGATCCAGATTACCCTCGCCGAAAGACTGTGATTCGCTGGTGTGAAGATGCTGGTTTTAAATTGGATAGAGAAAATGTGGGAGTTCTACACTATGTACTCACATTCAACAAGAAAACCACGTAGGATTAACTTAGAGGATACAACATCGCATAACGGCAGACAACAGCTACGTTTGCTACGCAACTTCGTTTATAAGTTGTAATTCCGCCCCTGTTAGGGAGATAGAAAGAGTTTACATTCGAGGCGATATACTGAATACAATCTTTAAGACAGGAACTATGTCTCAAAACGACACATATAGCTAAGAGACTTTTATTGAGCCTCCAAGAAAAGCAATCCAGTTTTTTATTCCATTAATCTTCCTTACCCAATTTCCTTGCCCAAACAGTAAAATTAAATAAAATTAAATTTCAAATATTAGATCTGATAAATAAACAAATAACTAAACAAGAAAGAATAGTGCCACCAGTTTCGGTGGCAGGGAAGGGGGGGTGGGGCAAACGTACCCAAATAATCATTATAATTTCTGATATTTATATCTTTCTGTTTTATCCACATTAAAAGTATTAAAAAGTATTAGAAAGTACTGCGATCAAAATCAAAATTCAACTTAAAAAACAAATTTTAACTCACTTTTATTTGAATTTTTAAATGGAAAAGAAAGGTTTTTATTTTACAAAATTTACTAATAAAAATGAGCGAAGAATTCGGCGTTATAAGCCTTAAACCTTTCTGTCACGTTGAAGACGTGTGAAATATAATTTTTACTATTTTGTGCCATATATAACCAAAAATAAGGTCGAGAGAGGGGAAGAGGAGAATTGTTAAAGAAGGAGATTGGATCAAAGGATTTTAGCAAAAGAAATGCCTGTTAAAAACTTAAATTCTGAAGATTTGAAGTTCAATCTGATAGTAAAAAGTAAAAGATTCCCACTGAAAGCTAAGATAGACATGCTGATTTTTACAGAGAAGGAATACATCCCTGTTTTTGCCAAATCGGTTAATTTCAGGGAGAATTATAACTGGAAGCTAGAAATCGTTGGCAAGGTAGTTTTGCTTGAAGAGTTGTTAAGCTCAGAAATTGGAAAAGTCTTTATTTTCCTTCTTGAAAACAGGGAATGGGTAGAACTCTTGATTTCTCCATCTGAAAAACGTAATTTCATCCAGCTGGCAAATCGAATGAAACAGAAGCCTTGAAAGGCAAAGATTGTGATTCCTGTGAGTTAAAAGATGCTTGTTTGGTTCTTCCAGGATGGATTTAAGCTCAAACTAAGTTTTGGTGATTACGGGTGAGTAAAGATTGCTTTGATATAGTTTTCTTCTCCAACCTTCTCAACCTTTTCGATCTTGCAGAAAGCGAATCTCTCGAACTGAACCACCTTGCCAACTTCTTTTGAAACTGCTTTTTCAACTTTTCCTGAATGATCTCTTTCAGCCAAAACTATACATTCCATCGCATCCTCTATCGGAAGCCAGTGGATAATATTTTTGCCTTTTTTAACTCCTTTCATCTCCCAACCCGCAAACTCAAATTCAAGTTTCTGCTTATCGTTAAGCTTAAGATTACAGAAATCCTTGAGCCGAATTATTTCCCCTTCTTCAAACTTCCTAAAATCATTTTCAGAGATGTATACTTTGTTTGAAGCTTTCAGAATCCTTGTACCTCCTTTAACTGGGTTTAATGGAAGTTTTACCACTCCTTCAGGTTGAAAACCCGAGATCTCTATTAAAACGGGATTTTCAACAAAAAAGTATCTATTGGCCTTCTCATCTATAAGCTTTCTGTTCTCAGCATAAAGATTTTTCATGCTAACAGAGACGTCGTTCTCACCAACTCCGAGAGAGAGGAAGAATTTTTTAATCGCCTCACTCTCAAACCCCCTTCTCCTAAGAGACCTCAGGGTTGGAACCCTCGGATCATCCCATCCGGTGAACGTTCCTTTCTCGATCTCTTTTTTAATCGAACTGGTTGAAAGCTTGCCGAACTCATGAATTCTTATCCTTCCCCAGTGCTTTGTAACTGGATACTCCCAGCCAAAATATCTGTAAATGTATTTTTGCCTTCTCTCGCTATCGATCAGATCTTTACCTCTTATTATGTGAGTAATGCCGCAAAGATGATCTTCAATGGCTGATTCGAAGTCAAGCGTTGGATAAACGATGTGTTTATCTCCAACAAGAGGATGACTTTCAAAAATTATCCTGAATGCAACCCAATCTCTTATCGCTGGATCTTTGTGCTTCATGTCGGTCTTTATCCTTATAACCGCCTCACCCTCTCTGAATTCCCCTTCAAGCATCCTCCCCCAGATATCCAACGATTTTTCGGGAGGCAAATTTCTGTGAGGACATTCCATTCCGTTATCTCTGAACTTTTTGAATTCATCTTTTTTGCAGAGACAGGCATAAGCATAATCCATCTCTATAAGCTTCTCCACGTGCTTATAATAAACAGGGATCCTTTTTGATGCATATACAACTTCATCAGCCTTATATCCTAACCACTCCAAATCTTCGATGTACCAATCGTAGGCTTCGAGCATCGGCCTTTTCGTTCTTGGATCGGTATCATCGAACCTCAAAACGAGTCTTCCATCGTAAATCCTCACGTATTCTCCGTTTACAATCATACCTCTGGCAGATCCGAGTGTGGCTGGACCATTGGGGTTGGGGGCAAACCTCATTACTACCTTGCCTTTTTGTGCGTTAGGGAGAGGAGGGAGAATTGCTATTCTTTCTCTCTCTTCTTTTTTCTCTGTCTCCTTATATTTCTCCATTAGCTTTTTTTTCTCATCTTCAGGAAGGTTCTCGAATTCTTCGACAACTTCTTTAACGATAGGAACAATTTCTTTGGCCTTTGCCTTTAACTCTGGCTTTTCAGAGATAATTTTACCCATAACGGACTTAAAATCAGCCTTGCCGTATTTCGATGCATTAATAGCAGCGTACTTAAGTACGAGCTCCCTAAGCTCGAGATCCATGGGATCACGCTCAGTACTCTCTTTTTATAAGGTAATCTGCAATTCCAATAAGCAATTTTTTAGCTTCAGAGTCTTGGAGTACATCAAGCCTCATCTTACCTTTTTCAACGAACTCTTCAGCCTTTAATGAAGCATAATCAATCGCTCCTTTCTCTTTGAGCATTTTAACAGCCTCTTCAATCTCCTCTTGTGTTGCCCTCTTTTTGCCGAAAATTTTTGGTATATTTCCATCTCTGAATGCTTTTATGACTATCAGTGTCTTCTTCCCCTCGATAAGATCGCTTCCCCAGTCCTTTCCGGTCTTATCCTTACCAACTAGATCCAGAACATCATCGTGGATTTGAAAACCAATCCCACAATTGACGCCAAAGTCCCAAAGTGCATTTACTATCTCTTCCCTCTCACCAAAAAGCACAGCGGGAATCGCGCATGAAGCTGCTATAAGTACTGATGTTTTTTTAGTAACCATCTCAATGTATTCTTCCTCGCTGACCATCTCCCTTTTTTCAAAGCTCATATCGAGAAACTGTCCCTCGCAAATCTTTACGCATACATCCGCCAGCATCCTGCTTGCCCTAACCAAGTTTCCACTTTCAACATCACAGAGAGTGAGGAGGTAGAAAGCTTCAGCAAAAAGTGTGTCACCAGCAAGGATGGCTGTTGGCTCACCCCAGAGCACATGAACAGTTTTAACACCCCTTCTCATTTCATCTCTGTCCATTATGTCGTCATGGATCAGGGTGAAGTTGTGAATGGTCTCGATTGCAACTGCAGCGGGCAGAATTTTTTCATAATCTTTTCCCAAGGCTTCGGCGACTATTAGGGACATCACTGGCCTCAAGCGTTTTCCTCCTGCCTTTAGCAGATGCCTTGTTGCTTTATAAAGGCCATCCGGATCTTTCTGAGGGAGGAGTTCGCTGATAGCCCTATCGATTACCCTTGATCTTTTTGAGATCTCTTCTTTCAGCCGGTTCTCTTCTATCATCTCATACCTCCCTATTCTGGCAGAATTTTTGGATATTTATTCCTTTTATCTCTAGATAATCTTTAAACCTACCGTGAATGATTAATTGGCGGTTTCTTAGCTCTTTAATTTTTCTACATCCTGTAAGGAACATCGCGATTTTCAAACCCCTAATGAAGAATTCTATCAACTTTAAAACCTCGTCAGAAGATTTAGTTGCTGGAGAAAGGAATGGAAGAGCAGCACTTCCAATTTCAGCTCCTATCGCAATGGATTTTGCAACATCAAGGCCACTTCTTATGCCGCCTGTCGCGATTAAAGGCAGGTAACTCCTACATTCAACTATCGAGAAGGCAGTCGGCAATCCCCAATCCCAGAACTCATAGCCTATTTTCTTTGAAATCTCATCCTTCGTTCGATAAACCTCAACCCCAATCCAGCTCGTACCGCCTGCTCCACCAACATCGATAGCATCTGCCCCTGCATCTCGGATCCTTTCAGCCACGAATGCTGCAACACCACCACCCGTCTCCTTAACTATTACCGGAACCTTCAGGCTTTCGCTAACTTCTTTAATTGCTTTTAAACCGCTCCTCGCATTTACATCCCCTTCTGGCTGAATTATCTCTTGCATGAAGTTGAGGTGGATTGCGAGCGCGTCAGCATCGATCATCTCAACCGCCTTCTCAGCATACTCAATCCCATGTTGTAGGATCTGAGGGAGCCCGATGTTTGCATAGATAAAGGCATTCGGAGCAAATTCCCTTACAACTGTGAAACTCTCCTCAAGCACCTTATCCTCGAGAGCTGCCCTCTGACTTCCCACCCCCATTCCGATTTCGCTCTCCTCTACTGCAATAGCAAGATTTCTGTTTATCTCTGTCGTATCCGGATGACCACCTGTCATTGAGGCTATGAGGAACGGAGCCGAGAGTCTTTTCCCAAGAAATTCGACCTCAGTATTTATGTCATTGAAGTTAAGCTCCGGAAGGGAGTTGTTTACGAACATGATTTCCTCCAGACCGGAATAATCTGACTCTACCTCCTCTTCCAGACAAATTCTTATATGATCAAGCTTTCTGTTTGAAGTCTTGGAAGTAAGTCTTTTAGATTTTGAATCGTTAGATTCTAAATCAGAGGATCCTAAATCAGACTCAAACCTTCTCATCAAATCTCTCCTAAACCGATTTTTGTACCATGCTTACCAGCTTATTCCTTTTCCAGCTCCTCAATTCTTGCGCCTTCTTTCTCTGATTTTACGAAAAATGCCGATTTAAATCTTTCTGTAGCCTTTGTAAGCATGTCTATTTCACCAACTCCAATAACGCAACCTCCTCCACCAGCTCCGGTTAGTTTTGCCGCAATACCCATCGAATTGAGTTCAGCGACGATCTCATCGATTGTTTTTGTACTCACGCCAATAGCATTGAGTAATGCTTGATTTATAAACATCAGCTTTGAAATTGAAGTCAAATCCATCTTATCTAGATTGGGAATCGCGGCAACCGTTATCTTATCTATTACGTCCATTATTCCATCGACAATCTCTTGAAATTCCCTCCTCAGTTCAGCCACCTTTTTGACCATATCTCCTGTTATAGATTTTATTCCTGTGTCTATTACTAAAAAATAAATGTTTCCGATCTTTACAGGTTTTCTTTCCGGTATGAGCCAGCAGCCACCGTAAGTTGAGATGAATGGATCTGTTCCACTTGCTATCCCCTGAACATCCAGTTCAACCTTTTTTGCAATCTCGTAGATTTCTTCGTTTGTCAAACCTGCTTCATATTCAGCATCCAATGCTTTTAAAACTGAAACAGTAACAGCAGAAGAGCTGCCAAGGCCTGACGCAATTGGGATTTGGCTTTCAATCTCAATATCGGCTCCGTTTATTTTTTTGAATTCGGTAAATCTCCTGATTGCATAGCTAATATAAGGATGCTTTTCGTAATCCAATCCGGTTATACCTAAGGATGAAGAGATGCGAAAATCGCTCCTTTTCTTCACAGTTGCAAAACATCTAAGGTTTATCGCAGTAACTAAAGCTCTCTTACCATAAACAACTGCATGTTCTCCGAAGAGGAAGATCTTTCCAGGGGCGGATGCTTTCATTAAGCTTTCTTAATTAGGGAGTTATTTAAAAATATTGAATTGGATTTGAGTTTTTATTTTTGAACGTTAGAGCAGCCAGCCTAACTTTAAGGTTAATATTTTTTTAAACTTTTAAACCTTGAAGGCTATAGCTGCATATCCAACAACTGTGGATCTATCTGCCACATCTCCGCTTGTTGAGTAGTCTACGAGCTCTGCTCTTGCTCCGTAGTGGTTTGCATAGTTCATAGCCACGGCAATAACTCCATACCCACATACACTCGCTTGAAGATTGTATATTGTCGAATAGTACTCGCCGACGTTCATCGTTTTTATTGAGTCTATAACCTTAGCATCGAGCTGTCTGCATTGGGTGTCGGGGAGATAGTGATGCATATCGCTTGATGCGATAACAACTACACTCTTTCTTGTTTTCTCTTGAGCTTGGATTATCTCTTCTGCGATCTCTTTTACGGTCTCCTCATCCTGCATACCAACGCATATCGGTACGATTTTAAAATCTTCATGGAGAAGTTGGAGAAACGGAACCTGAACTTCTAGAGAGTGTTCATATCTGTGAGCAGTTTCATCAATATCGATGATGAGGTGAGGCATCGCATCAACGAATTCTCTATCCACCTCAACCTCTCCTAAAGGAGTGCTCCAAGTGTCAACCGAGACTGCTACCGGAGAACCATAACCGCTGTGGTTAGGCCCTAAGATGACATATGTTTCTACATCTGGTAAGATAGAATGTATTTTGCCAGCCGTCCTTCCTGAGTACATGTAACCGGCGTGTGGGGAGACGCAAGCGATAATTGAATCATCGGGGTTTTTATACGTGTATTCTGATACCTCCACTCTCAATGATTCAGGGTTCACAGGGTAAAATGAGCCTGCTACTACCGGTCTTCTCATGAACTTAAATTATTCCCCACTTACTTAAAGATGTTGATTGCTTGATTTATTTTTTATCATACTTTTTAAAACTTGTTCGATCTTTGGGGGTTTATAAAAAGGAAAAGAGTTAATTAAGCTTAGTAGGATTCATTCTGTGTCTCGCCTCATCAAATTGGAAAGGATTGGGCTGATTGTAAATCCAAAAGCTGGGAAGGGAATCGAAGCAGAGCTAATTAGGAAAGTAATCAATAGAATCTCACCTATTAAGGTGTTTGGAGGCCCGGAAGAGATTGGAGAGATTTATTTTAGGGGTGTTGAGGATTCGAAATATGATTTCATCGAGCTTGAATTAACGCTCAGAGAGAAGGCTGATGATACCGTTCAGCTTGTAAAAAAACTTAACAAACTCGATCTCGATGCAATTGTTGTTTTTGGAGGCGATGGTACGATGAGTGATGCATCGATCTCTAAACATCCACTGTTGTGCATTCCTACCGGCACAACAAACGTTAGTCCACTCATTTTCAACGATTCAACTAGTTTCAGCTTACAAGAAATAGATCCGAAGAGGTTCGTTGTTAAAGAAATCGATGGTTTAATTTTAAAACTTGAAGACTCTTACTTCAACGCCTTTAACGATGTTGTTGTAGGATCAACCATCCTCAGCACAATAGATGGCAAAAAAACACAGGTTGATGCGGAATCCTTCTTGGAGAGGAGAAAAATTGAATCAAGGCCGAGAAAATTCTATGCGAGAGTAGAAATTGTTAGAGGTGATGAAGTTTTGAAATCGATTGAAGGCACTTTCGGGAATATTTTTGTGTCGCTGACGGGAGAGAGGTATCTTGGAAAGGGAATCGCAGGAGGAGCGGCAATCTCAACCTTTGCTGGATTTAAAGCTGTTGTTGCATGCACGAATGAGGGGATGATCTATCGCTACTCGAAGGAAGAGTTAAGGAGTGTTGAACCCTTTGTTACTACTTCTCTAAGCTTTGATGAGGGGGAAAAAGTAAGAATACTCTCTGATGAAGTTATATCGAGGGATGGAACTCCTATCAAAAGAATTAAGAACGCTGAGATTGAATACAAAAAAGGTTTGGTAAAAGTACTTAAGCTTAAACGTAAAATCTTAGGTTAAAATTTAAGTTTAGGTTTTGCTTTTAGGTGACTTTTTGCTTTTTTCTAACAGTGCTAAATTCTGAGATATTTTCTTATGTCAGAGGTTATGTAATCTAAAACGGTTCCCCTTGCATTTAAAATCTCTGCTTTCTCTATGATCTCTTTAAATTTACCTCCTCCCAATCCGTTAGCTATTACTGCAGCTCCCTCAGCTGATTGCTTGGCAATTCCAAATCCTTTTAGCCTTTCGCATTCATATCCAAAATCTTCTGCCATTTCTCTGAAAATTTTTGTAAATTCTGCATAAGAGAAATTTTTTCCAGAGAGCAGAATCCTTTCTACCTTGCATGAAACTTCTACCGCTCTAATCCCCTTCATAAGATATTCTGCGAACCACTGTAGAGCTTCTAAAGGAAGATCCGAGATCTTTCTGATACTCATCCCTTTGTCTTTAAAATAGCTCCTTATACCACCCGAAAAAAGCATTTCTTTAGGGAACGGTTTAAGGAGGTACGCGAGTTCTCCATCTATCGCTCCTAAGGAAGAGAAAGCGGGAAAAGAGGAGCTCCCACCCAATCCATCAACTATTTTCCCGTTCCTGACAGCAATAAACGCATTAAAACCGAAACCAGATTCGACGAGTAAAAAGTTAGGGGACTCATTTAACTGTTTAATGCCCAAGATAGCTGAACAAAGTTTGTCGGCAGTTCCCAGGTCTATCCGGTTGATCTTTCTATACTCTGGAACAGTTGGAAGATGGATAACCCCTGGAATTGTGTAGATGTTTAAGTCAAGTTCTTTTGCAATTTCTATGAGCATTCTCATTCCCATCGTAGCTTTTGGATCGGTATTGAGAGTTAAGAGGAAAACATCCTTCTCAGTTAGCTCTGAAAACCTTCTAATTGGCATACCGTATCCGGAAAGTCCAGCAATTAAATCAGCCTCGATCTTGGCTAAAATCTCCCTAAATTTTTCAGGGTTTTCTCTTACTTCTGCTGTAGAAACCTCTATTTTTTTAAAGGGTTTCTCATTCTCAAGAATGAAAATTTCATAACTTGCAGTTCCTGGATCGATTCCGGCAAACCTCATTAAAAATCGAATTACCCTTCTGTATTTATTTCATCTCTTTTTTGACTCATTCTTTCATTTCTCACTCTTTCAGGTCACTCTCTTTCATGTCACTTTACCAAAGATTCCCTTTCAAAATATGCGAGATCTTGTCAGTAGTGCTAACCATAATCCTTTTGAATTCAAGGATGTGATATCCATCTTCGAAATATGGTTCTGAAAATTCAGCTTCTACTCCCATCTTCTTAAGCTGAATTTTAAAAAGGTCAAGCACCTCTCGATCTTTGAATCTTAATCTATGATTTTCTACGACTTTATTTCCTTTCGAAACCTCTTTTATACTTTCTATCATGGGTTTAAGAATTGCCACTCCAAGTCTTTTACATCTCTCATCCATCTCCTCATCATTTTCGTTGAATTCGAAGCTCTGGAAACCCTCTCTTACGATTCTTGAGAGCATAAAATCCTTGCCGTAATCGTTAAAAAATCTAAACGCATAGTTTAAATCTGCTGCATTTGACTGGCTGGAGGTATATTTTATTGGAGGGATTTCCATCTCTGGATCCTTTAATACTATTCCCTCCCTCCCTTTTTCTCCCAATTCCTTTACAATCTCTATGCATTTGACGTGAGCGGCTTCTTTAGTGCAGATTTCAAGAATTGGTACAATTTTAAATCCATATTCTTCACTCACATACTCCTTAAACCTTATTGGCATGGGTTTGTTCGTTTTTTTCTCTCTGATATCAAATACATAAAAATCAATTCCTTTTCCATATATGTCCTTTACAACAAACGGAGATTCACTTCCAACGGCCTCACAACAGAGCATGAGTTCAGGATAGTCCTTAAAGAAGTCATCATTTACTATTTCTCTAGCCCTCTCAGTTGTGTAAGGGCAAAAGAATCCCCTTCTTGTAATGGCATATATGTTCTTCCCAAAAAGCACGATTCTTGTGTTGTATCCATTCATCTTCTCTTCTATTACAACTTTGTCTCTAAAATGTCGCTTTATTGTGGGATAAAAAGTCAAAGCCCTGCGGATTTTTGGATAACCTCTTACAACCTCAAATCCATCGGTCGTTTTGGCTATAACGGTTCCTTCTTCAAACTCACCAAACTTCTTATCGAGTTTGAAAGCATCAAGAACATCAGAAAAGAAATTATGGGAGATAAGAGCTCTTCTTAGAATATTTCTCTCCTCTAGCCTTTTAGCAGCCGAGGGTGAGAGGTTTAAAGCCTCTGCAACAAAATTCATTTCCTCATTTTTGAATAAAGGAATTTAACAATGTCTCTTTCCGTAATGATACCCTCTAAACTTCCGTCGTTCACTATTAGTGCAACTCCATATCCAGCCCCCCTCATCTGCTGAACCACTTCTGAAATTCTCGTGTTGGGTGAGACTGTTAGAGGTTCTTTGTATACTCTAAGCTCTTCATTGGAAAGTATCTTGGAAACGGGCTGGAGAAGAGCATCCTTGATGTCTCCAGTTATCAACATCTTGAAAGCCTCTCCTTTACCAAAGTATCTCAACAATTCCCTTGCGGTTATGAGGCCTATCAGTATCCCATCTTTGATTATGGGAAGTCTCCTCATTCTTTCAGAGATCATTAACTTCATAGCCTCCTCGATTGTGGTGTCTGGAGTAGCTGTGATGACACCCCTCGTCATGTAATCGCTAACATAGCCGTCAATTTCCCCATTTTCTGAGAGATAGTTCAGAACATCCTTTTCTGTTATTATTCCAAGTATGATATTTTCTTTGTCGATTACAGGACAGCCACCGACTCTTTTTTCAAGCATAAGTTCGATGGCCTCTTCGAGTGAGGATGTGAACTCCACACTTACAACATCCTTTTCCATTATCTCCTCGACTTCTTCGTTCACAGCAGCCATTAAATTTCCATCATACCTGTTCTGGACGATCTGGTGTTTTGGTCCACCACCAAAAAAGTTAAGGATATCTGTAACAGTGATGATGCCTTCTAGCCTTCTAGTTCCCGCATCTGCGATGGGAACCCTTCTGAAGTTGTACTTCAGCATCGATTTTACGGCAGACATGATAGTTGATGTTGGTGGTATAGTTACAACGTTTGTCGTGCATAAATCCATTATTTCTCCGCTTTTTTGCTTTTTTGATACTTTCTTCTCTCTACCTGGTTTTTCACGAGAATAACTGTCCTTGTTTATCATTCAATTTCCTCCGATCACTCTTCGCTAAGCTCTGCACAGTCTTCGCAGAGCTTCAGGCCGTCAATTTCAACGAGGCTATCGGTCAACTTTCCACATTTTTCGCACTTTCCAAAGCCAATTTCTTCAAGAGCAAAGGTGTTCTCTCTTAGCAACATCTTGTAGTTTTCAATATCACTTGACTCTATCAAGTCAAGTGAAACACTAAGGATGTCATTATCTGTTATAATTCCAACAAGTTTATCGTTATCGACAACAGGAAGCCTTCTTATTCCTTTTCTCAACATAATCTGAGCTGCCTCTCTTAGGCTTGTTAAGGGAGAGATTACAATTAGGGGATAGGTCATAATATCTTTGAGAAGTACCTCGGATGGAACTTTATTTCTTGAAATAACCTTTTCAATCATATCTTTTTCAGTAACAATCCCTACAGGTTTACCATTTTCCATCACAACGATGCTTCCTACACCATATTCAATCATTTTCCTTGAGGCATTAAGTAAGGAATCTTCCAAAAGTGCGGTACAAACCTCTCTTGTCATTACTTCCTTCACTGGTATATTATGCTGCATTTCCATCACCCGCTAAATCAAGAACAATGGGGGGTTTTAAAGTTTTTTGGATGGGGATGATTAGGAATCGAAGGAATTTTCTTTTAATTTTTTATAAAAGTAAAAGTCAAAAAAGACTGAAAATCCCCAAAGATGCAAAAGAAACAACTAATCCGGCAATCAATATTCCAATGAATATGAAAGAGAAGGATTTTATCGTTTTTAGCCCGAGAATGAAAGCTAGGAGACTCCCCGTCCATGCTCCTGTCACGGGTAGAGGAATGGAAACGAAAATAGCCAATCCAGCATACCCATATCGGTCTATAATGTCCCTTTTCTTTTCACTCCTCTCAATGAAATATCTGTAGATTTTTGAAGTAGGGCCCCATTTGTCCATGAGTTTTCCTATTTTCTCTAAAAACAGCAGGAGAAATGGAACAGGCAATGCGTTTGCAAGTACACATATCAGATACGCTTGTAATGGGGGAATACCGTAGTAAAGAGCCAGCGGTATGCCGCCTCTTAACTCAGAAATCGGTAAAGCAGAGACTATTACGACATTAATTAGCTCATTTAATTCCATAAGTCTTCTCAACCCCTTTTACGAGATTCACAAGGATTTTGTTTATTGGAGCTTCCAATCCAAGTTTTTCGGCTCTTCTCACAATCTCTCCGTTTATAAAATCGATCTCCGTTCTCTTTTTATTTTCGATATCTTGAAGCATCGATGACCTGTTCTCTGAAGTTTTTGTTGCAACGTCCCTTACGAGTTCAACAAAATCTGCCTCTGGCAAACCGATTTTCTTCAAAACCTCAACTCCTTCCTTAACAACCTCTTTGGCAATGCTCCATAACTCCTCAACTTCAACGATCTTCCCGTTTCTGACCCGGCAGATCGCTGTTAATGGATTTATTGCAGCATTGACTATAGCCTTGCTCCAGATTCTAAAGCTTATATCATCAACGAGCTCACAGCTGAACCCGCTTTTTTCAAGGACTCTTTTAACAAATCTCGCCTCCTCGCTTATGTATCCATCGTTCCCTGCATAAACTATACCTTTTCCAGCGTAATTGATTACTCCGGGTGCAACAAGATTGGCTCCATAAGTGGTGACGCCTCCAACAACTTTTTCCAAGTATTTTGAAAGAGTCTCAACGTTACCTATTCCATTCTGAATTGTGAAGGTGATTCCGCAGTCAACCTGTGAAAGCATTCTCGCAGCATTTTCGGTATCGTACGCTTTGACAGCCACGATTGTTAGATCCGCCTCCTTTGGTTTATTACTTGCATCAACTCTCAGATACCCCTCAATCAATCCGGTAAGGGTTAATCCGTTTTTCTTTAAAGCATCAAGTTGCTTACCTCGGGCAACATAATGCACTTTAAAGCCCGAAAGTTGAATTAAAGCTCCAAAAAGAGATCCTATGGCACCAGCACCCATTATCTGAACCCTAATATCTTCCATAATATCTTTCATATTCACACCTCAACCTCTTCAACTATCGTCTTTACCATTCTTCCAATTTCTTTATTGGAGAATGGAAGAAGAGGCATGTAGATAGGTTTAGTTCTCTTTGTAAGCACTTTATAAACAAAATCGAGTTCTTCTGTTGTAATTGAGCAGCATATGCCTTTGTGGTCGAGCTCGTAAGCTCTCTCGAGCATCTTTTTCAGGCTACCTTCAGAATGAAAAACATTGATTTTCCTGTATGCTGCCCAGTATTCAAGAATATTAATTTCATTACCTAGTTTCTCGTTTTTCAGATTATACAAAACATCAACATCGCAACCCCTTTTAAGAGCAAACCACGTTGAAAGCAGTGATTTCTCGTTGTAAAGAATCGAGATAACCCTGTCTTGTGTACCCGTAGGGAGCCCTCTGTAACCTGGGAAGGATTCTGCAATCAAATAGATGCTATCATCCCTGATCTCAACCTGTATCTCAACTTTTGGATTTTTCAGATCGACTTTTGATCCTGTAAGCTCTTTTACCTTCTGACCGATTATCCTTGCGGCATCCATTGACGTAAAATCATGATCTCCTGTTCTTCTCACTCTCACGGCAAAACTTTTTCCTTTTACCTTTCTTTCCCACTTTTTTGCTATTTCAATGGCGTTCTTGGGCAAATCAAGCTCCATTCTTTCAGCCATTTCTGCTTTTACAATTCCAAAAATCTTTGAGACCCTTTTTGCGATCCTTTTTTCATTAAGAAGAACATAAATCCTACCGTAATCTCTTTTTACCTTAGCTTTTATTTCAAATTCTTTACTAAGGGCTCTTCTGATGTTGTTAACAAGGGTATCCTCAAATTTTCTTCTTACAAACTTGCTTTTCAGTCCAATTTCATCGTACCGAATTATAATCATTTTCAGAGAATAGTCAGACGTGTATTTCAAGATTTTTGTCAGGTGTTGTTAAAATAATTGAATTTAAAATAATTGAATGAGGGTCAGAAGATCTGATCCATTTTCAACCTTAATTACATCAGAAGAAATCACTGATCTTAACCTGTCTCCTTAGATCGTTTTCAAAGAGCGAATTTATCTCGAGTTCAATTAGCATTAGCCTTTGCTTGGTATATTCTCTTACCCTGTATCGCTCGCTTAAGTATTTTGATATGTCCAGATATTTCTTTATTGAGCTTTCGTGAACGGATAGAGTTAGATTTCCACCGCACTTGATGCATTTTCCGGCAAGGGGAACTCTTTTGTATTTGGTATTGCATTTTACACATCTGAACTCTTGCTTGGAGAAAGCTCTGAGATTGCCTATCAAGTCAGGCAAAAAGTGAGTTGAGATAACCCTTTCGGCCACATCATGCTCATCAACTGCGACAAGCTTCTCTGCAATCTCCATCTGGGCCTTTACCTTATCTTTCATGGTCTTCAATGATTTGTACGCACAAACTTTAACGCCCGCCGCTATGTTGTCTGTGTCGTGGGTGAATCTGAGCCCAAAGAATCTCTTTTCCGTAGCAAGCCTGTCTTCGACCCTTTCAATCTTTCCAACCAGCTCTTTTGGGCTTGAGTAATTAAGGGTTGCATGGTAAAAAGCGAGAGGGTACCTTTCGACAATATCCATATTGTGGATTTCGCTATCAACTTCTCTTGGATCCAGAATGGTTGTCAGAACAAGGGGAGCATCCATCTGGCCTCCCCTCTTTTCTGGTAGGAAATGTCTCGAGAAATTCAGTAGTCCATCAAGCAAGAGCATGATACAATCTTCATCTCCGTCACAGTTTCTTCTCTTAGCCGCATGGAAGTATGGATGTGCATAACCTGCGAGAACATCTGAGAAACCTATAATTCTTCCTAATACTCCAGCAGATGTATGCGGAGCCAAACCGATAACGAGATGGCCAATTAGATCATCAATCTTTCTTGCTTTGTAAAAAGCCTCAAGTCCATAGAACTTTGTGAGGAGTTCATCTACAAAATTCGCAACCCTCAGCATGTAATTTGCAGCATCCTTTGCTAAGATTATATCTTGGGGTTTGAGTTCGACTATTTGATCCTCGCTCGTTAGTGGATTCCCCTTGTAGTCAAAATTATAGCCCAACTCTTTGAGTTTTTCAACACTAACCCCTATCTCCGAGGGTTTGAAGTGAGTCAAAGGTAGATCAGTCATGTCGTATCTTATCGTTCCGTCTTTGAAAACAAAAACATCGTGTTTTGTCCTTAATATTCCTTTTTCTATTCTCTCACAAATCTTGTTTTTGTTTGTTAAACCAAGAACACCTTTTATGGGTGATTTAACATCCCTTTCATTAAGTTTTTCAAGGGCCTCCTCATAAAGTCGCCTTACGTTAATCTTCTTTTTTCTGAAACCTTGTGCCTCGCCTCCACAACTAGGGCAGCTTTGGTTATCGGTCTTAATTCTACACCTAGGACAATAGAAAGCTTGCCTCGCTTCTCCTCCACAATCACATCTTGTCCAGATTGTCTCTTCTCCACATTTCTCGCAGATTTTTACCGCAGCATCTACAACTATCTCCCCCTTTGTGGAATTATAGCTGCTCGTAAAGTTAATAGAATTCTTTAAGTCTCTAGTTTTACCTCCACTTTGACCTAGAGGGAAAAGAAAATGGGGAGGAGGACTCATCTTTCTTTCTTTAGCTTTCTCAGGTCTCCCCATTCTTGCTCCAATTTGTGTTGGAGCCTTTACTCTAACATCTAGCCCGGAGATGTATCTTATGTTCTCGAGGACGTCTTTTTCTGGTTTGATCTCTTTTACTATGCTAAGATCGTTATCTAAGCCCAAACACCTGACCAAAACTCTCCATTTTCCAATAACTATAAAACCATCCCTTACCTTATGCTCAAGTAGGATCTTTTCCAAGATCTCCTTCGTTTTTGAATCTTTAGGAACTACAAGAGTGCTTTTCCCGTATTTACCTTCAATCTTTCCCTCGTTTGATATGAAATCTCTGAGGTATCGGAGTTCATCCAGCGTTATGTCATGCCATAAATATGTATGATCGGGATGTAAAGGAATGCCATACTCATCGCATAATTTTATTGCCTTTTCCTCATCTATACCATGATAATCCCCCGGCGGAAGAATTTTTTCCACCTCTTCCAACCACCATTCGTAGGTATAGGAGGCTGGAAGTAGCGGGTGGTTGTTCTCTAAGAAGTCTCCGAAGTTAATCAGAATTTCACCAAGATCAAGAATCGCATCAACCTGCTCCCTGTAGAGATAGGCAGTTTTTTCGGAATTTATCTTTACAACATCCCCGTTCTTCAGTCTTACAGTTGGCCCATCTATGGAAGTTACAGGCACAACCCCTCCTGCTTTTCCAGGTCTCTCGATCTTAAGCTGAGTTCCAACTGCGATGAAATCTCCGGTAATGGCCATCACAGCGGGATTGATTCCTACCGTTGCAAATCCAGAGTTTCTCGCCCTGCCATATCTCAACCTGAAACCACCTTTCCTAGAAGGGTGGCTGAAAACAGGTCTTCCAGCTACGATATCGGTTAGATACTTGTCTGTGGGTGCGACGCTTATCTCATCGCTTGTAGATCCTTTGTTCACGAGCTTGTCAAGCCAATCCCACCCATCGATTTTTAGCTCTTCAACGATCTTTTTCAGCTTTGGAGCTTTGAGAGCTATACCTTCAGCGATAACTAAAGCCATACCCCCTCTAACTCTATTCGTTTCTATTCTATCGAGATCCCTATGGCCAGAGACCTCGACATCCTCTGTTGGTTCTCCATCGATACAAACGGGACATTTCGAGACAATCAATCGTATCTCATCATCGGATGGAAGATACTGGAGGTTAGCAACCTTTTTGTAAAGCGGAATCTCCTCGATGTATCTGAGAATTTCATCCTCTGTAGGGATGAACCGATTCAATCCGGCGAGCCTTCTTACGTAGTCTCCAACGAGAACTGAAATCACTTGAGCTGTACCACCGGCGCTTCTGATAGGTCCGGCATAGTATATCCTCAGGTATTTTGTATCATCGTAATTTCTTCCAAGATTAACACGGGCTATCCCTTCTATCGGAGCAGCAACCACACCTTCTGTAAGAATTGCAACCGAAGCCCTTACAGCCCTATCCATCGCCTCTTCGACACTGAATTCGCCGAATTTTCCTTTCATAAGCTCTTCTGCAACTATAAAACATATCTTCTCTCTGCTAACACCTTTTTCCTCGAGTTCATGTATCAAATTTGATATCCCGGGGAGGTTGAGTAATTTCTCAACCCTTTCCGGCATGTTTCTTGCAACGGGTATCTCGACTTTTTTCTCAGGGTCTAGCCCTTTTTTTCTGGCTTTTTCTGCTATTGAATATACTTCTTCGACTTTTTTAAGTAAACTAGAGTGATACTCGTTTATTTCTCGGAAAAATCTTATGTCGATCTTGTTCTCTGAATCTTTTTTAAGGAACAATGGAAAAAACTTGTCAAGAGTTGTGTTCATTAGTGAAGACTGATGGGAATGAAAGATAACATTTCTGGATGTTGTGAAAGTTATCTCCTAATGGTTATTATTAAAAATGGTAACCTAATGAAAAATAATGAAATTTTTCAGTCGGAGTTTTTGGTGGCTATAATCTGAATGGCCTTTTCGAAAAGCTCTCGAATACCACTTTTCCCGTTCAAAATCCTTCCATGACCGGGTAGAATGTAGTCTGAATCGAGAGACTGGATTTTTTCAAGGGATTTTAGAATGCTTTTGGTGTTACCGCCAAAAAGATCGGTCCTTCCAGGAACTCCACTCTCAAAAATTAGGTCTCCAGTAATTGTTGTGCTGAATTCATCGATGTATATCGAGATACTTCCAGGAGTATGGCCAGGGGTGTGAATGAGTTCGAGATTGAATTTTCCTGTATTGTAGAATTTTAGATTAGAGATTGGTAGGTCGGGAGTGAAGTTGTAGCAGGCAGAATCCTTCTCGAGTTCGTGGAAAGCAAGCAACGCTCCTTTTTTCAAAAAAATGGTGTTCGATTCACAGTGATCTTTGTGCAGATGGGTGTTTAAAACGACATCTATATCTGATAGTTCTATCTTATCGTTTCTCATCAGCCCAAAGAGGTTTGTGAAGCTTTTGTAACATCCCGGATCGATTATTATGTTGGTATCATCCTTTATTATATAAGAATTCGATGAATCTAGAAAGGCAGTTCCCCAGACGTAAGCGTAAAGCCCTTTAAACATTCTCATATGCCTAAACTTTATTAGCAATTAAATTTACATTTTTCTATGGAGCTTTACGAAATATACGAGATATACGATTCCCATATTCATTCAGAAGGAAGGAGTCAGAAAGAGCTTTCTGAAATGTCAGATTCTGGAATCAAAACAGTAAACTCCTGTGCCTTCTATCCTGTTAAACCACGATATCCGGGAACTCTCATTGATCTTTTTCGGAAGCTTGAAGAGTTTGAGACTTACAGAGGGGAAAAGGCCGGGTTGAAAGTTGTGCCTGCCTTTGGTATCCATCCGAGGTGCATACCTGGAAACTGGCAGGAGGTAATTGATTTTCTCGAAGAATCCCAGCCTAAAATCTTTGGAGAGATAGGTTTGGAAACAGCCGAGGAAATTGAGATAGAGGTTTTGAAAGTCCATCTTAATTTGGCAAAAAAGCTCGATATTCCGTGTATTATACACACACCTAGGAGAAACAAAAATGAAATCACTCAAAAAATCTTAGATATTCTTGATATGCTTCAGTTTCCAGAGGAATTGGCTGTTATTGATCATGTGGGTCTAGAAACCGCCTCAGAGATTTTAAGCAGAGGTTATCATGCTGGGTTAACTGTTGAAGAGGGAAAGCTTTCGGAAAGAGATGTTTTTGAAATAATCACAAAATTCGGCCCAGATAAACTTATGATCAATAGCGATACGGGATTTACCTCTCTTGACTACCTATCAACCGTTCGAGCAATTACGTATCTTGTTGAGAATGATGTTGACGCTGAAATTGTGAAGCAACTCGCTTTTAAAAATGCAAAAGAATTTTTCAGAGTTTAAAATGGTTGGAGTTTAAGACGAATTGCTTTTACATCAGCACGTTTGCAAAGTCTGAGCACAGATACCAGAACACAGCAAACTTTATATAGCTTGGAAAGAAATTGCTGGAAATCAAACCGAACAGGAGGAGTTTGTCTTGGTAGAAATAACTGAAGTGAGGATATATAAGCCGAAAACGGAGGGGGCTGTAAAGGCTTATGCCACGGTCTCCTTAGATAATGAATTTATCGTGAAAGGGTTGAAGGTTTTGGAAGGGGAAAACGGCCTCTGGGTTAGTATGCCCAGTAGGAAAGCCAAAGATGGTACCTTCCAAGATATCTTCCATCCTGCTAGCAAAGAGGCGAGAGAAAAAATTGTAAATGCAATTTTAAGTGCGTATAGAGAACAGGAATAATGGATCTGGGATAGATTATTGGACTGAATAGAACGACAAAGAGTGATTTTAGAGTTTTCAGACAGTTCCCTATTTTATTTTACTTTTTCTGTTTTTTAAAAAGTTTTTTATATGGTAGAATAAGACTCATTGCATGGAGGACAGTATTACTAGGATCGGTGTTAGCCTTCCTAAAAACCTCCTCAACGAGTTTGATTCCATTATAAGGTCGAGGGGCTATTCTTCTCGTTCAGAAGCCATAAGGGATGCAATCAGAATGTACATAAACGAATTTCGATGGCTTGAGAGGGAAAGTGGAGAAGTAATCGGGGTTGTGAGTGTTATCTACGACCACAATTTCAAAGGAGTCACGGATATGATAATCTCTCTTCAGCATGACTTTAACGAAATAATAACGACAACCATGCATATACACCTCGATGAAGAGAACTGTTTGGAGATGATAACTGTTAGAGGTGACATGTCGAAGATAAAGAAGATGGTTGGCAGGCTTAATTCCTTAAAAGGAGTAACCTCAGTAAAACTTATAACCGCCTTTAGAGAGGAGAGGTTTTAGATAATCTTACCCCATCCGAAAATTTAAATAACCTAATGGCCATTTTTTCTACGAAGCGGGGTGGGGTAGCCAGGTAATCCCGGCGGGCTCATAACCCGCAGATCCGTGGTTCAAATCCACGCCCCGCTATAAGCCCATAAACACCCCACCTATGCTTCCTTTTAATACTTGTCGTTTCGTTATTTCTTATACTCTTTCTCGATATCATGAACCCAAACTTCCCCATCCATGTAAACTTCTTTTTTCCAGACTGGGAGTTCTTTTTTGACGATTTCCATGCTATCAGCTAGAGGTTTCCACAAATCTTTTCTATGTCTTCCCATAATTACGACATAAACTATGTCCTCTCCCGGCTTGAGCATCCCAGTTTTATGAAATATTTTAACCCCCTCAACCCCAGGATAATTTTTTAGCCTTCTTTCAATCTCCTTTATTTTTTCTGAAAAAACAGGTTCGTAAACCTCGTATTCCAGCCTTATAACTTCTTTTTTATCCGAAAACTTCCTGACAAAGCCTATAAAAACACCTATTGCTCCGCAAAATTCTGAGTTTTTTTCCTTTTTTACCTCGTCTATGAGTTCTGGAAGTGTTTTTAGTTCTCCTCTAAACATTTGAGGAACTTTATTTTTGTCCACGTCCAAAACGACTGATTTATAGCCAAGATTAGCAAGAGCCTGCAGTACTTCCCTTAAGTTATGGGAAGTTGTAAGGCTAAGAGTATCAGATTCACAGACTATCTTTCCGTCCACTTCTTTCAAAAAAACGGTCTTTTCCTCTAATTTTCCCTTAAAATCTAAATCAGAAGCAAAATATACCCTCATCTTTTCACCCTTGTCATTGTTTCCATTCCACAAAATTTTTCTTGAACTATTTTCATCTCAACATCGACCCTGCTACCATCGATCAATATCTCTGCACAGCTTGCTATTGATAATCTTGGATTTGTTGGACTTCCGGGAGAAATTAGTAGGGTATTCCCTATCTTTTCCAGAGCAAATCTATGTATATGGCCAAAAATAAGGATATCAACACCCAACTCTTTTGCTTTGTATCCGAGGTCATAAAAATCGTTAAGGTAATTCCCTTGATGAATCAATCCAATTTTTAGTCTCTCTAAATTAAACTTTTCAACCTCTGGTAGCTCTTTTTTGATTTCTATGTCATCTGCATTTCCAAAAACTGCCTTTAGTTCACATTCCTTTTTTATTTCTTTATAAACTTCATAAGTGTGAAAGTCACCGCAATGTGTTACCAAATCTGCCTTTTCCATTAACTCTTCAAGTTTTAGCATTGGCATCCATTCTTCCATGTGGGTATCTGAAATTGCAATAATCCTTTTCATAGGTTATCAACTACCTTAATTTAACCAAAATATCGGTTATAGCTATATTACGTTATCTTCTTATCCTTATGTTGTCGTAAAATTCTTGATTTTCAAGGGTCAGTTCAATCGATCTTTCCAGCATTCTCTTTTCTTTTTCCTTCTCCATCAGTCTCAGCTCAAATATTTCCTCTCTGAGAGCTGAATATATGTCAAATGCCATAGAGGCAACATCATCTATGATTTTATCAAGTTTCCTGTAGTCTTTCAAGCTCATATCGGGGAAGATATTGTAGATTATGTTTTTGAGGTCTATAATAGTCATAACAGCCTGTCCTGGGCCAATGTTTTTATCAGTCGCGAGATATCGCATAAAATCATCAAGAGCTCTTTCTAACTCACCAGCTTTTTTTCCCGAAAATAGTTTTACAATCCCTGAAACAATTCCTGTTGTACAATTTTCGAGGTATTCTCTAACCTCTATCACAGGACGAAAGTTCTCTCCAAATAAAGAATCCTGCCATCTCTTCAAAATCAATTTTTTCACTTTCTCAAGATCTTTTTCCTTCATACTACCACAATGCACCTAGGATCATTGAAAAGTATATTATTCCCAAAGTCATGCTGGCGAGTTTGTACATCCTCCTTGCAGCAACCTTGTTTGGAGATTTTGCAAATTTTACAGCCTTGAAAAGGAAGTATGCTGTGATAATAACTGCAGTTATTAGATATGCAGGTCCAAAGGGTAGCAAAAAGAAGAGAGCAGATACCATGAGGAGCATTAATCCAACACTAAAAACTATAACCCAGGAAGCCCTCTCCATTCCCACGATGAGGGGCAGCATGGGTATTCCTGCTTTCCTGTAGTCCTCTTCGAAGTGCATTGAAAGGTACCAGATATGGGCGGGAATCCAGAGTAGGATTATAGCTGAGACAATAACACCGGCCAAATCGAAGTAACCCTTGGCAGCGGTCCAGCCGGCGAAAGATGGCATGGCTCCAGCCAAACCTCCTAGCACGATCGAATACGGATTTCTCCTTTTTAGCATTACTGTATAAATCACGATATCAAAGAATAGGCCTAAGAAGAGGATGATGGCTACAAGGACATTTATGGTATACCCGATGAGAATTCCAATGGCGACAAGACTACCTCCATAAATCGCACATACCTTGGGTGGCAACCTTCCCGAGGGAACAGGCCTGAGCATCGTTCTTGGCATAAGGATGTCGATATCTCTGTCAAGCCACATGTTCAAAGCAGTCGTACCTGCTATGGCTAGGACAACCGCTAGAAACATTTTTACAAATGAAAAAATATCTGTAGAGAACTCTGAAGCTACAAGAAAAGATATTATGCAAGTAATCATTAATAATGTAGTTTGTTTAGGTTTTATAACCTCGTAAAATGCCCTGAGGTCCATATTCCTCTTTTTTACCTCAGTTACTTGAATATTTCGGTGGGGTTTTCTATGATAATAATAATGAGTAAAAGGAGAATTTTTTTATACTTGGGCAAGTAGTTGTTAAAGTATGTCGGATCGTATGTACATTTCATTGTTTGTTGCCCTACTCATCACTTTCATCATAAATTTACTTTATATTCCAGAGATAGGCTTGATAAAATTCTTCATTTTCCAAGTTTTTATTCCTGGGATAATCTTTCTTACAGCATTGATTGTTTATCTCAGCAATGAAAGTGAATTAAAGCATTTTTCCCTCTCGTTCTCCATTTTCTCTTTGATCATTCTTTTGATGAATCTCTATGTTTTCCTTAAAGACTTCATGGGACTGGGAATCTTCTACAACCCCGATCCTCTGAGGCTTTTTGCTGTGATACCGGTAATATCAGCCTGTTCCTACATTTATCCTAGGATTTGGAGATATCTGAGAATTAAAGAGATAGCTCAATTCTTTTAATTAACCCGACGATCATAATTGTATCCTTTTACCCTTTTCGCTTTTTACTATGCATACTCAGGAAGACCTCTCCCCTCAATTGAAGTCCCTGAAAGGATGCTCTCTGAATACATGGTGAAACTGGAGAGCATTTCGAGCTATAAAAAGTTCTTTGATAATGCCGATGACATTCTCTTTAGGCTGGATGTGAGAGAGAGGTTCGTCGACGTTAATCCTAAGATCCAAGTTCTTGGATACAGCAGAGAAGAGGTACTTGGAAGGAGGTCAATAAAGCTCATCTCTAGAATAGATAGAGAGACGACGATAGAGAGATTCAAAAGCGTTTTGAAAGGGAGTAGAGAGAAGTTTAGAGTGAGGGTAATGAAAAAATCAGGTGAAATCGTTGAAATGGAAATAATTGAGTGGCCTTGGATGGAAAGAAGTATGCTTAAAGGTTAGAAGGAATAGCAAGAGATATTTCTGATATAATTGAAGCAGAGAGGAATATAAGGTCTATGAATGAGTACTTGACTGTTTTAAACAAGATTTTAAGACATGATATTCAAAATGATTTGGCTGTAATAAAGATGTATGCAGACCTTGTGAAGGAGGGAGAAGAGTTAGATATACAGACATTCCTTCAGAAACTTGACGAGAGGGTTGGTCACGCTATATCAACGATAAGAGATGCTAGAGAGATAGAAAAAATGCTCAAGGTTGGAGAGCTTGTTGGGATTAATTTATCAGCGGTATTGATGAAGGTCGTCGAGGAATTTAACAGAGAAGCTAGAATAACCTACGAAATACCAGAATGGATTTACGTTGAAGCAGATAGCGCAATAAACTCTGTAATCCATAACATAATCCAAAATGCGATCTTCCATAATGACAAGGAGATCCCTGAAATCGATGTAATGGTAATAGAAAAAAGCGACAAGGTTTACGTTAGAATTGCGGATAACGGGCCAGGCGTTCCTGATGAACTTAAAACGCTAATATTTGAAGAGAACTTCAAAGGTGAAACAACAGGAAGATCGGGATTAGGACTTTACCTCGTCAAAGAAACGATGAAAAGATATGGGGGAAGGGTTTGGGTTGAAGACAACGAGCCTTACGGCAGTGTATTCGTTCTGGAGTTTGTGAAATCCGATATAAGCGAAGATTTCTTGAAGATTTCCAAAACGGATTTAAACGAGTGAGCTGTTTTGTTGAGTATGGTTTTCAAGATAAAAGGGATTGCGATAGATATCGATGGGACAATCACATTTAAGGATAGGAGCCTAAACTGCAAGACGGTAGAGGCAATCAGAAAGCTTCAGATTCCCGTTGTACTCGCAACAGGTAACATCTCATGCTACGCTCGCACAACTGCAAAGCTGATAGGTGTTTCTGATATTGTGATATGCGAAAATGGAGGAGTTGTTAGATTTGAATATGACGGCGATGATATCGTCCTTGGAGATGTAGTGGAATGCCTTAGGGCAGCAGAGTATCTGAGAAATTTCTTTGAGGTTGAATTACTCGATTCAGAGTACAGAAAGTCTGAGGTATGTCTAAGAAGGAAATTTGAGCTTGAAGAAGGAAGGGAGGCGTTGAAAAAAGGTGGATTTGATAAGATCAGGCTGATAGACTCCGGTTTTGCCTACCACATCGTTGATGCAAGGGTGAGCAAAGGAAAGGCTTTGGAATATATTTCTAAGGAACTAGGTCTCAACGTAAAGGAGTTTGCAGCTATCGGCGATTCGGAGAATGACATCGATCTGCTGGAGACGGCAGGCATCGGGATTGCAGTTGCCAATGCGGATTTGAAGCTAAAGGAGATGGCTGACATAGTCACAAGCAAAAAGGATGGGGAAGGCGTTATTGAGGCGTTGGAGTTTTTAGGTTTGATTTAAAAACTGAGTTTTGTGTTTTTATACTTGACACTTTTTATAAATAGTAGATAAGCAGCTATTAATTGCGAAGAACAGAAGTTAAGAGATTTCCTCAAAATAACCTCAATAAAAAGGTTGAAAAGTGTTATAGAATGCATGAATGTATTCATGAAGTAATATATCTTAAGTTTACACATCTCGTAAAATCAAAAATCTAAGAAGCAGGTATCATTTCTATCTTTCAAAGGAGCAAGGAGATTTTAACAAACCAAAAGAGCAAAAATTATTTCTTCTCTCTCATCAAACACTCCCTTATGAGATTCAAAATAATAAAGATCGAGTTGAAGGACGAGGATACGGTTCAATTATGGTTAAAACGGTTAAAGAAGGATGCAACTGTTCTACCTGCTCCAGACTCGATTTTCTCAGATCCGATGAAAATAATAGAGCTTGGAAAACAGGTTGGTACGGCATACGTTAAAGCTCTAGAGGAGATGCAGTACGATTCCTTCATTACAGTTGATTACGAAAGCTATAATCTCATGGATCTAAAGGTTGGGGATGTTGTTGAAGTTGAAATCAGGCAGGTTGATAGATCAGATTAAATTTTAATACAAAAATAAAATTGTGAATTAGGCAACACCTGTTTTCGCCAGAACCACCTCAAAATCCTCCTCACTTGGGTTTACATCTTCAAGAATCGTGTATCTCTTTGTTCTGATCTTTTTCGCATACATCAGCGCCTGTAGTACTTCTTCCTTTTTCAATCCAATTTCCTTTGCTGTAGTTGGGGCCTGGATTTTTTCCAGCGAGATCTTCATTCTTTCCCAGTTTCCTGTACCATAATGCTTTTCATGAAGGTACTCCATTATGATGGAACCTATGCCAACTTGCTCCCCGTGGGTTGCTCTTCCAAATCCAAGAAAGTCCAAAGCATGACTGAATTTGTGTTCTGAACCGCTGGCAGGTCTGCTACTTCCCACAATTGATATTGCAACACCACTTAAGATGAGTCCTCTCACTAACATAGTCAAATGGTTAATCTGCTTCAGGTCTAGTTTTTCAGCTGCGCTCAGCATAAGGTTTGCAGGCAATACCGCCATGCTTGCGGCTATCTCATTGTAGTCTTCTCCTGTTTTCTCTCTGGAAAGTATCCAGTCTTTGACTGCTACGGTATTGGAGATCAGATCACCATAACCTGATCTTAGAAGCCTTATCGGACTGTGCCGCAAAATTACGAGATCTGCCACTACTGCAGCTGGCGGCTTTGCCGTGACCGATATCGGTTTTCCACCCTCTTTAAAACTTGCTATAGGAGAAGCTATACCATCGTGGGATGCAACTGTTGGAACGCTTATAAAAGGAATGTTCATTTCGGAGGCAAAAACTTTGGCCACATCGAGAACCTTCCCACCTCCAACACCCATAACACAGTCCACATCTCTATAACCAAGATCAACTATAAGCCTTCTTACCTCTTCCATTCCTCCTCCCTGAACGAAATAGATTCCTGCCAGGCTTTCCTCGATCCGCTCTTTTATCTTTGATGCTACAAGCTCAAAGGAAGTCCTTCCGGTTATAAGATAAACGCTTGAGAGGTCTAGATTCTCAATGAGATCTCCAATATACTTTCTTGGCCCTTCTCCAATCTCCACGAAAAGGGGCATGTCTACCGTGTTCAAAAATTCCCTTTTTAGTTTTCTCTTCATTTTAAACCTCCAATAAAGTTATAGCTCAACCGAAAGCTTTTGAAGTCTTTCAATCCTTTTCTCGATTGGTGGGTGTGTTGAGAAAAGTGAAAGAATCGAATCTCCTGAGAGGGCAGGTATTATGTAGAAAGCATTCAAACCTTCAGCATCTTTCTTGTACTCTGGCCTGATTTTATCCATCTTCCCAGAAATTTTGAGTAAGGCTGAGATCAATGCATTTGGATTTCTTGTCAGATAAGCGCCCCCCATATCAGCAGCAAACTCCCTGTATCTGCTCAGAGCCCTTATAAGGAGGAAACTTATGAACCAAACCAAAGCAGAAACACCGAAGATTATGAGGTTTGCTGAACCACCCTCTCTTCTACCTCCGAACATCCCTGCAAACATCGCCCACCTCATCACAAACCATGCGACGGTTGAGAGGAAGCTTGCTATGGTTATCACTGCAACATCTCTGTTCTTCACATGGCTTAACTCATGAGCGAGAACGGCCTTGATCTCTTCCCTATTTAGCGTTTTCAGCAACCCGGTTGTGACGGCAACGACAGCATTTTTTGGATTTCTCCCAGTAGCGAAAGCGTTGGGCATGGGTGTGTCGACTATTGCTATCCTTGGCATTGGGAGGTTTGCGGCCATTGTAAGCTCCCTCACCATTGAGTAAAGTTCTGGGGCTTCGTTTTCATCTACGATCTTTGCACCGCTCACATAAAGCACAATTTTGTCTGAGAAATAGTATTGCAGGAAGAGAAAGACTCCAGCAAAGATTATCAGCCCTGTATACCCGACACCAAATGCAAAAAGTATCGTAAGGAATGCCAAGTATATTATTCCCAGCATGAACATCGTCAAGAACATTCTAAGGGTTAAACCCCTGTCCCTAATCCATCCCATGATTGAGGTATAGATTTTACTGTATTTAAATTCTGCCTACCTGGATTATTTATTTATATTGATTATAAAATTCTCGAACTCTTTTTTTTCGAGATAACCATTCTTAATGTCGATTATCCGTTCATTTGAATCCAAGATAATGTAGGATGGTGTAACAAAATATACCTTTTTTTCTTTAAAGATAGGTATGAATTTCTTAACGATCGCAGAGTCCGTCATCACGTTAACCTTTGCCGGGACAAAGTCTTTGTTAAGGATTTTTGCGATGTGTTCGTCAGAGAAAACATTATCACTCATCGCTCTACAGTATTCGCAGGATTCGGAATAGAAATAGATAAAAATGAGTTTGTCATCCTTTTTTGCCAGATCGAGTGCTTGCCGGTAATTTTTCCACTCAACTCTATCTGAACCGGAATTTATCTGGGATGCAAGAATAAGAATAAACCCTGAGATTATTAGAATTAAAGCTAGCTTTCGTATCATTGAGAGAAATTTGGCAGTGGATATTTAATTATTTTTGGCATTTTTAGAATCTTAAAAAACCAACAAAATTCAGTTTACGCGAAGGAATTTTATACCAGTAAATTCAACTCTGAATGCCCACCCGCCATGAGTTCCCTGAGCGATGAGGGGAATCCCACAGGGTGGGCTACACTTTTTTGGCTCCAGATTTCCCAGTTAATTCGTACTGCCTCTTTGTTTTCGTTTCAATCTTCTTCATTTGATGGTCGGTAAACTAATTCTACATTGGCTTGTTTCAGAAATTCCAGTCCTTTCTCATCGGCATACATTTTTCCGTAAACGACTTTCTTTATTTTCGCATTAATTATCATTTTTGCACACATTATGCACGGTTGATGAGTTGTATAGAGTGTCCCTCCAACAATACTGACTCCATGGACTGCAGCTTGGATTATAGCATTCTGCTCAGCATGTACGGCTCTGCAAAGTTCATGTCTCTCTCCAGAAGCAACGTTCAGCTCCTCTCTCAAGCAGCCTATATCGAGACAATGGGGTAAACTCGTGGGAGCACCATTGTAACCCGTAGATAGGATTCTTTTATCCTTCACTATAACCGCCCCAACATTCTGCCTTAAGCATGTCGATCTTTTTGCAACCACCTTTGCTATGTTCATGAAGTACGTATCAAGGTCTGGTCTCAATTTTTTGGAAGTTCCCGCATCTTTTTTCACTTTCACATCAACCATAATTGCACCCTTTGATGGTTCTCGGCTGGAGTTTTATGTCTTTCGTGTTTTTGTAATTTGAGATTTTGAAGCTAAGCAAAGTGTAAACAAAAAAGGATAGAAAACTAAAAATATCCCAGAGGTCAATCTTTTTTGATTATTTTTGAAGGTGATGGAATGGCAAAAAGGGCAAAGCTCGTCAGCGATATCGTGGAACTGGTTCCGATTCTTCAGATATTTTCAACTAAAATATACAGAAGAGTTTATGAATCTCTGCTTGACAGATGGATGACCCATGAGGAACTGGAGAGAGAATTCGGCGATGGTGTTGAAGAGGCATTAAAAATCTTGAAGCATGCTGGAATGCTTGAGGTTAGATGGAGGATGCCCTTGAACCCTGGAGGTACACCAGAGAAGGAATATCATGTCAGCTATACTCATCTTAGCGCTAACTTCTTCGCCTCATTGAAAGATCTAAACAAAATACTCGAGGTTATCTTTCTACCGGATGACGAACTTGAGGAAATAGTTTCCAAAATAATTCAGGAAATAAACGTGGGCAGGATGTCAGTACCGCATATAAGCAGGAGTCTTCAACTTGATCCCCTTTTCATAAGGGCCGCTGCAAAGAGGTCACTTAAGCTTAATATAAAGGGCCAGCTTGTAGAACTTGCAAAAAATGAGGAAATTTAACTTTCTTTTTTTTGATTGTAAATTGGAGTAAACTGAAATGAGAAATGAGAAATGAGAGCAGAAATTCAAAATTCAGGACGATCAGGGATCTTTTAAATTATTTCAAGTGGAATCCGAAAGAAGATATTCGAGAAGTAGAAATAGAATTCATCGATAGACCAAAGGGTACAAGGATAGTTGATGGGGACTCGATAAAGGATATAGGACATAAGTTTATCTATCTGGACGATGAAACTCCCTTGCCGTATCACAGAATTGTGAGAATAACCTATAAAGGCGAAGTCTGGTGGAAGAAACGTGGGATGACGGGTGAAAATGATGAATGATATTATATAATTTATATTGGAAATAAAACGAAATTGCTAGGAGTAAGATAAAATGAGGGAATTAGAATTTGAAGAATCAAATGAGGAAGGCAAAAATGAAAATAAAAAAGATAAAAAAACTAAAATTAACGATGAAATTAGCAAAGAGATCATCAGGAGTCGCCTCAAAGCCTCGATGGATAAACTTGCTTTAGAATTTTCTTCGTCTCTTGAAGATGATAAAAACATCTTCTACTACGATATACTCGTTGACTTTGCCCATACTCTTGGATTGTACAAAAAAGGACATTTAACGAAAAACGATGCAAGGGAAATCGTTCTGGGATTGATGAAAATCAAGGATGAAGGGTTTGAAAAACTAGATAAAGGCTATGAAGACGTTCATGAGGCTATCGAGGCTAAGCTTAGCGAGCTAACTAATTGTGCTGCAAAAATGCATACAGCAAGATCGAGAAACGATGAGGTGGCTGCTTGCTTGCGATTATATGCGAGAGACAGATTGCTTGCGATCTTAAGGGCGATTCTTGAGCTGAGAGAAACGATTCTAAGGCTTGCAAAAGAAAATATAGATGTGGTTTTTCCGGGCTTCACCCATCTGCAATATGCCCAACCAACTCGGATATCACATCATCTGCTTGCCTATCATGACATGTTATGGAGAGATTACGAGAGAGCGTTTCAGACCTTCAAAAGGGTGAACAAAAACCCTTTGGGTGCAGCTGCCTTTGCCTCAACTTCATTTGAGCTCGATAGAGAGCTTACTGCTAGCTTACTGGGATTTGGTGGGATAGTTGAGAACACGATGGATGCTGTCGCATCAAGAGATTTTGCCATTGAAACTATATTCGTTTGTTCGTCGCTGATGCTCTCTTTGAGCAGAATCGCTGAAGAACTTATTCTATGGAGTTCAGAATTCAACTTTCTCGAGCTTTCCGATGCTTTCGCTTCATCATCAAGCATCATGCCCCAGAAAAAGAATCCCGATATAGCTGAACTGATTAGGGCGAGAGCAGCGAGGGTTTGCGGAAGTCTGAGTTCTGCTATGATGATCTACAAAGCCATGCCCTTTGCATACAATAGGGATTTCCAGGAGGTGAATCCGCTAATGTATTTCAGTTTGGAAAGTGCAGAGATTTGCACGATTTTAGCTTCGAGAATGCTATCAACCCTTGAATTCAAAGCAGATGAAATGGAAAGAAAAGCCTCCAAGGGATTTTCTGCTGCAACAGATATTGCAGACATACTCGTCCAAAAGGCTGGAATTCCATTCAGAATCTCTCACCGAATCGTAGGTCAGCTGGCTTTAAAAGGAAAAACAAATCCAGACTTGAAAGATTTACTCGAAGCTGCCGAAAAAGTGGCTGAGGAGTATGTAGAAAAAATAAAAGATAAAGTCTCTAAGGACGATCTATCTGTTGAACCAGAAAATTTGGTAGAAAAGAGGAAAAATATTGGCTCACCATCAAAAGCTGAAGTAAGAAGAATGATAGAAGAGAGATACGGTAAGTTACAGATTGAGTGGGAGGAGCTTGATTCTGTGGTTGAAAGTGCCTCTCAATCGCTTGAAAGACTATACCAAGAACTTCAGGAACTTATATCGTGATGGTGGTTTAAATGGATTTGGATGGGTTGATTGGGAAGAGGATAAAGGTTAAGGTTAAAGGCAAAGTATTCGAAGGGGTTGTAATGCCCACGAGGTCTGATAATCTTGTGCTTAAGCTCGATAACGGATACAATATTGGCTTGAAAGATTATGAAATACTCGAGGTCTTTGAAGTTGAGCCGATTCCCACCTTTAAAGAAACTTTTGAGAAACATCTGGGCTTGCCGAGCTTAAAGATAATTTCAACTGGCGGAACGATCGCGAGCAAGGTCGATTACAGAACCGGAGCAGTTACTAGCCAATTCTCCTCAGAAGAGATACTTGCAGAGGTTCCCGAACTCAAGGAAATATGTAACATCGATTCGATGCTGCTCTACAACATCTTATCAGAGAACATGAAGCCCAGAAACTGGATTGAACTCTCAAATGAGATCTATAAAAGCGTAAAAGATGGACACGATGGGGTTATCGTTACCCATGGCACCGACACGATGGCGTACACAAGTTCAGCAATAGCCTTTATGCTATCCACCCCCGTGCCAATCATTTTCGTGGGCTCCCAGAGAAGCTCCGATCGCCCATCGAGTGATGCTACGATGAATTTGTTATGTGCTGCTCATGCTGCGTCTTCTGAGCTTGGAGAGGTTGCAGTGGTAATGCATGCAACAACCAGCGATAATTATTGCTACATCCATCGAGCCGTGAAGGTTAGAAAGAACCATACTTCTAGGAGAGATGCGTTCCAATCGGTAAATCAGCTTCCCATCGGTAAAGTTGAATATCCGTCTGGGAAGATCGAATGGAACATCGACTTTATCAAACGGAACGAGAGGGAGCTGGTTTTGAGGGACAAGTTAGAAGAAAAATGTGTTCTAGTGAAGTTTTTCCCGGGTTTACCTCCAGATGTTCTTGATTTCTATTATGACAAGGGCTACAGGGGTTTTGTGCTTGAAGGGACAGGGCTGGGACATGTCTCAACGGACTGGATCGACACGCTCAAGAGGATCTGCGATGACTCACTCGTTGTAATGACATCTCAGTGCATCTGGGGTAGAATATGCGACAGGGTTTACGATACGGGCAGAGATCTGATTAACGCTGGGGTGATAGAGGGCGAAGACATGCTACCAGAGGTTGCTTTAATAAAAACGATGTGGTTGCTTGGCAATTTTTCGCTTGAGGAGGCCAAAGAGCTTATAAAGAAGAACATCGTGGGTGAGATAAATCCGAGAACACCCTACTAGATTTACCGGAATTTTTATGGAATTTTACTAAAATCTAAATCTAAATCCCACATTTTCGGCATTTCATTGAATAAAGACCTGAAATAACCTTTTTTATCTTCTCATCATTTTTTCTGTCAAAATAAGGATTTTGCATCTCTTTGATTTCATTTCTTGGAGGAATGGCTTCCAAAGCATACAACGTCCTCCCAGTAAGCAAATCGGTTACCTCGCTTTCCATCCAGTTCGTTGCAACTGAAATTCTTGCTGGCGGATCAAGAATTTTTGAAATCAGTGTTGAAAGCCTGGATGTAAGGGTGAGAGTTTCGCTTGGAGAGTCGCAGAGGATTAGAATTTTGTTCTTATCTTCTACCTTCACAAGCAAATCGATGAGGACGAGGGTATCCCTTAACTCAAGAACAACATCTTCAAAAACCTCATTTTCTGAATATCCCTTTGAAAGTAGGAATTTTTTGACTTTTTCTTTCACCTCAGCCTTATCGACATAGGGAGTGACCTTGTCGGATATATCGGATGTCTCGGTTGGTTTTTCCATTAAGTTTGGTTGAAATCCAAAAAATAAAGAGATTTCTGTTATCAGGGTTGTCTGCACACATTATTGGAGTCCTATCGAGATCTCATTATTTGCGATGACAACGGTAACAACTACTGGGGATACGTCTCCTTAGTAATCAAAGAGCAGATCAGTGATATTAAGGCTGCGACGAAGCAAAACTTAAAAGCAATCGAATAAGCTTCAGGAGGATACACAGCTCCTACCTTCCCAACCATATCCATAAGATACCCCATGATCGTCTGGAAGACTGCACCTCCAATGAACGGAAATATGTTCACCATGCTTGTAGCTATTCCCGTTATTGCCAAGGGAAAGAGTTCTTTTGTTGATGTGAAGGTTATGATTAGCACGCCTCCTGAGAAACCCAGGATGAAGGAAAGGGCATAGAGGATCGGAATGCTTAAAGCTGAGGTTGCGAAGGCGAAGGGAATCCATGTAAGGAAGTAGATGATTGTGAATATTATCAGCGTCCACTTTCTCGCCCTGAGTATCTTGTCCGATAAAAAGCCTATGATTGGGCTACCAAGCATCATTCCGATTCCAACCATCATCAGGATCGCTCCAGCTTCTGCCTTGTTAAGACCGTAGACTTCTATCAAGTATGGCCCTCCCCACAATCCCTGATAGCCCATTATTCCACCGTATTCAAAGAAGAACCATATTGCGAGGGGCCAGAAGTATCTATTTTTTAAAACATCTTTTATCCCCTTTTTGATATCTACTTTCCCGGTTTCAGCTTTCACGATCGGTTTCAGACCAACGGAAGCTGGAGAATCTCTCACGATTACCCAGCAGAGGATAGCGAGAATCAAAGTTATCGCTCCTATCACCAGAAAGGAATTCCTCCAGCCGAAGAATATGACCATCATCGCAAGCGGATATGCTGAAGATATGGCCCCGAAATTGCCGACCGCAAGCAAAACGCCAGTCAAGCTTGCAAATTCCTGCTCTCTGAACCACTGGGATAAGATTTTAAGTGTGGGGATGTAGACTCCAGAGACTCCGATACCCATGAGCAGCCTTGCCACCAATGCCATAGAGAAATTAGTAGACAAACCGAAAAGGGTTGCTCCAACAAAAGCTATGAATGTGAAAAAGGTGGCGGTCTTCCTTGTTCCAAGCGTATCGGATAGTGTGCCTACAGGTATTTGCATTACTGCATAAGGGTAGAAGTAGAGGGAAGACATCAAACCGATAGCCACAGCTGAAACGGCAAACTCCGCCATGAGTTCCTTTGCAATAACTGCCGAAGATGTGCGATGAAAGTAAACGAAGAAGTATATCGCAGCAAGAATCCCGAAAATGATCCACCGATGGCGGTAGCTATACTTCATAATTTCCATAATTCAATTAATCACAATAAATAGATAAGTTTTATTGTTGTCAGTTATTGTTCTCGGTTCGAAAAAAGTGTCGTTTTAAAATTGGTGGTTAAAAATTAAAATCCATAGCGAATTATGGTAAGATTTAACTATTCACCTCTCCAACTTCCTTTATGGCTCAGACAATCATCGTAGTTGGTGGGCAGTGGGGAGATGAAGGAAAAGGAAAGATAGTTGATTTTCTGGCTGAAAAGGCTGATATCGTGGTAAGATATGCTGGCGGCAATAACGCTGGCCACACGGTTATTGTAGGAGATAAAAAATTCAAGTTTCATCTCATTCCTTCTGGTATAGTTCACGAAAATAAGCTCAATATAATAGGGAATGGAACGGTTGTCGATCCTGAGGTTCTTGTCAGTGAGATCGAGGATCTTGAGAGGGTAGGTTTTAAGATTGACGAAAGAAGGCTGGTGGTTTCATCGAGTGCCCACACCATCCTGCCAAAACATAGGGAAGAGGATAATCCAAAGAAGGATGTTCATGCGAGGAAGATTGGCACGACAGGCAGGGGTATCGGCCCTTGCTACAGGGATAAAGTTGCGAGAACTGGGATTAGGATTTCTGAATTTATTGAATCTGATTCTGAGATCACAAGAAAGATAAGACCATTGGTTAAAGACACGTGCTTCATTATCAACGAGGCGATCGATCAGGGCAAGAAGGTGCTTTTTGAGGGTGCACAGGGCACTCTGCTCGACATAGATCATGGCACTTATCCTTTTGTTACCTCCTCAAATCCAACTGCTGGAGGAGCCTTAACGGGTACTGGCGTGGGACCTACCAAAATCGATTCGGTTATAGGGGTTTTTAAAGCCTACACCACGAGAGTTGGAGCCGGTCCCTTCCCGACAGAACTCGGAACTGAAGATCAAACCAATGCTGAGGGTAGATGGGAAGATATCGAACCTGTCTATAAGGAAGCCTTAAAAGAAGCGCTTGAGAAGGCAAATGAAGGTGATGAGTATTTCCAAGGCAAGTACATGAGACTTATGGGGAAAGAATACGGCACCACAACGGGGAGGCCGAGGAGAACAGGTTGGTTCGATGGAGTTGCAGCAAGATATGCGGTTATGGTAAACGGGATGTCGGCCATCGCAATTATGAAGCTGGATGTTCTCCAAGGATTAAAGAAGATCAAGATCTGTAAAGCATACGAGGTTGATGGAAAGATTACGGAGAACTTCGTTCTTGACACAAAAAAGCTATGGGAGGTAAAGCCAATTTACGAAGAGATGCCCGGGTGGGATGGAGATATAAGCGATGCGAGATCATTAGAAGATCTGCCTGAGAATGCCTGGAATTATTTGAGAAGGTTAGAAGAGATATCCAATGCAAAGATTGCTTTGGTCTCCGTTGGCCCGAGGAGGGATCAGACGATAGTCATTGATGACAGCGTGCTTTTTTGAAGTTCACTTCCTTTTTTCTGAACCAGGCCACGCAGGTAATTGAATGTGCAATCCACGATTCTAACTTCATAAAATCTCCCAAGGTTTGCTTCATCAATAATAACAGGCCTGTAAGAATCCATTCGAGAAAGAAAACCTTTTTTGCCCTTTTTCGTGACTAGAACCTTGTACTCTTTCCCAACGTAATTTGAGTTGTTTTCCTCCCCGATCCTCTTTGAGAGTTCGGTAAGCTTTCTGCTCCTCTCCTTTTTTATCCAGTCCGGCATGTCCTTGAGCTTCGCTGCTGGCGTACCACTCCTTGCTGAGAAACGAGTAATGTTAACGATATCCGGTTTAATTTTCTCAACGAGTCTATAGCTGAGTTCAAAAGACTCCTCATCTTCGCCAGGAAAGCCAACGATTATGTCTGTGGAGAGGGTTAGATCTGGGAATTCTCTTCTGAATCTATTGACAATCTCCAAAAACTCATCGACGGTGTATTCACGATTCATTTTTCTCAGAATATCGTCATCACCACTCTGAACTGGCAAATGGAGGAATTTATATATCTTTTCGCTTTTGAAAACTTCAATCAACTCATCGAGGATTCTTATGGCGTTGTTGGGGTTCATCATCCCGACTCTCACTCTGAAGTCACCCTCTATCTTAGAGACCTCTTCCAGCAATTCTGCAAGATTTCTACCATTATCTAGCCCATAGGCTGCGGTATCCTGAGAGGTAAGCTGTATCTCTTTAAAATCATCTTCAACAGCTCTTTTTACTTCGTCAACGATGTTTTCCATCTTAAAACTGAAAAGTCTGCCCCTTGCAAATCTTGTCGCACAGTATGAGCATTTTCCAACGCAACCTTCTGAGATAGAGACTATAGCAATTCTGTTATCTTTAAGTCTCTCTTTCAAACATCTGAGTTCTGATTTGTCAAGTTTTCTTCTTTTATTTGCTACCTCTCTTTCTCCTTTGAGGATTCCTTTTATAATCTCTGGAAGTGTGCCGAGGTTATCTGGGGTGAGAATAGCGTCAACATTCAGCTTTTTTTCCTTGTGTTCAGTGATTCTTGGGAGACAGCCTGCAAGTACGACCTTCTTACCCCTATCTCTGATTTCGGAGATCCTCCTCAAAATCTTTCTTTCGGTATGTTCTATAACTCCACATGAATTTATTATCGCGATATCGCAGTTCTCAAAGTCTGAGAGGGTAAAATACCTTTTAACGAGCCCGCGCATTATATCTGAGTCTGCCTGATTGCTCGTGCATCCGTAAGTTTCAATGTGGATTCTAGGTTTTATCTCTTTTATCTTAGAATTATCCATCGTCTAAAATTAACAAATGCTGATTAAAAAGGTAACTGAAACCTTGGTTAATGGAATCAGAACTTGAATTTTAGATAATGCTCTTGCCCATACAAGCAAAGCAATAAAGTAATATATTTTCCCAGCGTTCTTTTTTTGAATGCTCTGGGTTGAGAAATACAGGCCAAAAAAGCTTGAAGAGATTGTGATATCAAAAAAGCTGCTCGATGAGATTCTGAAATGGGCAAGGGAGTGGGATTCTCATCACAAACCTTTGCTTTTGGCTGGCCCTCCAGGAACAGGAAAGACGAGCCTCGCTTTGGCTCTTGCGAATAGCCTTGGGTGGGAGACTGTCGAGCTCAATGCGAGCGATCAAAGAAGCTGGCCTGTAATATCAAGAATCGTTGGAGAGGGGGTTTTCAACGAGACTTTAAGTGATGAAGGGGAATTTTTGAGTTCTGCAGAGGGTAGGAGGAAGGTAATAATCTTGGATGAGGTTGACAACCTTCACAAGAAGGAGGATGCAGGAGGTGAGGGGGCACTTTTGAAGATTATAAGAAAAAATCCCCTTCAGCCAATGATTCTCATAGCAAACGATCCCTTCGCCCTGTCGAAAGATCTCAGAAACCACTGTAAAGTTATCAACTTCAGAAGGGTCGATTACAGGTCGATAGTGAAGGTTCTTCAACGCATCTGCAAACTTGAGGGAATAAGGGCTGAAAACGATGCTTTGGTTCTGATAGCAAAGAATAGTACTGGCGATCTTAGAGCTGCGATAAACGATCTTCAGGCGGCGGCTGAAGGAAAGGAGAGGCTTACAGTAGAGGATGTGGCCACCACGATCAGAACCCAGCAAACGGACATCTTCAAGGTTATACAGAAGGTCTTCAAGAGCTTTGATCCGGAAGTTTATTCGATGACAATGCTGTTGGATGAAACCCCCGATAACGTCATCTGGTGGGTTAGTGAGAATCTCCCTTTAGAGTATGGGAGAAATGATCTCCTGAAAGCCTCGCTTGTGCTTTCGAGGGCCGATATCTTCTTGGGGAGGGTGAGGAGGAGACAGTTCTATCGGCTATGGAAATATGCTGGTTATCTTATGACTGTTGGAGTTCAGCAGGCAAAGAAGGAGGAGAAAAGGGGATTCACAAGATATAAGGTTCCAGCGATGTGGCAGAGGTATGTCTACACAAGATCGAAAAGAGAGAAGCTCAAGAAGGTTCTGAGAAAGATTGGGAAATATTCCCATCTCTCCTCAAAGAAAGCATACACGGAGATGTACTATCTTATAAGGAGTTTGATCATCGATCTTGAAATTGAGAAAGCAGCAAAAATTGCTGCATTTTATGAATTCGACGAGGAAGATATAGAGTTTATAACTGGAGATGAGAAAAAGGCTGAGAGGATTTGGCATTACATCGAGGAGAAAAATCTGCACAGGGTTGATGAGAGTTTTCTTTCTGGTTATGAGGCTTTAGAAGTGAGTTTGGAATCAAGGGTTGAGGGTGTAGAAGATATAAAAGAAGATTTTGAAGAAGAACTGAAGGAAGAACGGAAAAAAGAAATAGAAAAGGGGAAAAAAGTGAAGACAAAAACACCAACTCTGGATACTTTCTTCAGTCCAGAATAGCTTGATCCTTCGTTATTATATCGATTTTTAAGATATGTTAGGAACTATTGAAACACCTTAGATTGGACAGAAAATAGGGTTATAGTTTTATAGATCATTTGATTACTTTCTTTCTCCTTTCAAATCTTTTCTTAATCTTTTTCTTTCCACCTTTTTTCTTTTATATATACTGCCGTATTAATGGAATGCTAACGGGCTATTTAAAACTCCACAAATGCTTCGACAGGCTTTCAGCATTCTTTACGACGTACTCTAAAGTCAAGTTTTTGAGCCATTCGACAATGTCATCATCGTAAATTATGTTCTCGCTTAATGGGATGCTAATTCCATCAATTTCAAAGTTCCTTATATGCAGACAACCCAAAGGAACCCTCGCCAACTTCCCGCTTGGAGTCTGAGAAGGATCTATAACAATGTAATTGTCTCTTTTCTCGTGTCCTCCGGTAATCTTGAAGCTAACCTTCTGCCTGATTTTTCTCACCCACATATCGGTCCATGACTCAAAAAGCACCCTTCCAGAATGAAATTGGAGCTTTTCCTCATAGAATTTTGGAGGCTGAGGTCGAGAAAGAAAGCAGTAAACGTGAAAACTCGAACCACTCCAGTAAACGGCTATGGATTCAACCAGTTCAAAATCCTCATAATCTTCCCTCTGCCTCTCCATTTCTTCAAGCAGGAGCCTTGTAACCTCAAGAGATTTGTCGGGCGGCAGGTTCGTTCTGTCAATGTCGATGAAGATCCTGTCAATCAGTTTGCCTTCTCCTTTACCATTTGTTGCGTAAAAAAACTCGGAGTACTTTCTTGGCACGAAATACCTCCACAGCAAAATTTGTCTTTCGTTTAACTGGTTTTTTACTTCTGAGAGGTGGCGATTCGCCCTTGACTGTAAAAATTCATTATCAATGTGATTGAAATCCTCTATCCAAAGTTCCCCAAGCTTTCCAGCTCTATTAAGGAAGTATGGCACCTTTGCCTTAGGTACCCAGGTTTTAGATGCTATCTCTCTCCCCTTTAAGAAAGCTTCCAAATAGGGAGCAACCTCGCTATAAAGGCCAAGAACATCGAGCTCACCGTATGGTTTTAGGATGTCTGCTTTTTCGCTGGCCATTGTATCTAATGGTTGGATAACCACTTAAATTTTGACCTTTAACATTTTGCTTTGGGGATCTTATGCTCAATCCATTTCAATCAATCTAAGACTTCATCACCTCAAATTCGTTGCCTAAAGTTTTTTATCATTCCAGAATACTTGTTTTATGCCTAGAGAACCTATATATTTCGAGTCGATTGAAGTGGGAGATAGAATAGAGTCAATTCCGAGAACGATTGTTGAATCTGATATCTGGCTTTTTGCCTATCTTACCGCCGATTTCTTCCCCCTCCACACAGACGTTGAATTTGCCAAAAAAACACCCTTTGGGCAAAGAATAGCTCAAGGAATGCTCGTACTCTCCATAGCTCTTGGAATGGTAGATCAGGTGATTCTCTCCAAATACGATGTAAGCTCGGTAGTGGCTTTTTATGGACTCAAGGATGTAAGATTCTTGCGACCGGTTTTCATAGGGGACACGGTAAAAGCTGTGGCAAAAGTTGCGGATAAGAGAGATAAAGGCGGAGATCTAGGGATCGTTACATACCATTTGGAAGTAAAAAATCAGAGGGAGGAGATAGTTCTAATCGCTGAGTACTCTGCACTCATTCGAAAAACTCCCCCAGAATAATTTCTTTCAATTTAATCCTATCCGCTTTTCCGAGTCTCGTTAAGGGGATTGATTCCCTTACCAGTATTTTCTTCGGAATCTTGAAATCTGCAAGCTCTTTTTTGCAAGCCTCTATGATCTCCTCTTCAGTCACGCCCTCTCCGGGCTTTGGAACGATTGCCAGCCAGACAACCTCTCCGTAGATCTCGTGAGGGATGCCAAAAGCTGCAGCAATTGCAACCTTGGGGTTCTTCATCGCAACCTCCTCAACTTCAGAAGGCAGGACTGTATAGCTGCCAACCCTTATTACTTCTTTTTTCCTTCCTACGATGTACAGCTCGTTTCCCTTCATGTATCCAAGATCGCCGCTTACCCAGAATCCATCCAAAAATCCTTTTTCCGTTTCTTCAGGCTGATTAAAATATCCTTTGCTAACCATTGGCCCTTTGACGAGTATCTCTCCAACCACCCCTTCTTCCACTTCTTCGCCCTTCTCGTTTACTATCTTTATTTCAACTCCCTTGAATGGCACCCCTACGTATCCCTCGGTAAATTTTTCTGCTGGGTCTTTGGGAGTTGAGAAGGTGGCAAAACCAGCGGTTTCTGTGGATCCATAGCCTACGCCAATTTTTTCACACCAAGATAGCATCCGTTTTAGAAGCTCAGGATTGAGTTTCTCTCCTGCTGTAACAAGCAGTTCAACTGGTGGTAGGGTTAAATTAGAACTTGCTATTGAGAAGATCAATGCAAACATTGTTGGCACTCCACCGAAAAATGGTATCTTTTCTTCTGAAAGCTCTTTTAGGACTATATCTGGTCTCCAGTGATCAATTAAGACCATTTTAGAACCATTAATCAATCCAACGGAAAGAAGTTCTGTTGTCCCACCGACATGACTTGGAGGTAGATGGACGAGGGACTTCATTCTTTCTTCCCTTCCTATATAACTCAAAATACTCTTCAGCTCGACGATAGCCATCGATATGACGTTTTTATGAGATAGCAGCGTGGCTTTTGGCACTCCCGTTGTACCACCCGTAAAGATTATCAGAACGTCCTCATCCGGTGATTGGGTAATAGAATCCTTTAAAGGCTCCTCCTTGAGAAGATCTTTAAAGTAAGGTTCTGAGTTTAGGAAAAAGACCTCCGGATCACCAATTTCTGCTTTAATCTCAGCCAAAGTGGATTTTATGTCATTTTCTTGAAAGCTATCGAGTGCTATTACCACTTTAGGCCTTGCATGGCCAAGAAATCCTCTGAGTTCTGTAGCCCTATACCTCACATCCATCGGCACACAAATTGCCCCCACCTTGGAGCATGCTACGAATGTGTAGGCATATTCTGGGCTCATTGGAAGTACGGTTGCAACTCTATCCCCTTTCTTTACTCCAAGTTTGACAAGGGATGCAGCTAATCCATCAACAAAATTCTTGAACTTTCCGTAGCTGATCTCATTGCCCTTGAATTTTAAAGCTGGGTAGCTTCCATCAACCTCTGCCCAGTAGTCAAGATACTGCCACAAAAAGTCGAATTCCTTGATCATGGTAGAATCTCATTTTTATAATTATTAAATTTTATGATTTTATGATTTATCGATCAGGAAAGATTAATAGAGGATCAAGGGAGTATTTGATGATAAGAGTCCCTAGGGCACTTGACAATGTTGGAAAGACGGGACAGATATATAAATTTGAGATATGTGTGTACAGCTCTCTTAATCATTGTATCGGAAATAAAGCTAAAAGTTTAAATTTCCAGAGTCAGGAAAGGAGGATCTCTAAACTGGAAAGAGATATTGAGGGGATAATAGAGATCGTTAAAATGAATAAACCTGCTACGATTTATACTTTAAAAAAAGAATGGGCTCGCCCGGATTCGAACCGGGGACCTTTGCCTCGTCAAGGCAACGTCATAACCAGCTAGACTACGAGCCCTCGTGTTGTATTCTTATGCTTTTGGTTTATGAAGTTTATGGTGCTGCTAGCTAAAAACCCTTATATCTGTATTTACTGAGTAAGAAGCATGAAGAACATGAAGAAACTGATTAAAAGTACTGATGTCAAATCAGTCCTCATCGCGGTCACGGTTACAATCTTATTTTCCCTCACAATTTTCCTATTTCTTGCACAATCCACAGCTAGAGCTGAGATAGTGGAGGTTGATATAAACGGAGAGATAAACGAAGGCACCGTAATTATCGTTGAAAAGGCGTTTGAGATGGCTAGAGAAAGAAATTCTACAGCGATACTTATTGTCTTGGACACACCTGGTGGACTCGTCTCGTCAACGGAGAAAATCGTTTCGCTCATTCTCAACAGTGAAATTCCTGTTATAACCTATGTTCACCCACAAGGTGCATTTTCTGCTTCTGCAGGCTCATTCATACTCATTTCCGGCCATATAGCAGCGATGTCCAATGGAACTTCTACTGGAGCAGCAACGCCTGTTGGAATGGGAATTACCGGAACTATGGTTGAGAACAAAACCATAAACTACATCGCCAGCTATGCAAGAAGCATTGCCGAGAAAAGGGGAAGGCCAGTTGATATAATTGAGAAGTTTGTGACTGAAAGTCTGAGCCTCACAGCCAGGGAGGCGTATAAAGCTGGCGTCATTGATTTCATTTCCGATTCAAAAGAAGATCTGATAAGAAAAATCAATTCTGAAAAGATTGAGATTAATGGTAAAATCCTTCATTTAGATAACAAAATAGTGGTAGTTAAGAAGCCCCTGCAAGCAAAGATTTTTGATTTCATATCGAACCCTCAAATCGCCACAGTTCTCTTTTTAATTGGAATTTATGGTCTTATTTTCGGTTTAACCTCTCCTGGGATTCTCCCTGAGACAGTGGGTGTGATATGTCTAGTTCTTGCACTTTTTGGTTTTGGAGCGATAGGAATCAATACCCTTGGAATTCTTTTAATCTTACTGGGAATAGCGTTTCTCGCTGCAGAATTGCTCACCCCAACTTACGGTATTCTTGGTTCTGCATCAGTTGTATGTATAACTCTTGGCGCTTTAATGCTGATTGATGAACCTCTGATGCCTCAGGCCTTTTACCAATCCTTTAGGACCTTTATCATTGGCTTGGGTATCGGACTTGGGGCTTTGATGACCTTCATCCTAATCAAGGTCGTTCAGCTGAAGAAGCAGAGGAAAAAAGTTGGAGGAGAAGCCATTATCAATCAGAGGGGGAAGGTTGTGAAGTTTGAGGCTGGAGAGGGAATCGGGAGGGTTAGAGGAGAGCTATGGAAAATAAAAAGCTCTGATGAACTCAAAAAGGATGATGAATTCAGAGTCGTGGATAGGGAGGGACTCACACTTATAGTCAGAAAAATTTAAGTGGCAGTCTAAAGCCTTCATGCTGGTATGATGGGTAATGATCTAGAAAAGAAACTTCTTGGGGAAACTTTGAAGTGGATTAAAAGAGCCGAGGATGAATTCTCAAAGGTAAAAACAGCTTCCGACTCCAGGTTTATAAAGAACATAGAGGCCTACATTAAGGATTCCAAGTATTTTCTTGAGAATAAAGATCTGATTAGAGCATTTGAATGTGTGATATGGGCTTGGGCTTGGATAGAGATCGGAGAAGAGGTTGGGATGATTTTAAAAGAAAATACAAGTAAAAACGGCGATTAATGTAAGTTAATGTAAATGTAAAAACTGCTCCTTAAATTAGGTTATATATAACAGATAGATTTAATCATCTTTTTACCAGCTTCCCCCTCAAATCTGAGTGATATTTCACCGTCTCTCGTTTTTACAACGATTTCAGCCCCATCCTCATAAATACATACTTTTAGACGATTAATGCATTCTTCTACGATGTTATGATCTTTTTTTATCTTAATCTTGCCCTTACACTCCTCCTCGAAAAACGCTTTGGTCTTCAGGAATCTCTCAAAATCTCTAAGTGCCTCAACCTGTTCCGAAAGTTCGATGTAACTGTTGAAAATGTTTTTTAGTCTTTTTGTAACTTCATCGGCAGAAAGATTGAGCTTGTAGATCATGTAAGCCCCCAGAATGCATCCTGTCTTGCTTTTGCCAAACTGGCAGTGCACAGCTACTGGCCCATTAACAGAATCTATAAAATGAACGGCATCTGCCATCTGATCGAGATATGGGGGCTTAAATTCGGAAAGTGGGATGTGGAAATACTCGAAATGTTTGATTTCCTCAAAATCAAGTGGCCTCTCTGTTAAGGTCAATATACCCTTATATCCCATTTCTTTGAGTTGAGTGAGAGCCTCCTCGTCAGGATATCCCATCCCTGCAAGCTTGTTTTCGATGATAACTCTGAAATTTGTGAGTCCCATGTCTTCTAGAAATCTACCAGATCAAATAAATTTTTCTCTCATTTTTATGGAAATTCAAAACCAAATAGATGTAAAGCCAATTGGGTTCTAATTGGATTTTAAATTGAATTTTAATTAAGTTTACACTAATGTTTCAATTTCTCAATGATTTCTCTGCAGAATACAGGGAGATCATCGGGCATTCTCGATGTTATAATATTACCATCAACAACCACTTCTTTGTCCTCATAAACGCCACCGGCGGCAATAAGATCATCACGAATTCCAATCCAGGCAGTAAGCCTTAAACCTTTCACAAGTCCTGCCGACACCAAGAGCTGAGGGCCATGACAAATGGCTGCAATGATTCTGTCTGAAAATTCCCTTACAATTTTTACGGCTTCTTCATTGATTCTAACTCTCTCCGGAGATCTACCCCCCGGTACGATTAGTGCTGAGAACTCCTCAGGAATGACTTCCAAATAAGTCAAATCTGGATTTACAGTGTAACCATGCTTTCCGGTTTTTGTTTCCCTGTCTGAAGATGCAACAAGCACTTCTATGCTTTCCTCTTCGAGTCGATAGAATGGATAAAAAAATTCGAGATCTTCAAAATCATTTTCAAGCAAAAACAGAACCTTAAGAAATTTCATAAAAGGATTGAAAAAGAGAGATTAAAAAACTTTCTTCCCATTAACTAATCTCAAAATTAAGGGATTCTAAGTCGTTTAATTCATTCATTAACTGCTCGATCTCATTTATGTCGTCCGTGAGATTTGCCAAATCACCAAGAGTTTCATTTCCCCCGAGTTCTGGGATTGTTTGCTGGGTTTGTTGAGTTTGCTGGGTTTGTTGAGTTTGCTGAGTCTGTTGAGTTTGCTGAGGTTGCTGGGTTTGTTGAGGTACTTGAGTTGTTTCTCCTGGTGTCTCAGTTTTTTCTATTTTTTTAGTACAGCCCATTGTTAGAGCTGCCAAAAGTATTAGAATAAAAATCAAGCAAAGCTTTCCATTTATTCTACTCATCCTACCTATTTTACTCACTTTCCTCTTCGATTTCATTTTATCACCTAACATCCATATAAATCATAAAAGAATGTAGCATACTTCACAGTAGCATCCTAGCATGCTGTTCCTATACAGACTGTTGTTTCATTGTTATAGCTGAATTCCTGCATCGGTGTGTCGGGAAGCTTTTTAACTCTGTAATATCCCGTACCATTTAGATAGAGTGAGCCCTTCCCTTTAGCGAATAGAGTTATGTTTTCTCCTATTATGCTCACAGTTATATCCTTGCCCCTAACGATTGCCTTCCCCACACCCTCGTAGATAACCGTGTTGTTGGTCTCATCTTTTGTTGGACTCCCGAAGCCGACTACAGAAACTACTGCATCGATTGGTGAAACGGTCAGAGTTCCATTTCCTCTAACGTTCACGATCGCATCACCGCTTAACCTAGCTGTTCCATTCCCGTGAGCCCAAACCTCTCCGGTTTCATTCCCAAAGAAGATCTTCCCATGAGATGCTTTCTCTCTCCACCTATGTATGAACTTCTTTATGTCTTTGAAGGCTTCTTTGATTTCTTTGGTAGCCTCTCTCAGCTCCTTGTTTGCCTTGTTAATCTTTCCTTCCTCGCAAAGAGCTAGAGCACTGTTTACTGACTCGTTTGCATTCTGAAGATGATCTGAGTATTCATCTAAGATGGCCTCAAGTTCTGAGGTGTCGAGCCCATAAGCCTCAAGCTGCTGTATCCTTTCCTCGAGTCTCACCTCGACGCCTTCTGCCTTCTGAATAACAATCTGAAGCTTAAGGGCTGCTACCTGTCCTACCATTACTCTAAGATTTAATCTTATCTCATTCCATGCCTGTCTCATCTCTCTTGCAGCCTCTCTCAGCTCTTCAGGAGTCTGGGAATTGTTTATTTTGGCTCTCTTTTCCTCAATTGTGTTAATATATTCACCAATCTCTGAAAGGAGTTCTTGCTTCTTCGCGTCATCAATTTTTGAGTTTTCAATGTAAATTCTGAATCTCTCAAGCCATCTCTCGGCAAAGTTGCAGCCATTGAGCAGAAATCCTTTGGCATGGTTAAAAGCCATCTGATTCCTTAAATCTTTATACTTCTGATGAGTCTGGATGTATTTTTGCTTGGCCTCCTTGTATCTCTCCCATGCCTCTTTATACTTTTCATACTTCTCCTTTGCCTTTTCTTTTGCGTGTGCATGTTCAAAATTGGGTTGTGCCGCTACAACAGCCATTCCCGCCACGATCAACACGAGCATTACCGAAATTACTTTAACCCATTTCATCGCCATCACCGATCAAAAGCTTTGTTTCTGAATTTATAAGCATACTTTTGTCTTACTGATGATTATGAGATAAAAGAAAGCAAGAAAAGCTTTATAATCCTTTATAAGTCTTTAAACAAGTTTATTTTTCCTTAAAGAGCAGAGTCGTGATCCCAGAATGTATTTAGAATTCTGCTGTGAATTATTCAAAATTATTCAACAATATCAGCACCCTCGAGCATGATCTCAATAGCATTTTGGATGAATTTCACATTATCCCCAGCTTTCATTGGCTCATTAGAGAACACATCGCAAGAGAAAACGATAAGATTGTCATTCCTTATTGCAAGATTGACATCCTTACCCGCCTTCATGATGAGTTCACCCATAAGTGCTCTCGTTGTCCGATTTCCATTTAGGATCACTTTCCATCCATCAGCAGATATGTGGTATGCATTAAATGCAGCTATATTCTCCACATCCTCAAAATACTCTTGAGATTTCATCGAGGAAGCGGAAAGAATTATCTTACTCGGATCGGAGAGATTGCTTGACTCGTCTATAACTTCAAGAACATCTTCCAAAAAAATTCCCTTAGCGTTCAGCCAGTGTTTGGACCTCTTCGATTTTAGATGGAGAGAATAGGAATCGGGTTTGATGAACATCACTTTAATTTTCGATAGGCTTGAAACTGCCGGAATCTCATTTTCAGATGGTTCTTTAAGCAGGAAAAAGACATCGTATCTGAACTCTGAGTTACTTATCCATGAAAGATCAGGATTGAGCTCAGAAATAAACTCAACCTCGAAATCTATAGATAGCAAAGCTTCTTCGAGTTCTCTGTAGATGTAGGGCTCTTCTTCAGTTACTATCAGCGCCCTGAAATCCATACCTTAGCAATTTCAAATAAATATAAAAAGGTTTGTTTTGCTAGCAAAAATCCTAGACCGCTTAAAAGCCAAGGTTTCTGGGCCAGCAAAAAAATTATAAATCTGGGAGGTGGCTATAACTATCATTCATCTTGTGCTCCGGTGGTGTAGCCCGGCCAATCATACGGGACTCTCGATTCCGTGACCCGGGTTCAAATCCCGGCCGGAGCACTAAACTTTGCTTTTTTATTAAGGGGTTGAGTTAAAGATTGAACCGAAATTTCTATAAGCTTTCAACACGATTGATTATTAAAAATTGGGAGGTGTAGAGACTTGTTGTTTGTCGCTATTGTAGAGTGCATTCTCGAGAGGATAAAGGAATTAGCTGAATTCGCGGCGAAGCGAGGGCCCATAAGGGGAATTAATTTGGTTGGAAACTACGGAACTCCTGTGGGTAAAGGAGTTACCATACTAGAAGCAGATAGTGAAGAGTCTGTTTTTGCCTATTTCTCTCCGATGCTTCCTTTCTTTAGAAGAGTAGAAGTCTATCCAGCTTTATCTATGGAAAAAGTGATGGAATTCGCAGCTTTAATGAAGTCCTAAATTCCTAAACAAATAACCTCTTTCATTTTTGGGACGTTTTAAAGTCCTCTGAAAAGAGGGCACGTGAATCGAGAATATAGTTCCTTTGGCACGCACATACACCGAATCGGAAGAGAGACTCTTAAACCCGATAATTTAAACAAACATTTAAACCTATCCTGGATCACTCGTTTTTTAGGCGATAGCCACCATTGATGAGATTATTCCCAAAATGCAGCTTACAGGTCTCAGTGAAGATCACACATGGGCAACTATAACTCAACTACATGAGCATATAGGGCCGATTCAGCTTTCAAATCAAAAAATCAAATAATATGAATTTTATTTACTTGTTCCTTTCGCACGGTCATAAGTAGACCTCCTGCTCCTACTACCCCTACACCTAAGATACTGATATCTAAATCGTATCTTTCCTCAAAATCAAGATAACTTTCGTAAGCCTCTTTGTCATTGATAAGCCGTTTGAGTAGTTCTGGTTCTACAAAACGGCTTAATGTGCCAGGAGCAGAAATTTTCTCCACTCAACACCCTTTTTTCTCTAGCAATTCTTTGATTTCGTTTGGTGTGAAGGCGTGCCAGCCTGGAAAAAAGTTGGTTGTAAACGCTTGAACTCTTCGGTAACCACCAAGGTTCCTGTATCGTATACTTCCAACACGGTTTTTAACTTTCCAAAGTGCTTGAGGTCGAAATCTACCCCCTCTGGAATAACACCTAATCTATTTATTACACACAACACGAGCCTTGATTTGGTAACTCTTACGAGTTCAGAAAGGGCAGTTTCATATGTGTTGTAGCAAAAAGACAGAGGCGAATCCAAACACAATACTAAGTCAAAATCATTATCTCCAAATCCAGAAAGGTCATCTATACTGCCCTGAACAAACTCTATGGTAGTGATTCCGCAAGAATGAGTCTTTTTGCGTGCAATTTCAAGCATTTTAGGAGAGATATCCAAGTGTACAACCTTGTGCCCTTTTATTTACTTTTAAACATACAATTCTGGACAGTACATTTATTTATGTTTTACAGTTTCATGTTTTTTACAGTTTCATAAAATTTCTAGCTTAAAACATCGAAAACATAATGAGAATTCCATCAAAGATAAATACAATCACTAAAATCTCAATATTATGGGAGAGACTACCCTCAAAGTGATCTTATGGATTTTACCATGGTTGTTACTTATTTCAGGTATTGGTTACGGGTTGTATCAGTCCGATGGCGATATTGAACATTTCATGATCGGAAATTTACCAACAATTCTGCAAAAGTTTTCAAAAATAAAGATTTCCAAAGATGATTTTGGACTGAAAAAGATAGATATTGCAGGAAAAAGTATCGTTGCCCAGTTTTATTTTGATTCGCCCTTTCCATTTCCTGTGAAAATAAAGGATATTTTGATACAAGGTGAGGGTAAGAAAAGCAATGTCGAGTTTGAGATAGAGCTAGAAAAGGAGGTCATGATCCAACCACACGAAAACTCAACTTTAACTCTGAGGGGAAACCTACCTTTAAATTTGGAGAAGGAAGAAATCGAGCTAAAGAAGGCTAAGATAATCATGGAGATTCTAGGTATAACAATTGAAATTCGGGAGGGAAGGGGAGCGAGATGAGTGAGACAATCGAAGTAAGCGAGAAACAAGGAGACTCAAAAGGTGAGAGAAAGATAAATGTGGTTGGGTTATTCACAGGGATTTTAACAATCCTTGTGCCATTTTTGGGAGCATGGTGGGAGTTAAGAATTGGTGAGGCTTTCTTCTTTTCTTTGAATCCGTTCAACCCAGAGGTGATTCTTTTTGGAGAAAAGACAATGATTCCAGTTATTTACTGGCTTGGATTCTCTTTCAGGATACTGATAGTTCTCTCAGGAGGTTTGCTCATCCTCGGATCAATTTCTTCAAAATGGTGGTCAAGGCATTTGGTAAAATTCGGCTCATCAAAACTTATATGGGTTGTTGCAGGGACTTTTATTTCCATTCTGCTCTTAAACCTAGGAATCCCTGGTTTTGAATTACCTTTTAAGATTCCGCTCAGCGGAGTTTCAACTGAAGTATTAAAATTAGAGAATGCCAGGATAACCTTTCAGATTTATTCTAGGTTTACTGAGACTTTCTGGATTGCAACATTCACTTCAGTATTAGGAGTTTACGTCAGGTTAAAATCTAAATGAGGTTAAAGAAGGATTTAAACCACATCAATTCCATGGTTCATATTCAATCAAACAAAATCAACAACAATTATCCTGCCATTCTCAACATCGTCATCGGAAAGCGACACCACTCGGGTTTCATTTCCTGCAGTTATTCTGTATTCCGACGCTTTAACCGGATAGGTTGTTTCTTGGGCATAGGGAACTATGAACTCGTATTTACCATCGACAACTTTTGAAACTTGCTGATATACAAAGGTCCTGTTCTGGTTTGTTGTGATGTCTGCTGAGATTCTGACTTCCTTCACAGATCCGCCAACCTTCCCGGTTATCTTTGCTCCTTTAACGTATTCAAAAACCTTGACATAGCCAGTTGATGTTACAGGCACAATCTCTCCTTTTGTGTAAGCTGAATCATAGATATAGCGATAAAGCATTTCAATTGTCAGGCTGGTTTTCGATTCAAACCCACTTTCGTAGACCATTCTGTAGTTTTTAAGACCGCTTCCATCCATTATATGCAGTCTTGCCTCCATAGTTTTGAAATAATTCTCAGAAGGGACATTAATTACTGTGAGAACCTTCGATCCTGAGGGTATGTTAAATTTGGAGAGAGCTATCCCGAGTTGTCCCTTTGGTGTTATGTAAACGTAGCCGGGGCCGATGTAGTAAAGTTTGCTCGCCTTCTCAAGTGTTCCCTCAGCCCAGACAGCCATAGCATAGAACTTGCCCGTAGCCATTAGAACATCACTTATCACATACTTAACACCGAGCTTGTCTGCAATTTCATTTGCCTCGCTTTCATTGTAGGCTGTGAAGAAAGGAGCCGCTCCTGGAACATTGTTGTATTTATTGCCTATCCCCTGCTGAAATGGATTGGCATTGGGTATGCGGTGAGCTATGGCTGTTATCCAATGGCCGTAGTCCCACCAACTCATCACACCATACGTTCCCTCAGGATAGTAGGGGTAAGGTTTCTTAAGATCAGGCGTTGGTTGATATAGCTCATAGTAGAATTGATCATACATTTCTTTACCTGGAGTATTGTTTCGCATCCATACCAAAGCATCGTACCACTGCTTGTTTATACCGCCGGCTGAATATTTGCTCTGGAAATTTGCATCTGCGATCGTTGGATAGAACAGAATGATGATGAAGAAAATTGCTATAATCGGTTTGGTGAAGCCTACCTTTTTCAAAGCATCCTCTTTGTTTATCGCTGCCTGGATAAATTCATAGAATTTAAGTTTATCGAGCAAGGCATCGAGCATTACAGCTGCAAAAACAGCTGAAACGACTCCGAAATAATATGCGAATCTATTCTGGCCAGCTAAAGCTATGAGCATTGCAAAGCCCCAAACCAAAGCGAGAAGGTACAAGGGTTTTCTTTGTTTGATCAGAAGGTATACTATATAGATCATACCTGGAATTGCAAAAAAGAAGGTCATGCTGAAGTTGCCCCATGCATTTGCCAGGCTGAACTCGCCGTTTTGGATGAAAAAGGGCTGGATTTCTGCAACCGTTAATGCCCCTCCTTTAGGTTGAATAACACCTATAACCCTATTGAAAAGGTTAAAAAAGTCAGGTGAGATGATCGAAATTACATAAGCGGCAATACCTACTAAAATAATAACTATGGTAGGAGAAGCGTATTTACCTTCAATTCCGATTTTTCTATAAAATCCCCTCTTCTCAAGATTTTCGATTAAATGAAATATGATTATGATAAAAGCCAAACCCAATAAAACGATCAATTGAAATGGCGTATAACGAGTAGTGGAAAAAGTTGGAGCCTTGAAAGCAAATGGGAGGTACATAAGCGAGGCGACTAAAAAGACTACAATACCGATAATGGCAAAGTTCTCCGTTTCATTTTTTAAAAGAGGTTTAAAAAGATAAAGTAAAAATATATAAAAAACAATAATAAGACCAATAACAAATCCAGGCGCCCAAGCTAGCAAGTAGAAACCCAAAAAGAGTCCAGTCAAAATAGGCAAAACAATCTTTCTTCCATTTCTTATGTTTTCTCGTGCCCCTCTACCTTTCCACACCTCCAACGACAACACAAAAAATGCTAAGGTGAAAGATTGCCAAAAAACTTCCCATATGTGGTGATCATTAAAACTGAGAACACTCCTATGCAGAAGCTGACCTGGAATGATTACTACGAGCAATGAGGCAATGACGCCAGTCTGTTTATTAAAAACCCGTGAAGTGAGGATATAGACTGGAATTGCGAGTAATACTCCACCAAAAGCCGGAATAAAAGAGATAGCCGTTCTTACAGATTCCAAATTATTTGCGCCAGTAATTTTGGCAAAAAATAGACTCAAATAAACAAGGAAAGGCCCAAAATGAGTATAGGTACCATAAGGAAAGTTCGTAAAGGGATCAAACCAGATCCTATCTGGAAAATTCCTTAGTGCTGAATCTATAAGTCTAAAATAATACCATGGATCATTTCCACTGAGTCTTGCACCTTCCATCCAAAACACGAATACAGAATTCCAAGGGTTTAAGATTCGTATATATAAGCCGATAATAATTGCGAGTGCGATGAAGAACCAATGCCAGTAATCAGCTTTTTTCGACATCAGGGAGGGGATAGAGGAAAGAGATTTAAACTTTTTTATTAGTCTTGAAGACGAGAGCTAATTTAAACCCTTTTAATTACGACATTCTAACAGAGGCACCAGCTTTATTAAGGCAAAGGATAATTTGCATTTGTGAAGGTTAGCGTGATAATCGCAACATATACACCAAACATGTTCGAACACTTTAAAGAGTGTGTTGAGAGCATACAGAATCAATCATATAAAGATGTTGAAATAATCTGCATCATAGATGGAAATAAAAAATATTTTGAAAGAATAAAGGCCGAATTTCCGGATATGACTATCCACCTCAATGAGAAGAATTATGGCCTGCTCGTAAGCAGAAATAAAGGGGTAGAACTCGCGAGTGGTCATGTGATAGCCTTTATTGATGACGATGCGGTTGCAGATAAAAACTGGATTGAAGAATTGGTTAAAATGTACAAGGCTGGAGCGATTGCAGCTGGGGGAAAACTCTTGCCTTTATGGCTTACCAAAAAGCCAAGCTGGCTACCAGAAGAATTCTACTGGATGATCGGAGCTACACATCTCGGATTCCCCAAAAAAGTTACAGAGGTAAGGAATACGTTCGGATCCAATTTGAGTTTCAAAAGAGATGTTTTTCTGGAATTGGGTGGCTTTAATATAATGATGGGAGGTATTAAAGGCAGTAGAATGCTGCAGAGTGGAGAAACAGAGCTTTGTGAGAGGATGAGGAAAGCGTATGGGAAAGGTGTGATGTATAATCCGAATGCTGTAGTGTATCACAAAATATTTGAGAATCGAATAAAACTCAGTTTTCTCATTAAAAGGGCGTTCTGGCAGGGGTATTCGAAGGCTGTGATGGAAAAGATAGTGGGAGAGATCAAAGAAGAAGAATTTTACCTGAAATTCTTACTGAGAGCCTGCCTCTCAGTAAGAATTACAAACATGCTAAAAGGGTCTGTTGGAGATGCGATTAAAATTCTGATGATTTTACTCTTTTCTTTTATAGTAGGTATGGGTTATCTCAGAGGTTGTTTAAATTCGAAGAAACTATTCTCTTGACAAACTGACAATGAAATCGAGTACACAGAAAATCTTATTCAAATCAATTAAAATTGAAATTATAATATTTAATTAATCTCATAAAAAAGAATTGAATAAAGAAGATGCCTTATTAACAAATGTCAGATTTCAATGTAGGAGAGAAATGGAGGGCGCTAAGAACGGTGTTGAATGCTCCTGAAAAGCCAAAATGTTTGAGATGTTATAAAGTGTTATCTATGAGATGACAGGAAACTTTTTAATGAGAGGAAACTTGTAAAATTTCTGAATGGAGAAAAAAATTAAAGTAATGTGGTTAAAACCAGCTAAAGGAAAGGTAAGTATAGGTAGATGGTTAATTTCTGAGACTCTGAAAGAAAAAGGTTTCGATGTTGACACTGTGGAATGCTCAGGTTTAGAGATACTAAGGAAGTTTTCAGAGCAGTTAAAATCAGATCTAAAATCAGATTACAGTATTGTTATAGGTACGACACACTTCGGTTTGGCCATTGGGGGTTTGACAAAAATTTTGTTTAAAAAAAAATTCATTGCAGATTTTGTTGATGATTATGAGACAATTTTCAATACGATTCCAAGGTTTCTTTATCCTATTACTTTTACTTTCATTTTGCTTGAAAAGTTGGCTTTAAAAGTGGCTGATACTGTTATTGTTATCCCTCACGAGAATTACCAAGAAATTTCTAAATTCAAAAAAGATGTTTTTAAGACAAATTTATGTATAAACTTAGAGAAATTCATTTCTTCCGATAACACTCTGAGAGATTATGCCATAGAATTAATCGAGAGGAACGGTGTGGACCTAAATAAACCATTAGTAATTTATGTTGGAGGTTTCAATGAGATCTATAATCTCGATCTCCTCGTTGAATCCATGAGATTTTTGCCAGACATTCAGCTAGTTATGATTGGTGGTGGAAAACTAGAGAACAAACTGAAGGATTTAAAGGAGGGGCTAAATCTGAAGAACGTTTATTTCTTAGGATATTTGCCGAATGAAGTTATTGCTGAAGTGATGAAGTTGTGTGATGTAGGTGTCACACTATGCGGAGTTCCAAGACAGTTAAAAATATACGAATACCTTGCCTCTGGCTTAAAAGTTGTTGTGTCAGAAAGTGTTTTAAGTAGTGAAGATTTTGAATTCGCTGAATACTGTATAGGGGTAAACTTAGATGCTAAAGATGTGGCTGAGAAGATTAAAATTGCCTTGAAAGTATCAAGGAAAAGGAACAGAAATAAGAAACTAATGAAGTTGCTTGAGAAATATAGCTGTCGTAGAATTGCCGAGGTTTATGCGCGAGTGATTAGAACTTTATCTTAAGAGAGAGCATGAAACTCCTTGTAATAGGCTGGGATGGTGCAACGTTTAATCACTTAGAGAAAATCAGACCAAAATTTTACAGAAAACTTCACAGGCAAGTTTTGCTTCCAGAACAGTTTTGGCAAAAGAGAGAGATAGATTCTGGAGCAGCTTGGACAACGATAACAACTGGGAAACCTTTTTTTGAGCATAAAATTCTCTCTATTTCTGGAAAAATCGAAAACGAGACGCTTTTTAAACTATTTTCTAAAATAGACCATCTGATACCCTCCAATCTTTTTGGGAGAGCAGTAAAATTGTGGTTAATGAGTAAGCTTTTCTACAAAAATCCACCACTATCGATAGATGTAAAATCCCCACGAATTTGGGAATTGATTCCAAATTCACTCGTATGGAGTGTTCCAGTCACACATCCACCCAAACCAATTCATGGAGTTTGGGTCTCTGGGATACCCTATCCAGATTCTTACGGTGTCTACCCTAAGAGAATCGAAAGAAAATTGAAAAGAATCTTTCAAGGAGAGCCTAAAAGAGGTAATGATTTAAAGAAGTATAAAAGAGATTTATTTGAACAGCACTTTAGGGAGATTGAGGCTATTAGGTGGCTGTATGATCAATTTGAGTTTAACTTTGCGTTTATTGTTTTTGTTCTGCCTGATAGATTTATGCATGTTGAGGATAACTGGGATGAAATAGTAAAGCTATACAAAGTAATAGATGAGAGCACATCTGAACTGGTAAAATACATAAAACCAGATGAAGTTGTCATCCTGAGTGATCATGGGATGAGGAAAGAAAGAAGAGCTAAATGGGTACAAATTCATGATTCAAGAGGAGGGATTATTGCTTCGACTGATAAGAAACTACTTGTAAAAAATCACCTCGAATTTTTTGAAATGGTAAAAAACTATTATCAAAAGGTGGATGAAGTATGACCAAACCTGAACTAACATACTGCATTCTACATTACAATAAACTTGACAAATTGAAAAACACAATTAGGCATATAGAAAAAAACACCCCAATACCCTACCAAGTATATATTTGGAATAACGGATTTATCGATCGTGAGATTGTCAAATACTTTAAAAGGCTTGAAAACAAGCCAGAGTATAGAATTATATATTGTGATAAGAATTTAGGAATATCTCTAGGAAGAAATATGTTATTAAAACTTGTTGATACAAAATATATGTTCGTTGTGGATGATGATATGTATATTTCAGATAATACGATTAATGTAGCATTGAATATATTTAAAAAATATAATATTGGAGCTATATCTTTTCCGCAATATGATTCCAAGATGTATTTATTATCTACATCGGGGCTAAAAATAAAAATTAAAAATAATATAATATATAAATATAAAATACCACTCCAAGAATGTGGATTTATTTATTGTGATGGAGTGCCAGCCGGTGCTATGTTTTTTAAAAGAGAATTGAAAAAATATTTCGAATATGATCCAAACTACAAAGTTGGTTTTGACGATTTAGATAAAACGTTACAAATATATTTTAGTAACTGTCCATACAGGCAAGTTGTTAGTTTTGATAGCTTCTTAGTACATGACCAAGTTAAGTATAAAGATAAAGCTGATTATCTTAAAATTCGTAGAGATTATAAGGAGCTTAGAAGATCATACACTTATTTCATGAGAAAGTGGGGGCTCAGATTGCCATTAATTGACCACATTTTATATAAATACATTTATGCTTTATCCTCTAGAGAAATTGTGATGATGTTAAACTATGGAATAAGGAAAATGTTTAGGGTCACATTTTAAACATCTTATCTTTTATTCTTGCAACCTCTAACATCGCTTCATACCTCTTCATTCTTCTTAATTCATAACCCAGAATTTTGAACAAATCATTTGCAACATCTTCTTTATCCTGAAAGATATTATACTTCTCTTTCGGATCTGTCTTTAAATCATAAAGTTCTATAGTTTTGCTAGATTTATCAATTATCAATTTATATCTATTGGTTCTTATTGCTCTTATACCATCATGCTCTGCAAAAACATACCTTTCTTCATTATTATCATCCAATTTTTGGATACTTTTACCCATTAAAAATTTATTATAGTTCGTTGATATTTTTAGTACATCAAGTATGGTGGGTGCTAAGTGTACATGAGATAACAAAAAATCTTCCTCTATCTCTAAATCTACCGGCCCATATATGACTAGAGGAACGTGTATCAATTCATCATAAAGTTTTCTCGAGTGGGAACATCCCCCATGCTCCCAAAATTCTTCGCCATGGTCTGAAGTAACAATGATAATCCAGTTATCATTAAATAACTCAAAAAGTTTGCCAATACAGTAATCAAGGTATTTAATTGTCCCAAAATAAAGCTTTAAATATATTTCCCGGTCTGATTTCTTTGCAAGTGTGGTGTATCTTCTTTGCTTTAAGCTGTAATAGAATCGATGTAATGGATTTCTAAGATTGGGTTCGGAAAATCTAAATGGTGGCTTGTAGGGGTGGTGACTATCCATAAAATGACACCAGAGAAATACAGGTGACTTATTTGACTTATTATTTCTTTGATTTTTTAAAATCTTTCTTATTGTTTCAACTAAAAGTTCTCCTCTGACTGATGGGATATAATCTTCATTAAAAGCGTACTTGAAATGGTCTAAAAATAGGTCAGCTCTTTCAGTGAGTCTACATCGAATTAACTTCCTTAGTAAAATTGTCCCGTAATTCTGTTTTAAGTTGAGAAAGATATCGAATCCCTTTTCAAATCCTAATGTAACTTCAACCAATGCATTTGTATTGATTCCAAAGGTTTTGTATCCTAATTTATTTAAAATTTGTGCCAATGTTTTTCGCTTTCTAATACCTTTATTAAATCCACCAAACATATTTGGATACGTACTTGTATGCAAAGAGATCAATGATGGTACTGTCGTGCTTGAATTTGAAAAAGCATTTCTGAAAACTAACCCCTCATTTGCCAACTTCTTAAAGTTTGGAAGCTTGTCTATATTTTCAAAAACCACGTCTGCTCTCAAAGAATCTGCTGTCACCAAAGCCACATTTGCTCGTCTCATACTTTTTTTAGTTCTTAACAGATAAATAAAAATTTAATGCTTTTGGATGAGAAAATGCAACAACTTTAAAAATTCTAAACGAGAAGTCAAAAACATGCGAATACAAAAATATTATACTTCCAAAGAATATACTCCTGATTTCAGAGAGTTGGCTGACATAAAAAGTATTGGGGCAAAAGATAGAGTGTTTCATTCTGTTAAAAGTGTGTTAGAAGATGATCCTGGGGTTATATTAGATGTTGGCTGTGGAAACGGGGTGATAGCTAAGCAATTTAAGAGAGACAACTTAGTGATAGGGTTGGAAATAAATAGAGAACTTGCTAATAAAGCAAAAGTCTATTTTGATGTAATCCTTTGCGATGCTGAGAGCTCATGGCCAATAAAAGATGGAGGGGTCGACGTTGTATATATGGGAGCTTTTTTGGAGCACGTTTTTGATTATGATTTTATATTATCCGAATCAAGAAGAGTGCTAAAAACAGGTGGTAAACTCATTATCTTGATTCCTAATGGAGTTAATCTAAAAGATAGAGTAATAATGTTATTTGGAAATCAACCGGAGTGGTACAGGATAAAAGGTCACATAAGATTTTGGACTTTACCATGGCTTAGAAAAGCAACTGAAGAACATGGATTTAAAGAACTGTACGCTATTGGCTTTCCCTATCCGACTAAGGAATGGATACACAAAATAAGAATACTTAACCCATTTTTTAGTTTTCTCGAGCGAAAATTTCCCGGATTGTGTAAATTATTAATATGGAAAGGTGAAAAGATATAATCATTTTTTATTTTTCTCAAGTAATTGTAGTAATCTGTATTGATTTATAATTTTTATATTTTTCTGAGATTTCAGGTAGCTTACAAATTCGAAAAATGTTTTAATTTTACTCTCTTCTATATTATTTGTTGTATAATTGTAAAGCTCCATCGGATGGGCCGTAAACGTAATTATCCTTTCGCCCCTCTCCAAGCGCTTTTTGAAAATACTTATGTAATCTTCTAAAGAATATTTTGAACCAAATAAATCTGGTCCTTCAATATCCAAATTCCAAATACCTATTGGAGCTATATAATAGGTTCCTCTGTGATTTGAAATAGCTTTAAAACCCACCAGCCTTACAGCCTTCTCAGTTTCATAATCACATGCAAGTCTTCCTGATCTATAGATATATACTCCGTGATTTAGACTATTTTCTATTTGTTCTTTAGCAATTTTTAAAAATTTTAATTCCGTTGACATGTTATAGGCTGTAATCACGTCCTCTTTAAGACCCTCAGGATAAGGATATGTGGCATCTATGATCTGATGAATGTGTAAGTGAGCGCCTATTGTCTGATTTCTGCTTTCTAAGTACTTTAAGAGGTTCGGATTATCTCTAGCTAAATTTGGCGTAACGTAAAAAGTAGCACTTATGTTGTTTCTATACAAACCATCGACCAATTGATAGAATGCACCTGAATCTATATATTTATAGGAGTTAAGCCTATATTTACCTCGAATCCAGTCTTCCTCGGTGTCAAATGTAAATATTATTATTATTTTGTTTTTGCTAATTTCAGGTTGAGGTTTTGGTACAAGTTCACCAAGTGTTGAAGGATAATTGCAAGCTAAAATAAAAGATAAACCAGAAAAAGCTACTATAAATACGATAAAAATCTTGGGGTTAACTCTCTTATAAATTCCAAACAACATAGCCAAAAGAATAAAAGATAGAAAGAAGAAGGATATGAAGGCTTTTAACCCATATCCAAAGTGTTCTACAAGAACGTTCAAGTTATGATGACTTAAAAATCTTATTGATCTCAACATAGAGAAAAGGGTTGCTAAGATAAGCGATGCAAATAAAATTGTTATGGTATTAATTACCCTCCTATGCTTTAAACAATTGAACATAGATCTTGTTTATATTTTGAAATTTAAATAGCTAGCTATTGTTAGTATAAACCGCAAAGTTATCGGCTGTAACTTTAGTTTGTCAGGAACTCCTTTCAGAGAATACTTCCCACTCAACAAAGATATGTAAGTTTTAAGGCTAGAAGTCAATCTTTTTATCAAAAAATCAAAAAGAGTTAGGTTAGACAAACATTTCTGATTCATACTCCCAAATCAGATCAAAATACTTCTTCATCCCAGCAACCAAACTTGGATTTTCCGTTATCGCAGCATCCCTTAAGTATAGTGGAGTTTTAGGGTCCTCAACAACAAAAATGGCTTTTCCTGTTTTATACTCGTAACTTGGATCGATTATGGTCCCTCTCAAAGGGAGAATCGTTTTACTCAATTTTATCTCAGCATTCGTTTCGTTCCTCAGAAGTTTTAGAATTTCTCTCTGAACACTTTTACTCATTTCATTCAAAAATCTCTCTCCCAAAAGCAATACTTTTATTTTAACACCCCTATTAGACGCTTCAATAATCTCTTTTCTAACTTTAGGATAGTATTCAAAGCTTTTTGATACTATATTAATCTCTTTCCTTGCTTCCTGATATAGAAGCTTCGTTTCCCTTTCTGAGGCTTCACCAACACTTATTATCCTTATCAGATCTTTGTAACTTATTCCAGTTGAGGCATAAAGGTACTTAAGATTGTTTACTAGCTGTTCTTCCACTTCTTCGATCGTCTTCAGCTTGTTCGAATATTCTGCCATCAGATTATATTTTAATCTCTCAACGATTTCTTCAGGTGGTTTTGCCCTATATCTTATTGGTCTCCCAGGTATCTTCCCGATTAAACCGAAATTAACAAGCTGATCCAGTACTGAATAAACCTTTGCCTTTGGAATTCCACTTAACTCGCTAATATCCGACGCTTTTGCCTCACCGTGCTTGATGAGAGTTAATAGAGCTTTGATCTGATATCCTGTCATTCCATATTCTAAAAATAACTTTTCAATCATGTTACTACCTATTTTAAAAAACTATAAATAATTTAAGTTACCACTTTGAGTGGTGATAAAATGACGATACTCCTTACGGGCTGTGATGGATATATAGGCTGGCCATTAATGCTTAAGCTGTCAAAGGAATTCCCAGATGATCAAATCATAGGGATTGATAACCTTGCCAGGCGTAAATGGGTTGAAGAAATTGGTTCAGCTAGCATGATTCCAATTGCTGAGATGGAAGCGAGGATAAAAAAAGCACATAAACTTGGATTCAAAAATATCAGATTCATAAAAGGCAATCTGGTTGATAAAGAATTTGTTAGAACTATCATCAGGATTACAGAGCCTGAAGTTGTTTTACATTTGGCAGCACAACCCTCAGCCCCTTATTCTCAGATAAACCTCGATAAAGCCTACTACACCCAAGAAAACAATATTCTTGGGACTTTGAATCTCCTATGGGCTTTAAGGGAGGAGGGTTTGACAAACACATACTTCATTGAAACTACCACAACTGGCATTTATGGCGCGCCAAACCTTCAGATACCTGAGGGTTTTATTGAGGTTTCGGATAAAGAAGGGAATAAAGATATTTTGCCATTCCCAAACATCGCATCCAGCTTCTATCATGTCACCAAGGGCTTTGATGCTGTGAACATGTGGCTTGCCAACATGCAAACCGGTATGCCATGCACCGATGTGAGGACGAGCATAGTTTACGGAACAGATACAGAGGAAACGATGATGGATGAAAAACTTGCAACTCGCTTTGACATCGATTTTTACTTCGGCACGCTCTTCAATAGATGGGTGGCGATGATAATTGCAGATCATCCTTTAACGGTATATGGGTCTGGAAATCAGATAAAACCATTCATAAGCCTTGAGGATGCTTGTCAAAGCTTTATCAACATAATCAGGGAGGGAAACGATGGAGAATATAGAGTTTACAACCAGCTCGTTGAATATGTGAGAATAAAAGATCTTGCAAAAGAGCTAAACAATGCTGCTGAGGAGATCCTTGGTAAAAGTCCTGGAATAGATTTCATTCCAAACCCCAGAAAAGAGAAAGAAGAAGCTGAATACAAATTCGATAATTCAAAGTTCATGAAGGTTTTGGGAAGGCCAAAGCATGAAAGGATGGCAGAAACGCTGAATGAGATTGTAGACAAGCTTAGTAAGTACGCCGAGACAATCAATTCATTCCGAGACGTATTCATCAAAAAGTGATTTTTTAAGGTGATAAAAAGGTGATAACTTGAGAATCTTAGTAACGGGAGCGGCTGGATACGTCGGAGGGCATTTAATAAACTCTCTTCTGCAAGACGAGAAGTTTGCCGATTATGAAATCGTTGGAATCGACAACTTTGCTGTTGGTAAAAAAGAGAACTATGATTTAATCCGAAAAGATAGCAGAGTAACTCTTGAATATGGAGATATCTGTGATAAGGGAGTAAAGGACTTCTTAAAGGATGTAGAAATAGTTTACCATTTAGCAGCTATTTCCGGTATAGCAGCGTGCAACAAATACCCAGAGATGGCTCTCAAAATAAATGTAGAAGGGACTCTGAATCTGCTGGAGCATGCTGCAAGGAGAGAAGTTGAATACTTCATCTATCCATCAAGCGCAGCTGTATATGGGGAAATCGATGAAGTACTGGCAACAGAAAATTTGCCTTTAAACCCTTTAAACAAATACGGCGCGATGAAAGCAAGTTGTGAAGCTCTTTGCAAAGCTTATTACAACTCCCATGGGTTGGGTACAATTATTTTAAGGTTCACGAACATCTACGGAGTTGGCACATATCCGAAATGGAGAACAGCGGTGACGAATTTTATTAAAAGAGCATTGAGTAATGAAAACTTGGTCATTCATGGTAGTGGTGAGCAGAAAAGGGATTTCATACACATCGATGATGTCATTGAGATTTACAAATTCATAATAAAGCCACAAGCAAAGGGTGAAGTTTTCAATGCCGGAAGCGGATACGTTGCGAGTGTGAAAGAGGTGGCAGAAGTAGTATTGAAGATAGCTAAAAAGAAGGGAATAAACGTTAACATCGATTTTGAGAAGCCACGAGAATCCAAGGAAAGAACGTTTGGTTATGATATATCCAAACTAAGATCACTGGGCTTTGAAAGTAAATACAATCTGGAGAAAGGAATAGAAAAGACGTTTAACGATATAGAGTTGATAATGAATAAGGGCTACGGAGAATTCCAGAAGGAGATTTAAAATCTAGAAATTTTGGTTAGATCTCGATAATCTAAAAGGGATAGAATGATACTCATAACAGGTGGTAATGGATATATCGGAACAGAAATCGCCAAAATTCTCCTGAAAAAAGGAAAAGAGTTCAGAATAATGGATAATCTGTCAGGATCGAATCCCCTGAATCTACTTTATTTGAATCAAATTGACTTTTTCTGGGGAGATATAAGAAACAAAGAGGATTTAAAAGTCGCTTTTAAAGATGTGGATGTCGTTATCCATCTTGCTGCAAAATTACCAACTACTCCTGGACTTCTTGACAAGGTAGAGGAAGTTGCAAAGGTTGTCGATGATATAAACTATTGTGGTACTCTAAACGTTCTCGAGGAAGTTAGAAGAAAGGATGCAAGTCTAATCTTCGCCTCTACTTGCAATGTTTATGGAGTTGGCGAGAATCTCAAAGAGGACAGTCCCACTAAACCCTTAAATCCCTATGCAGAATCGAAACTCAAGGCAGAGAAAGCATGTATTGAGTATGCAGAAAAATACGGCATGGATATAAAGATCTTAAGATTAGCTTCTGTTTACGGCTTCAGTCCCGGGGTCAGGTTCAATCTTGTAGTGAACTATTTCATTCTGAGAGCCATGCTCGGCTACAAACTTGCAGTTTTTGGAGACGGAAGGAATTGGAGGCCTTTCATTCATGTCCATGATGCATCAAGAGCATTTTTACACCTCATCGAGTATGGAGAGAAGGGAGAGATCTATAACGCTGCAGAGAGCAATTTAAGAATAATCGATGTTGCTGAGACAGTTAAAGAGACCATAAACCCAAAGATAGATATAGAGTTTATCAAAGAAATTAAACCCGAGTTTAGCTACAGTGTTGATTCTTCAAAATTTTTCAATGCGGGGTTTAAACCCGAATTCGATTTTAAATCCGGGATAGTGCATTTAGCTGAGAAGTTAAAAGCCTTAGAAGGTAGAAATTTTGGGTTTTAACGTTTTAACTTTTTAACTTTTTAACGTTTTAAGCACGAGTTCGATTTTTCCTAAGATTTTTCCTAAATTTTTATTATATCCTTAAAGTACCTAAGATCCTCTCTGGTTAACCCTTTGGTGAGAAATAGCAGACCAAAATAGAGTAGAATAGCCGAAATCACTTCGATAATACCAATGGCAAGTGATTCCGGTTTTGGAAGTAATACTAGAAAACCCAGCATCACTAAAGATGAGAATATAGGCTTAACCGTTACAAAAAAATCCGTTTTAATTCCAAAAGTCTTCCATAAAAGTAAAACAATTGCAATGACAAGGAAAAACCGTGAGATAACGGTAGCTAATGCTGCACCAACTATCCCCATGGAGAGAATGAAGAAATAGTTGAGCATGACGTTGAGAATCATGCTTACGGTTATAACCGCTGCTGAGACATCTGGCCTTTCCTTCGAGTTAAAGATAGTTCCGAGATAATTAAAAGCACCTGGAATTAAAGCAAAAGAGAGAACAATCATCGCTGGAATTGCATTTAGATAATCTATCCCATAAACAATCCTTATGAGCTCTTCTGAGAGAAAGAAGAGGCCTGCTGCAGCTGGAAATGCGATAATTGAGACATACTTGTTTAATCTCTTCAGAGCGAGCATAATGTCTCGATTCGACATCTGCGTAAAAGTTGGGAATAAAACCATGCTGAGAGATGAGATTAGGCCTACTATAGCAAAAATAATCGTATAGGAAGCTCTATAAAACCCTACTTCAGTGGAGTTTAAAAGATATCCTATCATCACACTATCAATGTATGTATAGGTTATACCTGATACACTAGCTATCGTCATAAAACCTATGAATTTCCTGCTTGATCGATCTGGTTCACTTCTCTCCCCCCTGATTAATTTCTCATACCTTGAAAAAACGATAAAAGAGAGAAAAAGAAAGGCTATAAGATGTGCAATGGAATAACCAGCAAGAGCTCCTGATGCAAGAAATACAAAAGCAAGAGGTAAGCCGAAAACCCATCTGAATAACTCATAAATGCTTTGTTTAAGAAAATAGTATCTGAACTCCTGCAAACCAATAAAAAATGATTTAAAAAAGTTAGCAAGAGAGGCAAAAAAAACGATCCCCCCAGCAATCATAAAGGGGATGGCAAGTCTTTCATCCCTAAAAACCGAGGCAAGTTCTTTTGCAGAGGTAATCAGTATTGCTGCTATAATTAACGCCAAAAAAAACTTGATTTTAAAAAAATAATATAGGTGTCCCCTTACCTTTTTTAAATCGTTTTTTCCAATGTAGTAGGCCGTGTATCTAATAACCGCACCATCTATACCAAGATTGGAAAAGGCAATCGCCAACATTGCAACTGATAAGACCAAACTGTATATCCCGAAATTTTCTGGTTTGAGTATCCTAGCAAGGATGATGGTTAGGGATAAACCCGAAATGTTACCTACTACCAAAGCAGAAGAGTTATATAATGCATTTCTCGCAACTTTTCTTGCCACATCCACCTTTCACACCAGCTGAGAATTTAAAAGAGGAGATTAAAAAATTATTCTATTGGTTTGATTTGTTTGTTCTAAGATGTCGAACAGAAAGATTAAATTCTTCCAATACTATTAAATGGTGTGACATTTGAAGAAATTGAAATCTTAAAAAAGAGAGCTCTAAGATTTTTGGAAAATGGCATCGAGCTGTTGGAAAAAGATGTGTTAGATCTGGCTGCATTTAACTTTCAACAATTTTCAGAACTTTATTTGAAATACAAATTGGTAGAAATCTCAGGTGAATATCCAAAAACTCACTCGATAAAGAGATTGCTCAGGGAGCTTGCCAAGCTGACTTCGAGCGAGGAAAAAGTTGCAAAGTTCATTGAGGAAAACATAGATAGAATCTCCAATTTAGAAAATGCATACATAACCTCCAGATACATTCCGGTGGAATTTGAAAGAAAAGAAGTTGAGAATATGAGGGAAATTGCTGAAAGCTTGAAAAAATTCGTTGATTCAATTCAGTAGCCTCTTAAAAAAATTAATGGTCGGACATGAAGGGTTTTGAAGCTTGGAGCGAAATTGTAAAGGAAGAAAAAGAGTATTTCAGAAGATATCGAGATTATGTCAAAAAAATAAAGGAAGTTGCAGAGAGAGAGATGGAGGATGTGACCACAATAGTTTTCGGTTCAGTTGTTGAAGGAAAAGCAACTCCAAGAAGTGATATAGATGTATTGGTAGTGTCGGAAAATATGCCGTCCGGGGAAGCAAGATCAAAGCTGAGGGGTAAGATTTTGAGAGAAGTGGGAGTTTTCTCACCCTTCGAGATACACCTTGTAAATGAAAAAGAGTTTGAATGGTATAAAAGGTTTCTTAAGAAATATGAGGAGATTGACTAGTAAATTTAATTTTAGTGATTTTGTAACCTGTATTTTGAGGCAATAGAATCAATTAGAGTCTCGCTAACCTAATAAACTTATTTGTCCAACCCAATTCTCCAAATTTCAAAAATTTCAAGATTTCGAAAGATATTTATTTTAAATTTCAGGACTTTCTAAAAGAGCTGATGATGATTTTTCTGGAGGTGGAATATGGAGAGAAAAATCAGGGTTCTTGTGGCAAAGCCCGGGTTAGATGGGCATGATCGTGGAGCGAAGGTTGTTGCAAGGGCATTGAGGGATGCTGGCTTTGAGGTGATCTACACAGGCATACGAAGGTCACCATCAGAGATTGCTGAAACCGCGTTGCAAGAAGACGTTGATGTGATAGGGCTGAGCATTTTAAGCGGGGCTCATCTTGAGCTCACACCCGCCATAGTTGAGGAACTCAGAAAGAGAGGTTTAGAGCCGAATAAAGATGTTATCCTGCTCATTGGTGGGATAATCCCAAAGGATGATGTTGAGAAACTCCAAAAACTCGGCTTTTCAGGAATCTTTGGCCCAGGAACTCCTCTCGAGATGATTATTAACTTTATAAAGGAGAGAGCCTCGAATCTCAGGAAGGGTTCATAGCTTTAATCTCCAATGAATTTAATACAGTTCACTCAGTTATGAGCTGAACTTAAAATTTTAAAGGATTTAAAGGAGGTGAAGAAATGATAAAAAAGCTTGATCATATCGGTATAGCCGTTAAAAACCTTAATGAGGCTATAGATTTGTACAAAAAGCTTGGATTTGAGCTGAAAGAGATTGAAGAGATTGCTGAGCAGAAAGTAAGAGTTGCAATGCTTCCGGTTGGAGAGAGCAAGATAGAGCTTTTAGAGGCGACATCGGAAGATAGTGCGATCGCGAAAGTTATAGAGAAGAGAGGAGAGGGCATCCATCACATCGCTGTGAATGTTGAAAATATTGAGAAGGCCCTTGAGAACGCTAAATCAAATGGATTGACGCTTATAGATGAGAAACCGAGAATTGGTGCTGGAGGAAAGAAGATCGCCTTCGTACACCCGAAAAGCACGAAAGGTGTTCTTTTAGAATTTGTTGAAGGATAAGTACTATAAAAGTCAGATTAGAAGGTTCGAATAGTCAAATAGTCAAAACTCAGAGAAAAAGATCAGGAGGGGAATTTATTGAAAAAGGAGCTAATTGATGAAGTTTACGAGAAAAAAGATCGTATCAAGAAAATGGGGGGAGACGAAAGAATAGAAAAGCAACATAAAACAGGCAAGCTCACAGCAAGAGAGAGAATCGAAATCTTACTTGACAAAGGAAGCTTCATCGAAGTGAATCCCTTCGTTGAGAAAAGAAACACGGACTTCGGCCTTGACAAAATAGATCTGCCTGCTGATGGAGTTGTGACAGGATACGGAACGATAGATGGTAGGCCTGTAGCGGTATTCGCTCAGGATTTCACTGTGATGGGTGGTAGCTTAGGAGAGATGCATGGATTCAAAATAGCATACATAATGGATTTCGCGATGAAAATGGGAATGCCTATCATCGGCCTGAACGACTCTGGGGGTGCAAGAATCCAAGAGGGTGTTGATGCTCTCAAAGGATACGGAGACATCTTTTACCGAAATACCCTCGCAAGCGGGGTGATTCCACAAATAAGTGTTATTATGGGTCCATGTGCTGGAGGAGCTGTCTACAGTCCTGCAATTGGTGATTTTATTGTAATGACAAAGAATCCAGGATGCTACATGTTCATAACCGGGCCAGGTGTGATCAAAACAGTAACGGGAGAAGAGGTTACACCTCAAGCCCTGGGGGGCTGGGAAGCCCATTCGATGAGGAGCGGTAACTGTCATCTTGTAGCTGACAATGATGAGAGCGCTTTAAGGCTTGTTAGGCAGCTCGTTAGTTATCTACCTCTCAACAATCTTGATGATCCTCCCGTGCTTCAAACGGGAGACGATCCAGCACGAACAACACCACAGATCTACGACATACTGCCTGAGGATCCTCAGAAACCCTACGACGTGAGAGACATAGTAAGGCAGGTCGTCGATAACGGGGAATTCCTCGAGATTCATCCCTTCTACGCTCAAAATGCGACAGTTGGCTTTGCAAGAATGGATGGGAGAAGTGTTGGAATAGTTGCAAACAATCCGAGATTCTATGCAGGAACGCTCGACGTGAATTCGAGTGATAAGATTGCGAGATTCGTAAGATTCTGTGATGCTTTCAACATTCCAATATTAACTTTTGTTGATGTCCCGGGATATCTGCCTGGAGTTGATCAGGAGTACGGTGGGATAATAAGGCACGGAGCAAAGATTCTGTTTGCATACAGCGAAGCTACAGTCCCAATGGTAACGATAATCCTGAGAAAAGCTTATGGAGGAGCTTATCTTGCGATGGGAAGCAAACATCTTGGAGCGGATATTGTTTATGCATACCCGACAGCCGAAATAGCTGTTATGGGCCCAGAAGGGGCTGCAGAGATCGTTTTCAGGAAGGAAATCAAGGCTGCTGAAGATCCAAACGAGATGAGGTTGAAGAAGATAGCCGAATATCGCGAGAAGTTCGCAAATCCATACAGGGCTGCTGCTAGAGGATACATCGATGACGTCATAGATCCTAAGTTTACGAGGAGCAAGATAATCTCAGCCTTGAGAATTCTAGAGACGAAAAGGGAGAAGCTTCCTCCAAAGAAACATGGAAACATTCCTCTGTAGGTGATAGGCATAGGTGATAAAAATGTCGCTTGAACCGGAAGAATTTCTGGCTGCTATGGCTGCGATCCACAAGTATTTGATAGACATGAGAGAGAGACCAGTTGAGATAAGGAGGGAATTCAGCTACTGGAAGCTGTTCTCCAGAACTCTTTAGCTTTTCAGGTGGTAGGATGAAATACGAGGTTTTTGTCGAGGGAAAGAGGTACGAGGTTGAAGTTGAAGAAATAGAGCCAAACGTTTTCAGCGTTAGCATTGCAGGAAAGAAGGCAAGGATATCCATTTCTGAATTGGGTGCTCTGGTGGAGAAAATCGAAGCTAAAGCCGAAGCGAAAGCTGAGGCCAAAGTTGAGGGGGCAAAAGCAGTCGAAAGAGAAGTTGTAAAGAAAGTCGAAGGGGAGGGCACACCCATAACCGTTGCTATGGCAGGAACGATTACCAAGATACTCAAGAATGAGGGAGATGAGGTAAAAGAGGGTGAAGACATCCTCATCTTAGAGGCTATGAAGATGGAAAACTCGATTTCTTCTCCAAAAAGCGGTAGAATATCGAAGATTGTTGTAAAGCCGGGAGATAAGGTTGCCGCCGGAGATGTTGTTGCGTTTGTTGTGTGAGGATGTTAACTGTTTAGGAGGTGGAGTATGAATAAGAAAGAATGGGAGGAGAAGTATCTCGAGCCTTTCCTGAAAAAGGCTGGAGAGAGAAAAAAAGAATTCGTTACTACATCCGGTTTTCTTGTCGATCAAGTTTACACTCCCGAAGACATCGATCTCGATTACGATTCAAGCCTGTCGTATCCTGGAGTTTATCCTTTCACTCGTGGCATATATCCGACAATGTATCGTGGAAGGGTATGGACTATGAGGCAGTACGCTGGCTTTGGAACCGCTGAGGAGACAAACAAGAGGTACAGATATTTGCTGGAACAGGGACAGACAGGTTTGAGTGTTGCTTTTGATCTCCCAACACAGATAGGTTACGACTCAGATCATCCAATGGCAATGGGCGAGATAGGGAAAGTGGGAGTTGCGATCGACACGATAGAGGATATGCAGATTCTGTTTGATGGCATTCCTTTAGATAGGGTCTCAACCTCAATGACGATTAACTCTACATGTGCCCAGATTTTGAGCATGTACATAGCGATAGCTGAATCTCAGGGAATTTCGAGGGATCAACTCAGAGGAACAGTTCAAAACGACATGCTGAAGGAATACATAGCAAGAGGAACCTATATCTTCCCGCCTGAACCTTCTCTTCGCCTTGCAACGGACATCATAATGTTCTGCGCTAAAGAAGTGCCAAAATGGAACTCCATATCCATCTCAGGCTATCACATGGAGGAGGCTGGGGCAACACCAGTGCAGGAGGTAGCTTTCACCCTTGCAGACGGCATTACCTATGTTGAGAAAGTCATCGAGCGAGGAATGGATGTCGATGCCTTTGCCCCAAGACTGAGCTTTTTCTTTGCTGCCGGAAACAATCTCTTTGAGGAGGTGGCAAAGTTCAGGGCTGCGAGGAGGCTCTGGGCAAGGATAATGAAAGACAGGTTTGAGGCTAAGAACCCGAGGTCGATGATGCTGAGATTCCATACCCAGACGGCTGGATGCACACTCACAGCTCAACAGCCGGAAAACAATATCGTTAGGGTTACAATTCAGGCTTTAGCTGCTGTTCTCGGCGGAACCCAAAGCCTGCATACGAACAGCTTCGATGAGGCGCTAAGTTTGCCTACTGAAAAAGCTGTGAGAATCGCTTTAAGGACTCAGCAGATTTTGGCTGAAGAAAGCGGTGTTGCAGATGTTGCCGATCCTTTAGGCGGGAGTTACTATATAGAATGGCTGACCGACAGAATTGAAGAAGAGGCGATGAAGTACATAGAAAAGATCGATGAGATGGGCGGAATGGTTAGGGCGATTGAGGTTGGCTACCCGCAAAAGGAAATCCAGAGATCGGCCTACGAAAAGCAGAAGAAGATAGATGAGGGTGAGATGACTGTTGTTGGAGTCAACAAATATCAGATTGAAGAAGAAATAGAGCTTGAGATCCTCAGAATAGACGAAAACATGGTGAGGAAGCAGATGGAAAGATTGAAGAGATTCAAAGATACGAGAGACAAGAAGAAGGTTGAAGAGGCTTTGAATAATCTCAAAAAAGCCGCAGAATCGGATGAGAATCTTGTTCCGTACATTCTCGAGTGTATTGAGGCAAGAGCAACTTTGGGAGAGACAACTGATGTTTTAAGAGAGGTTTTCGGAGAGTACCAAGCACCTCAGATATTTTGAGCTTTTGGGTTGAATTTTTGTTTTTCTCCGTTTCCATTATTTCTTTTTCCCATTGACTTTTATTATCTAATGTCAAAAAATAATGTCAAAAAATCTACATCCTATTGAGTTAAGAGAATTAATAGGTCTTTCTTAGAAAGTGGTAAATAAAACAAGCAAAATCCAACACTCCACAGCAAAGATTTCAATTCAACAAACTGAAGGGAAAATAAAGAGGGGGTTTAGAACTTAAAACTCACTTAGGCAACTTTAATTAAATTAAACTCAACCCTAAATTTCAACTTCTCCTCCTACCTCTAGAATCTTGCAGTTTAAGCCACTTTCGTCAAGCAACTTCTTCAAACCTTTAGCATTCTCGATCTTTTCTTTTGAATAGTGGAAAGGAACTATCAACTCTGGCCTCATCCTTTTGAACTCGTTGAGGTGATCATCGTAAAAATCGGGAAAGCATGCGGTGAAAACGAGTTTAACCCCTTCAATTTCTGGGAATCTTGCAGAGTCTCCAGCGTGGAGAATTCCTTTGTAGAAGTAGCTGCAGCTTTCTTTTGCTTTCCAGCACCAGCTCTCTAGGATTCTTACCCCATCAATCTCCACTCCTGGCTTCGCTTCGATTCCATCCAAACCATATTCTTTAAGGGTGGCTTTAGGTGCTACAAGCTTTTTAACACCCAGCTTCTCAAACTTTTCTAGATCGAAGTGGTCTCCATGCTCGTGGGTAACCAAAATCAGCTCCACGTTTTCTTTAGGCTCTACAATATAGTTCGGATCTATAAGAATGTGTTTACCATCAATTAACTCAACACAGGAGTTGCCTAACCATCGAACTCTCATGTAATATTTTCCGTTTTCCCAGGTGATAAGTTTTCTGAAACTAAAGCCATAGCTAATTTTGAATCCTCGTTTTGCTTTATCCTCAAATTCCTGCTTGAATCTTGCTCTAATGGATCGCTAACGATTACCTTAGCAGGCGTCCTCATCTGCCAAAAGTCTCACATCTAGAGGTAAACCCTTCCTTTCGCCTCTCTCTAGCGATATCGCACCCTCAGGACACTTCTCTACGCAAACACCACATCCCATACACTTCTCCCAGTCCAGATGCTGATCTCTTCCACTGAAAGGGCACCGAATGGGCATGTTTCTGCACATGTGCCGCAGGCAGTGCAGAGATCTTCATCTATCTGAGCAACGTATCCCGATGGAGGCATCATGGCGACTCCATGCTTGGTCATCGCCTCTATACCACCACAGCAGCATTTGCAGCATTTGCAGATAGAATAAAATCGGTCCAAGCAGGCATCTTTGAACCATGGAGAATGCACATGCCCACGCTCATGCTCAGCCTGCAAGAGCTCTAGGGCTTCTACCTGAGTTATTCGTCGGCTGCTGTGGGGGTTGTGTTCCAGAACGAAGTCAACAAAGGGCTGACCTATGACCATGCAGACCTGAGTAGGCTGACAGGGATTCGCTCGCGAGTTGCGGCATCCGCATTCGTAAACGGCAATATCAGGCGGTCCTTTAAGCACCAACTCGCGTGCCAGTGGATATGGAATGATCTGCTCCAAATCGCACAACGGTATGTCCTTCTCGAGGGTGATAATAGCTTTAGCGTGTTCATGCGTTAGTACTTTGCCATGGTAGCGATCCGCCAACCACTTCCTCCCTCGCGGTCCCAAGCGAGGAGTTATGTGATTAACGAGCAAATTGATATATTGGTTTGTCCAGCGACCGTAGAGGTATGCATGCAAAGCATTTAGGTTGAGGAGTTGTCGCAAGCCGCCTTCTTGCATAAATCTCCAGGTTGAAGGGCGTAAAGGATACCAGCGCTCACCGAACAGCCAAAGGATTGATACTGTCAGAAGAATTGAGATTACAATGCTCTCCAATATTTTAAGTGCCTCTTTTCAGAAAGGGAAGATGAGGTTAGTTACGTACGGAATTCGTTTTTTGTTCGGAAGTTGGAAATTGTAACTTTGCGTTGTCTCCAATTTTGGTAGGAGTTATGGATTCGCTCATTTTTTACATCGCATCACATCCAGCGGATCTCCAATTCCGCTAACTTCTTTACTTTCACAAATATAAATTTCTGTCATTTAATGGATGTACTTTAAAGAGCAATGCAATGTTATAGGCGGAAAGTTTAAAGGATCTATTTACCTGAAGTGGATAGATTCTTCCACACCTTATACGCCAATTTTTCCGTACCATCCCTCTTTATAAGCCCGATAGTATCCTTCTCACTCAAATCATGTAACCACGCCCATCCAAACAGGTGCAGGTTTATTCCCTGTTCTCTGGTAAGACGTCCTGCTGCTTGAGTTATGAAGTCAGCCTGAGCCTGCTCACCGCCGAAAGCTTCCACCGATGGCCAACCCAGCTCGCTAAATCCGAATGGTTTATCAGGGAAATAGCTTAACGCTCTGGAATAGTAATCGTCTGGGATGTCAGATGGTCTGTTGATCCCTCGAACGGCAAAAGGGTAGCTCGTGAAAACCAGAAGATCCATTTTCTCAGGGTTAAACATCGAGAGAACTTCGAGATTCGCTTCTCGGGTTTCAGGCAATATCTCACGGGCAAAGGTGCAAAAAACTTTGGTTTCTGGAGATATCTCCTTTACCGCGTCGTATATCTCTTCATAAAGGCTAACATAGTGTTGAAAGCCATTGGGGTTGTTCTCTCCTGCTCCATATTTCTCATACCAGCGATTAACTTCGTTGCCGATGGACAGATAGAGTGGCCTTGAAGCTTTTACAACATCCAGGACTGCCTGTTTATAAGCTGCTCTCCATTCCGGGTCGCTGAGGGTGGCATTTTCCATACCCGGTGGAGTTATAAGGCTCATGTTCCACCCTATGAATGAAACATGGATGATCGGAAACATCCCATTCCCGCGTATGTTTTGGTCTACAAAAGCTCGCCCCCACCACCCGGATAGATCGTCCGCAAGGTTGTAAAAGGGACTTGGCTTTCCCCAAACAGGTGAGAATTCCACATATTGAGCCGCCTGAGGGTATACCTCTTCAAAAGATTGATCGTCAGCAGGTATCGGAAGAACACCCATAAAGAATCCTCGCCCCGGGATTTTCGGAGAATCTGCTGGTGTTATTGTGCTCTCTATCTGCTGATTCCGATCTCCCGATTGATTCAGGCTTAGACAGCCGGGGACAAAGATTGAGATTGTTAATACAGAGATCATGGCAAGGATGGATAAAAACCCTATCATTTTCTCTCCGATCGTAATTTTAACTCTCATAAATTTAAAGTTAAATTATTTATTATAAAATTTTCTTTTCCAATGTGGCGAAGTAAACAGATTTTGACATTGGAACATGAGCAATCACGAAAATAGCCAGAAATAGATCGTCTCACGAATATTCTAAAACGACTAAATTCATTGCCTAACTTTGTAAGTCTTCCAAGCGAACAATTCTAACCAGCGGTTCGCTCAGCGAAACTCTAACTCCATATAAATCAGCCCAAAAATTCGGATGGTAAATTAATTAAATAGACCATTTTAGTTTTATCTATGAATCTTGTCCTCCTCTTACCCCCTGTTGTAGGAGCCTTCGTAGGATTTATAACAAATGTAATAGCCGTCAAACTTCTTTTCCATCCAAAAAGACCTATCAGGATTCTGAATTTCAAACTCCAAGGATTAGTGCCAGCAAGAAGCAAGGAGATTATCGAGAGATTTATGGACTCTCTTTCGGAAATTTTGAACGAAAAGGATTTTGAGTTCCTCATTGAAAGAGCTGTGACAAGATCCTATAAAGAATCCTTAAAAAACAGAGTCCAAAACAGCTGGTTTTCTGTTCTTGAAAGATATACAAGCATACCAAAAAAGATTGACGAGTGGATAGAATCCAATTTAGCTTCCCACATCAAAGAAATAATCACAAAGAACATCTCCAAGAACGTCGATATAAAAGAGTTCGTCCTGAAAAAGGCGGAAGAAATTAGCGATGAACAGATAGAAGATCTTTTCAAGAAATTTGCGAAAAAGGAATTGAGATTCATTGAGGTTTCTGGGGCTGTGATAGGATTCATTATTGGCTCAATTCAGTCGCTCATTATCTATTTTCTTTACTGAATTTAATTTTTAATCGTTATGTATTATAAAACATATCGATATAAAAACCTGATTTTGAAGGGAAAAATTAAATAGCTTCATACATTATTAATCTTGGAGGTTATAGAATGGGTTATATGGGTAAAATTTTGAGAGTAAACCTTTCTGATGGGAGCATTAAAACCGAACCAATTGACGAAGGGGTTGCAAAGCTTTACCTGGGAGGAAAGGGCTATGCAACCTATCTCATCTATCAGAAACTAAAGGAACTTGAAAAAAAGGGGATATTCCCTGCAGATATAGACCCCTTTGGTGAATACAACGATTTGATCTTTGCCACTGGGCCTGCAACTGGCATTGCTGGCTTTCCTGAATCGGGGAGATACCACGTGATGACAGCCCGCTCTCCATTAACCGGATCGATCGGGAGTGCAAACTCAGGCGGAAAGTTCGGGCCGTACATGAAATTTGCTGGCTACGACATAATCGTCATCGAAGGAATGGCTGCTGAGCCGGTGTATTTGGAGATAGTTGATGGGGTTGCTGAGTTAAAGGATGCGTCAGATCTCTGGGGGAAGACAACCTTCGACACAACGAAGATACTCGAAGAGAGGGTTGGAAGGTGTAGCGTTGCATGCATAGGGCCAGCAGGAGAGAATCTGGTTAGATTTGCGTGTATAATAAACGAGGAACATAGGGCAGCAGGAAGAACTGGAGTTGGAGCTGTGATGGGTTCCAAGATGCTCAAAGCCATTGTTTGCAGCGGTAGCGAGAGGCCAAAGCCCGTTGATGAAGAGAGATTCAAGGAAGAAACCAAGAAGGCAAACGATAAGATCAAACAGAATCCTCTCACTGGAGAGGGACTTCCAAAATTCGGCACGGCAATTCTCGTGAACGTCATAAATAATGCAGGTTCGCTGCCTTACAAGAACTGGCAAACCGGATACAATCCCGATGCGGACAAGATAAGTGGAGAAACACTTGCGGAGAAATACCTGATAAAGAATCACGCGTGCTGGGGATGCACAATAACATGCGGGAGAGTTACGAAGGTTGAAAAGGGAGCATACCAGATTCTGTATTCTGAGGGGCCTGAGTATGAATCGATATGGGCTCTTGGAAATGCAACAGGAGTTACGGATCTGGAGGCGATAATAAAAGCCAACCACTTCTGTGATGAATTCGGAATGGACACCATCTCGATGGGATCTACAATTGCTGCTGCGATGGAGCTTAAAGAGAAAGGAGCAATTCCAGATGAGTATCTACAAGGTGTTGATCTGGAGTTCGGTAATGGTGCTGCGCTGGTTGAAATGGTTTGGAAAACAGCTTATACCGCAGGATTTGGAAAGTACCTCGCCCTCGGAAGCAAAAGACTTGCAGAGATGTTCGGCCATCCTGAGCTTTCGATGAGCGTTAAGGGACTTGAAATGCCAGCTTACGATCCGAGAGGGATAAAGGGCATAGGGCTCACCTATGCTACCGCAAACAGAGGAGGGTGCCATGTGACAGGTTATACTGTCGCTCCTGAGATTGCTGGATTGCCAGAGAAAGTCGATCCGCTCACTGAAGAGGGCAAGGCTGCATGGGCCAAGGCCTTCCAGGACTTCACGTGCGTTGTTAACTCTACAGTTAACTGCCTGTTCACGACCTTCGCTCTTGGAGCAGAAGATTTCGCTCCATTGCTTTCAGCTGTTACAGGATGGGAGATGAGTGCCGATGACCTCATGAAGATCGGAGAGAGAATCTACAATCTCGAGAGGGTTATCCTGAACAAATTCGGACTCGACGGAAGGGATGATACCCTACCTCCAAGATTGCTCAAGGAGCCGATGCCCGAAGGTGCTGCGAAAGGACAAGTGGTTGATCTGGAAAAGATGAAGGCTGAATACTACCAGCTTAGAGGATGGGAGAACGGTAGACCAACGAAAGAGAAACTTAAAGAACTCGGCATTGAATTGTAATAAAATCAAGTAAAACCTATAAAATCTTAAAATCGTGTTCTTATTTATCTATTTCATTCTTTTTCAATCTTTTATGCGTGATGGGATTTAATAGACTTTATATCGTATTTAGATCTTGGATTTAATATCGCCTATATCACCTAATATCGCATCAGATTTTCAAGTATCAAACTTCAAATTCCCTAACAACCATTTAACGATCTCCGTCCAAAAAATAAAGGGGGTTAATTTCCATCTACCTAACCAATCACATACTCTACCATTTCTCCTTGTGAATTCTCTCAGGTTTGTCTCTGTCGGGAGCTTCATAGAAGGCATCACTTGAAGATGGATAACCCAACGAAACGAGGCTGAAAACCACAACATCCTCTGGAACCTCAAGGAACTTTGCTAGAGGCTTCATCCTTTCTTCCCTCGGGTAAACGCCGAGCCATACAGAGCCTATTCCAAGCATCCTCGCAGCTATAAGAATATTTTGTGTCGCTGCAGAACAATCCTGAACCCACATCGGGTGGTGGTACTTCGTTAGATTTAAATCAGCACAGACCGCTATGGCTACTGAAGCTGAGGACAACATCTTACCATAAGGATGGATGTTTGCGAGTTCTTTTAACCTTTCCCTGTCTCTTATCACAATAAAATGCCAAGGTTGCTCGTTTCCAGCTGATGGAGCTTGCATCGCTGCCTTCAAGATTTTTTCAAGCTTTTCTTCCTCAACTTCCTTTTCGGAGTAACCCCTAACACTTCTTCTCGTGAAGATCATATCAAGGCATTCCATAACTAGAGTTAAATCAAAACTCTAAATAAACTTCTCGGCAAAGGTTAAATTCTTTGACGGCTAAAGTTGAATGTGAAGTGCACTCTCGAGCTCTTTGCTACGCTAAGGGAAAAGTATGGAAAAAAGAGAGTCGAAGTTGAATTTAACGGAGATCTCCATGCCTTTTTCGAAGCTGCCTCGAAAATTCTAGGCCCTGAATTTCTGGAAGATGTCTATTCCGGCGGGAAAAATTTTAGAAAAGACAGACTGATCACGGTAAATGGTAGGAATCTCAAAGACATGAAAGAAGAACCAAAGTTAAAGGATGGAGATCTTATAGCGGTGTTCCCACCAATTGCAGGTGGATAACAATTTTATTTTTTCGGCCTTGCCAGAATCAAATAATGGAATGGTAAAGTTGCGGTATCAATTTCCTCAATCTCAAATCCACTAAGCATCTCGACCATCTCTTCTTCACTTATCCTTTCCTCAACCGGAGGCCCAAATGTCATGACCTTCTTTTTCCATTCCAAGATAAGGACGTGCTCTGCTTTTGTTGCCCATCCAAGGTAGGTCTCTGGCCTTTCCATCTCGTGAAGCACATTTGCAAAAAGGATTAAGTCTATGGGAAAATCTAAGGCTGGTGGTTCATCCGTCACTATTATTCCGACATTAATTATTCCTCGTTTTTCAAGTTTCTTCTTTAGAATCTGGGCCATTTTGAAGCTAACATCAATTGCATAAACCCTCTTAAAAATTTTAGATAGGTGGATAGTGTAATAACCCGTTCCTGCTCCAACCTCTACCGCAATTTCCCTTTTCCCCAGTTCAGCTACTCTATCTATGACAGGATCAACTGGCTCTATCTCAGCTCTTTCTTTCGAATCAAGTATCTCTGCCTTATCTGGATTAAAAATGTGGGGCATAATTTCAATAATCTAATAAATTCAAGTTTAAAGTCGGATTACTAAACTTTCAAAGCAAGCTCAGCTGCATCCTTTATCGCTTCTAGTGCTTTTGCAGGAGATTTACAGTCCCCAATCAGATAGATTTCTTTGATTTTTCCTTTTAATTCTTCATAAAGCCCGTCATTGGGTTTAGTTCCCACGGAAATCACAGCTGTATCGCATCCCAGAGTCTTTCTCTCCCCGTTCACTTCAACCACAACTCCCCCATCTTTTATTTCAACCGCCTTCGTTTCAGTAAGCATTCTAACACCTTTCTCGCTCAGGAAGAGCAAAACATTCCATCTGGTCGAGATACCAATATCCGAGCCTATTCTTTTGAGCATCTCCACGATTGTAACGTTTTTACCCTCAACCGCAAGCTTTGCCGCTGTTGAGCATCCAATACCGCCTCCACCAATAACCACAACCCTATCCCCAGTTTTCTTGCCGGCGAGAACGTCAAATGCTGTCAGAGCTTTCTCAACTCCCGGAATCTCAGGGATTATGGGCGAAGCTCCCAAAGCCAAAACAACTACATCCGGATCTAAGCTAAGAATTTCCTCTACAGAGACTTTTGAATTCAATCTAATTTCAACACCCTTTTTCGGCAATACTCTCTCAAAGTACTCCGGAATCGTACCAAATTCAGCAGCATAGGGTGCTTTCGAGGCAAGAAGTAATTGTCCACCAAGCCTTCCATCTTTCTCAAATAAGATGACTTCATGCCCTTTCTCTGCAAGCATCTCAGCTGCTTTACAGCCAGCAGGCCCTCCTCCAACCACAACAACCTTCTTATTTCTCTCAGCTTTCAAATCCCTGAATTCAGCTTCTCTACCCACAACTGGATTCACAAGGCAGGTTATCGGCCTTCCTTGAAAGGCATAGTCCATACATCCCTGATTGCATGCTATGCAAACTCTAATCTCATCATTTCTGCCCTCCATTGCTTTTTTAGGCAGTTCGGGATCGGCAAGCAAAGCCCTCATCATCGAAACCATATCTGCCTTTCCTTCCTGCAAAATCTTCTCAGCAATTTCTGGAGTGTTTATCCTGTTTGAAGCAATAACAGGAACCTCAACGACGCTCTTTATTCCCTCAGCAAGATAAACGAAAGCTGCTCTAGGCACGAACATCGTTATTAACGGTTTCCTTGATTCATGCCAGCCGGCTGTAACGTTGAAGTATGCTGCTCCAGCCTCCTCAAGAAGCTTGGCTATCTTTTTCATATCTTCGAGAGTGTTTCCGCCTTCGACGAACTCCTCACCTGAAATCCTGCATCCAACGGGGACATTGACATTCTCCTTTATCTTTTCAATTATCTCAGTTGCAAATCTTGCTCTGTTTTCGAGACTTCCTCCATACTCATCCTTCCTCTTGTTCGTTGCAGGGCTGAAGAACTGACTGATCAAGTAACCAGCAGAACATATAAGTTCAACAGCATCAAAACCTGCTTTTTTGGCTCTCAAAGCAGCTTCAACAAACTCATCCTGAATTTTGTGTATCTCCTCAATGGATAGGGCTTTAGGCTTTCTTTTAGTGAAAATCGGTGGAGGGATGCCTGAAGCTGAAACGGGCTCACTATCCATCAAAGAGATCTCATATCTTCCAGGATGCCAGAGCTGAACGGCACACTTAACATCATACCTATGAAAAATCTCTGCAAGCTTTTTTAAGCCAGGAATGTAGCTATCATCATGAACCGCTAACCCACCAAAAAATTGAGGCTCTATTTTTGCAACGCCAACAACAACATATCCTACTCCATTTTTTGCCCTTTCCTCGTAAAAATCTAAAAGCTTGTCTGTAACAGCTCCATCGATCGACCAGAAATTTGTGCCTACAGCCGGCATCACGATTCTGTTCTTTATCCGCATTCCTTCAATCTCGATTGGTTCAAAAAGTTTCATACTACCAAGCTAAATTTAGGAATTAAATAGGTTCCCATCTTGGTCATCTAAAGGATAAGCATCGAGAAAATGACGGCAAAAACTCCGGTAAGAAAAATCCCATCAAATGTTCCTGCACCTCCAATACTCACAACTCCGCTTCCGATCTTCTCTATATCCTTAAGATGAAGTATGTCAGCTCCGAAAAGGGCTGAGAGCACTCCAGTCGAAAATGCAAACTTTGGAAGGAGGATTATAGGGTAGTTGAAAATCGAAAGTATTGACAGGCTTATGAACACGGACATGAGAGGTGGTAAGATCATTGGAACCGCTATGCCCACCCCACTAACTGGTTTTGCGTAGTGGTAGATTATCGCAGAAGTAAATGCAAAAGTGATGAGCCAAGGGACAAGTGGAAGTTCTGTGAGCAGTTTAAATGCCAAAATTGAGGGAAAAACACAGCCCCCTAGATTAACAGCCAGAGTTATTCTCTGTCTTTGCCTTATCTGATAGATAATCCCAAAAAAATTGTACTCTCTTACAACATCTTTTCCCTCCCTCTCCAAGATTGGAATGTTTATAAGGCTACCAACGATTATAAGGAAGAAGACCGCCATCGCTTGGCTTCTATCCAGATCAAACACGATTTGGAATACCTGAGAAGTTGCAAAGAAAAATATCAGAAAAAAGAACGGAAGAAGAACTAGAATGAGAAAGAAGGGTAAAAGAAGTGGTGGGAAAACGTACTCTCTCATGGGTCTTTGAGTTTAGGTTAAGACTTTCTTAGGATTTTTCTCTTGTCAAGAACAATATAGTCGCTAATCGACTTTACACTTTCAAAAGGTACGATATACAGATTGTTGTGTTTTTCAAGCTCCGGAACAGGATTTTGAGCAGGTTTTATAATTAGCTCAAGAATCGAACCCGTTTTAAGATCGACTGTAATGTTGTACAGTGTCCCTACTACGGTGCCATCGGAGAGTAACACCATCTTCTTTGCGAGAGACTTTGCGAACACCATTGGAAAACCTTATTTCTACCCATTAATAAATTTTTCCTATTTTAACTGAAGAGTATGATAAATACCTCTAAATAATTGTATAGAATGTATGAAGAAAGATCTTGAAGTGTCTAAAATTTAAAAATAAAGGTTACCCATACCCAAGATAAGTCTTTGCCGCAACCTTTGTCCTTTCCTGTCTTGCCTTCTCCTCAAACCTCTCGTAGAATCCAAGCATTGCCTCTGAAATACTTGGCTTAATCTTCTTTAGAGACTCGAGGAAATGTCTCATCTCAACCCTCTCTGCCTCCATGTCCTCTCTCAATGCAAGCATAACAGCCTCTCTACATACAGCCTCAATGTCCGCTCCGACGTAGCCCTCGGTGAGATCTGCTAACTCTTCTAAATCAACATCCGGGCTTAAAGGCATACCTTTTGTGTGGATTCTGAATATGGCAAGTCTGCTTTTCCTGTCAGGTGGCTTCACGTAGACAAGTCTGTCGAATCTCCCAGGTCTTAGCAAAGCAGGATCGAGGATATCAGGACGGTTGGTTGCACCTATTACTATGACTCCCTCAAGCTCCTCCAGACCATCCATCTCAGTAAGGATCTGGTTTACAACCCTCTCCACAGCTCTGCTTCCCTCATCTATACCTCTCATCTGAGCTATTGCATCGATTTCATCGAAAAAGACAATACACGGAGCAACCTGTCTCGCTTTCCTGAAGATCTTCCTTACAGCTTTCTCACTCTCGCCAAGCCACTTGCTCAGAAGCTCACTTCCTTTAACAGTTATAAAATTAGCTTGAGTTTCATGGGCAACAGCCTTTGCAATCAAGGTCTTACCCGTCCCAGGTGGACCATAGAGTAAAATGCCTTTGGGCGGTTTTATGGCAAATTTCTTGAACTTTTCAGGATATTTAATAGGCCATTCAACCGCCTCGACAATTTCATTTTTAACATCATCCAGTCCGCCAACATCTTCCCAATTTACCTTTGGAATCTCCACAAGTACCTCTCTGAGAGCCGAAGGATCGATACCCTTCAATGCTTCCTTGAAATCATCCATTTTTATCCTGATAGAGTCAAGAATTTCAGCTGGTATTTCGTCGCTATTGAGATCTATTTTAGGCAAATACCTGCGAAGGGCCTTCATTGCAGCCTCCTTAGAGAGAGCCTCGATATCTGCTCCAACAAAACCATGAGTTTGGTCTGCGAGAAGCCTTAGCATGTTCTTTGTTATCTCCCTTTCTAAATCGGCAATAACACCATCATCAAGCACACTGTAGATGAGTTCTCTAATCTCTTCTTTGCTTTCCTTTCTCTTTACCTCATCCATCACAAATTCTAGCTCCTTTACCAGATCATCCTCTCCATCCTGTCTATATGTTTTCATAAGGTACTTAATCGAGTCAATGACGAGATCTAGATCGTATTCAGGCTCAAGGGGCATATTTCTAGTATGAATTTGAAGGATTTCGTATCTTCCCTCTCTATCGGGAACACCGATCTCAATCTCTCTGTCAAATCTGCCCGGTCTTCTCAAAGCAGGATCCACCGCTTCAACTCTGTTTGTTGCAGCTATGACTATTACTTGCCCTCTCTCTTCAAGCCCATCCATCAATGTCAGTAGCTGAGCAACAACCCTCCTTTCAACCTCTCCTGTGACTTCATCTCTTCTAGGAGCTATCGCGTCGATTTCGTCGATGAATATTATCGACGGAGAATTCTCCTTCGCCTCCTCGAAAATCTCCCTAAGCCTCTGTTCTGATTCCCCATAGAACTTGCTCATTATCTCAGGACCATTGATGGTGTAGAAAGAAGCTCCAATCTCATTTGCAACTGCTTTCGCTATTAGAGTTTTTCCTGTACCTGGTGGGCCATGGAGAAGGACCCCTTTAGGCGGATCTATGCCAAGCCTCTGAAATATCTCCGGATACCTCAGCGGTAACTCGATGACCTCTCTTACCTTCTGCAGCTCTTCTTTCAATCCGCCAATATCTTCATACGTTACCCCAGCCCTTCCAATTCTCTCAAATCCTTTGGCTGGTCTCTCTCTGTAAACAACCTTAGTTGACTCATCTATGATTACTGCTTCCTTCGGCTCGGTTTTCACGGCAACAAAGAGCAATGCTCCCTGATTCTGAGCACCATACTTACCAAAGCCAGTTAAAGCTGGAGCGCCAACCAATGGAACGATATCTCCTTCCATTAAAGGCCTTTTCAGGAGCTGGTGCTTCAGATAATCTCCAATATCCATTCCGTAAACCCTGAATTCGATCTTTCTCAGCGGAGCAAGAATTACAAGCTTTGCAGGAGAGTAATCAGTTTTTCTAACTTCAACGCTATCTCCAACGCTCACACCAGAATTCTCTCTGATAAATCTGTCAACTCTTATTATCCCCTTGCCCCAATCCCTTTTCGGGGCTCTCCAGACCTTTGCAACTGTCGTTCTTCTTCCCGTAATTTCAATAATATCTCCCGGGGAGATCTGGAGCTTGAGCATTGAATCCGGATCGAGTCTGGCGATACCCCTGCCTGAGTCACTGGGATACGCCTGATTTACCTTAAGATTTAGTTTCATCCTTTCACCCTTCGCATTCTTGTCTCGGATCATACAACATCATCCAACCTCTTTTTGAAGTTCAACTTGTTTTCTAACCAAACTGTTGATTATATTTTTCCTTCCATAACAAGTTAAATAAATCCGTATAAAAAAGACTTGTGGTTAGTGAGAGGATAACCAGAAAAAAGTAACCAAAAATTTGGGGGAAAGTATGAGAGTAGCGATAATTGATGGTTCAAATGGAGCCTCTGGAGATATGATTGTATCCTCAATGATAGATGTTGCTCTCAAGGAGGAAGATTTAGAGAAAATAAAGGATGTTTTAGGTCTCAATCTTGATTTTAAAATCGAGGAAGTGGAAAAAAAAGGTATAAAAGCCAAAAAAATCGTTATTAGGGAAAAGAAAGTCGAAAGAAGTTTAGATGATATATTAGAATTGATAAAACTGAAGCTTAAGGGAGAGCTTGCAGAGGTCTCCGGAGTGGTATCTAAAATTTTCGAAAGAATAGCTAAAGCTGAAGCCAAGATCCATAGTAAAAAGGTTGAAAGCATAGTTTTCCACGAAGTTGGAAGTGATGACGCAATTTTCGATGTAGTTGCTTCTTCTCTTGCTTTTAACAGGTTAATAAAGAGTGGGTACAGGATTTTCTCAACCCCAATCAATCTGGGTGGGGGAGAAGTCGATACACCCCATGGTACATATGCAGTTCCTCCTCCTGCGGTCATGGAAATTCTGAAAAACTCAAAAGTGGAGGTTTTCTTTGGTGATAAGGAAGATGGCGAGCTTTTAACTCCAACTGCAGCAGCAATCCTTACCCACTTCTCAGAAGGTACATTTAAATATACCTTCAGGGTTGAGGAGATTAGCTACGGTGCGGGACACAGGGAGACCAAAAAACCCAATGTTCTTAGACTCATTCTTGGAACATCGGAGTTTTCCGACAGAATAGGTATTATTGAAACAAACATTGATGACGCTAGTGGAGAGATAATCGGTAACGCAATAAACTCCCTAATGAAAAAAAGCCTTGATGTTGTTGCCATTCCTTACTTCGGAAAGAAAAACAGGCCAGGATACTTGTTAAAGGTTATCTGCAAGCTTGATGAGGTTGAAGACGTTTCAAGAGCAATCATGGAAGAGACAGGTTCAATAGGCACAAGGGTTATTCCTGTCCATCACCGAGTTTACTCTTTTAGAGAGGAGGAAAACGTTGAAGTCTCGATAGGAGGAAAAAAGTTCAATATAAGGGTCAAGAGGTCATATCCTGGAAGAAAGATAATAAAGCCGGAGTTTGAAGATGTTAAGAAGGTGGCGGATGAACTCGGATTAACACTTCTTGAGGCTTACAGGGAGATCAACAAAAGAATATAAAAGGAATATAAGATGAAACGTACAGCCCTAACCCAAACCAAAAATCAAAGGAGGAATTGGTTTGGTAAAAGAAACTCTTGATTTACTCCCAACAGGAAGTAAATGCATAGATTCATTACTTGGGGGAGGAATTGAGAGGGAGACAATAACTCAGATTTATGGCTCTTCTGCAACGGGCAAAACATCCATCTGTTTGATGCTCGCATACAAAACAGCCTCCTCTGGAAAAAAGGTTATTTATGTCGATACGGAAGGGTTGTCATACGAAAGGGTGAGGCAAATATTCAAAGATAGAAAAGCACTTCATAACGTCCTTCTTTACGAGGTTGTAGATTTCAGACAGCAGAGTTCAACGATTAAAGAGGTGGCAAGAGTTTGCAGAACTGAAAAGATAGATCTGATAATCGTTGATTCCATCACCGCTCTATATAGAAGCGAACTCGAAGATGTCGAAAAACAGCTGAAGATGAAAAGAGAACTCACATCCCAAGTGACCTTTCTTCTTGGTCTAGCGAGGAAACACAAGCTTGCCGTTGTTGTTACAAATCAGATGTTCACAGATATAAAAGATGGTAAAGACAAGCCTCTGGGCGGCCCTACTCTTGATCATCTCTCAAAAACAATTATCGGGCTTGAAAGGGCAGATGGAGAAAGGGTGGCTTACCTCGTGAAGCACAGGGCAAGAGCAGAGGGGGAAAGTTGTAGGTTCAGGATAACTTATGCCGGAATCGAGCCTTAAAGTGATTAATCCATCCAATATGCTCACTCAAAAAGCTCTTTGTGGCTGAGTAAAAGCCTGTGATCAAATCCGTTCTTCTTTAAAAAGTTTCTAAATGATCTGTCAAGGGAGAGCACTTCAACACCCATTCTCTTTCCGGTTGCGTAGAGAACGGCATCGAAGATGTCTGTCCACCCCAGTTTGATTATTTTATAGGCGATTTCTAAGTCTACTCCCTCCGGTGAAATCAATTTTATTTCTTCTCCAAAAATGATCGAATTGAAAGAATCGATCGCCTCTTTTGGCAACTCGTCGAGCATTCTTTTTTTTGCCTCCTTAACAATAACACCAACGAGTTCTGGCACAAGAAAAGATGGAAAATGAAGGTCTTTCTCCACAATTTTTGCATAAACCCCTTCTTCAATTCCTTCAACCTCAATGCCAATAAACGGGAGTAGGTAAGTCGTATCAAGGAGTAGCTCATTCGAGGAGCTTTCCTGTAATTTCTTCACCAACCCTCTCAACCTCCTCTGGTTTTATCTTACTCCAAGGCTTAACAATTCCTATTTTTTTCACAGGTTTGAGAAGTATCCCATCTTCTTTGGTTTGGAGGATGAGGAAATCCCCTTCTTTAATTTGTAAATTTTCCACTACTTTCTTCGGTAGATACACCGCATATTTCTTCCCAACCTTTATAGTCTGGGCTACCATATTAGTCTGGTAAATCTGAAACTATATCAAATTTTCGTTATAGGTGTGTTTACCATAAAAGAGTTAAAAGTATAGACGAATTGCAAATTGAGAGAAACTAGATTAATTTAAAACAAAAATACAAATAAAAATAAATAAAAAATTAGCCCTTAAGCTTACTAAGCTGTTCTATTAACTCAGGAACTACCTCGAATATGTCGCCTACTACTCCATACTGAGCCACACCGAATATAGGAGCTTCTGGATCCTTGTTGATTGCTATGATCAACTCGCTGTCCTTCATCCCCATTACGTGCTGGAATGCCCCGCTAACCGCAAGTCCAAGATAGAGTTTTGGCTTCACAGTTTTACCAGAGATGCCTATCTGTCTGTCCTTCGGAAGCCAACCGTTGTCGATAACCGGCCTGCTTCCGGCCACAACGCCTCCTAACAGCTCAGCAAGTTCCTCTGCCAATTCGATGTTTGAGGCATCGTCAATTCCTCTACCAACGGTCACAAGTATGTCAGCCTGTGCGATGTCGACCTCTCCAACCTCTGGTTCAATGTACTGGACGAATTTTCTCTTTGCTTCTGCAGGTTTTATGCTAACCTCCTCAATGCTACCTCCAACCTCTGCTCCTTCCTTGAATATTCCCTGCCTAACTGTAAGTACGTAGCTCTCTGCCTCCTTAAGCTTCAGATCCACCATCAGTTTACCCTGGAAGATGTACTTAGAAACCTTAATCCCATCAGAAACATCCACATTTACAACATCGGTAGCTATGGGGGCATTGAGCTTTACTGCAAGAATTGGAGCGAGTTCTATTCCAAAGGAAGTGTTAGGGATTAACACCATGTCTGGTTTGTTATTCGCAAAGAATTGAGTTAGCACATCCACATACGTCTCGGGATTGTAGTACTCTAAAGCCTCGTCCTGAATCAACCAGACCTTATCAGCATACTTCGCCAACTCCTCAGCAAACCCCTTGACATCCTTACCCAGAAGCAAAACCTCGCTCGAATCCTTCTTTATCGCATTTGCTAGGTTCAAAAGCTCCACTGAAATAGGATTTAGCTCTCCCATCCTATGCTCGGCAACAACAAAAACCCTCATTATACCAGCCCCCTCTCCTTAAGAATTTCAATAAGCTTCTTCGCAACCTCATCGGGCGAGCCTTCGATCATCTCTGCTTTCTTGACAGGCGGGAGATACACCTTCTCAATTTCCAGAGTCGATGTGGTTGGCTGCAATGATACCTCTTTCAGCTCCTTTGTTTTGGCCCTCTTTATTCCCATGATGGATACATATCTCGGCTCGTTTATGCCGCTCTGAACGGTTACCAGGCATGGAAGGGGCAAGACAACCTCTTCGTTATATCCGCCTTCAAGCTCCCTTTTAACCCTAATTGATGAGTCTTCAACCTCAAGATCCGTTACTGCAGTTGCATAGGGTAAATCTAGCATTCCAGCAAGCAAAGAGCCCACAAGTGCGTTGTTCAGATCCTGAGATTGATAACCAGCGATTATCAGATCGTAATTCTCATCCTTTATGGCCTCTTTTATCACCTCAGCTGTCTGATAGGCATCTAGTGTCGAGTCATAGGGTATCTTTATGGCTCTGTCTGCTCCCATTGCCAAGCATTTCCTTAATGTATCATCGGCTGTTCCAACACCAACTACTACAACCTCGCCGCCTTTATTCTCTTTTATCTGAATAGCCTCTTCAATAGCATACCTGTCCCAGTCGTTTATGTCATAGACAAGTCCTCTTTGATCGACGCTTTTCCCATCTTCCCCCACCCTGATCTCTGATTCAGGATCAGGGGCATGTTTCGCGAGAACGATAATATTCACCTTACCACCTCCAGATCGCTAATTTCGATTTTTAGGTTGGTTTAAATCATTTGTCATTTTATAGTTTTAAGACAAAAAATTAAATTAAAATATAATTTATCTATAATTTATCTATCTATTTCCCCTTAAACTCAGGCTTCCTTTTTTCAAAGAACGCTCTCACGCCTTCGATGACATCTTCCGTTGACGTTGCAATTCCAAAGTATGCAGCCTCGATTGCCTGGCCTGCCTCAACAGGAAGCTCGTAGCCATAGTTTATAGCATACTTTGCCATTCTGAGCGAGATCGGTGGGAGTTCTGCAAGAGCCTTTGCTAAAGTATTCACTTCATCCCAGAAGTTCTCTGGATCTACGGCCTTGTTAACCAGGCCTATCTGCTCTGCCTCATCAGCAGTGATTCTCTTGGCAAGCATTATCATCTCCTTCGCCTTTGCAAGCCCGATTATCTTTGCCATTCTTTGCGTTCCTCCCCATCCAGGAATCAATCCGATGGCAATCTCCGTAAGACCGATTTTGCCTGCCTTTGACATTATCCTGAAGTCGCATGCCAGCGAAAGCTCGCATCCACCACCGAAAGCGTAGCCGTTTATCGCAGCTATAACCGGCTTAGGGAACTTCTCAATCATTGTGAATACTTCGTTACCCCTCGCAGATACCATGGCAGAGTTTGCAGGTTTCAGCGTTGAAGGATCTGCCAAAGCTTCCTGCAAGTCGAAGCCGGCTGAGAATGATTTGTCACCAGCACCTGTAATGACTAGAACTCTCACTTCATCGTCTTTTGCGAGCTGCTTTAACGCAAGTTCCATCTCATCGAGGAGTTCAAAGGATATGGCATTGAGCCTGTGGGGTCGGTTAAGGATAAGCTTTGCGATCTTGTTTTCTGTATCCTTCTCAATGAGCAGGTTCTTGAAGGATACCTCACCTCTGTAGCTGTAGAACCCTTCTCCACTCTTCTTTCCAAGTTTTCCTTCCTTTACCATTTTCATAAGCAACTCCGTTGGTTTAAGCACATCTAAGCCTTTCTCTGCATGGAGTTCCTCAAGCTTCTTTGCAATAACATCCAAGCCGATTTCATCTCCAAGCTCACACGGCCCCTTCGGCATGTTCGTTCCGAGCTTCATCGCCAAGTCGATTTCTTCAGCTGATGCTACACCCATCTCTATGAGCCCGGAAGCAATGTTCACCATTGGAGCCAGAAGCCTGAGAGCATCATACTTCCCTGCAAGCTCTTCTGGGATTTCCGGCCTCCCTTTTGACCAGTCATAGAAACCTTTGCCGGTTTTCATCCCAAGCTCATTATTCTCGATTTTCTCCTTCAAAGCTTGAGCATTAGGAACGAGGCTCCACTGCTCACCGCTGTGATACAAGATGTCGAGTCCTACGAAATCACCTAACTCGATCGGCCCCATCGGGAAGGCATACTTGAACTTCATTGTAGCGTCGATCTCCTCTTGGGTTGCAACTTTCCTGTCGACATCATCTATTGCAAGAGCGAGGTATGGAACCAAACATCTGTTAACGATGAATCCTTCAACATCCTTCTTAACTACAACCGGTGTCTTTCCAATGCTCTTCACGAATTTAACTCCATACTCGATTGTCGAGTCAGCTGTAAGCTCTCCTTTTATCACCTCAACTAATTGCATAACCGGCACAGGATTGAAGAAGTGAAGCCCCATGAACCTCTCTGGTCTATCCGTTACCTTGGAGATCTCGGTAATGCTTAAGCCAGAGGTGTTCGTCGCAAAGATGCATTCAGGCGAAGCGTACTGCTGAACCTCCTCAAACACCTTTTTCTTCAAATCGAGGATCTCGGGTACAGCTTCAATAACAAGCTCTGCCCCTTCAATGGCCTCCTTCATGTCAAGGGTAAAGTGCAGTCTACTTAACGCCTCCTTAGCCTTCTCTTCCTTCATCTTACCTTTTGCCACAGCCTTATCGAGCAGCTTCTGAATGTTTGCAAGGGCCTTGTCAAGGAATTTCTGGTCGATATCCCTAATCCACACTTCATATCCTGCCAGAGCGCTCACATAGGCAATACCATGTCCCATCGCTCCAGCACCAAGAACAGCTATCTTTTTCATTTCAACACCTCCAAATTAACCTCTTTAAACCCCCATTTAATATCAAAAATTAAGCTATTAAGATTTATTTTTTTACTTTTTCACTTTTTCACTCGACTTGTTTTCACTCGGAGTACGTGATCACTCCACTGGTACGAGTTCATACATCATGTAGCCTTCCTTCTCCCTCTTCGAGATCTCAAGCCTCACCCTCATTCCCGGCTTAGCTTTCCTTGGATCTCCTTTAAGCCAAGCAGTAATCCTTGGCCCATCATCGAGCTTTGCTATGGCAACTGTGTAGGGATCGTAGCTTCCGAATGATGGCGGCTTTACGAAGATGACTGTGAGAGTTTCAAGGGTTCCCTCCCTCGATAGCTCAACCCACTCCATATCGCTGATTCTGCAGCTTGGGCAGTCACGTTGTGGAGGGAAGAAAATCCTTCCACAATGCTTGCATTTTGTTGTGAGAAGTTTGCCTTCCTTCAATCCCTCAAAGAATGGTTTGATGTTTTCAATGGATATGATGTATCTTAGATTGAGTTCTCGGAGATCCAGCCATTGTAAAGCTCCAGATTTTTCATCGGTCATGACTGGGAGCCCAAACTCCTTAATCTGCTTTTCAATAACTTCTTTCATCTCATCACCTCTTAAGCTTTTCAAGTCCGTAGATCGTTACGTAGGTGTAATGACCAGTGCCACCAACGTTATGCGCTAACCATCTGCCCTTCTCGATGTCCGCCTGTCTTCCAGGCTCAGCTTGACTTAGGAGCTGCTTGTAAGCTTCAACCGCCTGGCTGACTCCTGTGGCACCAATAGGATGTCCCTTTGCCTTCAAACCACCATCGATGTTGACTGGGATCAAACCACCAATATAGGTTTGCTCATCCCTTATAAGCTTCACACCCCCTCCCTTCTTAGCAAACCTTAGGTCTTCATAGGCCATGATTTCAGGAGCCGTAAAGCAGTCGTGTACATTCGCTCCATCTAAATATTTGTACGGAGCATCCACATCGATTCCAGCCTTCTTGTATGCTATTTCAGCAGCATATCTTGCTGATTCTAAGGAGGTGAAATCTTCTCTCTTGCTGAGATTTGCTGTACCTGTTCCAACCCCCTGACTGTGAATCCAGATCTTGTTTTCAGCATCCTTTGCAAATTCCTCGCTTGCAAGAATTATTGCAGCACTCCCATCAGTTATCGGGCTGCAATCGAAGAGTTTGAATGGCCAGGCAACGTATTTTGGCTCCATTACCTTTTCAAGCGTAACTTCTTTCTGGAACTGTGCATACGGATTCTTTGCACCATAGTAATGATTTTTCACAGCCACCCTTGCAAAATCCTCTTCACTTGCTCCATATTTCACCATGTAGGCTGTTGCATGCAGGGCATAGTATCCCGGGAATGTAAGGCCGAAGTTCTCGAATTCCCAGAAGAAGCTCCCGAATCTTCCGATCAGCTCTATGACAGTTGGGTTCTGCGATTCCCTCATCTTTTCTATGCCCAGGATTAAAACCACATCTGCCTCACCACTTTTAATCGCCGTGTAACCGACTCTTATCGCCGCATTTCCTGTGGCACATGCAGCCTCAACCCTCATCGAACCTTTTGGCGATAAATCTGCATACTCTGCCATGAGAGCTGGCAATGCAGCTTCACTGCTCCAAATGCCTGCGTTTCCAAGTACAAAGAAGTCAATATCCTTCTGATCCACATTAGCGCTATCCAATGCTGGCTTGATTGATTCCCAAGCAAGTTCGGGAACGTTTACATCCCTTCTATCACCGAACTTTGAATGCCCAACACCAATAATAGCCACATTTTCAGACATACACTTTATACTCATTTTTCGTTATATAAGTCTTTCTCGAATTTTATGCTTTTAAAATGGAATCGGATTTTAGACGATATCACAAAGAGGAAAATTCGTCATTATTTTTCACTGATTGTGATTTAGAAGTATTTAAGCTTTTCTTTTATCAATCAACTTTTTCCAGAATATTATTTAAAACAAAAGAATTTTATACTCCCCTATCAACATAGGGTTGGGGGATAAAGATGGTAGACTTTACTTTTACCGAAGAACAGGAAGATATTAGGAGGGCTGCTAGAGAGTTTGCTGAGAAAGAGTTCACACAAGAGCTAGCGATAGAATGTGACAGAGAGGAGAAGTATCCAAGAGAACTTGTTAAAAAATGCGCAGAACTTGGCTTCCATGCCGTGGCGATTCCTGAGGAGTATGGTGGTGGTGGGTATAGCTCGATCGAGCAGATGATCGTGATGGAGGAATTTTCAGCTGTAAATCCAGGGCTTGCAATCGCCTGCCTTACTCCAATATTCGGCGTGGAGATTCTACTGGGTTATGGAAGTGAGGAACAAAAGGAAACTTGGATTCCCAAGCTTTGCACCGGCGATGCGATAATGGGGATGGCGAATACCGAGCCTGATGCTGGAAGTGATGCCGCGAGCATCAAAACTAAAGCTGTTCTGGATGGAGACGAGTGGGTTTTGAATGGTACGAAACAGTTCATAACTAATGGAAGCGTGGCAGACTTTATCCTTGTCACAGCTAAAACAAAAGAGCTTGAGTGGAAAGACAGACACAAGGCAATGAGCTACTTCCTTGTAGAAACCGATAGGCCAGGATTCAAAGCAACAAAGATCACAGGAAAGCTCGGAATAAGAGCAAGCGACACGGCAGAGATCTCATTGAAGGATGTTAGAGTTCCAAAGAGCAACCTCGTTGGGGAAGAGGGCAAAGGATTCTACTACATGATGGAGTTCTTTGACAGAACAAGAGTCTGGGTGGCTGCTCAGGCTGTTGGAATTGCAAGAGGAGCTTTGAAGCTTGCAGTTGATTATGTGAAGCAAAGAAAGGCCTTTGGTGTGCCTATAGCATCCTTCCAGTTCATACAGTTCAAGCTTGCTGAGCTTGCCACTAAAATTGAGGCTGCCAGAACGCTTACTTATAGAGCTGGAGCGGTTCAGCTTGAGAGAGGCAAACCCGATCCGATGCTTTCGTCGATGGCGAAATGGTATGCTGGTGAAGTGGCAGTCGAGACGTGCGATTGGGCTTTGCAATTCCATGGCGGCTATGGCTACATCGACGAGTATGCGATAAACGAGTTCTATAGGGATGCGAAGATAACGGAGATCTACGAAGGAACTAAAGAAATCGAGAAACTTATCGTTGCAAGAAACATTCTTTCGATGAAATTCTGATAAAGTTCTGATTTTTTTATCCTACAAGGGTAATCTTTTTTTAACCCCTTTCCCATTAAGGCACATGCTTGACATACTCAAAGCTGAGGCAAGAAAAGCGGTAGAATTGATTAACGATTATGAGTTTATAAGGATTTTTGCCCATTACGATGTTGATGGTATCTCCTCAGCCGGCATTTTAGCCAACTCCCTTTTAAGGAAGGATAAAAGATTCCATCTCAGCTTCCTTAATGGTCTGAACAACGGCAATCTCGATTACGAAAGGGATGAACTCACGGTTTTTCTCGATATGGGGAGTGGTTATCCCGATATAATCTCAGAAGTCGAATCAGACGTTCTTATTATAGACCATCACTTTCCGATGGGAAAGATAAAGCCTAGAAAAAGGTTCGTCCATGTGAATCCCCATCTTGCCGGACTTGACGGATCGTTTGAGCTTTCTGCAAGCGGTACAGCCTATATTGTTGCCAATCAGCTTGGAAAGAACATCGATCTGTCTGGAATTGCTCTTACTGGCATAATAGGTGATAAGCAGAAAATAAAGGGTGGAAATGCAGAGATCGTTACCGAGGGAATCACAGGAGGATACATTGAAGAGAGAAAAGGGCTTTTGATTTATTCAGGGAAGTTAAGGGACGTCTTACCAATCTCTGTGGAGCCTTATCTCGATTTCTACAAAAAAGATGAGGAACTTGAAGATTTCTTGGAGAAAGCCGGACTAGATGGAGACATGGAAGTCGATGAACTCGAAGATGAGGAGCTCAGAAGGCTTTCTGATGCGATAATTCTCAGAATTCTGGAGAATGGCGGAAGCGAAGAAGTCATCCAGGACTTCCTCGGGAAAAGGTACATCTTAAAGGCAGAACTCATTCAGAATGCGTTGATGATGACTGATGTCATAAATTCATGCGGGAGGGTTTCAGCCTTCAGCATTGGATTTGGAATCTGCATGAGAGATTCGAAGTTCTTGGACAGGGGGTATGAAATCTGGAAAAAGTTCCAGACAGAGCTTTTAGATGAGATCAAAAGAAGGAAGAAAGAGGTAAAACTGGCAAATTGCATAAGATACCTGACAATGAATGATGCCCCAACCACCGGCCCTATCGCTACGATTCTTTCAAGATACCTCTACAGTGACCTCCCATTTGTGGCTGTAAACGTAAAGAAAGATATTGCAAAGGTTTCTTCCAGAACGACGATGAAACTTTCTGAGATCGTTGATTTGGGGCAAGTTATGCATAAAGCTGCCGAGAAGGTTGGTGGGAGAGGTGGAGGGCATAGAGTTGCAGCCGGAGCCAACATCCCCCCTGATAGAGTAAATGAGTTCATTGAAGAGGTTGACAGGCTATGCTGTACGGCTCTGGGAAAGTAAGGATTAGGATAGGGGGGAGAGAAGGGGAAGAGGATGCTAAGATCGTCGCTTTGGCATTAAAACCCGATGATGCGGAATGGACCGAGGCAAGATCTGAAGGGGATGAGCTGATACTTGAAGTAAAAACTCCAAAGATAGGAGCGATGATAAACGCCTACGATGATTACTTTCTCAACCTCATAGCTGCAAGCTCTGTGTTGGAGGCTTTAAAAGGAGATTAAAAAGTAAAGGTGAAAGGATGAAACAGTTTTTTTACTGTGAAATTTGCGGAGAGGAGACGAGACATAAACTGATAAAAGAGAAAAACCACCTCTATATGTGCGAGGAGTGCGGAAACTATGCAACATTCCCACCAGAGAAAGAGATCATCGTGAATGCGATAGTAAGCTTTGAAGGTGAATCGGAGAAGGGAAAAATAAGGTTGAAGGAGAGCGAGAAGGTTGAGAAAGGGGATGAACTGATTGTTGAGACTGATTCAGGCTTCAGGATAGGTGAGGTTACTTCCCTTGAGCTTGTAAACAGCAAAAGGAGTGAGGAGGCTGAAGCAAAGGAAATCAGAACGATATGGCTCCGCGATACCGGAGAGGTTGGGGTGAGAATAAGCCTTCATAAGAGAGCGATCACGACTCCTGTAACTATATACGTGCCCGGTGAGACGGAATTCAAAGTTGGAGAGGAGCTTGAAATAGGAAACAAGAAATTTAGGATTTCTAAAATAAAGTCTAGGGATGGGAAAGTGATAGACAGGAGAAATGCAGGAATAAAAGCGAAGGATATCAAAAGGGTTTACGCGATCTTTCAGTCAAAGATCAAAAGACGTTAGATTAGGTTAGGTTCGTATGCAAGGTGACAAATTCTTTTCAACTGGGCTTTCAACAAAGCCTCCAACCAAGCTTCTTACTAAACCCCTCAGACTTAGGGATTTTGTTAAAGCGAAAAACTGTTTTTTCTCGATAGTTGGTTACGATCACAGCAAAGGTGTAAAATCCTTTCTCAGATACATTCCTTCCCCCCAAGGAGACAGGATCTCAGATGGAGTGAAATACAGAAAACTCCTCCATGATGAAGCGGTGAAATATTCAATTGAAAGGAATCTTTATTATAACGAAGACCTAGGAATTTTCTTAATCCCGCACGAAGATATCCAGAGGGTTTATAAGCCTGAAGAAAAAATTAAAGATCTCTTAGAGGGTAAGTTCACCGATGAAGAACTCAAAAGAATTGTGGAATTCTTTGATGGGATACCTGCGGAAAAAATGGGAGTTACAGGATCGAGGCTCATTGATTTGGAGGCTGAAGAGAGTGATATCGATTTTGTTATGTACGGAAATTTCTGGTTTATTGGCAGGGATAAAATAAAAAAAGGAATTGAAAGTGGAAGATTGTCAGAGCCTTCTCAAGAGATGTGGGATTTCATATATATGAAAAGGAGAGTGAATGTACCTTTCGACCTCTTCCTTATCCATGAGAGGAGAAAATACCACAGGGCTGTTCTTGGTTCTACCTACTTCGATCTACTCTATGTCAGAGATTACAATGAGCTTGGTAAACCAATTCCTGAATGGAGGGGAGAAAGGTTGGAGAAAACCACCATACATGGAAAACTTGCCGATGATAGCCTTAGCTTTGACTATCCGGCTTACTATCCTTTGAGAGAAAGTAGAATTAAGGCAATTCTCTGCTTCACCCACACATATGTGGGGCAGGCAATTAAAGGGGAGAAGATTGAAGCAAGGGGTTACATAGAAGAGATAAGAGGAGAGAGGTATCTTGTTGTAGGGACCTCTAGAGAGGTTACCGATGAATACATCCTATCACTGGATCTGATTGAAAAAAATTCTCTGGCAAAGGAATATTTATCCTGGAAAAAATCCATCATGCTGGAATAAGATTTAGAAGGTTAGAGGGTTAGAAGGTGGAAACGTGAATAGAACGATCGCAATACTTTCTGGTGGTACAGGCACGCCAAAATTGCTGTGGGGATTTAAGGAAGTTAGTGATGACTTCTTTGTTGTTGTAAATACTGCCGAAGACGTTTGGGTCTCAGGAAACAAGATTTGTCCAGACATCGATTCCGTAATATATGCACTCTCAGACACTATAGATACGGAAAAATGGTGGGGGGCAAGAGAGGACTCTTTTGTAACGCATGAGAGGCTTAAGTCTTTGGGGTTCGATGAGGGGATGATGATCGGAGACATCGACAGGGCAACACATATCTTAAGGAGCCACCTCATCAGAAAGGGAAAAGATCTCCTCGAGGCTACGAGAATACTAAAGAGCAGGTTTGGTGTAAAACAGGAGATATTCCCAATGTGTAACGAAGAAGTGTCCACCCTTATTGAAACCGAGAGCGGAACCATGCACTTCCAAGAATTCTGGGTTGGTAGAAGAGGGGAGCCAAAGGTAAATAATATCATCTTCAAGGGAATTGATGAGGCGAAAATCCCTGTCGAAGTAAAAGAGTTTTTAGAGAAATGTAGAGCTGTGATAATAGGTCCCTCAAACCCTATAACAAGCATCGGTCCGATAATTTCGGTAAAAGGATACAAGGAGATTCTTGAAGAGAAAAAAGTCATTGTAGTTTCTCCAATTATCGGAAAAAATCCTGTAAGCGGTCCGGCAGGAAAGTTCATGAGAAGTTTAGGATATGAAGTTTCTCCGGCTGGAGTTGCAGAGGTATATCGGGATTTTATCGATGTTCTGGTTATCGATGAGAGAGATTCAGATTATGAACTTGACTTCGTCGAAGTAGTTAAAGCTGATACTATTATGAAGAAAAAAGAGGATGCGGAAAATCTCTCAGAATTTTTGCTTGAATTAGTATAACAATTATTTTAGATCTAACCAAGAAAGATTACTCTTGATGTCCATAAACTTCCTCAACAATCTTTTTAAGAGCTACGGCAGCCTGCTCAACGATCCCAGGTGTTAATTCTACTTCTATTTCATCCCTGAGGGGACAAACTTCATCCACAACAACCCTTCCACTCTCGTCCAAAACCAAAGGATATATCTTGCATCCAGTCGGGCGGTTTTCATAGATCGTGCATTTGTTTTCCTTCAAAAAATAGCATGCATTCTCCACATTCTTTAACCTCTTAACACCTTCTACAACCACTGAAAAGTCATTCTCGTCAAAACCGAGAGCTTTTATTCTTTCGATATCCTCCTCCGTAAGGGGCATCTCAGTCCCGTAACAACATTTACCACAGTAGCCGTTTGTTTTACAGTTAACTTTGAAGATCATTCTCCGGTGACATTTTTAGTTTTCAATCTTTCCAAAAACTCCTGAACCTTCATTCCATGGCTTCCTGCAATCTTCTTCAGAATTTCTGACGCACCAGTTGAATATTGAATTGCCTTCTTCTCTCTCAAAACGATTTCTTTGGGAAGATAGTCCAGAGCTATTTTTCTCAAAATGTACTTTCTTACCACTTTTCCATTCACTTTCCTTAATTTAAGTTCCACAGGCAATTTTAAAGCAAGATCTATCAGATCCCACTGGAGATACGGAGCAATGAGCTTCATTTCAAGCGAGTATGCAACTTTTGTATCTCTAACGATGTTTTTTACACCTATGTTTCGAACATCTTCAATCAGCGAATCCCTCAGCTTGCTTCTATCCATCGTTGTGTATCTCATGTACCCTCCAAAAAGTTCATCTGCCCCTTGACCGAATACAACGCTGCTATACCCAATTTCTTTCACAAACTTCATGACAAGATAGATCGGAAGTGCAATTGAGACTTGAAGAAAGTCGGTTGTTTCAATAGCATCTATTACCTTAGGTAATGCTTCCTCCACATCCGATTTTCCAAATCTTCTTATCTCAATCCCCTTTCCCATCAGTTTACTGCACTCTTTCAACCACTCTCCCTCTTTTTCACTTGCCGTTACAGACACCAGATCGAGATCATAAAATGATGCAAGAAACGATGAGTCTATTCCTCCGGAAAAGGCTATGCAACCTTTCGGTTTAAGCTTTTCCAGAATCCCTAAAAATTTCTCTTTAAACTCCTTCTGATCAATGTCCTCCTCTTTCAAGCTGAAAACATCCTCGAAGGAATAGCGTTTCCTTTCTATAACACTTCCATCATATCCCAGTTTTAAAACCTCCCCTGGCATTAACTCAACGATTTCCTCTTGTCTCTCAAAATAATTCCTGAAAGAGGAAAAGGATAAGCTGAAAGGGTTGTAGTATAGGGGTTTACCTCCAAAAACATCCCTTGAAGCGAGAATATGGGATGGCCGAATGGCAACCAAAGCATAGAAATCTTTTAAATGGAGAGGAAGTTCATCACCATACTTCAAATTCACTTCTCCATCAAAATCCAAGAAGAGATTTCCCTCCTGTCTCGAGGGGTATCTGCAATTCGCGTAAATCCTTCTGGCTCTCCCACCCTCCATATCGGCGAAGGCATAGATTGACATTGTCCATAATTATGTGGAACAAGATTTAACAATTTAGGTTGAGGTAAAATCAGAGATAAAAAAACCGCAGAAGACCCTTAGTTTAGTGAAAAGATTATAAATCTGAAAAATCAAGTTCCAATAAGAGAATATGAGTAAAATAAGCGATGGATTTAACTTTGGTTTTGACAGATTAAATAGATCTAATCTGATTGGAGCGGATGCAAAGGATGCAGCAACAACGACTGAGGAAACTGATATAACCGATAAAACTGTAACCCTCAGGAGGGTTTCACTCGAAGACCTGAAAGATTTCGTGAGAGTTTACAGGGATTCCTACAAAGACTTGGAGGAATACGCCTACACAAAGACCAGACAGATTAAAAGCTATTTCAAATGGATGTTTTCCAGAGACAAAGATGGCTTCATAATTGCCGAAACAAAGAATGAAAATGGAAAAGAGGTTTTGGGATTTATAATGGTTGATGCAAACTGGTTTAGCCCTTTTGAGATGAAGAAGGTAGGAGAGATTCACGAGCTCGTGGTTCTGCCTGAGTTCAGAAAAAGAGGAATCGGAAAGAGACTAGTTTCAAAGGGCTTTGATTACATTAAATCCAAAAACAGAAAAATTGCTGAACTCTGGGTAGGATATAGAAACTATTATGCCCAGAGATTCTACAAAAAACTTGGGTTCGAGGAAAGAAACTCCTTCGGCAAGTGGATAAGGATGACAAAGGAGGTTGAATGAGCATAGATGAAAACTGAGTGAACATCGAGTACAAGAAGGTAAGTTCGAGTTTAAAAAACTCAATTCCAAAATCAAATTTTCTACTTCAAAGATTCAACAAACTCGATAATCCTTTCAACCGCTTCCCTCAATCTATCCATGCTCACGGCATATGCACATCTAACGAAGCCCTCACCCGACTCGCCAAAAGCATTTCCTGGAACCACAGCTACGTTTTTCTCAAGGAGTAGTTTTTCGGCAAACTCTTCACTTGTCAAACCTGTCTCGACAATGCTTGGAAATGCATAAAACGCTCCTTCTGGCTTTCTTATTTCTAAATAATTTCTTAGCTTCCTTACGAAAAAGTTCCTTCTTCTCAGATATTCCGCTCTCATCATCTCCAGTTCATCTTCTCCATTCCTCAATGCCTCGATGGCTCCTATCTGAGCTGTTGTTGGTGCGCAGAGCATTGAATACTGGTGAATTTTCAGTATTGCATCGATGATATCGTCGGGAGCCATAACATAACCAATTCTCATCCCGGTCATCGCAAACGATTTGGAGAACCCGTTTAGTATGATCGTCCTATCCTGCATTCCTTCGAGAGAGGCGATGGATTTGTGGGGAAATTTATAGGAAAGCTCTGCATATATCTCATCAGAAACAACGATCATATCTCTTTCTATAACGGCATCAGCTATCTCTTCAAGCTCTTTTTTGCTGTAGCTAACTCCAGTTGGGTTTGCTGGGTAATTCAGAATTAAAACTTTTGAATCTATGCCCTTTGAGTGTTCCATTATCATCTCGTAGTTTAGTCTAAAACTCGGTGAAGTGGGGATTGAGATAACTCTCCCTCCAGCTAAAGTAGAGAGGGGCTCGTACGAAACGTAACATGGATCAGGGATCAACACAAAGTCTCCCGGGCTTACAATTGATCTTATCGCAAGATCAAAACCTTCGCTGACCCCAGATGTGACAACAACATTAGAAGGTTGACTTTCAACCCCAAATTTTGTGTAATACCTGCATATCTCCTCTCTCAGCTCTTCCAAACCATAGTTAGAGGTATAGGAAGTAATTCCCCTCTCAAGGGAATATATCATTTCCTCCCTTATTCTCCAAGGAGTAGGAAAATCTGGTTCACCTACTCCAAGGCTAATCACATCGTCTCTACCTATGATTAAATCAAAAAACTTTCTTATCCCTGAGGGTTTTATTTCAAGAAGTTTTTCATTTACCCTCAATTTACTTCTTTTACCCTTCTCACCTATTTTCCTCATTTTTTCCATATCTTCCATTTCATCCATTTCATCCTTCATTCAAGATTCCTCTTGCCTCAGGGAACTATTGCAAGCCTCCTATCTTCTTCGTCACTGAAAAGAAGGACTCCTTCTTCCTTATACGTTTTAAGAACGAAATGGGTATTTGTGTCTCGCACTTCAGGAAGTGTGGAGATCTTTTCTGAGATGAATACCGAGACTTCTTTCAAAGATTTACCTTTAACAACAACCTGAAAGTCGTATTCCCCACTGATTAACCTTACAGCATGAACCTCTGGAAACTTGGCGATTCTTCGAGCGATGTCATCATAATTTTTCTCTCTCGTCAGATTCACCCTAACGTCGATGACTGCAACAACGAACTCCTCACCAAGCTTCTCCCAATCTATAATAGCCTTGTACTTAAGAATTGATTTTTCCTCCTCACTTTTCTTTATTATTTTTTTAACTTCCTCTTCTTTTAATCCGGTTATCTCAGAAATCTCACTGTAGGAGTATCTTGCATTTTCTTCTAATAATTTGAGTACTTCAAATGTGGGGTTAGCTGTCCTATTCATTTTCTCCGTTTTATCCATCCAATCACCTTATCGATCTGATAAGGAAGTACTATTTAATAATTTGGTGTAAAATAATTAACTATCTAAATAGTGTGTAGGAATTTGAAGGGTAAGATGCAATCTTGAGATGCAGTGCAGTCTAACCTTTAAAAAGGATGAGGGAAGACAATGAATATCGCTAAATACAAGGGATTAGGTATATTCGGACCTGCATATAAAATTATGCTGGAAAACGATCCGCATGCAATCGATTCTATTGATAGAATCCTGATGGAAAATATGATTCTTTTATGTCAGGAGACCGCAAACTATCTGTACAATGAATATACACCAACCCAAGTTTTCTATAAGAAAGGAGAAAGACCCGAGTTGGAACAATGTGTAGAGAGAATAATCTCAGGTTGTAATTCCGAAGAGATGCGTATCGAGAGGATTATCCGATTTACCAGTGGTTTAGGAGAAAACGTTAGCAACGATATGGAAACGATATTGATAGGGGGAACGGAGGAAGAAATAATCAAACGAGGTTCCGATTGGTGTACGGATGTGGCAAGAACTGCCTGCTCTTTAATCCAGATCGCTGGATTTCCCGCCCGGATGGTTTACTTAGCCGATACCGAGAAGGCTTACAGTGGGCATACAATAATAGAAGTTTACAGAAATAATGTTTGGGGCGCTGTAGATCCTTTAACGAATGTCGTATATCGCTATCCAGAAGGTAAACCTATCTCCACCTGGGAGCTTATGAACAATCCTGATCCGATTGAAATGCACTCAAAAGATGATTTAACACCCTATACAAGGGTTGAACAATTTCGGTCAGCTGCTATTTCAAACTACTTCGTCTGGCTATGGAGGGAATATAGCCGTAAGTACAACTATAAAACAAGTAAAATAAACAACTACTATCGTTCCATACTTGAAATGGCCGAAAAAGGTTGGCCTTCAGGCCTGAGATGGTTGCATGGGGAAGACAAATAATAAGACAAATATTCTGCCAGAAGTATTTTTCAGTTTCATTAGTTTAATTAGTTCTTCCAAAACCCTTTTGAGATTACAGCAATTAAATCAACAAAGGAATCAACAAAGGAATAAATCATATTTCAACACAAGAAAAGATTATTATACAATGATTCTTTTTTCCGATTATGAAGACCGTAATCATGGCCGGTGGCTATGCAACTAGGCTCTGGCCGATTACAAAAACAAAACCAAAGCCTTTGCTTCCTACGGGCAGAAAAAAGATAATAGACCATATATACGAGAAAGTGAAAAAGTTTGATTTTCCGATTATCGTTTCAACAAACAAGCTTTTTGAGGAGGATTTTAAAGAATGGAGCAAGGAAAGAGATGTAGAGCTGATAATTGAAGAGACACGAAAGGAAGAAGAAAAACTTGGAGCGGTAAGGGCTCTGGCTGAGATAGCAAAGCTTGTTGATGATGAGCTACTTGTTTTGGCTGGAGACAACCTGTTTTCATTTGAACTGGATGAGTTTGTCGATTTTTACAAACAGAAGCGTGCTTCTGTAACTGCACTATATGATGTTGGAGATGCAGAGCTGGCATCGCGCTATGGTGTGGCTGAGGTGGATGGAGACAGAATCACAAGATTTATCGAGAAACCGGAGAGGCCACCATCAACCCTTGTGGGAATTGGTATCTACGCTTTTAACAAAAGGGCCGTAAACCTCCTCCTCGAATACGTCAGCTCGAGTGAGAGGCATGATAACTTAGGTGATTTCATTTCCTACCTCTGCAAAAAAACAGAACTCTACGGCTATCCATTCTTCAACGGAAACTGGTATGATGTTGGGAACGCTGACTCATACATCGAGGCAATTAAGTTCTATCTGGAGAACTTCAAAGGGGAGGTTGAAGTTGATCGCATATCTAAAATAATCCCTCCTGTCGTGATCGAGGATGGGAGCAGGATTGTTGGAAGATCGATAATCGGGCCTTATGCCTACATAGGCAAAAATTGTATCATCGAGAGTTCAGATGTAAGCGAGTCGGTTATCTTCGATGGTGTTGTGATAAGAAAAGGCAAGGTATGGAGGAGTATAATCGATGAGTACTGCGAGATAAGAAATCTCGAGCTTAACAGCTCAATAATCGGTGGCCATGCGAAGATACAAAGGGGTGACTAAGCAATTTTTCGTGATGTTCTCTATGATCCATCTGGATGTCCTTACTTCTTTTCCTGTAATTTGGCCTTAAGTTCAGGCAAGGTGAGACGATCAACCATCCAGTTCTCCAAAGGAACCTCGTGAATTATGACCCAAGTATAGTGTTGTGGTTGTTTCGTTTCCTTGACGATCAGATCGGTAACCTTTCTAGAAAGATCGGCCTTCTGCTCATCCGTAAGAGCACCTTTCCCAAAATACATTTCAATTAATGGCATGTTATCACCTTTTATTTTATTTACCACCTCCATTTTTAAATTCACACTGACCGAATGGGCCGCACAAACGATCAGCGATCCACTTTTCAGCAATCAAAAGCTATAGTTAGGTTTCTGGACGCCCCCGTGGACTACCTAGCGGCCTAGGTATTAACCCCATAGGTAGCCCTATTTGAAAGAAATACAGTTTGTTGTGCTATCTTTGCTCTTTGATATATCTATGTTTATTTCAACACTATTAAATATAATAGTTTCGAAAGACAATATAATAATAAACTTAAATTAATAATCCAAATAATACCGTGTTGGACTCAGGGGACAGAGAGAGACATCCCACTCTTAATTTTATCTTGTTGTCACACCAATTTTTATCCTGCAAATCTTTGAACATTTTTTAACAATCTTTTAACAACCTCAAGCTAAACAATCTTGGAGGTTTTCAAAACATCCTTTCTGACCTTTTCGTAATCGTAAGTTTTCGAATTTATGTTTCCAGCTTTTATTCCTTCCAATCCAAGCGGGTTGAATTCTTCTCTCCCACAGAAATGTATGAGGGTGTCACATTTGAAAATTTCATCATCAACCTCTACACCCTCAACCCTCTCAACCCCAAAAACCTCAGCTTCTCTGCCCTCCACGACCTGACAATCGTATCCTTCTTTCCTCATCATTTCCTCGACAATTTCAAGAATTTTATCTTTCCCATAAAGCAACACATTTTTACCTATCCTGTAACCCCTCGAGATTAGTTCTAGAGCGTTCTGGAGTGTGAAAATCCCAGCAGGCCTAGTTCCAAAGATTTTACAGCTGTAAGGTCTTACATCATAACATCCCGTGCATAAAAAAACTCTTTCTGAAGTTGTCTCACTTTCTAATGTTTTCACCTTCCAATTCTCCCCCTTTTCTACCTTCAAAACTGTTGTCTTTAAAATCTGAAGCTGAGGTAGCAGAGTTTCGTATTCCTCAATAAATTCGCTGTAGTGTTCCCTCAAAACCTTTAGTTTTGAAAAGACCCCTATCTCTCCCCCTTTGCAGAACGAATCAAGTATAACTGGTCTAAATCCCTTTTCAGCGAGAATGCTCCCGAGCAAAACACCTGAATAACCTCCTCCGATGATGATGATCTTATTCAGTTCATCAATCCCAGTGTTATCCATTCTGCTTTCCCTAATTTCCACCATCTCCATCATCTACTCCCTCCAGACTATGTAGCTGTTGCATGTATCCTTTCTGAGGTCTACCCCTTTCCTATCCATCAAACCGAGAACATTGGGCAAACATCTTCCGCACTCCATTGTAGCTCCTGTCAAATGCTTTATGTTGTCAAGGGTGTTTGCACCTTCTCCGATGATTCTATCAATGTCTTCTGCGTAAACCATCCTGCAGTGACAAATCAGGTCTCCCTCTTTACTAGCACTTTCAGAAGTTTTCAAATCCTTAATTGTCTTTATTGTCTCTTTCTTCTTCAACTCTAGCCCCATATCTCCAAGCATTCGTAAAACAAGCTTTGCTATCGCTGGAGCGGCTGTCAAACCGGGAGATTGAATCCCGGCAACATTGATGAAGTTTTTTACTGGGGAATTTATTACAAAATCCTTGCCTGCAATCGCTCTAACTCCAGCATATATGCTTACAGCCTTTTCAGGCAGTCTTTTGAAAATCTTTGAATGTTTTCCAATCAACCCATCTACTTCTTCCCTCTTTACACTCCTATCCTCCTTATCCTCAACATCTACCAAGTTTGGACCCCAGATTAAGTTTCCGTCGATTGTTACGAGCGATCCCCCTCCCTTCGTCTTTCTCTCAGGCATTAATGGGATGGCTGCCATTAAATGTGAGGAGAAATTTTTATCCTCGAAAACAATATGGGAACCTTTTCCTGGGATTATTTCAAATCTATCGCCAACCATGGCCGCGATTTCATCAGCGTAAAGACCTGCGCAGTTTATGATGAAGTTAGAAAAAATAGTCTCTTTATCGCCTTTGCAAGATTCAAGAACGATTTCATAAAGCTCTCCTTTTCTTATCCCATTTTTTATCCTAACGACCTTTCTTTCAAACTTGAATTCAACTCCATTGACCTCAGCAAATCTCCTAGCTTTGAATGTCATTTCAACGGGATTAACCACTCCCCCACTTGGGAAAAAAAGACCTCCCTTTATCTTCCCAACATTCGGTTCGAGCCTTTTGATTTCATCAGCGCTCAGATGTTCAACCTCAACATATCTCGAGAAATATAGCTTTATCAGCCTGGCAATCAGATTTGCTAGAACCGATCTTGCAACGAGAATTAGTCCAACCCTTTTAAACCTAAATCCCAGCTCTTTGACTTCTTCATCCATTAATCTGTTCCCCTCAAGGCATAACTTTCCTTTTAAAGAGTTGAAAGGTAGCTGAAAGGCATGGATGATACCTGAGCACCCCTTTGTCGGCCCTATAGCTTGGGTGGGCTCCTTCTCAACAACAAGAACCTTTAGCTTATATTTTGAGAGTTCTTTTGCTACAAAACAACCGGTAACTCCAGCACCGATGACAGTCACGTCGAAATGATCCATGGTATGATCCACAATATGATCCATAGTATGCGATAAATTGAGGAAAGATAATAGTTTTGTTGATAGTTTTGTTGATAGTTTTGTCAATGGTTTTGTCGATAGTTTTGTTGAATTTTGAATTTTGAATTTGAGTACAAGTTTAGATTATTTTAACCCTACAAATCTGAGCACCTGCTCGATTTCATTCCTTTCATCTTCCCCTAACGGTAATGCCGGAAGACGTGGAAAGCCTGCAGGCAAAGTTAGAATGTTCAAAGCTTCCTTTATCGCACTAAGCTGGTTGAGCTTTTTTACGAGCACTTCGTCAAGGTAAGTCAGTTTAGCCTGTAAATCTTTCGCCCTTTCAATTTCTCCCATCTTAAAAGTTTGATAGAGGTTAGCGCAAAGCTTTGGTGCGACATTTGCTACTCCAACAATCGCTCCATCACCCCCCATCAAGAGGGTGGGCAGAATTAGATCTCCCGTTCCTGCCAGAATCGAAATTCTGTTGCCGACTAACCTTACAAGCTCTGTGATCCTGCCTAACGACCCACCGGATTCTTTGATTCCAACTATCTGGCTAAACTCATCAACCAATTTCACTACTACCTCCAAATCCATATCCAAGCCGGTGAACTTCGGAACGTTGTAGAGAATGACTGGGATGTCCACCGCCTGAATGATCCTCGCATAGTGCTCGAAAAGCTCTCTATTGGATGGTTTGAAGTAGTAGGGTGTGACTATCAATACAGCGTCTACACCAACATCACCAACATCACCAACATCAAGGGCATCCCTCGTCAGACGTATAGTTTCTCTCGTGCCTGCTGAACCGGTTCCAGCTATCACCGTAGCCTTACCGTTAACTTCATCCACAACTATTTCTAAGACTTTCCTACGCTCTTCCCTAGAGAGGTAAACAACCTCCCCATTGCTTCCCAACGATACCAAACCGTGGAGCCCGCTGTCAAGCCAGAAAGAGATCAGTTTTCTTAGAGCGTTTCCATCGATTTCTCCACTTTTTGTGAAAGGAGTTACGTGTGGAACGAATATGCCCTCCAGTCTGCCTTCAAGTCTGCATTTGAGTCTCATCCATTAGGGATGGTCAGCCCTTTTATTTTAATCTTTCAACTTTGATCATCAAAGGATCGATAACAATAAAAATGTTCAAGAATAAATACAACCATGGAGGAGGTTGGAAAAGTCACCCACTACTTCTCAAGGGTCGGAGTTGCTGCAGTTGTGCTTTCGAAGACCCTAAAAAAGGGAGATAGAATTAGGATAAAAGGGGCTACAACCGATTTTGAGCAGGTTGTTGAATCAATGGAGATAGACCACAAGCCCGTTGATGTAGCGATGCCCGGAGATATGGTCGGAATAAAGGTAAAAGAGAGGGTTAGAAAAAAGGATAAAGTCTACCTCATTTAAAACACTGGATCAATCTAGAACAAGCCTGTATGGGAGGGAATCTTCAACCATTTGCTTTAGTTTTTCCCTCAGTTCGGCTTTTCTTTCAACGTAGCCTTCGATCTGGTTTCTCAAAGATGTGATTTCCTTTTCAATCCTCTGTTTTTCACCGGATAGTCTAGATCTTTTTCTGGATTCAATCGTTTTTATTTTCGCAGATATCGCTGTTAGATCTTTCTTTATAGAATCGATTTCGTCGATCATCTGCTCAACCTTGCCTTTAGCAACGAACTCTAAGCTTTTCAATATCGCTTCTTTCTGGGATTCTTTTATGGCCAAATTTCCCTTTATTATCTCTGTATGGGCTTTTTCCGCCATCCTTCTTATATTCTTTCTCCCTAAGTCCCTATAACTCCCTATGTCCAATTTATCCCCAACCATATGGGCGTAAATCCTCAAAGGCTTTCTTATCATCCCCAGTTTCTTTTGCAGTTCACTCTCAAGAAGAGAAAGCCTGTTCTTCAGTCTTTCTTCTATTTTCTGATATTCTAAAAGTTCATCAGACTCCGATTTTTCCTCAATACCTTCCTTCAAATCATTTTTCAACTTTTCAAGTTTCTCCAGTTTCTCTCTTTTTTCAGAAATCAGAGCTTCAAGATCTTCTAACTCTTCTATCTCCTCAAGGATTTGTCTATTTTTGTGTAAGGACGGATCGTGCTTCAACTCCTCATATTTTGCAACTATAGCTGAAACTTCCTTTATTCTCTGATTTATTCCTTCAAACTCCGGAAGTTTGATTGCAAAAAGAATTCTAAAGCCCTTCGCCATTGAAACTGCCAGTTTTGCCGCTCTAAGGCTCACTTCATCAAAATAAGCAATTGGAGATAGAGAGCTAGTAATTTGCCACTGCTTTTTCATCATTGAAATAAAATTTTTTGTAACCCCTCTCAATCTTTGAGGGAGAATCTCTGGATTTAAGGATTCAATCTCTTCAATCAAAGAAGAGACGGCTTTTTTTAGGCTTAAAACGTTCTCTTCAGCAAATTTTTCAAGCGATTCTTCATGTTTTGCTATCTCTCTCTCGAGCAATTCTTTCAATTCATCGAGGCCAAGTTCTTCTTTCTTCTTCTCCTTTCTAAAAAACCTAAATCCCATCCTATCCAAATCCCTTTTAAATTTTCTTAATTTAATTTTTTAATTTCTCTAGTTTCTTTTAACTTTTTATTTCCCCCCCTTTCCTCTTTTTCTACGGCTTTAGAGATCGCCTTTTCGACAGCTCTTTTATGAACCCTTGCAGCACGGTGGATTCCTCCCTCTATCCCCCTGGAAGCATAACAGGGAAAGATCTGTGTAAAATAGCCCGCTTTTGTAGGAGCTTCTTCTATCGATAAACCCTTTATTTTCTCTGCGACAAACCTTGTAGCACCACAAAAGGCTGTTCTCTTAACCTCTGCCTCCACAATTTTACCATTTTCAACTTTCACCTCAAATTCGGGGGTTCCAAAATATTTAAAGAATTCAGAATACTTCTCATCTTCCAGTTGAGGGGTTGCACAGCATATTTCCTCCCAGATCACTTTCACACCATGCTTCTCTCCCTCTCTTTTAAGTTGGATGAATGAGCCCGCTTTTGATCCTCCAGAGAATATTAAAAGGCCAACTCCGTGCATCGCAGCTTGTTTGATCAGCTCCAGATTTATATCGGGATGGCCAGCGTAGGATACGATCATATCAACATTGAAGAAATCCTCGTCCAATGGAAGATACTCCGCTGGATTTTCTATTAACTCGGGAACATTTGATGGGATCATGAAGGATTTGACTTCAAAATGCTCACCCATAAGCTGAATATCCTTCTCCCTTTGTCTCCCTCTCAGAATTACCCCTATTTTAAGCTTGGATTTCTCTTTTTCACCTTTTTTACCCCATTCTTTTCTTTCTTTTTCAGCCTTATCTACACTTTCAACCATTTTCCCTACCTGAGTTTTACTCTTAATCTACCTGAGTCTTACTCTTAATTTTACACCAATTTTACACTAATTTTACACCCGCTATCTAAAGATTTTTATTGCATACAGCTTCTCGAAAAAAAGCTTTTTCTCCTTCAACAACTGGAATCTATAACCTTTTTCTCCAATCAGATCGTATATGTCAGGGAGGTTGAACGATGAATGCACGAGTATCGCCCTGCCTTCCTTCATCAGCACGCCATCAAGCTCTCCGATAAACCTTCTTATAATTTCCAAACCCTTATCCCCGCCATCAATTGCCTTTTCAAGCCAATCACCCTTCTTTTCGAACTCTTCAAGCTCTAGATAGGGTGGATTAAAAAGTACAAGAGAAAATTTTCTTTTAAAAGCTCCAAGTAAATCAGCCCTGACAACATTTAAGCCGAGTTCTCTTGCTTTTTTTACCGCAAAGGGATTTATGTCAGAGGCAACAACAAATCTACATTTCTCCGAGATTTTCTTTGCAACGTAACCGCTCCCAGTCCCTATTTCGAGCACAAAATCCTCCTTCCTCACCTCCCCAAGACTTGCTTCAAGAAGGAGTTCTGTGTCTTCCGCTACCGGATAAACCTCCATCCGATCACCTTCTTTTAGGGATCTCATTGATCTCATTGCTGATCTCATTGATCTCATTGCTGAGCTCCGCGAAAACTTCTGGTTCTATTTCTTCAGGTCTTTTTTCGAGAAGGTCTTTATATTTGGCTGCTAAAACTTCAAGATTAAGTTTCCTCCTATTAAACCAGCTTTCCAAAATTTTACCGAATTTCTTTCGCCTCATCGAGAAGGAAAATCTAACCAAATCTTCGAATGTATCTAAATTATTAACCTCGAATTCCGGCCGGGGTATCAATCTAACTACCGCAGAATCGACTTTGGGAGCGGGTCTGAAGGCTTTTCTACCCACAACCTCAAGTATTTCAGCCCTGCAAAATGCCCTTGAAGTAACGCTTAACCTCCCATACTTCTTCGATCCCGGTTGAGCAACCAAACGCTCGGCGAATTCTTTCTGATACATAACGATTGCAAGCCTAAAATCGTGTTTCAGGAGTTTAAATGTGAGAGGGGATGAGATGCTATACGGGATGTTGGAGATGAACTTGTCAAATTCCGGGAAATCCACTTTCAAAGCATCACCTTGGATGAGTTCAAATCTGCCATCTTCGATTTCCTTGCTAAATTTTTTTCTGAGTAAATTAACCATCCTTGGATCTTTCTCAATCCCAATAACCTTCTCTGCCTTCTTTAACAGTCCATATGTTAGATTTCCTGGGCCACATCCAACCTCAAGAACAACTTCATCATCAGATAGCTCTGAATAGCCAACTACTCTTTTAAGAGCGGATTTGTCCGTTAAAATATGCTGGTCTCTTTGCTTGTAAAGCCTCATTCAGGTAAAAATCTTGTATTTGGTCCCGGGATTTTTTATTTCATAAAGTATCCTATTCAGAATGAGCTTTTCAGGATGCTGCAGCCCTTTAACTCTCTCAGCTAAATCCTTAAAGCTCTTAAATGGCTCTTTTTTTCGCTCGTCAATTATCGCCCACATCGTTTTCTTTCCAACCCCAGGAAGAAGTTCCAGCTGGTGGAATTTTGTAGTTATTGGTTCTGCTTTATTGAAGACCTCAACGAACCTAGCTTCATTCTCCTTGATTATATACTCAATGACATAGGGAAGTTCAGATTTTGCCGCTGGCGTAAGATCATCGTATCTCAACCTTTTCTTGATCTTGTAAACAACGTCTCTTTCACCCTTCCCGATAAAAACTCTATCCATAACAAGAGGATTTTCCCCTTTCCTTATGCTAACCTCAAGGAGAGTGAACCTCTTTTCTCCGACAACCTGAGCCAAAGGTTCCCTTTTATGGATGGGTCTCTTATCATCCGGATGACCATATGGCATAAAGTCAATTATGTAAGCGTAATCCTCCATTCTTGACCTATCAATTTCCCTCCTTCTTTCATACCTCCTTTCGTCGTATCTTCTAGGTCTTCCAGGATAGCTCTGATCGCTTCTAGCATTTTCTGCTTCCATAGTCTTCTCTCCTTCATTTGATAGGATTAAATAGTAAGTTAACTATATAATTTTTTTCAAAGATCAGTTTACTTATTATCTGTATTTGACTTGTTATCTGTATTTGTCCACAATTTCCAAAATCTCGTCGATCTGTTCAGGAGTTATGTTGAATCTCTCTTTTGCAAAAATAGTCCTAATTTCATCGGGTATATCTGGCATTATATCGGCTATTTTGACTGCTAAATCCTTCCTCCCAACCTGCGGAAGCTTTTCAAGCTCCTCTACAAGTTCTTTTGCCTTTTCTGGTGGTAGCTTTGCAAAATTTCTCAAATGGCGTAAACCTCTCCGGGTTTCATAAAGTAAATCGGCTTTTTCCTGTCTCTTTTTTGCAATTTCCTCTATAATCTCCTTTGCCTCAGAGATCGTAACATATTCAAATTCAAGAACTTCCTTAAATGTCATGTTTGGCCTCCTCAGGTTTTGAGGTGCTCGGGCCTTACTATTATGGTTTTTATCTTTCCACCATCTCTCACCCTGACGAGATAGGCTTTACCTCTCACTCCAATAACTTCTCCCGTCCTTCCATGAAATCTGGGATGGGGCATTCCTTTCTGTACCGAGGATTCAAGCTCAATGTGTACCTTCTCTCCAACCTCAAACTGCTGAAGGGTTTTCCTTATCTTTAGACCCCTTTCCCTAACCCTCTTTCTGAGCTTTCTGCCTGACTTGAAACGAAAACCATGAGATTTCCAGCCCATAATCATCCTCCTTCATCTTGTTACAGCTTCAGTAATCACAGATGGAGGATATTTAAGATTTCCGATGGTTGGTTGGGTTAGTTGAGTTTCGTGACTCCGGTTGAATTTTCTCCCTAATCAACTCAAAATTTCAATTACATCAAGCTTCTCCACCCGAGCATTCATTTCAAGGAGTTCTGAAAGGCTGGGTTTCGTTCTTCCCTCATCACCGCTCACAAGTTCTTTAATATAAAGGCCAGAATCCGCTTCTATCTCTATAACAGCAACGTCCTTTTTGTGGAACAGTATTTTTATCCCATAAGTCTTCTTTTTCCTGACCAAATCTGCCCTCCTGTGCTGAACTCTCAAAGGTGTTCTCTGATTGATTATGCGGTTGCTCAACCCCTCAACCGCTTTTTCCAGCTTTTCTTCCTCAACAATATCATCAAATCTGATTTTGGCCCTATATTTCTTCTTAAATGGCGTACCTTTAAGAAATCTAACCGTTTTTTCGTCAGCAAGGTCAAGATCTTTTACAACAACTTTTGGTGAAGCTTTGTCGTTGATGGGGTTTTCGAGTTCCTTTAAATCTATCTTCCTCTTCTTTGGCTTGACAATTTCAAGAACGAATGGCCTTCCACTTCCAAGCATCCTGGCATCGACATCTTCTCTGCCTGCTCCATGGAGGAGGGCATTTTCTCCTCCCAAAACCCCAACACATGGCTCAGCAATTAGCTCTTCAACGGAGGTATAGTACTTTTTCCCCTGAAAGTTGCATTCCTCGCAGCCTTTGCCTTTACACTTCGAGCAGATCCAGCGAGTTTGAGATATGTTTCTTACCCTTTTGATGTACCTTCCAGAGATGTAGAGGGATCTTATCTTGTATTCAAATTCCATCGTTTCCGGGTTGAAAAGAATCGTAACATCCGGTTTATTGAACTCAGGAATCTTCCCAGCTTTTTGAAGCTCTAAACTGAGTTCTCGATTTAGCTGATATCTTATACTCTTCTCAGCTTCAAATCCGTATTTCTCGGCCAGAAAATCTTCCAAAGCCTTTAGACTCCCTTCCAGCCTTGTTCCTACAAGAAAGCTTTCAAATTCGTAGTCTTTTAAGTCAACAAGTATTTTTCTGCAAAACTCATCCATCCTCCAGAGAATACCGTTGCAATAAATGCATCTCTCCGCCTCAACGATTTTACATTCCAAGCCGCTTCTCTCGGCACATTTTTCGCAGAATTCAAGTTCGTAAACAGGTTTAAGCATAGGCATGTCAGATAAGTTCTCCCGTATCGAACAGAGCTGAAAGATCAACCTCCAACCCAACCACAGGAGTTGTGAGATCGAATCTCTCAAGCACTTCTGGATGGATTTCGCCAAAGCTGCCAACTTTCTTCTCAGCTACTATGACGTCTGCACCTCTCCCCGGAATGAATGCTCCATCCTTTGTTCCCTCAGTTTCCTCAGCTTCCCATTCAAATCCAATTTCCTTCATGAAAGCCTGAACGACACTCCTTATCTCAGAGAAATTTGCCTTTGAGTGGGTTATCACAGCTGAAACTTTCAGCCTGTTTAGCTTACCAACAACAACATCTCCCACCTCAAATATTTTCTGGGGCAGTGGATGGTGTTTGTTTAAAGAAAGAACCTCAAGCAAGGATGGCAGAATGGATGTCCTCAAGATTGTATGGTCTTCGGTTAAGGGATGCTGCAATGGGACGAAGTCTTCCCAAGGTTTTGCTTTCCTGTTCATGTAGTCGTATTGATGCTTTTCATTTGTGAGCGTGAAGGTTATAACTTCCAGAAAACCAAGGCCAAGCATTATCTCCCTTGCAAGATCTCTGTACTCAAACCATGGATGGGTTAGGCCAATGGTGTTGGTTTCTGGGTATACAGGTTCGATTCTGTCATACCCAAAACCGATTGCTATATCCTCGATCAGATCCCAAGAGTGCATGATATCAGCTCTATATGCTGGAACCTTAACCTTAAACGAATCAGCTTTTACTTCTACCCCATACCTCATTCTTTCAAAGGCTTTTACAATCTCATTATCGCTCAGTCTGAGACCAAGGAGACCATATACTTCTTCTTTTTTAACAGAAAACTCTCTAGGATTTAGATTTGGCGTTCTTTCTCTCCTGTCCGGATACACTATTTCAACGCTCTGAATTTCTCCGCCCCTATCGAAAAACATCGATGCAAGAATGTTTAAAGCCTTATCAACGTTCTCATCAAAGCCCGTTACATCTATGAAGAGATCTGTCGTTTTCTCAGTCACCCTGGTTTTCTCAGCGTTTATTATCGGGGGGAAGCTTATCGCCTCATTTTTAGAATCGATTATCATTGGAAACCGATCTTTTCCCTCCAAGATAAAGGCATACTCAACACCCTTTGGATGCTTTGAAAGGATTTCTTCAACAGTCATTACTTCGTCATAATCTAGAGGTACGAAGGAGAAGTCTGAGGTAACACCTTCATACCTTAGAGGAAAGTATACCTTGCTCAAGTCATGAACGCCTATCGCCATCTTCCTCCTGTTTCTTCCAATCGTCCAGTGCAGATCCTCCTGAATTTGCATGAGGGAGCGAATGATTTCGTCATCTACCTTGATGTTTTTCACGACACATCCAATTATCCTTGGTCTAACCTCAAGAACGCTTTCAGCAACCTCAATCTTCCAGTCAGCATCCTTGACCGAGTACTCCTTCAAACCAGGCTCAACATCAAGAAAACCCCTGAGAGCTCTTGCTACACCTTCAACACTGTAAAGGTCGGGTCGATTGGGAAAGAATTCAACGTCAATGTAGTCTTCCTCTACCCTTTCGATGTCGCATCCGAGCATTGGTAACCTTTCGAGTATTCTCTCCCTTTCAACTCCAACCATCCTTTCAAGCTCGTCCCAGTAAAGCGTGATTACAGGCATTCAAACACCCCTTAAAAGCTCATTTCCTTATAGCGGGAATTTCTCTAAGCCATCCGATGTCGGGCTGATAGAGCTTTCTGAGATCCTTCATGCCAAGCCTGAGCATCGCAAGCCTTCCCATTCCAAGACCCCATGCAAGAACCTTTCCTTTTATTCCTAAAGGCTCTGTTACCTCCTTCCTGAAAACTCCCGCTCCTCCAAGCTCGATCCATCCCAGGCCTTCCACATACACTTCAGGCTCAACACTAGGCTCTGTGTAAGGGAAATAACCCGGACGAAATCTGACATCCTCGAATCCCATCTTAAGGAAGAACTCCCTCAGCAGTCCAAGTAAATGTCTGAAGCCTACATCTTTGTCGAGAACAACTCCTTCCAGCTGATCGAATTCTGGCAGATGGGTTGCATCAATGCTCTCCCTTCTATAAACCCTGTCGATGCAGAAGGCTTTAACCGGTGGCTCAGGATTGTTCGCTAGGTGGTGAATCGTTATGGCAGTTGTATGCGTCCTCAAAACGAGCTTTTTCGCAGTATCGAGACTCCAGCTCCCTCCCCATCCTGTAGAACCAGTTACCCAGCCGTTAAGATGGGTTTCACGAACCTTTCTGACATAATTTTCCTCAAGCTCCATGTATTCGTCAAGATAAAAGGTATCCTGCATGTCTCTCGCGGGATGGTCTTGCGGTTGGAAGAGGGCATCGAAGTTCCAGAAAGATGACTGAACGAAATTTCCCTTGATCTCGGTAAAACCCATCTCCAGAAAAATCTTCCTGCACTCCCTCACAATTCTTTCGTATGGATGGAATTTTGCCGTATAGATTACTTTTGAAGGAATTTTAACGTCATATCTAAGGAACTCCCTTCCTTTCCATTCTCCCGAGATTAATAATTCTTGGGTAAGATCCTTAATGACTTCTTTCAGCTCAGTTTCAGGTTTCTTGATTATCTTCACAAAAATATCTTTTCTTTCATTAAATGAGACAAGTTTCCTTTTCAGAAGCTCTTTTAATTTGGTTTCAGGAACTTCCGAACTTTCTTTAATCTTTCTTAGTATAATCCTCTCTTCAAATTCTGCTTCCTTCTTTAACTTGATTAACTTTCCCTCAACCTCTACTATACCTTTCTTTCTGAGCCAACCAAGTGCTATACCGAACTCCCTTCCTAGCTTGTTTTTCAAATCATCAACTTCATCCTCTCCCTTTTTCAGAAGTTCATAGAGTCTTTGCTCAGGCAAACCCCTTTCAAGGTAATCATCACCTTCCTCAGTAAGAAAGTATTCTCTTTCCGTTTTAGAGATAACTTCAGCAAAACCCTTCTCCTGGAGGAGATGTGCAGCTTTAAGCACAGCATCTTTACTCATCCCGCTGAGCTTGGCTGCCTGAGCTAGAGGATATTCAACACCAACCTCCAAAGACTTTACTAGAGTGACCTCGATAGGAGAAAGCATCATGGAAACCAGAAAATCTGGAGGATATAAAAATATTTAGCATTGGGGCAAAGTTGGAATCTATCAAACTCAAAGCTTGGCGACACCTTTTTCAACTTCTTCAACCTCCAGCCTATCCGAACTTTGATGTAAAATTTCAAAAAACTTCCAATTTTTCTATCAGATAAAGGATGAAAACGGCCATAAACACGGTCAAAAACATTCTTCTTGTCTTGTATGCCACAACTACAGCTATAACAGCGGCAACCATCCTGCTTACATGGACTCCCTCCACCCCCATGAGATCGGGCATGGCAAGACTGGAAAAGATCGCAACAGGGATGAATTTTAAGAAGATATATCTTTGGACATCAATTTTGGTGAAAAAGGGAAGAACTCTCGGGAGGTATGTAACAGCCGCCATCCCCAGAATCACAAGCGTAACCTCAATCTGATCCATGCTTTACCCTCCTATCTTCCTCTCGATCTCACTCCCAACAAAACAGGCAACAAGCGTTGCAATGAAGATGTTCCATCCAATTGCGATTCCAGCCAGCATTACGGAGATCGCCCCAGCAATCAAAGCAACTCCAACATCTCTTTTCTCGGAGATGTTGATGACGAGAAGGTATAGGAAGAGAGCGGTAAGAGTGAAGGGAAGAACATTCAATATTTCTTCAGGTATCATGCTGCCGGCCACGAATCCCAGAAAGGTGCCAGAAACCCATGAGAGGTAGGAAACCGAGTTCAGGGTGAACTGATATTTGAAGGGGCTGAATGAGGCTTTTGATTCCTTTGATGCATTTGATGTGTTTGATGTGTTTGGTGCATTTGAGCTTTCTAAATCCCTCGTCAAATCCTTCAGCCCATTGCTGGCTATTGCAAACGTCTCATCTGTTATGCCAAAAGCGATTGCGACTTTCTTCAGCTTTCCGAGATTTTTGTGGTAGGTGTTGAGGAAGCTACTCATGAGGATGTGCCTTAAGTTAATCAGAAAGGTTGTGAAAACTATAAAGATGGCTGAACTGGAGAGAATAAAAAGTTGTAGGGCTGCAAACTGACTGGCTCCAGCGAAAACCAAGGCTGACATGAGAACAGAGTTTGAACCTATATAATTTGCGGCAATAACCCCAAAAGCCATCGAAACAGGCAAGTATCCGAGAACGATAGGAATTGAATGCTTTAATGCTATTTTAAATTCAGACATCTCTCCAAAATTAGAAGAGTGATTAATGAATGTTTTGATTGTGTTTTGATTTTTGGGTGGCGGTTGATTGTTATTTCGTTGTTCAAGCTCAACAACCATCAAAACCTTTTTACATTAACCAGACTATCAATTATATCCAACCAGCACAAAACTTTTAAAATTAGATCGCAATACTTTATCCTGAGCCGGGGTTGCCGAGTGGTAAGGCGATGGTCTGCTAACTCATGAGAATAGGGTGGAGAACCATTGGGCTCTGCCCGCGTGGGTTCGAATCCCACCCCCGGCGTTTTAGAAACTTCTACTCTTTTCGCAAGAGATTTTAAGATTTTTAGTTCTGCCAAGTATAACAGCTACCAAGTATAACAGAACTCAACAGCTTGAAAAAGTTGGCCTTGCTACCCTTGGTTGAGTTAAAAGATTTGAAAGATTGAAATAATAAACGATATTGAACTGAAACTACTCCACCAATAACCATTTTAAATTTAGAAACGATTGTTACCAGAGGAAATAAAAAATCAAGAGTATAAGGTGGAAAAGTGGAAGAAAAAATCACCTATTTCCCGGCAGAAGAGCTAAATCAGCTCCATATAAAAGCTGAAGATATATGGAGAGTCCCAGCCAAGCAAGGATGGCAGAAGTCTCCTGTAAGCCCGATGGAAGTTTTAAAGCTATTCAAAGGGATATGGATCAGGAAAGGATACGTTCTTAGAGGATATATCTACCGAGAAGGGATGAATGGCATCGGAGTCGTATGGGCTTTGCCCGAATCTGAGTTTCCTGAAGTTGAGGGATGCGAAAGGATTGATGCACTTGGAACCCCCAAGCCGAGGAATGCTTTATCCGTAACGGATGTTATAGAAGGGGATGGAAGTCCGCGATCCTACATCTACGCATCGATCTTTTATAGAGAGATGCTCGAGTTCGGAGCGGTATGGCACGGACTTTCCTGGGGTCTGCATGACATCATTGAAGAAAAGCCAGAATTCTGGGATGCTACTGATTTAAGACCTAGGGTGATTTTTGGTAAAAAGATTAGAGTTGAGTTTTTCACACTCTGCGGTCTTTTCCGCTGGAGGATTTTTAAGCATACAGATACATTTACCGATTACAAGATTAAACCCCATGTAACCGTAGTGGCAGAGGGTGGAAGGGGATTTACTCCCTAGATATACACCCAGATTTACTCCCTAAATTACTCTTAAATTTTCCTAGATTTTTCCTTAAATCTGCTTAAATCTGATTACTTTTCAATTTTGCAGAATGTATCAAGTGCTAGTACTCTCTAAGTTATCAATTCTCAACTTCAGCCCCATATCCTGCTTTTTTCACTGCTTCAATAAATTTCTCAATCTTTTCTCCTTTTTCCACTGAAAACTCTGCTTTATCGAGTGATACATTTACCTCTTGAGCTCCAGCCTTTTCCAAGGCAGATTTAACCATACTAACACAACCCATACAGGAAAGACCTGAGAGTTTCAAACTAACCTTAATTCTATCCATTCTTTCCATTTATCCTACCTCCTTTCCTTTTATTTTCTTTTAATCCTACTCTCCTTGCTGGAGGGGTGTAATTCTTCATCAGCAAGGAGTTCGTAACAACACTCACACTGCTCATCGCCATCGCAAAACCTGCCCACTCGGGCTGGAAAACAACACCGAAAGGTGGGTAAAGAATCCCTGCCGCTATCGGGATAAGGATTGTATTGTAGATCATTGCCCAGAATATGTTCTGTTTTATTTTGCTGAGAGTTTTCTGGCTCAGCTGGATAGCTGCAACAACATCTCTGAGATCATCTCTCATGAGGACTATCTCACCGCTTTCAATAGCAATGTCTGTTCCGCTTCCAAT
>MTMO01000008.1 GCA_002011235.1 Archaeoglobus sp. JdFR-27 | reverse complement strand
ATGCTTGCAGCTCCAACAACGAGGGAGAATAGAACTATTGGAACCACTATCATTTTCAGCAATCTTATGAAGAGATCACCGAGGGGCTTCAATACTGTTATCATTAATATAATCATCAATCTATTCTTCTATAAGTGTACTAACATATTCGATAAGTACCAAATACAAATGTACTTAATTTTTTAAAGAACATATAAATTATGTATGGGCAATATATGTAGAGGTTGGTGAATTAGCTATCGATCTCGTTAAAAAAATCCTCACTGCTTAAAACCCTAAAGGCAGGCATTCCCTTGAACTTTTTCGTTACAAACTCGTGGATTTCTTCTTTATAGGAAGCGCAGCAATCATCAAGCAGAATAACGCTGAAGTCGTTGCTTACCGCATCAAAGGCAGTTGCAAGAACGCATACATGGGTGTTTATTCCCGCGAGTGCAACGGTATCGATTCCTAACTCTCTAAGCGTTATATCAAGGTCTGTTCTGAAAAAAGCACTGAATCTTCTTTTCTCAATAACTATGTCTCCCTTCTCCGGCCTAAGTTCGTCGATAACCTCTACCCCTTCAGTCCCCCTTACTGCATGCCTTTTCATGAAGTTGAAAATCCAGTCAGACTCCAGATAGCTATCATTTGCGTAAATAACTGGAATTCCAAGTTCTCTACAGTTTTCAATTGTCCTTTTAATATTTGGGATGATCCTGAGGTGTGTCTCTTTAAAAAAGGGTTGATTTCCTTTTATCATGTCAATTATAACGAGAGCAGGTTTCATAGATTTCAAATTTTAAAAATATAGGGTTTTATAATTTTCTTTTGTCAATAACTCTCTTAGCCTTTCCTTCAAACCTTGGTAGTGATTCAGGTTCAAGAATTTCAACCTTTGGTCTTACGTTTAGGTGATTTCTCAGATGTTCAGAAACCCGCTTTTCAAGCTCACCAACCTTACCCTGACCGAAGTACTGATCCTTTACAGCTGGATTTATCTCAACTTGCACCGCCATCGTGTCTACGCCAGCCTCATCCCTTTCCAGTATAATCTGGTAATGCTCAGCAACCTCTGGTAGAAGCATCAGAGCATACTCGATCTGGCTTGGGAATACGTTAACCCCTCTAACAACGAACATATCATCGGATCTTCCGACGATCCTTTCAATTCTCGGATGGGTTCTTCCGCATGCACATTTCTCTAAGATTATAGCAGTGATGTCTCCTGTTCTCCATCGAATCATCGGCATTCCTTCCTTTCCGAGAACCGTAACAACGAGCTCGCCTTTTTCCCCCTCTCTAAGCTGTTCTCCAGTTTCGGGGTTGATGGTTTCGATGATATAGATGTCGCCCCAGAAGTGAATTCCCGCTTTTTCTTGACATTCTGTAACAACTGGCCCCCCGATCTCGGATGTGCCAAAAACGTTGATGGCATCTATTCCTGTTTTGTCCTCAATTCGCTTTCTAGTTTCCTCACTCCAGGGTTCAGCACCAAAAAATCCCATTCTGAGTTTCGTATCATTCTGAATCGAGATACCAGCTTTCTCCGCAAATTCAGCTAAGTAAATCATGTAGGATGGTGTGCATCCAATAACTGTTGATCCAAAATCTCTCATCAAATCAAGCTGTCTCTGGGTATTGCCAGATGAAATCGGGACAACGGTTGCCCCTATTTTTTCACCAGCATAGTGGAAACCGAGACCACCCGTAAAAAGGCCATAACCATAAGCAACCTGCAGCACATCATCACTTCTCATTCCCGCAGAAAACATACCTCTTGCAAGGCTCTCAGTCCACAATTCGAGATCAGCCTGAGTATAGCCTGTGACTGTAGGCTTCCCTGTTGTTCCACTTGAGGCGTGCAATCTGACTATCTGGGAAAGGGGTACTGTGAAAAGGCCAAAGGGGTAGTTGTCCCTCAAATCTTGCTTTTTGACGAAAGGGAGCTTTTGCAGGTCTTCAAGACTCTTTATATCCGATGGATCAACATTCTCCCTCTTATAAAGCTCCCTGTAGAATGGAGAATACTTGTAAGCCACCTCAACTGTTTGTCTGAGTTTCCTCAGTTGCAACTCCTTCAAATCCTTTTCTGACATCTTCTCAACAAAAGGATTCCAGTACACTTTCCACCTCCCACCACTTTGTAATTGAATTACAAAGTAAGATTATAAATAATTTATTGTTAATTTTGTAAAGTAATCTGGGTAAATTTGGAAACATTGGTAAAGAACAGACTATACCGGAATCTTCAAAATCCTACATCTGAACTCCACTTGAGCTGGTAAAGGTTTAAGTGTCTCTTCTATCTTTTTAACCCTCTCTTCATATGGTATTTTAGGAAATAGAGCATTAGCCATCGCAGGAACAAGATAAAAGTCCTTCATGAACTCTCCACTCACCTTATAGTACACGTTCAAAAGCTCACCATCGAATTTGTCTGCAAACACATCGATTTTTTCTGACGGGAAGACTTCTCTGTGCTTTAGACCGTATTTTTCTACAACCTTTTCCTCTCCGTCAAAGAAACCGATCAAATAGGAAGCGAGAACCAGACCTTTACTTTTAACAACTCTCATCGCTTCCTCAACAGCCTTTTCAGCATTTGGAATCAGAAAGAGGGACGCATTAAACATCGCCCCATCAAAGATGTCGTCTTTAAATGGGAGGTTTTCCGCATCGCCAGCTAAAACAACCTCGATTTTTTCCCTGGCAACTCTAACCATATCTGGAGAGACATCAACCCCCACAACATCCAGCTCTGGGGCAACATCCTTAATGATTCCAGTCCCGCAACCGATATCAATATAGAGCCCATTCTTAACATCTCCAAATTTAATCAGTTCTCTCGCGAGGGAGCGAAAGAAGGCATGCTTATCTTCAAATTCAACGTATTTCTTGGTGCTCTCGCTGAAGTTGTTTTTTATGAGCTTTTTGACGTTGAACCTTTTAGCACTCAAGGTTTAACCTCCACTCTAATTAGCCTCCCGCTATCGAGGGCATTATTATTACAAAATCTTCGTTCTTAAGTTTAAAGGTTTTAAGTTCATTCTGTTTTATGAGTCTTCCGTTAACAGAAAAATTGTAGAAGTATTTGTCTGAAAATTCGTCTTTAGCATTTGGGAACCTCCGCACGATCTCTTTTTTTAGCTCCTCTATCGTGATCTCTCCTTCTATCTTCAGATCCAATTCTTTACCAATTTTTCTCGCCAGCTCTGAACTGAGAATTTTGACTATCATTTACTATTCACTATTCAACTATACAACTATTCAACCATTCATTAATTATTTGCTTCTTTTCAGTGCTTCTAGATATCTATTGAGTGAGGCCCTCTTTATTTTCTGGTTTGCAATCGAAACGTCGATCCACTCAATTGCTTTAGTCGAACAGAATTTAACACACACTGGATCTCCACCACAGAGATCACACTTTATTGTTTTCCCTGAAACCGGGTCTATCAGCGCTCCTCCAAGAGGGCATGTTATAACACAGGTTCTGCACCCCAAACATCTGGAATAATCGATTACTTTCGCTCCATTCTCATCGATATATATGGCATTTACAGGACACACTAGAACGCACACAGGATCTTCACACTGCATGCAGACCGTTGGAAACTCAATTCCATTGAGTGGATCTCTTATCACCGTTATTCTCGACCTCACAGGATTGAGAACGCGTTCATGGTACAGAGAACAAACCATCTCACAATCCTTGCACCCTGTGCACTTGTCTGGATCTATAACGAAAGTCTTTGCCTTCATCACTCCACCTCCGGAAAGTTAGGTTTGGGCTCTTCAATCCCCAGCCTCTCAAGAGTTTCCTTTTTCGGATTGCCATTCTCATCCCATCCATGTTGGGCATAGTACTCCATTAGCATCTCTTCATACTTTTCAGGATCAAGCTTCCTACCTTTCATAAAGGGCAGACCCCTCTGATTTGGCTCCTTGAAGAATCTCTCGGGCGGATAATCATCTTTCTTACTCATACCATTCATGATATTGAATAACCTTTCCATCGTGTAGTTTCTCTCTCCAATCTGAATCAGCTCTTCCTTAGTGAAGTCCATTCCAGTAGCATACTTCAAAAGCGGGACGTATTCATCATACTGCGGACAGTGGGGGCAGTTGAAGGTTGACTGGAACTTGCATACTCCCAATGAATCTACTATATTGAAGTAGAGCTCGAACCACCAGACGAGGATTCCTTTGGTTTCATAGGCCGTGAAGTCGCTCTTTATCTTGTACCCTATAAGCTTCTCCAAGAAGTCTTCAGGAAGCTGGAAGAGATCTATGGCGGGTCTACTCCTCAGATGGTCAGCACCCCTAGTTGAGGTTGCTATACCTAAAGCGAAGCTTGGAACACCACGCTCATCCGTGTGAAGATCGGGATGCCCCTTAACCTGAATCGCATAGTAGAGTGAGTCCTCACCTATTTTCTTCGCAGCCTCAATGAATCCGTTAGCAAGCACGTCTCCGATTCCTTCCCTCTCCACTATCATTCTCGCCAGCTTGAGCACGGCATCCTTGTCTCCCCATTCCAACTTAAATCCAACATCCTTCTCAGTAATAATCTCCCTCTGGTAAAGCTCGAAAGCCCACGCGATCACAGCACCAAGAGAGAGATTGTCGACTCCCCATCTGTTGCATTCATCATTTCCCTTTATCACGAGATCCCAGTCGTAGCAGCCAACAAGGGTTCCAAAGCTTCCCATCATCGTGTACTCCGGACCTTCAGTCACAAGTCCAGCATATTCACCCTTTTCAATTTTGACTCTATGTCTGCAGTGCACGCTGCATCCCATACAGGCAGTATGCTTCACTATGTAGTTCTGAAGGTATTCCGCTTCCAGCGGCTCGCCTTCCTTGCCAGGAGTGTTATACTGCCAGTTCATCGTTCCAATAAATCCGGTTGTGTATGAGACATCATAGAGCAAAGGCGTTCCAAGTCTGCTAAGAGTTCTCGCCCATTTCGTGCTCAAAACCTGCTGATTCATCTGCAGAGCATATTCAATGAAGTTATCAACATCATAGATCTGTAAATCCATCATTCCCCTAGCGGCAATAGCCTTTAGATTCTTCGAACCCATTACAGCTCCGGTTCCTCCTCTGCCACCGGCATTCTTGATGTTGTTCATCACATTAGCAAAATAGACTTTGTTCTCACCAGCCTTCCCTATAACCATCGACTCAACTCTCTCATCGCCGAGCTCCTCCTTCAACGCTTTCTGGACTTCGTAAGTATCCAGACCCCACAGGTGGTTTGCCTTCCTTATCTCAACCATTCCATCGTTTACGAAAAGATAAACAGGCTCCTTTGCCTTTCCTTTTATAACCAAGTGGTCAAAACCTGCATACCTGAGCTCCGGGCCAAAAGCACCTCCCATGTTTGCATCTCCGACACCCCTAGTCATCGGTCCTTTAGTGGAGATCTGCGTTCTACCACTTCCGAGAGTCGGTAATCCTGTTAAGAACCCTGCTCCTATAACAAGGAGGTTTTCTGGATCGAACGGCTCAACCTCAGGAGTAACGTTATTGTAGATGTAATACCAGTTCAAACCCCTACCGCCGAGATGCTTTTTCCGCAGTTCTTTGGATATATTTTGGACTACAACCTTCTCCTTACTCAGATCTATAAAAGCTACCTTTCTTTGGAGCATTTTATCACCTGTCACCCAATCCTGAACCGCATCAAAACCTTAAGCCGGACCCTGAACCTTCGGTTGCTCAGGAGTCACCCAAGATATCCTCCATTTGCTTCCACAATGATTGCATTCAGCAATTTCTGCTCCTTTCTCGACTTCAAATCTTTTCCTGCAGTTCAGGCATCGAGCCTCATACTTTTCCGCCATTGGTTTAACTAAGTAAACTTCATTTATAAATCTTTCTCAAATTTGTAATTTAAAATTGGTATTTTTAAAGTACTTTGTAATTTCGACAAAAGAGGGAAACTAGATGAAGTTATTTATTAAAAAATAGATCCCAGAAGTTTCTAAATATTGATGGCCTTCTAACAAATTCTTCCTTATTTTTTACAGGTATTTTCTTCCTGATTAAAAATTGGAGTATGCCAGAAAGGCTGACATCGCTCCATGAGCCTGCAGACTGAAAACCAACGAGATATTTCCCATCAAAAAAAGCCTTTCTGTAAACTCTCTCTCTGCTGTAAACAAGACTGTCAAAGGAGTCTCCTGCTAAACCAAGAGATATAACTGGCACACTAGATTTCTTCACGACATTGACCCTTATCGAGCCCTCATGGTATGCTTCAACTCCTGCCATGTTCATCCCGGCAACCCTTCCCTGTGTCACAGCATTGGTCCAGGTTGGAATTATACAAACCTCTCCAAAGGCGTTTTCAGCCTCAGCAACATCTCCGGCAGCGTAAACGTTCTTTAAGGAAGTTTCCATTTTCCTGTTTACTAATATGCCTCTATTCACCTCAATTCTTTTAGCAAAACCTTCAATATTTGGCTTCACACCTGTGGATAGGATTACAAGATCAGTCGAAAAGGTTTCGCCCGCAACGACTCCTTTAACCCTATCCTTTCCCACAAACTCCTCAACACCAACGCCAGTTTTAAATTCGATTCCATGTCTTTTAAACTCCTCTTCAACCATCTCGCTTATTTCAGCCTCAACCAGTCCTGGTAAAATTCTATCCAGAAGTTCAAATACCATTACTTCAAGGCCAAGAACCCTTAAAGAGTACGCAACTTCAAGACCTATAGGGCCAGCTCCGATTACAGCAGCATTTTTCGAGCTTTTAACAGCATCTAAAACCTTTTTTGCATCATTAAGGGTTTGAAATGTGAAAATGTTTTCCTTATCAACACCAGGAATTGGAGGGATGAATGGCTTGGATCCGGTTGCAATGAGAAATCTGTCGAATTCAATCTCTTTTCCATCTTTGAGGAGGACTTTATTCTCATTAAAATCCTGTACCTCTCCTTCAACGAGGTTGATTTTCATTTGTTTGTAATACTCTGGATCTTTAATGTAGAGGTTACTTTCACCAATTTCACCCCCAAGATAATCTGCAAGGAAAACAGGAGAGTAAGGAACTTTTTCCTTCGAAATTATCGTTATGCTTCCCTCTTTATCGATCTCCCTTATTATTGCTGCCGCAGTTACGCCTGCTGCTCCCGCTCCAGCAATAACGTAGTCCATGAGTTGTGAAATTTCAATTGTTTAAAAAGATTTTCTCAGAGTTGTAAACTAATTGGGTTTAAAATCATACAGATCTTCTGTTTAAGATACATTTTTTAATTTTATTTTTAGGCTATTTCGGGAGTTTGAAAGGAGTTAGAGCTCTGTTCATTATTAAATCGTAAGCACTTTTTTTACCAATTATGGACTTCTTCTTTTCACTCCACACGGTTTCGGGTCTGCTTTGAGTTATAAAGATATTATCTGGAGCTGAAACATCTCTATCTACCGCCCACTCAATGTCTTGAGGCCTTCCATAATGTTTCTCAATCTTTTTCCCTATCTCTGCAAGTTTAATAACCTCATCATCAGATATGGAGGGTTCATTTTTAAGATTCTCAGGAATTTCAGCATGAGTCACTTCTCCCTTGTTCGAATCAAATACGGTCCAGTGGAGCTTTTGTGATACGGTTCGGTCGACTATCTCTATTGTAACTGTCAACAACGTGGATTTTGACATTTGCTTTCCGCTTATGGTACTCATCCCTCGCAAATTTTTTCAACACCCTATAACTCATTTGTGCTGAGGTGTTGAACTACGAAAGAACTTGTATTTGTTAAATTTGGCGGAAGTGTGATTACAGATAAAACAAAACCCTACACTGTAGATTATCCCTCTCTAAGGATGCTCTGCAACGAAGTTGCAACGGCAAGAAAGGAGGGTGGAATGAAGATTATTATCGGACATGGAGGCGGATCTTTTCCCCATACTTCGGCGGAAAAATACAAGACCCAAAATGGTCTTGTTGATGAAAACAGCACTTTTGGCTTCTGTGTTGTGGGAAAGGATGCAGCAAGACTAAACATGATCGTTATTGATGAATTTTTAAAGATTGGTGAAAGTGCATTTACATTAAAGGTTTCATCCAGTGCAATAGCTAAAAACGGTAAAATACATAGATGGGATGTCGAGCCAGTAAGATATTTGCTTGAAATGGATGTGATGCCCGTTACTTATGGTGATGTGATTTTAGACTTAGAAAAAGGATGTACCATAGTTTCTACAGAAGAAATTTTCAGATATTTAGCGAAAAAATTCAGACCAGAAAAGGTCATATTGGTATCAAAATATGTCGTTTACGATTCTGATCCTCAAAAAAACCCGAATGCAAAGAAAATTGACAAAATAGAGAGGGAAGAATTTGAGAATATTAAACTGAAACTCTCCGGCTCTCACGGCTTTGATGTGACTGGAGGTATGCTGAAAAAGGTTGAACTGGCTATGGAAATTGCAAAGCACGCTAAGCACGTAGAGATTATTTCCTCAAAACCCGGAAACTTGCTTCAAGCCATACGTGGAGAGCATGTTGGAACTATCATAAAGAACTAATTGCAACTTGCAACTTGAGAAACTCAAAATCCAGAAGTTATAGAATAGGGTGAAATGTGCTAAAAAATAAGAGACGATTAAACAAAATATAAAAGCTCTTTGAAAACATCACATCCTCATAGAAAAAATGCATTATAACTGCCTAACTGCTGGAAAAAGTCGTAGCTATTAATCCAATGGCAAGACTTATCTTAAAAAGATCTCTATCTCCGACCCACTTCCAATTGGCTTGAACTTGTCTTTCATAAGACTCATAAGTAAAAACTCGGATTTCAAGCCTGTGCAATGGCAGGATTGTAATTTTTATCATGAAGAGTCAGTTGTTTACTATATTTAAATTATTGGCGGTTAATACTTCCAAGCAATAATGGAGAATGGAGAGTTCTTACTCCCTCACTAAGGCCAAAATTCCTCCCAAAACCGTCCTGTAAGGATAGGAAAATATGAGACTCTCCTTGTAGTCGTTTTTGTAATACTCTACCAAGGCTCGATAGTCTTCATCTCTTTCTATCAGCCTTCTATTGAACTCTTCAATTAAATCCTGATTTTCTAAACCTAGCTTAACCACTTCTTTTGCGATCTCAAACCACTTTTTCGTCTTTTCTCTTACCCTTTCCAGCAGATTATCGGGCGATGAAAATCCAAAATGACAGAACGCGATTGTATTTGGAGTTAGCTGTTCTATTCTTCTAAAAGTGTTCATAACATCTTCCACACCCATCGGTGGTATTGGGGAGGTTAAGATTGGCTTTCCCTTCAAAAACATCGCTATGCTCTCCCCGGAGAGAAGAACCTTGGATTTCTCAAGGAAGTAAGAGACGTGATGCACCGCATGGCCGGGAGTATATACCACCTTTACCCTTTCCTTTCCGAGATCGATTATCTGGTTGTCCTCAACCGGAATTATCCTGTTTTCATCTATCGGCTCCGGCTTGCCATAGATGCTTGCAACATCCCCCAAAGCCTCCAGAGATGATTTCCAGAGCCTTTCAGGATCTATCAGATGCTTAGCAGCTTTTGGATGGACCAAAATTTTAGCATCGAGCTCTTTGGCGAGTATATAGGTTGCTCCAGCATGATCAACGTGAATGTGGGATAGAGCGATATAATCTATTTTATTCAATCCTAACTCATTTATAGAGTTCAAAACCTCATCAGCAATGCATGGGGGCCCTGGATCGGAGAGAAGAGCATGCTCATCATCGACCACAAAACAGGAGAGAAAGTCCCGCATACCAGCAACCAGTGTGTCAATGCAGTAAACCTTACCAATGGAAGCACAGATCATATTTTTGAAATAATAATGGAAGTTAAAATATTTTTTGAGATTTTTTGAGATTGACTTTAAAGTATTGCCCAACTTAAGTATGTCCAACACTAGCCCACAGTTGTATAACCGCCGCTTATGCTAATCGTTTGACCCGTAATGTAATCCGATTCATCAGCAGCAAAGAACAGCACACCGTTCGCTATGTCCTCTGGCTCTCCAAGTCTGCCTCTCGGGTAAGCTTTTATAAGCTTTTCCTCTCCACCGACACCCTTCAAGAAGCTCTCAACTCCTGGAGTCTTCGTAACTCCTGCTGCGATGTTATTCACCGTAACATCATACCTGGCTACCTCTTTAGCGAGAGCCTTCCCAAAAGCGATAACAGCTGCCTTTGCTCCTGAATAGACTGAAAGGAAGGGCTCTCCAATCCTGCCAGCATCGGAAACTATGTTTATGATGCGTCCATACCTCTTCTCGATCATGTCGTCGATTACTGCTTTGCAGCAATTCAGCGTCCCAATATAGCACACTCCAATGTCCTTCTGCCAGTCCTCTGGAGTTGTGTCTTTGAAGAGCTTTATCGTCCAGTAGCCAGCGTTGTTCACGAGTATATCCACGCTACCAAATTTTTGCTTTACCTCATCGACCATCTTCTGGACTTCTTCCAGCTTTGTTATATCCGCCTTAATTGCCATTGCTGCTCCACCATTCGATTCGATCTCCTTTACAACCTCATTCGCAGAGTCTAGGTTTAAATCGTTCACAACAACCTTTGCACCTTCTTTTCCAAAAGCAAGAGCAATTGCTCTCCCTATTCCCCTTCCAGCTCCAGTAACAAGAACCACTTTGTCCTTAAACTTCATTCTATCACCAAAGGCATAAACATCCGAAGCCCATAAAAAGTTAATGGTAAATGATTTGTTTTGGTGTTGGAGTTACTTTAACCGGATACTATCATATGTTATCTAGCTTTTCGGTTGCACCATGTTTCTAAAATTTAAAACCTTTAAAATCTAAAATTCTTTAAAATTTCTAAAAATATCCCCTCTCCGTAACTTTGAACCCCACATTTCTAAGAACTTCAGCGAATTCGTCGAGAGTGTTTAAGTTGGAACCGGAACTAGAGCTGAAATCATGAAACTCTCTCCCCAGCCATCTATACTTGTCTCTCGCAAGCGAATGGTAAGGCAGCAGATCAACCTTTTCAACTCCTACCTGTGAAAGCATTTTGATGAAACCGATAAAATCGTCTTTACTTTTGAAGTTGCACCCAGGAATGAAAGGAACCCTCACCACCACGTCTACTGCTGAATCGACCAACTTTTTGAGATTAGTTAATATGAGTTCGTTTCTCACACCTGTAATGACTTTGTGCCTCTCACTGAGGTAATCTTTGATATCGTAGAGAAAAAGATCAACGAAATCAATCGATTTCTCTATCGTTTTCCAGCTTGCATAGCCTGAAGTGTCAACTGCTGTGTTTATTCCTCTCTCTTTGCAAAGAGAGAGTAAACAGAGAAGAAATTCTGGTTGTGAATAAGGTTCGCCTCCAGAGAAAGTAACGCCTCCTCCGGAATGTTTGTAGAAAATCCTGTCCCTTTCAACGATATCGATCACTTCCACTGCTTCAACATCAAATCCGAAGATTTCAATCGCATTTCCATTACACACCCCCGAACATCTTCCGCATGAATCGCAGATGTTTCTATTTATCTCTATCTTTTTCGCCTCATAATTTACTCTGATTGCCTTTCTCTCACATACAGCTACGCAGTTAAGACAAAAAAGGCACTTCTCCTCCTTGTAGGCAATATCCCTTTCAAAGTTCTGTGATTCAGGATTGTGGCACCATATGCAGCGGAGAGGGCAACCTTTCAAGAAAACCGTCGTTCTTATGCCGTATCCATCATGAATCGAGAACCTTTGTATCCTGAAGATCCTTCCCAGCATGATCACCCTAACTCTATTCTCAATTTTCCATTGTTCTAGACTCTAGACAATCTAAACCTTACACGATAATCTGGCTATTATCTCATCTTGAACCGCGCTCGATAGCTCCACAAAGTAAGAACTCCAACCAGCAACCCTTACAAGCAACCACCTATAGTTTTCCGGCTGTTCCTGAGCCTTTTTTAGCACTTCGGCATCGAGAATGTTAAACTGGACATGCATACCTCCAAGCTCAACAAAGCTTTTCAACATTGCTTTTATCACGTCTCTTCCCTTTGCACCAAGAACGTCTCCGCTAAGGTGGAGAGTAAAAGATGCGCCATTGGATACCTTTTCATAGTTCAGCTTGCATGCAGATTTTATTGCTGCGGTAACGCCCTCCCTTTCAGCCCCTGTACTCGGACTTACCCCGGGATTGAGGGGTTTGCCACTCTTCCTCCCTGACGGAAGAGCTGATGTGAAGAATCCAAAGCCCACGTTTGTTGTCATCGGATAGCAGCCAGCTGTGAACCTTCCATTCCTGTAGTTGCGGTATTTGTTGACCTCATCACAGTACATCTCAAGAACCATCCTCGCGTATCTGTCTGCTGAATCAACATCGTTTCCGTATTTGGGGCTGTTTTCAAGAAGCTTATGGAGTTTATGGAGTTCATGGAGTTCATGGAGTTCCGAATTGCTGAAATCACTCTTACATGCCTCGATGACATCATCGATCGAGTATCCAGCTTTAACGGCATTTTCAATTGCTGCAAAGGAATCAGCGACATCAGCAATTCCAACCGCCTGGATTCCAGTAAAATTGTATCTAGCTCCCCCTTCGGTCACATCCATTCCTTTCTCAAAGCAGTCCTCAATGCAGAGCGATAGTAGAGGAGTTGGTTTTACCTTTGAATTGGCATACTCCAAGATGTTACACCCCGTAACAACAAGCTTGACTATGTGTGAGAGCTGCTTCCTGAAATTTTCGATGAGTTCTTCAAGAGATTTGGCCTTTTGTGTCTTCACTCCAAACTCATAACCAAACATCATATCTCTGCCTTCGTTCATCGCGTATTCCAAGGCCTTTGCAATGTTGATGAGTGCCGCATCGCTGGAGGTGAAGCTGTTGCCAAATGGGGCTATCTCAACACATCCAACAGTCGTGTAATTCCATGCATCCTCATCGCTCACTCCGGCAAATTTAAGAGCTTTAACCGCAATTTCATCGTTAAAAACGGCAATGGTGTTGCATCCACTTGCAATAGCCTCAGAAAGTCTGTTCAGAAATTCTTCAGGCGTTTTGCTGCTAATTCGCACATGAACATTTGGCTGTCTCAGTCTCAGTTTCTCCGTAATTTCAAGCATCAGAAAGGTGAGTTCATTCGTTGCATCGTTGGCATAGACTGTTCCACCTATCGTGAGGGCTTGATTGGTCGTTTGTCCGCTAAAGTACTGCTCCAGTAGAGAATCGAATGGTGGCACGATTTCATTCGTTTTTACCCAGAGATTCGCGAGGATTTCGAAGGCGAGCTTTCTGTCAATTCTGCCTCCCTTGATACCTTTAATGTAAAAAGGAAAGAGATACTGATCTATCCTTCCCATTGAAATCGCCTGCTCGTAGTTCTCCTGATGTAAAGCAGACTGAACCAGCCATAGGAATTGAACCGCCTCCCAGAAGTTTTCTGGCGGATTTCCAGGAACCTTTCTGCAGATTTCAGCTATCTTCATCAGTTCTTCTCTTCTCTGCTCATCCTCTTCTCCTTCAGCCATTTTCATTGCCAGTTTTGCGTATCTAACTCCATATTCAGTGATAGCCTGAGATACTATTTCAGATGCTTTATAAAATGCAAATTTTTCTGCATCCCATACACCCTTGCTTTCGATTTCTTCAATTCTCCTTCTACTTTCCTCCACAAACCATCTGAAGCCTTTTTTCATGATGTATGGATAATTGATGGCCACGTGTGATATCCCAGCCATCTCCGTGAGGACGAAAAGAGAGCCAGAATACAAGATCTCCATTATTCCTTGCATAAGGGGAGCTGCAAATGCTTCTATAGTTCTGTTCTGCCAGTAAGGAGCTATATCTTTAAGAAAAACTTCTGCATCCCCCTCGCTAACATTCAGCCTGTTAGTCTCTCTTGAAGGAAGGATATCGAGATCGTTTATTAGTCTTAAGCCAACCCCTTCGGGGAAGAGAATTGCCCCCGGCGGATTCGGAAGCATCGTTCCCACGATCAGCTCACCATCGAGAATCTGAATCGGAATGTTTTCGAGTATGTGTTTTAAAGCCTTGGCCTGTCTGATTATCATAGGTTCTCCTTCTGTCTGTTTCATCGACTCAGTATACAGTTTTGCTCTTTCAATGCTGAGTCTCGCGGGCCTTCTGACGTTTGAGATTAATCTTTCAACCCTTTCCATAAACAGATCACAGAATATTATTACTTAAACCTTGTCTGACATCTAATATCTCATTACTTTCTCTCAATATCTCATCGACTTGAATAAGAAATGTAAAAATCTGAAAAAATTCAGATGACGATTGATAATTACAAAATTACATTCACCAAAATTAGATCTCGAAGTATAGCTTTTCCACCTCGCCCAATGAGCTTCTATCTCCTTCCTTCACGAATCTTCCCTTGACAAGAACTGCAACCTTGTCTGCGAGATCCAGAGCCATCTTAACGTTCTGTTCAACCATCAGAATGGATACATCCATTTCATCCTTCATTTTCAAAAGCGATTCTTTGATGTTCTCGACGACTATTGGAGCAAGACCCATCGAGGGTTCGTCAAAGAGCAACAAGCTAGGCTTGGACATTAAAGCTCTGCCTATCGCAACCATCTGTTGCTCTCCACCACTTGCTCTCTTTGCGATATGATTTCTCCGCTCCTTCAGCCTTGGAAAGAGATTGTAAACTACCTCAAGCATATCATCGCTGTCTTTTCCTATCGCACCCATTTTCAGATTATCCTCAACAGTGAGATTTGGGAAAAGTTTCCTACCCTCTGGACATACAGCAACGCCTTTGGCTATTCTCTCATGGGTTTTGAGTTCGGTGAATTCCTCTCCCTTAAATTTGATGTTTCCTTCTGTTTTTACCAACCCTAGAATGGACTTGATAAGTGTCGTTTTCCCAGCTCCGTTAGGGCCTAGAATTGTGAACGTTTCACCCTCTTCGATTCCAAAATTTATGCCCTGCAAGATTTGAGCTTTGCCGTAGTACGCTCTTAAATCTTCCACCTCAAGTATAGCCATTATATCTACCCCGAATAACCAATATAAGCCTCAATAACTTTCGGATCTCTAACAACCTCCTCTGGAGTGCCTTCCTTCAGAATTCTACCCGCATTAAGACAGATTACTCTCTCCGCTTCATTAAAGAGTTCTTTGAGCTTATGCTCAATGATAACCATGGTGATCCCAAACTCCCTAAGCCTCCCTATTATCCTGTGAAGTTCAAGGCACTCTCTCGGACTTAAACCTGAGAATGGCTCGTCTAACAAGAGCATTCTTGGATTTGTTGCCATGGCGATTGCAATACCGAGCTTTCTCATTTCCCCTTGAGGCAGATCTAAAGCCTTCATATCTCTTTTGTCCCAAAGGTTGAAATCCTTTAAAATGTCTACTCCATCCGGATTAACAGCTATAATGTTCTCTAGAACCGTCATCTCACCGAATACCCTCATTATCTGAAAAGTTTTTACGAGTCCGAGCTTCACAATTTTGCTTGGCCTTTTACCCGTAATGTCAACATCCCTGAATATAACTTTCCCAGAGGTTGGCTTCATTTCTCCAGAAATTACGTTAAAAAGGGTCGTTTTTCCAGCTCCATTTGGACCTATAATGCCCAATGTTTCCTCCTTTTTGACTTCAAGGCTGACGTTGTCAACAGCGACAAGCTCTCCAAACTTTTTCGTGACGTTCTCAACCTTCATTATTGCCATTAATGTCTGTTAAATAGTCGGAATATTTAAGTATTACTTAAATTATTTACTATTGATGATGAAAAAATTGCTAATATTGGTGTTTGTAGGACTGCTGTTGTTCGGATGTGCCCAACCAGCTCCAAAGCCCACACCAACTCCCACACCTACTGCAACGCCAGCAGCAACACCCACACCAACACCCAAGCCAACACCCACACCAACCCCACCACCATTTGGTGGCAAAAAGGAAGTTGTTATAGGAGTTCTAGGACCAATGGCATTGCCTGAAGGTACAGCCGAAGAGAAAGGTGCAAAACTCGCCGCTGAAGAGATAAACAAGCAGGGAGGAATCCTTGGATTGCAAGTGAAGGTTGTTGTTGGAGATACGAAGCTCAATCCAGATGCTGCTGCTTCAGAAATGAGAAGACTCGCAACCGTTGAGCATGCAGATATGGTTACCGGGGGCTTTTCAAGTGGTGTAATGATGTCAATCATGGAAGCAGTTGCCGAGACAAAAACAGTATTCTTAGGCGATGCTTCTTCTCCAGCTCATCCGGCAAAGGTGGCTGAGAATTATGATAAGTACAAGTATTGGTTCAGAATAAGCCAAAACAATGGTTCAACATTTGCATGGGACCTTGCTGATATGATAGACTTCCTCCGTGACAAGGGTGTAAAGGTCGATAAGGTTTATATAATCAGAGACGAGCACGTGTGGACGGATGCTGTCATGAAGGGACTTACCCCACTTCTCGAAGAGAGAAATGTTGAGATAGTTGCCGACAAGAAGGTTGGAAGGGGATTCACTGAGTACGAAACTCTACTGCTGGATGCCAAAGCAAGAGGAGCAGATGTGATAATGCCGATTCTCGCTATAGCAGGAACTGGAGACGTTCTCGCAAAGGCATGGGGAGAACTGCAGATTCCCGCCTTGCTTGCCGGTCATGATCTCGCTGCCATCGACTACCAGTTCTATGATAAAACAAACGGAATGGCCAATTACGAGATATTCATCGCAGATGGTGGAGCTCTCGTAACGTCTCCACCAACAGACATGTGTGCTAAATTCGTAGAAGCGTATAAAGCAAAATACGGCCACTACCCAGAATCCCACCAAGCTTATGGAGCTTATGATGCTGTCTATGCCTACAAGATTGCTGTAGAAGAAGCGTACAAGGCTGGAGAGAAGAACCCATTTGACCCAGAAGTGGTTGTGAAATACCTCGAGAAACATGACACAAAGAATCCGCTTGTTCTAACGAGGACGATTGCCTGGCACAAGAACCATGCCCTTGCATGGGGAGATGATTTCGTAAGAAATTGGGTATCGCAGTGGCAGGACGGAAAGCAGTACATAATCCATCCATCAAAGGTTGCGAAAAGTGAACTAAAGCTTCCACCCTGGTTGTAGTAAATCTTTCTGTCTTTTTTTATTTTTAACTAAGTGTTTCATTTTTTGTAGTATTTCCTTACATCTTTAAATTTGATTTAAAAAAGTGGTTTAATTTGTCAAACATTAGCAAGGTAATTAATTCTTAATAATATTAATTCCACTTTTTTAATTATTTTAAACTGTCAAAAGTTTTTATTTTTTGTCAATCCTGCTGAGGTGATTTTGTTGAACCTACAAATTCTTAACGATTTTCCGAAATTTTTTTATTTAATTGTTACAGTTTACAGACATATGATTGACGTCTTGCTGAGGGTACTGATATATGGTGCCGTTGTAAGCGGGATCTGGGCCTTAGCTGCATCGGGTTTTTCGCTTATCTTTGGTGTTGCAAGGATTCTGAACTTTTCACATGGGGTTTTTTTCGTTCTTGGTGCATATATCAGCATTGTTTTGATTAAAAACCTTGGAGTAAACCTTTTTGTTTCTTATGTGTTAGCTGTGCTTCTTGTTGGTTTGATTGGCATAGTCGCCTATAAGTTGATGATGTCCCCCATAAGGGAACATGAAGTTATGGTTATAATCGTAACCCTAGCTTTCGCCCTCCTAGTTGAACAGATATTACTGATCATCTTTGGTGAGCATGGCATATCAGTTCCTTCTTTCGTAAGAGGGGTTGTTGAGATTGCCGGAGTTCCAGTAACGATGAAAAGAGTAATGGCGTTTCTGTCAGCGATCGTGGTTATAATCCTATTAGAATACTTCATAAACAGAACAAGAACTGGAAAGATGATTTCAGCTGCATCACAGGATCCTGAGGCTGCAATGATAGTCGGAATGAACGTTGAGAGGCTTTTCGTAATAACAATGTTCATCTCAGCCTCGCTTGCTGCCTTTGGAGGTTTGCTCTACGGTCAGGTTTTCGCTGCAAATCCGATATTCGCTGTAAAATCATTGATCTTTGCCTTTGCCATCGTAATTCTTGGTGGTTTGGGAAGTGTTAGGGGGAGCATAGTAGCATCCTTCATTGTAGGCTACATTCTAACGGCCACAATCACAACCTTCGGTGCTAGATGGGGTGAATTTGCTGTTCTTATAACAATAATAGCAATTCTTATTTTCAGGCCAACAGGACTCTTTGGGGTGGAAGAATGAGAGTCAATACTACGAAAATGAGAAATCTACAAACAAGAGATGCGAAAGATCCAAGGATATTTGTTGCAATCATTATCTTGATACTTGCTTTTGTTGCACCCTTTTTTGTGCCAGGAGCTTTTATATACCTCATAGGCCTGACTTATCTCTTCATAATTCTCGCCATAAGCTGGGACGTGATCGTAGGCTATACTGGACAAGTAAATCTCGGACATACGGTTTTCGTTGGCATCGGAGCGTACACAACCGCTTTATTGCAGGTTCCATCGAGATTTGAGGGTTCGTTCCTTTCATTCATGGCCGGAATCCCCCCTCTGCCAATCTTCCTCACAATCCTGATCGGAGGTTTAATGGCCGCTTTCGTTGGTTTTGTGATTGGAGTTATAACTCTCAGACTTAAAGGATACTACTTCGCACTCGTCACAGCTGTGCTTCCCCTCGTTTTCATACAGTTCCTCTATGTATGGAGTGATATTCTGGGAGGAGAAGAGGGATTCTCTGTAGGACTCGAAAAGGCCTTGGCTCCAGATCCAACAGGCAGATATTACATCGCCCTTTTCCTGCTCGTCATATCGATAGCCATCTTATACATAATTTTAAGAAGCTCAATTGGCTACAAGTTCAGGGCTATTCGGGATGATGAGGTTTTGGCTGAGTCTGTGGGAATTGACATAGTTAGGTACAAGGTTCTTTCTTTTGTTATAAGCTCTTTCTTTGCCGGGCTTGCGGGTGCAGCAATAATCCATTACAGAATAACGATAGGCCCTGATGTGTTTGATATACCCCTGATGTTGCTGATAATCCTCGCAACCGTTATCGGTGGACTCGGGACACTTTTCGGGCCTGTTCTCGGAGGATTTCTTATCTTCCTCGCTAAAAACTGGTGGTTAAAAGGTGTGGCAGAGCATATCGGTGAATTTCTACCGTTAAACGATGAGGCTATCCTCTACATTATCCTGATAATTGTTGCAATCCGCGCCCCCCACGGAATCTGGAGTTACCTGAAAAAACTCATCGAAATGGTAAGAGTTAAATCGGGCTAAAGCAAACTAAACCAAAAATTTGTTTAAATTTTTAAAATTATTTTAAAGATTCGATAAAAGCTTCAACCTGAGTTTTGGCCCTTTCCAGAGGCATTATCCTTGGATCACATTGCGGTGCTTCAAGGATGAGGCTTGGAAGACCCAATTCCTCCTGAAGAGTATCAGCCAGAGGTCTAATTATCATAGAGGTGATTCTGCAACCGGTGTTTTCAAGGAGTAAAGCTCCATCCAAATCCGCTTTTCTTGCATTTTCAATAACACCATCCATCAGGTCATAGGTTGAATTTGTGAAGTGCATGGATCTTCTGACCATGCTTTCAAATGGCTTTTTGGAATCGCACAGATGTAGAGAAGCATTTACGTAAAGATTCACTGGAAAAGTTGCTCCTAACATCTCACAGTATTCGTAAAGCGAGAGGGAATGCCAAGGCATGATACCAAAGGTTAAGAGTCTGAACTTTTCCTCAGGAACCACTCCTTCCTTTCTTTTCACCCTTCCCTTTATCATTTCATAGCCTTTTTCTGCAAATTCCAAGGCATAATTGCTTCCAAGAACGAAGAAAGCCAGGAAAACGAGGTCTGCTATCTCCCTCTGACTTCCGGGAGTGGGTTTGGACATCATAAGTTTTGCTACCTCTATCAAGAGTTTGGATGTTTTTTCAGAGGTTTCAAATACGCTTTTGAACTTTTCATCGCTCAACGGTATTTTCGTCACCTTTTCCATAAATTCCAGCAGTCCCTTTAGTTTGGAAATGGAGTACTCTATGTAAAGCTCTTCAACCATTTCTGGGATCTTTGTCAGTTCATCAACGTAGCCAAGGGCATCGGAAGTCCAGAAGGGGTAATTTATCGTGTATTTCGGGATCCCGTACTTTCTAGCAAAAACCTCCGTCATTTCATGATGGGCAACACATAATGCTCTAGTATCTACAATGAAATCCGGTTTCGGCATGAGAGGTTTGGTTGCTTTTTCTGGCTCCTCTATCATTCCAACCGTGGTTTTGAAGTAATCACAAAGAAAGTGACCATAGCCTTTACTAATGCTAGCATCGATAAGGTCGACTGATGAGCCACGAGCTGCACAATAGGCAGAATACTGCTCTGGATAAGCAGGAACGACGTCAAAGATGTAGATGATTTCGGATGGATGGAAGGAGAAAAACCAACCTACAGGCCTGCCTTGCTTTAAAAGACTATCTTGTCTGGCGAGATGCTTTTTGAAGAGATCACGATAGAGATTTTTATAACCCAAAGGATTCCATTCTTGAAGTTCCATCATATCACCTTTCTACCAATCACCCGTACGACTCCACAAAAGCCTCAACTCTCGTCTTCAGTTGCTCAGTTGGATATGGGGTATCCAGATCGAGAACAAGTGTTGGGATATCGGTAAACTCCTGGAGGATGAATGGGCATTGATGGCCACATATCTCGCAACCCCTATCCTTTAAAAGCACGATGGCATTAGCTCTGCTTTCTCCTATCCTTTCCATGATGAAATTCAATCTGTCCTCGATAGACAGATGTTCGAGTCTGGCTGTAAGAACGCAAGCTGATTGAGTGAGATACCTCCTTGCCAGATCTCTCAGAGTTCTTCCGCCTACATTACCTATATAATATCCAGAAGATGTGCAAAGATCATCCGAAACAACTATTCCACCGAGATCCTCAATCATCTTCACGATCTCCACATCGTAGAAGTCCGTACCTGAAAGGTGTATTCTGAGCTTGTAATCTTTGTAACCCTCTGAATCATTCACTTTTTCCAGTATGTCTTCGAGATGCTCGATTAACTCTTCCTTAAGCATGCTCGTGCTTGCGAGTAAAATCTTAAGCCACTCCTCACCTGAAACTTTCGGCTCATCCTCCCATCTCAGCCTCGAAAGATCGTTTAGTAGATCCCTGAATCTGTTATAGATTTCGATAGACTCCCCAAGCTTTTCTTCGCTGAATTCGGTATTGAAGAAGGATTCAAATTTTTCTACAAACCTCTTCAGCTCCTTTTCAAAGAATTCAATGGAACTCTTATCCCTCACATACGGAATCTGGATCAGATAGGAGAACCCTGGCTTGAGATAAAAGCTGTAAGCAGAAAAAAGATGGGTTTTCGTGTCGTCGGATGTCATCCCAACTATACCATCGAGGAAATCGAATTCTCTTCTGAGCCCATCTTCCATAAGCCTCTTCGAATAGAGGCAAAGCCATGTGGGGATCTTCGCACTTGCAAGCTCTGTGGACTTTGCCAGTCCAAGCAATCTAACAGGAACAGCTCCCATAGAATGAATTATCTCCTCAGGAACGTTATTGCAGAGCGAAGCTATGATTTTCTTTCCATTCTCTTTGTATTTTCTAAGCAAGCTTCGGGTAAGAAAAAAATTGTATAGAGCATCGATCTTCTCAACTTTCTCAATCTTTTCCATCCTATCTACCTTTTTTGCCAGCATTCTTTAGCCTTTTGCCTTCTTCAGCTCCTCTTCTTTAAGAACCCTTCTCAGAATCTTACCCACTGGAGACTTCGGCAGCTCTTCCCTGAACTCGATGATCCTTGGAACCTTATACTTTGCAAGATGCTGTTTTGTGAACTCTATTATCTCTTCTTCGCTGGCCGTTTCCCCTTCTTTTAGAACAATGAACGCCTTAACGTTTTCACCCCTATAAGGATCCGGCACTCCAATTACTGCGCATTCCTTGACTTTAGGATGGGTATAAAGCACTTGTTCAACCTCAGCTGGATAGATGTTGTAGCCTCCGGCGATGATCATGTCCTTTTTCCTGTCTACAATGTAAACATAGCCATCCTCATCCATGTACCCTATATCACCTGTGTAAAGCCAACCATCCCTTATGCTCTCTTTAGTTCTTTCAGGATCATTCCAGTACTCTTTTATTATCTTCTTGCTTCTGAGTACTATCTCCCCAACATTCTCCTCCCCTAGGGGTAGATGCTCGCCGGTGTTGCTGTCAGTTATCTTGATTTCAACCGATGGCACTGGTAAGCCTGCACTTCCAACTTTTATGATCCCATGCACGGGATTACTCGTTCCGATTATCGCAGCTTCAGTCAAACCCCACTGCTCTATAACAGTGCAATCGGGCATCAACTCCTTAACCTTATGCAATAATTCAATTGGAACGGGAGCTGATCCAACGCTTATAACTCTCACCGACGACAAATCGAAGCTTTTGACCCTCGGATGGTTAACGAGGGCAACAAGATGAGTTGGAACACAATGGATCTGGCTTATGCGGTAGGTTTCTATGGCCTTAAGCAGATCTCCGGGATCGAAATACGGAAAGAGGACCACCGTACATGCATTGTAAAATATGTTCATGTTCGAATTCCAGATTCCATTCCCGTGAAACATTGGCATTAAGCCAGAAAAAACATCTTTCTCCTTCTTAACATCAAGCATTATGGAGAATATCTCTGCATCGATCATTATGTTCCTGTGGGTGTAGACAGCCCCCTTAGGCAATCCGGTCGTGCCACCGGTATAGGTTAGCGATGCAACATCGTTTAACCCAGCCTGAATTTCCGGAGGTTTAGCAGAACTTTTAAGAAGATCTGTAAAGAGATGAACTCCTTCTTTCTCCCTAAGAACCTTTTCATTTCTGAATTCAATAAATCTTTGTGAAGATTTCGGAAGGAAATCTCTAAGACTTGTAACTATAACATGTTCCAGCCCGGTTTTGTCTCTAATAGCTTCAACCCTATCATACATCACGTCAAGAGTAACTATGGCCTTTGCACCAGCATGGTTGAGCTGATATTCCAGCTCCCTCGGTGTGTACATCACGTTTGTATGGACGGAGATCATTCCATTCGTAAGACAGGCAAAGTAGCCGATGTTGAACTGCGGACAATTCGGCATGAAAAAGGAGACTCTATCTCCTTTTCCCATACCAAGCTCTTTAAAGGCATTTGCGAGTCTGCAAACGTTCTCATAAAACTCTGAATACGTCAAAACGTTTCCATAAAAGACTATTGCATCTTTATCGGGATATTCCTGTGCAATCCTCCTGAGCACCTCTGGAGGGGTTTCTCTAGGCTCTTCAATATCCTCTGGCCAGCCTATATAAGGATACCACCTCTTCCAAGGTTTCGTTTCCATGGGATACCTCTCCTGCATGATTTATTGTTATATACTCGAATAGATAATTTTTTTGATTTTGATTCGATTTCAACTTAATTTCAACTCAATAGAGTCATTCGAAATCAATCAGAACTTTGAGCACATCAGGATCCTTGCTTTCAACAAGTCTGAATCCTTTTTCAATGTCATCGAACTTGAATCTATGGGAGATGAGCTTTGTGGGATCTACCCTTCCATTCTCAATTAGCCTAAGCATCCTCGTAAGTCTCTCTCTTCCACCAGGACTCATTATTGTGGTAATCGTTTTTTCGGCCATTCCGCCACCCCAAGCCTCAACTGGAATGTTCACGTATTCTCTACCTCCATGGTATCCGATATTAGAGATCGTACCTCCTGGTCTTGTAACCTTGACACAACTCTCAAAGGTTATCTGAGTTCCAACAGCCTCGATGGCGGAATCTATTCCCAAACCACCCTCACTTAGTGAGATTATCTTTTCAACCGGATCTTCTTCTTTAAAATCTATTACCACATCTGCACCATAGTATTTTGCGAGCTCTTTCCTCTTTGGTATCGTTTCAACGGCTATAACAAGCCCAGCACCGAGTAATCTGCACCCTCTTACACACATTAAACCTATAGGCCCAGCCCCAAAAACAGCTACAATGCCTCCAGGCGGTATATGAGCGTTTTCAGCTCCTCCAATTCCAGTTGTGACTATATCTCCTGCAAAGACCGCTGCTTCATCAGCAACAGAATCAGGTATATGAGCAAGATTTCCGTCAGCTTGAGTCACCAAAAAGTACTCTGCAAATACACCGTCCCTCTTTAGTTCAAATTCGTGCCCTCCCATTGGTCCTCCCGCATGAGATGAATGACCTGTCTGAGAAATTGGATCAAGCCAGTTTGGTGTCTTACCCCCTAAAGCAACTCTATCCCCAGGCTTGAATACCTTAACATGTGATCCAACCTTCTCTACAATTCCAACAGCCTCATGACCAAGGGTGACATTTTTCTTATCAAGCATCGCCTTTACCCTTCCATGAACTTCGTGGATGTTAGAGGTACAGATCAAAGCCTTTGTTGTCCTTATAAGGGCATCGTATGGTCCTGGCTCTGGAATGGGCTTGTCTATGAACCCTACTTCCCCTACCTTTTTCATAACAAACGCTTTCATCATTTTTACATTATCTATAATGTTATATAAATTTTTTTAATGATATGCTATAGCATATCAAACTTTTTTGAAAAAAATATACATATAAAAAATTAAACATAATCACAGTTCACAAAAACATATGCGGGATTTTTAGATGTATCTTCAGTTTTTAAGAAAGGAAAAGAAAAAATTAGTGATCTTAGGACTTGAGCATTTCTATCAGCTTTGGAACAACTTGGTATAGATCTCCTATAACCCCATAGTCTGCATGCTCGAAAATCGGAGCTTTCGGATCGTTGTTCACCACCATTATTATCTTCGAGTTTCTTATGCCAGCCACGTGCTGGATCTGTCCCGAGACACCGATCCCAACATAGAGCTTCGGTTTTATTGGAATACCCGACATTCCGACCCAGGTTGGGGCCCAATGAAGGTCGGCTGAAAGCGGTCTGGTAACACCGACAACTCCACCCAAGATTTTTGCAAGTTCTTCAATAAGTGAAAGATCTTCTTTCTTCCTCACCCCTCTCCCTGCCACAACAACAACGTCAGCGTCTTCAAGCCCCACTCCTGCTTCCTTCTTTTTAACCTCTAAGACCTCTATAGAAGATTTGACGTCCACATTTATCTTCTCGACTTCTCCATTCTTTGACTCCTCTGCGGGTGTGAAGAACCCGGGTTTAACACAAGCAATCTTCGGGGAGGCTACTTTTGTAAAAAGCTTCCTCCCCACTCTAACTTCTGCAACTGCAACTCCGCCAAAGGCGCTCCTTAACACTATTAGACCTTCCTCGGTAACCTTAAGCTCAGATACCTCCGTTACAGATGGTTCGCCCAACTTCACAGAAAGTATGGCAGCTAAAGCATTACCCTTGTGAGTTCCTCCAATAAGCAGAACTTGTGGATCCGATGCTTTCACGATACTGTGTAGTGCTTCAGCATACTCTTTTGGCTTGTACTCTCCAAGCTGTGAAGAATCAACGAAGAATGCTTTGTCTGTGTACTTCGCAGCCTTTTCTGCATCTTCCTTAGAACCGATGACAGCAGAAGTTATTTTGCTTGCGTTTAATTGTACAGCAGCCGTAACAAGCTCTTTGAAGAGCTTTTCATTTTCCGAATAAACCATTACCTCCATGATATCACCCTAGAGAATGTTCTCCTTCCTCAACTCATCAAGGATTTTCTTTATCTCGTCTTCCATCTTCGATGGGTCGGTGGCCTCAACGACCATGTTCTTCCTTTCGACCTTTGGCATCGTCACCTTCCTCACTTCAAGCTCCGTTACAATATCGATTCCAAGATCTTTGATATAGAAATCTGTGAACTGTTTCCTAGAGGCTTTAAGGATGGCGGAAAGTGTCGGAATCCTTGGTTCGTTTATCTCAAGTGAGACTGAAACAACCGATGGGAGAGGAGCTTTGTACTTGTAAATTGCCTCTCCAAGATCGCATTCAGCGACTAACTCACCGTTAACCGATAGCGAAATGGCATTAGGGAAGAATGGTAAATCCAGCAAGGCAGCAACTTTCGCAGGAATCTGCCAGCTATAGCCATCGGTTGATGCTGCTCCAGCGAGGATTAGGTCGAAATTTCCGATCTTTTTTATAGCCTCCACAATTATTTTAGCTGTCAAATCTGAATCCGCTTTATCAAGTTTCATGTCAGTAACAACGAATGCCTCATCCGCTCCCATTGCGTAGATTTCCTTGACCACATCTCTAGTCTCAGGAGGGCCTACACTAACAGTTTTAACAGTCCCCCCAACTTTTTCTTTGATCCTCAGAGCTTCTTCAAGCGCCCTTCTGTCCATGTCACTCATTTTCCTTGGAGCTCCAGCAAGCATCGGTTCTCCTGTCTTAGGATCGAATTTGAGCTGTTGTACATCGTATGATTGTTTGACGCAGACTATGATGTCCATCCGTCTTCACCTTTTTGATTAAACTACCGGATAAACTCTTTACCGATCAGATCTCTTGCAATGATAACCTTCATTATGTTCTGAGCCCCTTCAGCCCCGATAACATAGGAGAACGGCCCAAGCCAGGCTCTGAAAATCGGAGCTTCCTTTGTGAATGCATAAGCTCCATACCATTTCATTACCTCTTCTGCCAGATCAACGCATGTCTCTGGCCCATAGTTCTTTGCTAAGGCAACCGGCACGTTCAAATCCTTGGGGTTCAGGCTTGGATCCTTCTCCATGTATATCTTGTCTGCCAGTCTCGAAGCTCTGTAAACGAAGTAGCGAGCAGCTTCCCATCTCGCATAGAGTTCTGCGAACTTGAAGCTTACTCCCTGGAAGGACGAGATGTTTCTGCCGAAAAGCTTCCTGCTCCTGAACCATTCAACCGCTCTCTCGAGCAGCCATCGGGCAGCCCCTATTGTAGCTGCAGCAACAACTATTCTTGCCAAGTTGAATCCTTCCATCACGTGGTAGAAGCCTTTGTTTTCCTCACCGATGAGGTATTTCGCTTCGAGTTCGAAGTCGTTCATTATGAAGCCGCCTGTAGTCAATCCATGTCTTCCGATGTCCTCATAGAGAGTTGGATTCCAACCTTCCTTGAGTTCTCCGTTCTTTCTAGCCAAGAAAGCGAAGGCTGAAAGACCCTGGTGTCCTTCTCCTCCAGTTCTCGCTATAAGGAACCACCCTCCACCCCAGGGGAGTTTCTGCACTTCTCCAACTCCGCTGATATAAGCTTTCTCTCCGTTGAAAACGTAGACGTCTCCCTTCTTGGTTGCAGTTGTTCTTATGCCTGCAACATCAGAACCTCCTTGCGGCTCGGTTGAGGCTATTCCAAAGAAGGCATTTCCCCTTGCAACCTCTGGCAAAATTTCCTGGCACACTTCTTCGCTGCCAAAAAGCTCTAAGGCGAAGGGCCAGCCGTTGTTCAGCAATGCATAGACGGCTAATGCAACAGATGGATCTGAATAGGCAATTTCTTCAGTTGCTATGGTTGCCATGGTATAGGTTCCTCCTTGTCCTCCGTATTCTTCGCTGCATGGGATGCAGAACAATCCCTGTTGACCCATCTTTTTGATTAGATCGAGAGGCATGTTCATCGGATCCTTTTCAGCAGCCTTATCAACTTCAATCCAGTTGGGTTCGATATACTTCTCACAGAATTCTCTCACCATCTGCCTAAAGAGCTCTTCCTCCTTCGAAAAGGTTATTATTGGGTCTTTCGGATACTCCAAAATTCTCTCCATCTCAAACCACCTCAAAATTTGCTAAATTTACTTTGAATCTTTCATACAGCCTAATTCTTAAACCTTTCGGAATTTTAAAAAAATTAATCGGGCAAAAATTTTTTGAGGTATGCATTCTCTCACCCATATTGATAGTGTGCCCCAAAACCTCCTTTGGGGTAGTTCCAGTCCAGATCTTGCGGACAGGCTATCCTACATGTCCCGCACTCAAGACAGCCCTCGTAATTAAATTTGATCTCGCCGTCTTCTTCAGTATACAGTTTGGCTGGACATACGAAAAGACAGTATCTAAGCTTGCATTCTTTACATACTTCTTCCTTCACTTTTATGTGAGCTTCACTGTCTATAGTGAAGGCTACTAAGCCCAGTCTTGCTTCAATTGATAGTTTTTCACCTGGTTTTTCACCTGGTTTTTCACCTGGTTTTTCCTTTTCACCTAGTTTTTCGCCCACATCTACATCACTCATAAATTCCTCACCGCCGAAATAACATCCCTTATCAACGTAAAGAGAGAAAGCCTGCCCTTCATTTTCTCTCTTAAAATTGGATACACCTTTCTGGAACTCTCTCCAACTGTATACGCTTCTTTCAAAATCTCACAGAGGATTTGTGGATAGGTTTCGTAGAATCTAAGATTTCCCAGCAAAGTTGAGGTTCTCTTGAATGTCTCCAGTTCGCTGAGTACAATCGAATTTTTAAGCTTTTCCTCATAAGCTTTAAGACTTGTTCTTGAAAAGTCTCCAGCCTCATGAGCTTCCTTTACTGTTTCTGCCGCAATCAAACCAGAGAGAAAAGCCAAGTCTACGCCTCTAATCGTTATCCCTCTGTTTAGCACGAAGCCAGCCACGTCTCCGGCGAGTAAGATTCCATTGCCTGCAAGATTCCTTGGAATTCCGTTAAAACCTTCTTCAGGCACCAGATGTGCTGAATACTCAATTGGACTTCCTTCCTTAAGCAGTCGGGCAACAAAAGGATGATTTCTGAAGTCCTCTACAATATCATAAATTGGTATCTGCTTGGCGATAGCACTGTCAACTCTCACCACAACTCCTAAGGAAATTGTATCTCTATTCGTGTAGAGGAAGCCTCCCCCCAACCCATAGCTGCTTGGATATCCCAAAAAGAGGTTTGCAACACCTTCTCCCTCGTTGAGCTGAAAGATGTCATTGATCTTGTCTTCAGATATTTTTATCACCTCTTTAACCCCAACTGCCACCTGATTTGGTTTCCAGTCATCTCTCAGCCCTGCTTTTCTCGCTAAAATTGGGTTAATTCCCTCTGCATCGATTACAACATCAGCATAAAGTTTTTCATCTCCAGCTACAATTCCTTTGACCGTTCCATCTTCCATAATGAGATCGTCAACCTTTATCCCTGGAATTACGAGTCCTCCTGCCTCCTCAACTTTTTTGCCAAGCCATTCATTGAATTTTGAGAGAATCGAAATGAAACTATCGTTAGGAGAGAAATCAGAGAAAAGCTCCAACGTCACAGCATCATCGCTGTTCATCAGCGTTAGTCTTTCCTTTTTTACCCACCTCTCGATTGGAGCTTCTTTCCTGAATTCAGGAATTTCCTTTTCGAAGATATGACTATATATCCTACCTCCATAAACGTTTTTCGCTCCTATTCTTTGACCTCTTTCAAGTAAGACGATGTTGAGTCCATTTTTTGCAAGTCTGTAGGCAGCCCCTAAGCCAGCTGCTCCAGCTCCAACAACGATTGCATCAAATTTTTCCTCCATTTGAACCACGTTAAGTTTTTGCACTATTTTAGAGATTCACCATATATAATTTTTGCTGATTTTTCTTCCAATGTAAACTGATATTTTTATAGATGCTTTACAAAACTCGAATTCAAAAACGTAATTGAGCCTAATGATATGGATAATATTATTGATGTTTTCAATAATTCTCAAAGATTAAAATATAAATTAATCATACTTTTTGTACATAATCATTGAAAATAAAGAAATAAATATATATTACTGAATATATGCCTTCACTTTAGTATCATCTTATAAAAATCAAATACCAAAGTAGGCGGACTTAACATGTGGATTGTCCATTAACTCCTCTCCACTCCCTTGAAATGCTACCGAACCATTTTCAATCACATATCCTCTGTCTACAATCGGAAGAATTGGCCTTGCATATTGTTCCGAAATTAGAACGGTTATTCCCGCTTCATCTCGTATCTCCTCTATCGCTTTTACCAATCTTTGTTGGATGGATGGGGCCAAGCCTAATAAAGGCTCATCTAACAAAAGGAGTTTTGGTTTAGCCATTAATGCTCTACCTATGGCAAGCATCTGCTGCTCACCACCGCTCAAAAATCCTGCTGGCATGTTTCGGCGATCATTTAATTCAGGAAAGAGTTTAAATACATAATTAATCGTCTCTGCTGTCTCCGATCTGTTTCTCAAATATCCACCTATTTTGAGATTTTCAATTGTTGAACTCTCTGGAAAAACTCTCCTCCGTTCAGGACACAATACAATACCCTCTTTAGCCCTTTTACTTGGTTTCTCAAAAGTAATTTCTTTTCCCTTAAAAAGGATTTTACCCAGAATCGTTATTCTTTCCCCACCTCTCATCTCCTCTTTCTTTTTTACATCAAGGATGATGCCTGAAATAGTATACATTAATGTGGATTTTCCCGCTCCATTTGATCCAAACACACCTACAATCTCACCTTCTTCAACGCTTAAAGAGACGTTATTGACCCCGAGTGCATTCTCATAAAACACCATTAACTCCTTTACTTCAAGCATCAAACCACCTCAGTACCGAGATAAGCTTCCTTAACCCTTTCGTTTTCTACTATTTCATCTGGTTTACCTTCTGCTATCTTTGAGCCGTATTCAAGCACTATCACACGATCTGCGATTCTAAAAAGTTCTCTAAGCCTGTGTTCTACCATGACCAATGTTATGCCACCCATCTGTAGTTTTTCAAGAATTGGTACCATACTTGCAACTTCAGCAGCACTCAAACCTGAAAAAATCTCATCTGTGATCAATATCTCGGGCTTCAACGCTAGACATCTCGCTAACTCGAGTCTTTTTATGTATCCATGAGGTAATGCTGCAGCAGCCTTATAAGGAATTGGGGAATCCCTTTCAAATCCAACATCTTCCATTAAATCCAAAGCCACATGATCTCTGTCTCCAAACTTACTTTCAGCAAACCTTCTCGATCTTGAAGAATATAGAGGAATTATTAGGTTCTTAAAAGCAGGTAAATGGTAAAACGGTCTAACGTTTTGAAAAGTTCTTGCTATTCCAAGATTTGCTATTTTGTATGGTGGTAACCCTGTAATTTTTTCATTTTTAAAAATCACATCCCCAGAGTTCGGTTTTAAGAACCCAGTTATGACATTAACAAGCGTGGTTTTTCCTGATCCATTTGGACCAATAATCCCTAAAATCTCACCTTCATTTAAATCAAAAGAGACGCTTTCTAACGCCTTCACTCCACCAAAATATTTGCTGACGTTTGAAACTTTTAGAATGGTTTTCATACCTCGATCCACCTCTCAATTTGATGGTACTTCCTTTGCAAGTAACTCATTATACCTTCGGGCTTTCCAACAATAAACACGACTAGTAGTAAAGCATACAATACGATTCTTAAAGGGCCCAAAGCTCGAAGGGCTTCGCTTGCTGGAAGGAGGAGAAAACTGCCTATAAGCGGGCCAGATATGGTGCCAATTCCTCCAACAATTGTCGCAGCTATCGGAAAGATCGAGTAATCCAAGCCGAAATGGGGCAGTCCAACGAACATGTAAAGATGAGCGACATATGCTCCTGCAAAAGAGGTCATCATCGAAGATATGAATACTCCCAAGGCCCTATATGAAGTTACATTTATCCCTGATGCTCTGACCATCTGGTCATTATCCCTAATCGCCCTCAAAACCATTCCAATATCTTCATTTAAAAGCCTTCTTAACCCAAAAAAGGAGATAAGAAGGGCGATAACAACTAAATAAACCTCAACCAAATAATTAGGAAATCCTTCAACATCCGTTATCCCAAGAGTCCCACCGAGGATCGCAGTAGCTTCTATGACCCTAACTAAAAGCAAAGGATAGATTAACGTAACCAGAGCAAAATAGATTCCTCTTAATCTCAGACAAGGAAGAATAAGAAGTGTTGAAATTGCTGCTCCACCAACCATTGCTATAGGAATTGTCAGGAATATTGGAAATCCAAGATAAGCCGAAAAAGATGCTGCTATGTAGCCTCCAAGTCCAAAAAAGAGAGCATGGCCTAATGAAACTAAACCAACCGAACTCACAAGAAAATCCCAGCTTAGCGCGATAATAGCACTGGCACAAGTTAGCTCAAAAATCCTGAGAACATATGGGTTTGGTGAAAAAACCGGAAATAATAACAAAAAAAGAATGAGAACGATTCTTGGACCTAATAAATATAAAATCTCTCTAAAAGATGAAAGAAAATAAATATCATCAGTTCTTGCTTTAATAGGCCTATCTATTCTTTCTTTTCTCAATCCCTTTTCTTCTACTTCTTTTATTTGATGCATAATTTCACACTCTTTCCTCAAGTTCTTTCTGTTTACCAAATATTCCAGAGGGTTTAACTATGAGGATTACCAGTATCGCTGCCAAAGGAACTATCATCTGATATTCTGGTCCAATAAGGGTTGATGTAAGAATCTGTGAATAGCCTATCACTAAGCTGGCAATCAAGACACCAATTGTGCTTCCCAGTCCGCCGAGTATGCAGATTATCATCGCATATAACAAGACGTTGAGAGCCGCTTCAGAAGCTATCTGAGTGATTGGTGTCCATACAACAGCCGCTAATGCAGCAAGCGCTGAGCCAAAAGCCAAACTTAATGCTGCCATCAAATCAGAATCGATCCCAAGCATCATTGCAACATGTTCATCTTGAGCTATGGCCCTAAAACCTAATCCCAGTTTTGTGTGATGCGTGAAAACCCAAAGAAACAGCACTAAAAGGAAGGTGGTTGCAATAACTATAATCCTTTGATAGTCTATCGTGATCCCACCTATGGTTACAACACCTTCAAAAAAGGGTGGGAGACCATATGAGGTGCCAAAAAATCCGAAGTATCGGATTAATTCAACAATCACAATTGATAAAGCGAAGGTTGCGATTATTTCTGATGCTTCCATTCCCCTAACCCTGATCAAAACACCCCAGTATAACAATCCACCAATTCCAGCTGCTATCAATATAGCCACTAGAATTGAAAAGATATGAGTTAAGCCCAGAACATTAAGACCGATCCAAACAATAAATGCTGCTAAGATATAAAGCGCCCCATGAGCAAAATTTGGCATTCTGCTTATACCATAGGTTAGAGAAAACCCAATAGAAACTAGAGCAAGATAAGAACTCTGAACAAGACCATAGATAAGCACATTTAGGATTTCCTGCATATCGTCACCACAAAAAATAGAAAATATGTAAATTAAAAGATTACTTCATCCAAGGTGGGAGTTTTACCTCAGCAATTGCCACTGATTGTGGGTAAATTGTAGCCCTAACACCATCTTGCCACTGGAACCAACAGTCAACGACTCCTTCCTCTGGATTTTTAGCAACAACCACCTGATGGGACTTCGGATCGAATTTTATTCTTCCTACAGGAGTACCTTTTAGATCTATTTCCTCTAAAGCCTTTACAACTGCATCTGAATCTAACGTACCTGCCTTTTCAATGGCAGCAGCCACAGCGTAAATGGCCGCGTAGGTTGAGGAGGTTCCATGGGCCTCAGGTGGGAAACCCCATCTTTTCTCATAATCCTTGTAGAATTTCATGGCTGGTTCATAATTGACCTCTGCGTTTCCAATAAAAGCTCCTGAACTGACAATCAAATAATTTATTTTTCCACCAGTCGCCTCCCAAGCTTTCTGTTCCTGGGCTGCAGCAATGAAGCCTATGGGAATTGCAGGCATTTTCATATCGGTCCACTGCTTTAATAGAATGGTGCTCTCCGGCATATCCATCTGTATAAGAAGTATCTGAGCTCCTTCAGTCTTGGCTTTCAGCAAGCTGGCAGAGAAATCTGTTGTGCCTGTCGGGAATTTGTCAAAACCTACGATTTTCCAACCCTTCTTTTCCAGCAATCCTGCAATAACTTCTCCAAACTTTCTTGCATGCTCAACATCCTGAACCATTACGTAAACCTTATCATAACCGTAGTTGCTTTTGAGGTCTTCTAGAATTTCGACATTTTCTACCGCCAAAGGAACGGCAAAAGAGTTCAATCTAAAGCAATATTTGTATTTCTCATAATTTTCCTCTATCCTTTTATGATACGCAGGCGTTAAAACACCCGTAGAGATTATTGTCGGTACCTTATACTTAGCTGAAATATCCATTGCAGCAAGGGCAGCTTCGGATCTTGCAGGGCCGCCAACCAAAACATTGACCTTTTTCTCCAGAATTAACTTTTCAATCGCTGCAAGAGCATCCGTTACCGGAACTCCCGGTTCGAGATCACGTGTATCGATAATCTCCAATTTAAGTGGCCTATATTCATCCCCTACCTTAACTCCCCCTTTCGCATTAATCTCTTCCACAGCAAGTTTTGCAGCATGTTCTGGCCCGTAACCGTACACGTAAGCTGTTGGCAAGGGCATTCCTATAATAATCGGTTCTTTTTCTTTCTTAGCCTCTTCCGGGGCTGCGCAACCGGCAACTAAAAGGAGGGCTAGAATCGCCCCAACTACTAAAGCTCCCTTATAATTCATACATAAAATAGGCGATCAACTTTTAAAAATTTTTTCGTCATTTTTCATTATCAAAAATGATATATTTACCTATTGATAACTGATTATATGGATTATATGGATCTTAATCAACAGGTCGCAAAACTTACGCAGGAAGAGAGATGGCTGCTAACAAGATTTGAGGAGATGTGCAATAAGTACCCAAAAGAGTCAGCTCTCGTATATCTCGGTAAAAATTTTACCTACGCCGATCTCCTTGAATTAATAAACAGGTTTGCAAATTCTCTTCATGAAATGGGGGTAAAAAAAGGAGATAGGGTTTTATTATATGTGTCAAATTCCCCACAGTATGTTATTGCGTATTTGGGTCTTCAAAAGATAGGAGCGGTTCCAGTTCCAGTTTCACCCATTTATACGCCATTTGAAATCAAATATATGCTCAACAATTCCGAAGCCAAGGTCGTCATTTGTATGGACACCAACTTTGGTTATGTTGTGTCCGTCCTTCCCGAGACAGACGTTGAAAAGGTAATCATTACAAATGTGGCTGAAATGCTTCCATCGTGGAAAAGGATTCTCGGAAGGATGTTTGACAGGATTCCGACCGGGAACATTTCAAAAGAAGAGAATGTTTACTTTTTTGGTAAATTACTCAAAAATTCTCCTAATCCCCCTCAAGTTGAGATCAATCCAAATAAAGATCTGGCCGAATTGCTTTATACAGGTGGAACTACAGGATTGCCAAAAGGGGTCCCCCATACCCATTCATATCTACTCAGTGGAATCATAGGCATGAGAGAATTCTACAAAAATATCAGAGAAAGAGAACACGTACTTGTCCTTGTAACTCCACTTTTCCATATGTTTAGTATCGATATGCTTTTTTCTACGGTATTACACAAAGGAAACACGGCTATAATAATGCCCAAACCCAATATCGACGCTATACTTGACCATATCCAACGATACCAAGCAACGCTTTTTGCTGGAGTTCCAACCCTTTATCGAATGATTTTAGAGCATGATAGATTAGACATGTACGATATCTCCTCCTTGCAGATCTGCTGGAGCGCAGGAGATGTTTTGCCAAAGGAGGTTTACAACAGATGGAAAGAAAAGTTTGGTATACCTCTCCATCAGGTTTACGGATCTACGGAGACGGTTTGTATCTCCGTAACAGATGTTAGTCGTGAACCAAAGATGGGTAGTGTTGGGCCACCCATCCCCGGGAGATATATAATGTTAGTAGACCCAGAAACTCTTGAACCGGTACAAAATGATGACCCGGGAGAGCTGATAGTTTCAGCAGACTTCCCAACTCCTGGATATTGGAAAAGAGACGATGAGACTGCAGAAACATACGTTAAACTGAATGACAGAATCTGGTGCAGGACAGGGGACTATGTGGTTGTAAAAGACGGAGAAATCTATTTTGTTGATAGAAGAAAAGACATAATTAAATATAAAGGCTATAGAATCGCAGCATCCGAAGTTGAAGTAGTGTTACAAGATCATCCAGCAGTTATAGCTGCAAGTGTCGTGGGTGTACGTGATCCAAAGGTTGGAGAAAGAGTTAAAGCCTTTGTAGTTCTTAAAGAGGATGCTAGAGGAGTGACCGCCCAAGAATTAATAAGATGGTGTAGGGAAAGACTAGCTCCCTATAAAGTTCCAGAATACATTGAATTTAGAGATTTTCTACCAAAATCAAAGGTTGGAAAAGTACTAAGAAGAGAGCTTAGAGATGAAGAGCAAAGAAAAGTCGGTGCAATGTAACATCTAAGTGCGATGTAACATTTAAAAAGTTCAAAATTAGTAGATAGCAGTGGAGATGTAAAAAATCTTCAGAGAATTAAAAAACTTCTAACTGCAAGCCGATAAAATCCCCTAACATAAAACTACCTGTACAAACAATCAATGCCTATTTTGCTCATATATATGGTAAACTTTTAAGCAGATAATGATGTTTATGACTCTAAATTTAGATAATCTTGATAAGCTTCTAATGATGGGGGTAATACATGACCAAAATCCTTATCGGCTGGAGTGGTGGGAAGGATAGCGCTTTGACCTTATATGAGATTGAGAAAAGCCATGAAGTGGCTGCCTTACTTACAACGGTAACCGAGGATTATGAAAGAATAAGCATGCACGGAGTGAGAGTGGCTCTCCTTGAAAAACAGGCAGAATCCCTTGGATTTCCTCTTGAGAAGATTTTGATATCAAAGAACGCTTCAAATGAAGAGTATGAAGCTAAGATGAAGGAAGTTCTGGAGAGGTATCGTGAAAAGGTACCATACATGGCTTTCGGAGATATCTTCCTTGAAGATGTAAGAAGATACAGGGAAGAGAACTTGAAGAAGATTGGTATAAAAGGAATATTTCCATTATGGGGCAGAGATACAGCAAAACTAGCTCAAAAATTCATAGATCTTGGTTTTAAGGCGATTATTACCTGTATAGATTCAAAGTTTCTCGATGAGAGCTTTGTCGGTAGAATTTACGATGAGGACTTTTTGCAAGAGCTTCCACCAAATGTCGATCCTTGTGGCGAAAATGGAGAATTCCATTCCTTTGTATACGATGGTCCGATATTCAAGAGCAGAATCCCCTTTAAAATTGGAGAAACCGTACTTCAAGATGGCTTTTACTTTTGTGACCTGATGCTGGTTTAGATTAACCTTTCAGCCAAAAATATCCACTAAAATATTCTTGCCCAAATCAAAGACTTTCAAAGTATTCTCTGTACCTTTCTTTTAACTCTCTCTTATTGAATTTACCAACACTGGTCTTTGGAATCTCATCTACAAATATAATTTCATCCGGCAACCACCATTTGGGGAATTTCTCAGAAAGGAATTTCTTTATTTCCTCCTTATCAATTTTCTTCTCTTTTTCCAAAGAAACAAAGGCTACCGGCCTCTCCTGCCACTTGGGATGGGGTATACCGATAACAACAGCCTCCTTTATTGCCGGATGTAGCATCAGATGATTTTCGAGCTCGATGGATGAAATCCATTCACCACCACTCTTTATCAGATCTTTTGCCCTATCAACTATCTTTATATATCCCTCTTCATCCAGCTCCACTATATCTTCCGTTCTGAACCATCCGTCAACGAATTTCTCCTTGGTCTTCTCCTCGTCTCTATAATATTCAGCTACAATCCAAGGACCTCTTATCAGAAGTTCTCCTACATTTTCTTCCTCTCCTATGATTCTGATTTTGAAATCAAGTAGGGGTAGCAGAAGGCCTTGCCTCCTCATGTGGTTGTAGTATTCATTTTCTTCCAGCTCCATATAGCTTTTTGGCCTGTTAACAGTCAGAACGGGTGTTGTTTCTGTTAGGCCGTAAGTATGAATTATGGTTACTCCAAATTCCTCTTTAAAAGCCTTTAGAAGTGAAGCAGGTGGTGGACTGCCGCCAGTATAAGACTCTTTCAAGCTACTTATATCATAACCTTCGTTCTCTTTCAGAAACTGATAGATCATGTACCAAACAGTAGGAACGCAAGCGATGAAATCCACCTTCTCGCTCTGAATCAGCTCAACGTAATCCTTTGGCGTTGGATGTTGTCCAGGAAAAACCTGTTTCGCTCCAACCATCGTGGCTGCGAAGGGAATTCCCCACGAATTCACGTGGAACATTGGAACGACATTCATAACCACCCTTCTCTCGCTCATGTTCATTCCATCAGGCAGAGATATTGCTAACGTGTGGAGAACCAAACCCCGATGGGTGTAGATTACCCCCTTCGGCAATCCTGTAGTGCCAGAGGTATAAGCCATGCCCGCAGGACTCCATTCATCTATATCTGGCCAGTCATAGCTACCCTTCTCTCCTGAAATAAGTTTTTCATATGATATTGAGGGAAAAGACGTCTCGTAATCCTTTTCTTTTCCAACGATAACGAAATTTTCAACGGTTTTGAGTTTTTCATGGATTTTCTCTGCCGCCGCAATTTGATCGCTGTCCAGAAAGAGAATCCTATCTTCAGCATGATTGATTACATAGGCGATTTGCTCGGGAGAGAGTCTTAGGTTTACAGTATGATAAACTGCTCCCATGCAAGAGGGAGCAAAATAGAGTTCAAGATGACGATGGGTGTTCCAACATAGAGTACCTACTTTATCTCCTTTTTTTATTCCAAGATCCTCAAGAGCGTTCGCAAGCTTACAAACTCTCTTGTAAAACTCCGAATAATTGTATCGGAAGATTTCTCCATCCTCTTCCTTTGTGACGATCTCCTTTTTTGGGTAAAGTTCATTGGCTCTTCTGAGAATTGAAAGGAGGTTGAGATTGTACTTCATCATTCTATCACCTTATAAAGCCTTAGCAAATTTTCTTACTGGAAAAAGGATAAGAATTTTTTGATTTTTTGATTTTTAATTTTTGATTTATTTGATTTATCCACCATGCTCTGGTTAGACTAAAATCTAAAAACAAAAACAGAGACAAAGATAGTAAATCACAAAACAAAACCCCCAAAAAATAAAGTAATATACTGCTGCAACCTATCCTAAAGAAACAAATTCAGGTGAAAAAATGTACTTTGCAGGGATAGATATTGGCTCTCTTGCCACAAAAATATGCATAATCGATGAGGAAAAGAAGATAATTGGATACTTGATCAAAAGGACGACAGCCAACATAGTTGAAGTTGGAAAGAGGATATATGAAGAGTGTTTAGAGAAAACGGGGCTGAGTGAGAACGATATTGCCTATTCCATCGTGACAGGATATGGAAGAAACCTAGCTGTGACTACGCTTGCCGATGAAAAGATAACTGAAATAACGTGCCATTCTAACGGAGCAAAGCATCTTTTTCCGAACTGTCACACAGTCATAGATGTTGGAGGGCAAGATTCCAAGGTGATGAGACTCGATGACAATGGAAAGGTTGTAAAATTCACGATGAACGACAAATGTGCTGCTGGAACAGGCAGATTTCTCGAAGTTATGGCGAGCGTGCTTGGGATGGAGATGGATGAAATGGTGGAAGCTGCTTTCAAGTCGAAAAACAAGGTTTCTATCACCAGCACTTGCACAGTATTTGCTGAATCAGAAGTTATTTCGCTGATTGCCTCTGGAAACAAGCCTGAAGACATAGTCGCAGGGCTGAACGAGGCGATCGCAAAGAGGGTAAGCGGACTGATTAGGCAGGTGGGTATAGAGGATGATGTCATAATGACTGGAGGGGTTGCGAAGAATAAGGGAGTTGTCAAAGCACTAGAGAACGAAATAAAGCATAAAATAAAAGTTCCCGATGAGCCTCAGATCGTTGGAGCGCTTGGGGCTGCTTTAATCGCTTCTAAGAAGTTTAAAAAATGAATTTTACCCAATTTTACCTAAATTCTATCCAACTTTGTCTGGACACTGTTTTTCAGAAAATTTCGCAAGATTTAAATCCATGATAAATTCTTTAAAAATTTATGTCTGGAGAATCGGAGTATAAAGAGATCATATATGATAAAAATTGGTACGAGCACACAGCACTGATTGCCATAAACCGCCCCCAAGAATACAACTCTTATACCCTGACGACGCTGAGAGAAATGGTCGATGCAATCGAGAAATCGATGTTCGATGATGATGTGCAGTTCATCGTCCTTAGTGGGGTGGGCGATAAGGCATTTTGCACAGGGGGAAATGTACATGAGTATGCGGAAGAGTACAACAAGAAACCGTGGGACTTCTGGAAATGGGGGGAGATCTATGGGAGAGTTTTTGACATGATACTGCACTGCGGTAAGCCTGTGATTGCGAGGGTCAATGGCGTTACTGCCGGTGGTGGCTTCGAATTCGTTTCAGCATGCGATCTTGCGATCGCTTCAGAAAACGCTAGATTTATCTCTCCTGGCCCAAGAGTCGGAATGACCTCCATCGGTGGTCTGTCACAGTGGTTACCCCTACATATGGGGCTGAAGAGAGCCGCAGAAATTGTGATGCTCAGTGGCGAGATAGACGCGAAAACCGCCTTGGAATGGGGAGTGGTAAATGAGGTTGTTCCACAAGATAAACTCGATGATAAGGTGAAAGAATACATCGACAGAATGCTCGATCTGTCACCTTCAAGCCTGTGGTACTTTAAAGTCCACCTCAACTGGTGGAGGGATCTCGTCTGGAGACTTACCTGGGAGCATGGTAAAGCTTGGTTCTCCCTTAACATCGGCTCTGTGGAGCCGACTGAAGGACTGTGGTCATTTAAGGAGAAGAGAAAGACAGAGATGAGAGAGATTAGAGATTTCATTGCAAAGGGTGGAGATCCAAGATACCCCTTCGGACCATACAGAAAGAGATGTGCGAAATGCGGAGCCAAATATCTGCCTGAAGATTCAAAGTACTGTCTGGAGTGTGGAGCAGAACTTGAGTAACGCCAATTTTTTTATTTTTAGGAAAGATTAAATTTTTGTGACCTAAAAGATCAATATTCTTTTCTACTCCAATTCTACTTAATTTCAAACCAAAAATCCTAATCTTTAAATATGAAATAAAAAGCAAGTCAACCATGGATTTCGAAAATATTAAGGTAGAGTATGATGGGAAAGTCGCTTGGCTCAGGATTTCTAAACCACCTTTAAACGTTGTCGATATAAAAACAATGCAAGAAATGATCGATGCTTTGGAAGAGATAGAAAAAAAAGATACTATTGTGACGGTTATAACAGCAGAAGGAAAACATTTCAGTGCCGGAGCTGAGATAAAAGATCATTTCCCGGATAAAGCCCCTGAGATGATCGAAAAATTCACCAAGCTTATAGAGACAATCCTGAAATCCGAGAAAATAACCATAGCGGCCATAAGAGGGGTTGCATTAGGTGGGGGATTTGAGATTCCTTTGGCATGTGATATTATCCTCGCTTCCGAGACAGCAAAGCTTGGAAACCCTGAGATAGTGCTTGCCCATTATCCTCCCATATCTCTGGCCATACTCCCCCATACAATTGCTGCGAAGAGTGCTTTTGAGCTAATCATAACAGGAGATAACTTCGATGCAAAGGCTGCGAAGGAGATGGGGATTGTGAACCGCGTTTATCCAGATGAGGAATTCGACGAAGAAGTAAAAAAGTTCGTCGAGAAATTGGTGGAAAAAAGCCCGATAGCCTTGAAGATAACCAAAAAAGCATTTAAGAGTTCTCTTGCACTCTGCTTCGACGTTAAGAGCCATATAATCAATGACATTTATCTTTCTCAGCTTATAAAGACGGAAGATGCCGTCGAAGGCTTGAGGGCTTTTCTTGAGAAAAGAAAACCAGAGTGGAAAGGAAAATAAAGGAAAATAAAGGAACAATTCAAAATTTATTTTTAATTCTTAAATTTCTTAATCCTTATTACTCTTGACCGATCTCCACTTCCATCTTCAACCGATTTTCAACCGCCCTTTTTCTTTGGTTTTATCGCATCCCCGGGACAAACCCTTGCACAAACACCACAGCCAGCACATTGTGTTGCATCTATCCAGACCTTCTCTCCATCATAGATTATAGCTGGACATGCAAAGGAGCTAACGCATTCAAGACAGAGATTGCAGTTGTCTAGTACTTCAAAAGGTCTTATCTCTATTCCCTTTGACTTCCTCTGTCTGTTCCAGAGGATTGCGCAGAGCTGTTTTGCAACTATCACCGAAACCCCATCGTGCTCAACGGCTCTCTTAATCGTGTCTTCCAACTTTTTGATGTTGTAAGGTCTGACAACTTCTACGAATTCGACTCCAAGTCCTTTGGCCAATTCCTCTACACTTACAGCTTTTGCCTGAACACCGCAACCCCTCTCTACTATCCCAGGATGCGGCTGGTGGCCAGTCATAGCGGTGGTCGAGTTATCAAGCACGATCAAAGTCAGGTTTGCGTTCGTATGCACAGCATTTATGAGAGCTGGGATGGCCGCATGATAAAAGGTAGAATCTCCGACGGTTGCAATCACCTTATTCCTCACTACCCTAACCAATCCGTTAGAAATCCCTATTCCCCCTCCCATACAGAGACAGATGTCCACAGCTTCGAAGGGCTTGTTCACGCCAAGAGTGTAGCATCCGATATCGCTTGGCAATGCAGCCCCCCCATATTTTTCAGAGACTTTCTTTATAGCATAGAAAGATGCTGCATGTGGACAGCCCGGGCAGAAAACCGGTGGTCTTGGCGGGGCTATTTTCTGAATTTCTGAAGCCCTCTGAAGGGCTGAGTCATAGTCTGCGACAGGTTTCACCCCGAGCATTTTCGCAATTCCCTTCTCAACGGTGGGAATATTGAGTTCGTAGTTAAGTGGGAAGTATCCGTTGTACTTGCCGTAAATCTCAACCCCGTAATCTTTGGCCAAGGCCCTAACGTGAAGTTCTACGAAGGGATCTACCTCCTCCACAATTGCAATTTTATCCAGCCTGCTCAAAAAGTCCTCGATTGTCTTCTCTGGAAGTGGATAGGCGGTTGAGAGCTTTAACACAGATAGGTTTACGTTAAGCCTTTCCAAAGCCTCGACAACGTAGGGATAATCGAGCCCACATGCAATAACCCCCTCTCTTCTGTTTCCATCCAAAACCCAGTTGAAGGGGGAGTTGTTGAAGGCTTTCTTTATTTTCTCCATTTTTTCAAGGACTACGAGTTTTCTCTGCCTTGCAATTGCTGGAACTATGACTTGGGAAAGAGGATCTCTTTCCCAATCGACCTTTTCCAGCTTCTTTTCCGGAATCTCTCCAAGCTCCACTATGCCGCTTGCATGATTCAACCTCGTGCATGTGCGATAGATAACAGGCATACCGAACTCCTCGGAAATCTTGAAGGCCTCTTTAACCAGCTCCTTAGACTCTGGAATTGATGATGGCTCAAGCACTGGAACCTTTGCTGCCTCTCCGTACCACCTGTTATCCTGCTCGTTCTGGCTGCTGTGCATCGTAGGATCATCTGCACTTACAACAACGAATCCACCTTTTGCTCCGACGTAAGCAAAGCTGAACAAAGCGTCTGCAGCAACATTCAAGCCGACGTGCTTCATCGCGCACATTCCTCGCTTTCCGACCATCGAAGCCGCTGCCGCAACCTCAAAGGCTACTTTCTCGTTTGTAGAGTATTCCATATAGAACTCCATCTTGTCGAGGAGCTTGCAAGCTTCCGAAAGTGTATCGGAAATCTCGGAAGAAGGTGTGCCGGGATAGGTTGCATAAACATCGATTCCAGCCTCAATTGCTCCCCTCGCAATCGCTTCGTTACCTAAGAAAAAGACCTTTTCACCTACGGCATCCTTAACAACATCTTTAATCATAATCTTTTCCTTGCTGGAATCTTTAAAATAATTTCTGATTTTGAAGTTTGGGCCTATAGAGTATGTGACAATGGAGCATTGAGTCCCAAAGTTTTAGTAAAATTGAAATACTTCATTTTCAAAAATTAAGAAAGATGACCAAACTAAACATTCTTCTTGTAGGTGTTGGAGGGCAGGGAATCCTTACAACCTCCGGAATCATTGCAAGAGCTGCATTGCGGGCTGGCGTGAATGTTGTGACGGCAGAAACCCACGGAATGGCTCAAAGGGGGGGAAGTGTTGAGGTACATGTAAGGTTAGGAGATGTACATTCTCCATTGATACCGTATGCTGGAGCAGACGTTGTTGTTTCTCTGGAACCCGTTGAAGCCGCGAGATACGCTCAGTACCTCAACGAAAACACACTTGTGATTCTCAACAATAGGAGCATAGTACCAACCACCGTTTCAGCAGGTTTAGCGACCTATCCAAACCTTGAAGAAATAATATCTAACCTAGAGAAAATAACGAAGAACATAAAAGTCGTTGAGGCATCTAAAATAGCAAGTGAGGTTGCTGGAACGGTTCAGGCAACAAATGTGGTCGTTATTGGTATGCTTTCAAAGCTTGTCGATCTCCCAATTGAATACAGTAAATTTGAGGAGACAATAATGGACGTTTTTCCTGAAAAACTTCGAGATCCAAATCTCAAGGCTTTAAAAGCTGGTTACGAGGCTGTTTGACCTGGAGGTTTGATTTAAGCTTTGTTAGGAGGTTTGTTTTATGGAAATCAAAAATGTGTGTGTTTTGGGAGCTGGAGCAATGGGGCATGCGATTGCTGAGTTATGTGCAGTCTCTGGTTTCAACGTTGTTCTCAGAGATATAAATGAAGAACTGGTCAACAAAGGTTATGAGCGAATAAAATCCAGTTTGGAAAAGGATGCAAAAAAAGGAAGGCTTAAAGAGGATGCTAGAGAAATCCTTGCAAGAATTAAGCCTGTAGTAGACTTAAAAGAGGCGGTTAAGGATGCGGATATTATAATCGAGGCGATCCCCGAGATACTCGATTTAAAGGGCAGGGTATTCCAAGAATGCGAAGAGAATTGCCCGGAGCATACTATTTTTGCAACGAATACCTCTTCGTTAAGCATATCAAAGCTTGCAGAATATATTAAGAGGCCTGAGAAAGTTATCGGGCTCCACTTCTTTAATCCTCCAAAATACATGAGACTTGTGGAGATTGTATGGGGGGAGAAAACATCTGAGGATGTCGTAAAGATCGTAGATGATCTCTCAAAAAAGCTCAACAGAGTTATCATCCATGTTAGGAAGGATGTTCCAGGATTCGTTGTGAACAGGATTTTTGTTACGATGGCGAATGAGGCTGCCTGGGCACTTGAGAATGGAGAAGGGAACGTGGAAGAGATCGATTCTGCTGTAAAGTACAAGATGGGTTTGCCTATGGGTCTTTTCGAGCTTCATGATTTGCTTGGTGGTGGATGCATTGACGTTAGCTACCACGTCCTCGAGTATTTCCAAGAAACCCTAGGAGAGAGCTATAGGCCAGCTCCACCATTTGTAAGGCTTTTCAAAGAAGGGCATCTGGGCAAGAAAAGCGGAAAGGGATTCTACGATTGGAGTGAGGGGAAGAGAAATGAAGTTAGTGTTAGAGCTGGGGCGAAGTTCGATGAACTCAGGCTAATCGCCCCAGCAATAAACGAGGCGGCATGGCTCATAGAGAAAGGAGTAGCTACGCCGGAAGAAATCGACCTGGGAGTTCTGCATGGCCTGAACTATCCGAGGGGACTGCTAAGGATGGCTGACGATATCGGAATTGACAAAATAGTTGCCGAACTTGAGAAGCTCTACGAAAAGTACAAGGAGGAAAGATACAAGCCGAATCCCGTCCTTCTCAAAATGATTGAGGAAGGAAAGCTCGGTAGAAAAACCGCAAGGGGATTCTTTAATTACATAGGCGAATACGAGTTCCTAGAGGTTAAAATCGATAAAGAGAATAAAATTGCAACCGTAGTCTTGAATCGTCCCCAGAGGGCGAATGCTTTGAATCCAACGTTTCTCGATGAGTTAAACTGCGCCCTCACTGACCTTGAAGCGAATGATGATGTTAGATGCATAGTGATAACGGGCAAGGGTAGAAACTTCTGTGCCGGAGCGGATCTCGCAGTTTTCGCCAGAGGGAGCACCCAAGCTATGGTTGACTTCAGCGAGAAGGGGCATAACACCTTCACCAAAATCGAGACTCTTGCAAAGCCAGTTATTGCAGCGATAAACGGCCCTGCGATGGGCGGTGGCTTTGAGCTTGCGTTAGCTTGCGATCTCAGGGTTATGAGCAAACGAGCGGTTTTGGCATTGCCGGAGCTAAACCTCGGCCTATTCCCGGGATGGGGTGGAACGCAGAGGCTTGCAAGGCTTATCGGACTCTCGAGAGCAAAGCAGATAATTCTGATGAGGGAGCAGATCGACGCTGAAACTGCTTTGGACTTCGGAATAGCGAACTATATAGCCGATGCGGAGAAGTTTGAGGAGACCGTGTTCGAAATCACCAAGAAAATTGCAGAAGGTCCACCGCTCGCTTATAAAATGGTGAAGAAGGTGATAAATTATGGCTTCCAGCCGAACATAAGGACTGGATTATTCTTAGAGGCTTCTGCCGGCGGAGATATCGTGCTGTCAGAGGATATCGCCGAAGGTATAACCGCTTTCATGTACCGAAGAAAACCAGAATTTAAAGGAAGGTGATAGAGTGCGAAACGTTGCACTGGTTGCCGGTGGAATAACGAAGTTCGGTGTCAGGGAAGCAAGCTGGAAAGATCTCGTGCAGGAAGCTGGAAAAGCGGTTTTTGAGGATTGCCCGAATTTAGATAGAAAGGATATTGATTCCCTTATTGTTGGAGCTTCACAGCCCGAAAGGTGGGTTTACCAAACCCATGTAGCACCTTTGGTTGCAGAACTCCTTGGGATAGATGTAAGAAGGGTTATTGCAAGAACGGAGGTTGCCTGTGCGAGTGGACAGGCAGCGATCCGCTACGCATGGCTCTCCATAGCAACCGGCTTAAGCGATGTGGCGCTCGTGTTAGGAGTCGAAAAGATGAACACAAAATTCATGGACGTTAGCCAGACTTGCATGGTAAACGTTGGAAACCGAGAATTCGACGGGCCGAATGGATTCACAGCTCCACCTTTTTTCGCGATGGTTGCACAGAGGCACATGCATGAGTATGGCACTACCAACGAGCAGCTCGCGATGATCAGGGTGAAAAATGCCAAGTACGGTGCTCTCAACCCATATGCACAGTTCCAGAAAGAGGTTACGGTTGAGAAGGTTCTGGGATCGAGAATGATTTCTCCACCGCTCACACTCCTCGACTGCTCGGCCATGACGGATGGAGCTGCTGCAGTTATACTTGCCTCAGAAGAGAGAGCGAAAGAGCTCACAGACACGCCCGTATGGGTGCTTGGAGGGGCACAGAGCGTTCTCCATGCACACACCGTAAACCAGATGGGCGAGCTGAGCGAGTGGCTTGGGCTGAGAGAGGCTGCCAAAGAATTCTATAGCCTAACAAAGCTTGAACCTGAAAAAATAGATATTGCAGAGGTTCACGACTGCTTTACGATAAGCGAGATAATAGAATACGAGGAACTTGGATTCTGCAAGAAGGGAGAGGGTGGAAAGTTCATTGAAGAGGGGCAGAGCTACATCGGTGGCAAGGTGGCGGTAAACCCAAGTGGCGGATTGCTTTCCAACGGTCATCCTTTGGGAGCGACAGGCATAAGGCAGGCATGGGAGGTTCTGATGCAGTTTAGAGGAGATGTGCCAAAAGGCAGATACGTCGATGGGGCTAAAGTGGCGATAGCTCACAACCTCAGCGGTATGGCTCAGCTTCACCACATAATGGGATACAGCATTGAGAAACCAAAGGAGTTAAAATTCGGGAGGTGAAGCATGAGAACGATAAAGCTTCCTGATACAATAAAATTGCCAACCCTCCTAGATCCATGGGATCAGCAAGAGCCTTCCGGCCCAGATGCAACAGGCATATATAATTTTTACAGAAACCTTGCCGAAGGAGATTTAACCACAACGAAATGCAAGGATTGCGGAAAGATGAACTTCCCACCGACAATGCTCTGCTCGAACTGTCTTAGCAACAATCTGGAATGGGTAAAGATACCTGAAGAAGGAGAGCTTTACGCATTCTCAGTCATGGCCCTTGGTGTTCCTCTGATTATCGATACGTATGCACCATTTGTCGTTGCAATTGCAAGATTCGGAGATTATCCTGAGAATGGTGTGCAGATAAGCGGTATAATCTTCGATTCAAAGTATGAGGAACTCAAGATCGGAGACAAGGTGAAATGGGAAGTAATTGAGATTCAAGGACCAGGAGAGAAGAAAAGGTACTGGTACTGCTTTAGGAAGATTTGAAGGAGAAAGTTGAGTGAACAAAAAATTAAAATTTAATTTTTCTAATTTTACCTATGATAATCGACAGTCATGTTCATATAGGGCCCTCTTTAGCTCTATACACAAACGTAGAGCCGGATAACGTTGTTAGGAGCATGGATAATGCCGGAATCGACAGATGTTTGGTGTTTCCATTCCCATCTTATGGTGATGTGCACGGCTGCGAGTGGATTCTTGATGTGTGTAAACAATATCAAAGGTTCTTTCCAGTTTTTTACGTTACTGAAAAATTCGACCCTCCCGACAAAAGGTTTGTAGCTGTTAAGTGGCATTGGGTTGGTGGCGTTTCCGATACATCCTCAAACTACGATACCTTGGAGAACGAAAGGCTACCAGAATTCGCTGAAGGGGTTGCAGAACTTGAAATGCCCGTTATCTTCGAAGAGGAACTCGAATTCACATCCATCTTCGTTAGAAGGTTTCCTGAGGTAAAATTGATAATTCCTCATCTCGGATTACTCGGTGGAAATCCAATGGATTTTCTTCAGGAGTTCAAAGATTTTGAGAATGTCTATTTCGATACCGCTCTCGCATCACAAATTACGATAAAGAACTTCATCGATGAGATCGGAAGTGAGAGGATTCTGTTCGGTTCTGATGTACCTTTTGGGGAAATGTGGAGTGAGCTTAGCAAGATAAAACGATTAAATTTGGGGAAAAGAGATGAGGAGAGGATTTTGTTTAAAAATGTTGTAAGGTTATGTGATCTTTCTTTTGAATAACTTTGAATTTGAGGCTCTAACTAAATAATTTTTTGTTACAATATATTCATTTCAAAAAATTTAAAAAGCCCTTTTCAGTCCTTTATAGGATGCTGATAATTGATTTCCACATGCACGTCTACGAAGAACCATGGAAAGATTGGGTGATTAGGTTTCTGGAAAAAGTGAATCCTGCAATCGACTATACCAAGCCTGTTAAGCCCGAACATTTGCTTGGGGATATGGATAGAGCTGGTGTCAAGTATGGGGTAGTGTTCGCTGAGAGTACACCTCAGGTTACAGGAATTGTCAGTAACGAGTTCGTTTCAAACTTTTGTAGCAAAAGTGATAGACTAATTCCATTTGCATCTGTCAATCCAAATATATCCCCTGATCCGGTCAGAGATCTTGAATATTGCATAAAAGAACTTGGGATGAGGGGTTTGAAGCTCCTTCCCTCTTACATGTACTTTTACCCCAACGAGAAGAGGATATATCCCCTTTATGAGAAAGCCGTTGAGCTTAAGATCCCCATTATCTTCCACACAGGTACATCGGTCTTCAAGAACGTAAGACAGAAATTCGCAGATCCCATTTACTTGGATGATGTTGCCGTCGATTTCCCGGAGCTTACAATAATCATGGCTCATGCAGGCAGAGGATTGTGGTACAATTCTGCTGCGATGCTTGCGAGGATCCATGAGAACGTTTACCTTGAAATATCGGGCCTCCCTGCAAAAAAGTTGCTCGATTACTTCCCAAATCTTGAGAGTCTAGCTGAAAAAGTTATATTTGGATCTGACTGGCCTGGATGTAGGTTAGAGAGGCTTATAGAAGATATTAAAAGCCTCCCCATTAGCGAAAATGCAATTGAAAGGATTCTTAGAATAAACGCAGCTAAGATTCTGGACATCAAATAGCAAAGATTTTTAAAGATGCTGCATTGAAATTAAACGATGATAGCGCAATACGGTTATCGGGACGGCTCTGGAGTTTATTATATCAGCATAGACACAGACCTCTGTGATGGCTGTACTTCGATTTCCCAACCAAAGTGCGTTGAGGTTTGTCCGGCAGGTATTTTTGAGGTTGGAGAGGACGAGGTTGACCCCTTTAGAGAGGAACCCGTGGCAAAGGTGAGGGAGGAGCACAGAAAAAAGCTCAGATTTAGTTGTGCACCATGTAAGCCAGCAGGTGGTTGGGATATAAGCGAACTCCCATGTGTCAAATCTTGCCCCAAAAATGCGATAACACATTCTTGGTAAAATTATGACACAAGAGTGGAAAAAAGCATTTACCATTGAAAAGGAGAGAGCCCAAGAGTACATCGAGCTGTACGAATCGATGGGTTATGATGTGAGGGTCGTTGATGCTGCGGAATGTGATTTAAAAGATGAATGCAGGGTTTGCTACCTTCATGGTGACTACGTTGAGATCTTTATAAAGGAGAGGTCCGACGAATCTGAAGGTGAGCAAGAGAAGTAAACTAAGTTATCAAACCCATACTAATTCTGTAAGAAATTATTTTTAAATTCCTCATACTAAGTTAAATTTAAATAATATTGATGGTTTACAACTTTTATGGAATTTGACATTCGAATGCCAATTGTCAGACTCGATAAAACAAAAATAGCGATACTCAAAGAGAAGATTTCAGATCCAAATATTACAACAAGAAAGCTCAGTCAGGTTCTGAAGGATAAATACGACATTTCAATGAGTCATGCAAGGATAGCAGAGATTATAAAAGAGATGAAAGAAACTGAGGTTTTCAGAGAAACTGTAATACCTAATGAAAATTATTTCATCTTCTCCTTCATGGAGTTCAGCTTTGACAACAAGAATTTTGCAAATAACTGGAGAAGGACTTACGAATATCTGATAAATTGCCCAAACGTCATTCTTTTCTTCATAACAGATGGGATCTTTCGATGGAAATTTATAATGGTCTTCAGGAGCTTTCAAGAGGTTTCGAGGTGGGTTCATAACTTTTTGAAGGAGCACGGTGATATTGTAAATGATATGAATCTCCTCATCGTTTATCGAATACTCAAATTCAAATTCGACGACAGGTTGCTTGATGACCTTCTTGGGGGGTCAAACAAATAACCCAGATTATACAATGTAAAGGTAAACCCCTTAATTATTTTTCAGATTATCAAAATGTTTATATACTATGTTTACGGAAACTAACTAAATTAAGAAAAAACTTGACAATTTATATTGGAGGTGAGTAGATGGGAAAAAAGGTAGAGGAGCTCCCACAGCTCAAACAGTTCAGAGAGTGGTTCGAAAAGCGACATGAATACGCTAAGGAATGGAAAAGAAAAAATGGTGGGAAAGTTGTTGGCTACTATTGCACTTACTGCCCCGAAGAAATTCTATACGCTGCTGGAGTGCTTCCAGTAAGAATTCTCGGTTCTCACGAGCCTGAAAGTATTACAAGGCCTTATTTACATGACATGTACTGTCCATTTTGCCACGACACCTTAGCTCAAGGATTGCAGGGAAGGTATGATTATCTGGATGGAGTAACGTTAGCTCAGTCGTGCCTACATATGAGACAATCCTATTTCAGCTTTGTAGATAGGGTTCCAAACATCCAATGGAGCTACTACATGCCTTTCCCTCACGGTGTGAACAACCCCCATGCAGCACCCTATCTCAGGAGTGAGCTTGAGAAATTTAAGTCTGCGGTTGAGGAATGGACTGGGACGACGATAACCAACAAAGAACTTGATGGGGCGATTGAGGTCTATAACAAAAACCGTCAGCTTATGAAGGAGGTTTTTGAGCTGAGAAAAAGCGATAATCCACCGATCACCGGACTGCATGCAATGGAAATGGTAGTTTCTTCACAGATAGTTGATAAGAAAGACCACAATGAGGTTTTGGAGGCTCTTTTGGAGGAGTTGAAAGATGCTGAAGTGGAGAGAGAAGCTGGAACAAGACTGATCCTGATAGGTAGTGAAGATGATGACAGAAGTTTCCTTGAGCTGGTTGAATACGGAATAAACTACCCTGCAACGTTTGTTTATGAGGAGTGCTGCACAGGAGCCAGATATTTCTGGGATGAGGTTAGACCGAATGAGGACAGATTGATGGCCCTCGCAGAGAGGTACGTCTATAGAATTCCATGTCCCGCAAAGGATTGGGCTACTGGAGAACTCATCAGAAGGAGATTTCAGCATATTGAGAGAGTGATTAAAGATTATAACGTGCAGGGAGCTATTATCACTCAGATGAAGTTCTGCGATCCACATGAGCTGGATATTCCAGCTTTAAGAGATCTGTTTGACAAACATGACGTGAAACACCTAACGCTAGAACTTGATATAACTCAGCCAGTTGGACAGTTCAGGACTCGAGTTGAGGCGTTTCTCGAGGCTTTGGGTGAAGAGGATTTATTCTTCTGAGGTGAGATGATGGAAGTAAAAGTAAGACCACTTGAATGTTGGAACGATTTTAAGAAGTATAGGGAGAGATACTACAAGAACTATTTGGAGGCGAAAGATAAAGGCGGCATCAGATGGGCCGGTTCCGCTTGGGCCTTCGATGCGATACCCCATGGATTGGGGGAAGACGTTTATCCACTTACGGGCGAACCTTATGGTGCAACATGCGCGTTCTTCCATGATTTCTCGCGGCAATGCCTTGAAACAATTGAGAGGAGAGGAGTTGCAAGAGATCTCTGCGGATACATGAGGAACTACTGGGGCTCAATTGCCCAAAACAAATACCTCCTTCCAGATGGGACGACAGTCGAGCCGTTTCCAAAACCGGATTTCAACTTCACAATTCACATATGTTGTACTCATGCAAAATGGTACCATTATGCGGCTGAACTAGAAGGCGGAGTTCCAACGTATGCTGTAGATATCTCGGTAGGACCCGGTTATCTGCTTGATGACAAGAGAATAAACTATGTTGTGAAGCAGCTAAACGATGCGATTTCATGGATGGAGAAAATAACAGGAAGAGAGTACGATGATGAGCTGCTAATCAAAGCCGTTTATGCAGAAGCCGATTCGATGTCAACTTGGGCGAGAATCTGCAAGCTGAATCAGGCGAAGCCAGCTCCGCTTGAGGAAAAATCGATGTTCAGTCTTTATGTACTGAACCTGATAAACCGATCAGACCCAGAAGTGGCAAAGCTCTACCACAAGCTTTACGATGAGGTTGAAAGCAGGGTGAAAAGAGGAATTGGGGCTTTAACTTACGAGCAATTCAGATTCCTCACCGACAATCCACCACCATGGGCTTTCTTGAAGGTCTATAGATATCTGGAGAAGGAGTATGGAGCCGTTTCATTGGGAGCGATTTACACATTTGGACTTGCCGGAGGATGGCTGGGAATGGATGAAAAGGGAGAAAAATGGATTTGGGAGCCAGCTCCAACTCCTGAGGAGGCTGGAGTTGAGATAACAAATAGAGAAGAGGCTCTTAGATGGACTGCAGAATACAACCTCAGATACAGGGCTTCTTGGCAGCATGAGTACTCCCACTGGATCAGAAAGCTTGAAACATACCAGATGATCAAGGACTGGAATGCTGATGCCATTATCATGCACATAAACAGAGGATGTGAGTTATGGAACTTGTCAACACTTGAGGTTAGAGACTACTTAGTTAAAAATAACATACCAGTTGCAACATATGAAGGAAACATGGCAGACCCCAGAGACTTTGACGAGGCGAGAACCTTTAACGTAATAGACTCCTTCATGCAGAGTATGGGTATTGAAAGGATCTCTGAAAAGTAGTGAAAAGTAGGAGGTGGAGAGATGATTGTGGCTGGAATTGATGTGGGATCAAAATATACAAAGGTTGTTCTGCTAAACGAAAATAAAGAGATCATAGGAACCTCAAATGTGAGAACGGGTATCGACCACCAAAAGACTGTCGAAGAGGCTTTAGATGAGGCACTAAAAGCTGCAGGTATTTCCAGAGATGATATTAATAAATTCGTTGCAACGGGGTTCGGAAAGATTTCAGTTCCATTCGCAGACAGCGAACTCACACAGGTTGTTGCCGCTGGAAAAGGTGCCTATTTCGTATGGCCAAAAGTTAAAACAGTCATAGAGGTTGGTGCTGAAGAATCGAGGGCTGTGAAGGTTGATGAGAATGGAAACATCAAGGATTTTGCCTTAGCTGATAAATGTGCAGCTGGCACAGGCTCATTCGTGGATGCGATGGTGAGGTATTTAGAGGTTCCCCTAGAAGAATTCGGAAGGATGTCCCTCGATGCCAAGGGAGAAGTTCCAATGAACGCTCAGTGTGTTATTTTCGCTGAATCTGAGGTTGTCTCCCTTTTGCATGACAACGTACCAAAACCGGAGATTTCAAGAGCAATCCATGATGCAATAGCCGATAGAGTTGCATCCATAGCCAGAAGAGTTGGAATTGAGGATGATGTCGTTGTGATAGGTGGGCTTGCAAACGATGTAGGTTTCGTTGATTCTCTCAAGCGAGAACTTGGAACAGAAGTTTATGTGCCTGACAAAATCGCCCCCGAACTTATTCCAGCACTGGGAGCAGCGCTTTCCGGTTTATAATTTTTGGAGGTGAATTGGATGGAGGCAATTCAAGAAAGTGAATATTGGAGATGGCCTGAAACAGTTTGGATAGACGAGAGTAAAAACTGGAAAGAAGCAGAGGTAATAAGTTGCGGAATAGATCTTGGCTCTGTCAGTTCGCAGGCAGTTATCATGCTCGATGGAGAACTTTACGCTTACTCCAACCTTAGAACTGGATCAAGCAGCGCAGCAAGCTCTGAAAAAGCACTCGGATCAATTTTGGATAAAATTGGTGACATGAAAAGGGAAGACATACACTACATAGTCGGAACTGGATACGGCAGAGTTAGCATACCCTTTGCACACAAAACTATTACAGAGATTGCATGCCATGGAAGAGGAGCTAACTACATCTATGGTCCAAGTGTTAGGACAGTCTTAGATATGGGAGGTCAAGACCTGAAGGCAATTAAGATAGACCACAGAGGGAAGGTTGTAAACTTCCTAATGAACGACAAATGCGCTGCTGGAACTGGTAGAGGTATAGAAGTTGTCGCAGACCTGCTTTCAATCCCGATAACAGAAGTGGGCTCTATGTCGCTAGAGGTATACCCAGACGATGAACCTGAGCCAGTTAGCACAACTTGTATAGTCTTTGGAAAGTCAGAAATTCTCGGCCTGATAAGAAAGGGATGGCCCAAGAACAGAATACTGGCTGCATTCTTCAGATCTGTAGCTACAAGGGTTGTAGAATTGCTGGAGAGAGTTGGGGTTGAAGCGGACTTTGCAATTACAGGAGGGATCTCCAAAAATCCAGGTGTCGTAGTAAGAGTGCAGGACATGCTTGGCATGAAAGCTCTTGAGACAGAATACGATCCCCAGATAGCTGGAGCCATAGGTGCGGCTTTGTTTGCGAAAGCTCTCTACGAGAAGCAGACTGGCAAAAGATAAACTAAATAGACCTCCTATTTTTTTGAGGTGGTTTTTTGATTGAGGTTGTTAGTGAAATTTTAGAGAATTACAAAGATAGCGGAAGCCTCATTAAAATCCTGCAAGAAATTCAGAACAACCTCGGTTATGTTCCAAAGGAGGCGGTTGATGAGGTTTCAATGAAAACAGGGATCTCGCCTTCTCAAATCTACGGTATACTAACCTTTTACTCTCAATTTCGCTTAACTCCTCCTGGAAAGTACACGCTAAAAGTTTGCCTTGGTACAGCATGCCACATAATGGGAGGCCATGAGATTTTCGAGCATTTGAAGAGAAAATTCGGGATTATGGACAACGAAACAACCGAAGATGGATTGTTTACACTAACCAAAGTCAGATGTCTGGGCTGCTGCGGTATGGCTCCCGTCATTATGGTCGACGACAAAATCTACGGGAGGATAGATATCTCGAAAACCGAGAGACTAATAGATGATTTCAAATGAGAATGTATTTTTCGTACTCTACGAAATATTACAAGATATGGGAAGAATAGGAGAATACCCATAGAGGTGTTTCCATGTCAGATGTAAAGATTATGGTCTGTCACGGAACGAGCGGTTTGTCAGCTGGAGCCTCAGAAGTTTATAAAAAATTTGAAGAGGAGTTAGATAGGCAAGGCCTATTGGACTCATGTGAACTGATAAAAACAGGAGATAGGGGTTATTTTAGAGATGTTTTAGTAGATATAATCCATCCTGATACCGGAAGGGTTACTTATCAAAACATTAAACCGAAAATCGTGCCGGAATTGGTTGAAAGACATGTTAAAAATGGTGAAATAGTAAAAAAATATTCGGCAAAGAAGGCCTATCAGGATTTTTTTGCTGGACAGAAAAGAATTGTTTTGAGAAGATGTGGAGAGATCGATCCTGAAAACATAGAATTTTACCTTAAAGATGGTGGGTATAAAGCCTTAGAGAGAGTCCTAACCCAGATGAGACCAGAAGAGGTTATTGAAGAGATTAAAAAATCTGGTTTGAGAGGTAGAGGTGGCGCTGGCTTTCCAACAGGTATCAAATGGGAATTATGTAGGGCTCAGAAGGCTCAGCCCAAGTACGTGATTTGCAATGCCGATGAGGGAGATCCGGGAGCATTTATGGACAGAAGTGTTTTAGAGGGGGATCCCCATGCTGTTCTGGAGGGAATGGCTATAGCCGGATACGCGATCGGTTCAAATGAGGGATACATATACTGCAGAGCCGAATATCCTTTAGCGATTAAAAGATTGAAAATTGCCATTTCTCAGGCCAAAGAAAGGGGATTTATAGGTGAAGATATCCTTGGAACGGATTTTTCATTCGATATCAAACTTACGGAGGGGGCAGGAGCTTTCGTTTGTGGCGAGGAGACTGCTTTGATAGCATCGATTGAGGGAAAGCGGGGAATGCCAAGACCCAGACCCCCCTATCCAGCTCAAAAGGGGCTGTGGGGAAAGCCGACGATAATAAACAATGTAGAGACTTTAGCCAACGTACCCACTATCATCCTTAAAGGTGGAGAATGGTATGCCTCCATCGGAACAGAGAAAAGCAAGGGTACGAAGGTTTTTGCCTTAGCTGGGAAGGTGAGAAACACCGGCTTAGTTGAGGTTCCATTAGGTACGACGATTAGAGAACTCCTTTATGGCCCGGGAGGTGGGCCTGCGAAGAAGATGAGGAAGATAAAGGCTATCCAGATCGGAGGGCCTTCGGGCGGTTGTATACCTGAAAATCTCTTCGACACTCCAATAGATTTTGATTCTCTCGTCGGAGCGGGAGCGATTATGGGCTCAGGTGGGCTCATAGTACTCGATGATTCAACATGCATGGTTGACCTCGCAAGATTCTTCCTCAGCTTCACTAGCGATGAATCCTGCGGAAAATGCTTCCCGTGTAGATTAGGCTTAAAAAAGATGCTTGAAATTCTAAACAAGATCGTAAGCGGAAATGGTGAGCTGAAAGATGTGGAGTACCTCGAGAACCTGGCAAAAAGCGTAATGGATACAGCTTTGTGCGGTCTAGGCAAAACAGCCCCAAATCCGGTTTTAACAACCCTGAAGTATTTCAGAGATGAGTACGAAGCCCACATCCTTGAGAAAAGATGCCCCGCAAATCAATGTGTTGCTCTATTAAAATTTGAGATTGATGAGGAGAAATGCACGAAATGCGGTAGTTGTTTCAAAGCCTGCCCTGAGAATGCTATAATCTGGGAAAAAGGAGAGTACGCAAAGATAATCAAGGAAAAGTGCATAAAGTGTAAGGCTTGCATAGAAGCCTGTGATTTCATGGCCATTGAGTAGGTGATTGTATGGCTGATATGACAAAAATGATAACTCTCAAAATTAACGGTTCGGAAGTAGAGGTTGAAAAAGGCTCCACAGTTTTGGATGCCATCAGGGCTGCTGGAATATACGTTCCTACCCTCTGCTACCATCCCAACCTCATACCGCATGGTGCTTGCAGATTATGCATCGTTGAAATTGATGGGATTAAAGGGTTTCCCACTTCCTGCACAACTCCTGCAGAAGATGGAATGGTTGTATATACTGACACGGAAAGGGTGAAAGAGCTAAGAAAAGAGATCCTTTCGTTGATACTCGAACAGCATCCTCATGAATGCATAATATGCCCCCAAAGAGAAGGTTGCAGCAGAACGCAATGCTCATCAAACGTGCCAGAGGATGAGAGGTGCTGTCCGGTATTCGATGTATGTGAATTCAGGAAGGCTGTGGAGTACGTTGGAATCGAAGAAGGCACGCCAAAATACGTTCCCAGAAAAATCCCTCAAATTGAGGAGCCTTTCTTCATTCGAGATCCAGAACTTTGCATAGTTTGTGGAAGATGCGTTAGAGTATGTCAGGATGTGATAGGGGCCTCAGTCCTAGAGTTCGTTTACAAGAGTTCAGATATCACGGTCTCCACCGCCTACAATCTACCCCTTGCCGAAGTTGGCTGCAGGTTCGATGGTTGCTGTGTTGAAGTTTGTCCAACAGGAGCTCTCAGAGACAAAACGAGAAGATGGGATGCTCCACCGTGCAACGTGGCTTGCCCCTTAGGCTATACTCCTTCGAAGATGGTCAATTTAACTTCAAAGAAGAAATTCGAAGAGGGTGCAAGGTTAATCCTTGAAAAAGCGGCCCTTTCAAAGGTAGTTAGCTACATCTGTCAAGCTCCTTGCGAGAGAGATTGTAGACGGGGCGTGTTGAACGAGCCGATTTCAATAAGATCCATTGAGAGGTTTTTGCTCGATAGACATAAAGCAGAACTACCGATGAAGATGCCTGATAAGGGTAAAAAAGTAGCAGTAGTTGGTTCAGGGCCTGCTGGCCTTTCAGCTGCTTATTGGCTAGCACTCCTTGGCTATGCTGTTACAATTTTCGAAGCTGGATCTGAGATTGGGGGGGGATTAAGATTTATTCCTGAATTTAAGCTCCCCCAGAGTATTGTCAAAGAAGAAATAGAAAAAATAGCCAGCTTAGGAGTCGAATTCAAAACGAATACACAGATAAGCAAGCTCGATGATCTCAAAGAGTATGATGTAATCCTTTTAACCATTGGAAGACAAAAAAGCGAAGATTTAGATGTAAGATCAATAATATCCGAGGCTATTTCTGGAAAAGAGTTAGAGTTCAAGAAAGTGGCCCTGATCGGAGGAGTTATGAGTCTTGATGCCGCAAGAACATTAGTCAGGCTTGGCATAGATGCAGTTCTCATATCAAACAGATCTAATTTGCATTTGGACGAATTGAAGGAAGCAGAAAGCGAGGGTGTGAAAATTTACGAAGGTGATGCAAAAGATGTAAAAATTAACGAGGTTGAAGGGGGCTACGAAGTTATAGTAAATGGAAACATGATTAGGGTGGACAAAGTCATTTCTGAAAGATTCTCAGTGGATGAAGAATTAGGTCTCAGGATTAAAGATGGTTTGCTAGTAACAAAGCAGAATCTGGAGACTTATCAAAGAGGTGTGTTTGCGGCAGGTTCTGCTGTGTTAGATGAGTTTTCCGTGGCAAGATCAATTGCAACCGCAAGAAGGGCTGTTGAGGAGATCGATAAATATTTGGGTGGAAATGGTTTTACTGAAGCTCAACCCTATGAGGAAGAACCGGACTTCTGGCTGGGAAGAACCGAGAACTTCGCAGAGCTAGGAAGAATAAAGATGCCACTCTCAAAGAAAGGAGGTTTTGAACTGGTCGAATTGGGATATGGAGAGAAGGAAGCTAGCGCAGAAGCTATTAGGTGCCTCAGATGTGATCTCAGACTAAAGCTGGAGTCGCCACCACTGCCACCCGAGGAGTTCATGGAGTTGACCGAGAAAAACATCGCCACTGTTCCAGAAGTCGAAGGTGTTGTCAGGCTTTTTGACGAAGAAAAGAACATAATATTTATAAAAGGAACCGAAGATATGAAATCTCTCCTAGAAGAATACCTCCAAGATCCAGAAGCTAAATACTTCACCTACGAAGAAGATAAGATGTTCACGAAAAGGGAGAGTGAGCTGATACAGGAATTCCTGCAGAAACACGGCAGAATGCCGAAGTACAACGATGAACTTGAAGATCTATTCTAATCAATTTTTTGATTAATATTAAAAAAATATATTAAAAATTCCTAGTGTTTTACCCTTTATTGTTGAACTTCTTGAACTTGAAGCTCAGGCATCCTTCCTGTTTTCTTTGCCCAGACGTATGCTAGACCTCTATACATCAGGTGTGCGAACTTCGAGTAGGGAGCGTAGACTAGAAGCATGAAAACGAAGTACAGATGCACTAGGTAAATCGGATATGCGATGCTCGCAGCTCCAGCAAACCTCGAAGTTTCCATGAGAATTCCAGTTATCACGACGAGATAGAGATCAGTTATAAAGAACCAGTCCTGATAGCTTGGACTTCCTGTCACGTCAGATCTTGAAAGTCTCGCATAAATAATCCAACTAACCCCTACGAATACGAAAAGAAAGCCTATATTCCCTAGAATTTTCACAGGATCATAAATCTCGAGTGCCAGTTCCTCTATACCAAAACCATACATGTAAACTATGGCTCCGGCAGTTGAGATGGCAAGAAGAATGAAGCCATAGAATGCTCCGAGATGTGCCCAGTATCTGTAGTTGTTCTGAGTGCACTCACGGAACCTTGAGTGCTTTATTATCTCAAGCAAAGCTTGCAACAACTCGCTCAGAAATCCCCCAACTTTCTGTTCAGTCTTCCCTTCAATACCCCTTTCAACCTCGAAAACGAGATCCTGGGACATTCCAATTGCCTTCCAGTACTTGTAGAAGCTAATCAATGCAACAATGATGACATAGGCTCCCATCGTCAGTCCTGCAACCTCAATTGCTAAATCATTGATGAACGAGCCAAAAATTACGTGTTCCATGTTCGGGGTTTTCAAAACTCCAGGGATCTGGAGAACTGCAAAGATCAGAATGAGTGGTATCGCCAAAACTATAGGAAGGTACAGAGGGGAAGTGAAGAGTTTGCCGATGAACTTCGGCGTGGAATACTCATAAAAAACGTAGTTTCTCACAGCATTGAGAACTTCTCCCGGCTTTGCACCTCTTGGACAGTTTATAGAGCAATCGTTGCATTGATGACAGAGCCATATATCTGGATCGTTAAGCAGTCTATCCTTCAAACCCCATTGAGACCAAATCATCTCCTTTCTCGGGAAGGGATTGTCATCGGGTGATTGGGGACAAACTACAGAGCAAGTTGCACACTGGAAGCACTTCTTCAGCGAAGCTCCTCCCATCTTAAGCAAATCCTTTACAAACCTTACATCCGGTTCCACTCTGATCATTTTCTCACCTCAAAAATAAAGAATTAGAACCCTTTGTATGGGTTAGGACCTATCTCTTCAACTTCCTCAATGAACTTCTGGATTATTTCCGGTATCTTATCGTAGTCAGAGATAGGCAACTGTACAACCTTGACTCTTTCAGGCTCAAGAGCAAGTCTCTCTAAAGTTTCCTTGACGTTCTCCATTCTCCTGTTCGCAAGTTCACTACCTCTGAGGAAGTGACACTGATAGTCTTCACCATACTTACAGCCTATAAGTATGGCTCCATCAATACCTCTTGAAAGGGCATCGGCAATCCAGACAACGTTGAATGAGCCCAGACATCTGAGTGGGATTATTCTAACGTTAGGATGCCATTCAAGTCTGTTGAGAGCTGCCATGTCGAAAGCGGGATATGCATCGTTCTCGCACACGAACGCCAAGAATCTCAGCCCCTCGTCCTCATCTTCTGGCACATAGATTGTTTTAACTATCGAACCGATCATGTCAACGCTGTAATTCTTGAAGGAGACAATCCTCTCTGGACATGCACCCATACAGACACCACATCTTCTGCATCTGTTCGGATTTGGCAGTGGTGTGCCTTTTTCATCTTCATCAAGAGCTCCAAATGGGCACTCTTCAGTACATCTCTTGCACTGCGTGCAACGCTGCAGGAAAAACTCCGGATAGCTTAGATCACCAACCCTCGGGAAGGTGGCTGCTCCAATGCTTATCAGCTCCAAAGCCTGCACAGCCTTCAAAGCTGCTCCCGTAGCATCGTATTCGCTTTCCACAACACCCATTGGCTGTCTTATCGGACCGGCAGCATAGATTGCTGTTCTTCCACTTTCGTACGGGAAGCATATGAAATTCGAGTCGGAGAAACCGTACTTGAGCGGCGGCAGATCTGGGCCCTGCCTATACTGAAGGTTAAGAATTCCTTGGTATTCCTCAAGAGCTTCCCAGAGCTTATCCGAGGCAACGATCAACGTCTCATTCGGTTGCGGCTCACCCAGCCCCATTAACTCTCTCGCCTTGAAGTATCTCTTCTGGTATTCATAGAATCTTGGAACCATTCCCGTTGCAAGAACAACGAGATCTGCCTCTATCTCTATGTCCTCCCCCAGCAGGGTATCGGTCACCTCTACAATCATCTTACCATTCGTCTTGCTGATTTCCTTGAGCTCACCTTTCGTTAAGAATACCCCCGGATCCTCCTGAACGCGTTTGTAGAAGTCCTCATACTCTCCGGGCGTTCGAATATCCTTATAGATTATGAAGGCCTTAGCATCTGGATTCTGATTTCTAACATACAAAGCCTGCTTCAGCGATACCATGCAGCAAATCCCCGAACAATACGGAAGATGATCGGGATCTCTCTGACCCGCACACTGAATGAAAACAACGCTCTTTGCCTCCTCGCCCGTGGATGGAACGACTATTTTTCCATTTGCAGCCATCTCTTCCATCTGAACGTTTGTAATGACGTCCGGATATTTTCCATAACCCAGATGTTCCAGCTTTGTCGCATCGTATGGTTCCCAGCCCGCCGCAACAACTATCGAGCCAATCCTCACTTCCTCCTTCGTACCATTTTTGCTTATCACGACATCGAAAAGACCTGGCTGACCTGAGATTTTCTCGACATAGGATGAGGTGAAAACCTTGATCTTTTTGTTCTCCATCACAGCCTTTATCTTCTCATCTATATCGGGCTTGCGGAGATCTCTGAACGGTGGTTTGTCGGGGGTGAGCCAGGTGAATTTTTTAACCCATCCTCCGAGTTCTGCCTCCTTCTCAACGAGATAAACCTCATATCCAGCGTTTGCAGCCTCCAAAGCAGCGGTTAATCCCGTTACCCCTCCACCGATAACCAGAACGTTCTTTGAAATCTCCTCCTTGTACGGCTCTGGCAGCTCTGTTTTCTGGGCTTTAACTATCCCCATCCTTATGTAATCCTCTGCAAGCATCTGCGTATCGCTATCGTTGGGTTTGTGACTCCAGACGACGTGCTCTCTTAGGTTCACCCTCTCGACTATAACATCGGGGAAGTTGAACGTGTCGAAGTTGACCCTGGGAGAACAGGCAGCTATAATTACCGTATTAACGCCTTCCTCGATATCCTTCTTTATCAGCTCAACTCCATCTGAGTTGCAGAGGAATTCGTGGGTTTTCGTTTCAACAGAAAACTCCTCATCTGCAACCTCTTTCAGCTTGTCGATGTCAAGAGATTTTCCGATCTCGCATCCCGTACATATGTAGAGCATATATTTCTTCTCAACCTGCTCAGCATCCGCCATCCTAATCACCTCTTAGCTATCTGGATTCCTTTCAAGGCTGCTGCCGTTCCCTGCTCAACAACCGATGCGACGTCTGCCGGACCCATAGCAACTCCCGCTGCGTATATCCCTGGCGATTCGAAGTTCGCAAATCCGTAGTCGTCAAGTTTGAGTTCCTCTATCGGAAGCTTTACTTCGAAAAGCTCCGGCTGCATTCCCGTGGCGAGCACAACCATTTCAACCTCGGTTCTGGTTTTTTCTCCGGTTAGTGTGTTCTCGGCAATCACTACGAGATTCCCGTTTTCTGCTTCTTCAACCTTCGCAACCTTGCCCTTAACGAATACGATGTTCTCATCCTGGCTCACTTTGGTATAGAAATCCTCGAGCCTCCCCGGAGCCCTTATATCGATGTAGAAAATGTAAGCCTTCGAATCCGGAATCTGCTCTCTCAGGTATGTCGCCTGCTTCATCGAAGCGAGGCAGCATATTGCCGAGCAGTAAGGCAGATGGTTCTCATCCCTCGATCCAGCGCATTGCACGAATGCAACGGTTTTCGGTTCCTTCCCATCACTCGGCCTCACGATCTTGCCTTTGGTCGGCCCGTTAAAGGCAGCAAGTCTTTCCATCATCACGTTCGTTATCACGTTTTCGTAGACTCCAAAACCGAGGTTGTCGAGCTTGGCAGCATCGTAGGGTTTCCATCCTGTCGCAACGACAATTGACTCGGCCTTTATTCTGATCGTTTTTGCCTCCATGTTCAGATTGATCGCATCGTAGTCGCAAGCTTCAACGCACTTCGCACACTCAAGCTTTTTGCACACGCTATCATCGATAACGTACTTCATTGGAAATGCGAGATCATGAGGCAGATAGATCGCTTTCGTTTTGTCCATTCCGTAGTTGAAGTCGTTGTCTCTTTCGACAGGACAAACTTTAGCGCACTCTCCGCATGCAGTGCATTTTTCCAGATCAACGTACCTCGGGTTCAATCGAATGTCAACATCAAACGCTCCGGGCTCACCGCTAACATCAACGACTTCTGCCATAGTTAGATACCTGATCTTCGGATTCGTCCTTATCCTCCTGAAGAGAATCTCTAGGCCACAATAAGGTGGGCAAAGCTTCGGGAAATAGCGGTAAAGTTGTGCAACCCTTCCACCAAGGTAAGGTTTCTTTTCGACCACGAAAACGTCGTAGCCTGCTTCCGAAGCCTCCAGAGCAGCACTTAAGCCAGCGATGCCACCACCAATAACCAAAATATTTCCGTTTAGCGACCCTGACGGAATACTATCTCTCATTGCTATGCCTCCTTTATTTACACGTTTTTAACTTGTGTTTACTATTTTTACCTTATTTTCGCTTCGTTTTTACCTCGTTTTTACCTCGTTTTTAACCCGTCGAATTTCCGATCCAATTACTTAAAAACTTTATCTTATTTGATTTTAATAAAATAAACTAATAAAATTAGAAAGCTGTGGAAAGTACAAGATGACTTAAGAAAGCTCATGAATACTGTTCATAAGGTGAAGTGTGTGAAGTGGTTTGTCTTTCCCAGGATTATTCCCAAGATCGTCATCAACCAACCTAACTCCATGGAGTTGAAAAATAAGTTGCCTTTCAAAGTTTAATTTTTTGATTTTATTTTTAAATTATCTTCAAGCTTTAGTATATATTTTAAATATTCAAAGCCAAACTTCATCAAGGCAACTTCATCATTTTTTATGCGTTCGATCTCCTCGTCATCGAGGTCAACGATATCCAAGAATTTGCTTTCAAAGACAAATCTTCTAAAATTATCTATGTCATAGCTTACCATGTAAATCAAAGATTGCTTTTTTGAATCAATTTCTTGTCTCTTGCAAAGCTGAATCTTTTTCCATTCCCTGTTCATCTCATCGTATACATCCAATCCTTGATCGATCTTCCATTCCCTAATCGTCCACTCCTTATCTTCATTATGTCCGAGGCATTTTGGATCTTTTATAAAGAAATAAAACTCCTCTATCCTTTTTACTCCACCCTCCCCTACAATTCCCGTAGCTTGAGCAACCGGGTAGTATCTACATGTTGTTGGTCTATCCTCATATATGCTGCATCCTTCTGGAGTCACAAACGGACACTTTCTGATTACAGCATATGGGAGTGAAGAGGATTTGTCAAGGTGAATGGACGTATACTTAGAAAGAAATTCTCCAGATGAGATTCCCAACCTGTTTTTTATTCTCAAAACATCGTAGGGTGTTAAGATTATCTCCCCCTCACAACAAGTGTTAAAGCATTCGAGGTCTTTGTGGCATCTGAACTTGAATCTTGAGTCTAACGTTCTTTTAGTTGTATCGAAATGTTCCATTTTTATCACATTTATCACAAAAAATAAAAAATTTATAGGATTGGAATCATGGGCCTTTCAATCACTTGCCACTCGTTCTTCTCAGCATCGTATTTCAGGTTTATGAACTTCCTCTCGTTCTCATCGAGTTTGAGGTAATCCGTCTTGAGGTAGTAACCCGGCCATCTCGATTCCTTCCTTGCAAGCCTTGTTCTCACGCATGCTTCTGCAACCCAGTATCTGTGTCTCGCCTCCCATGCTCTCAGCAGCTCGTGGAGATTTTTCGCAGCAAGTTTACCCATGTCCTCTCTGCAGAAGTTTAGCTTCCAGAGTGCTCTTTCAAGATTCACGTTCGATGTTTCATAGTTCGTCTCCCAACCGCCAGCATACTCGCCCATGATCTTCTGAACCCTGAAGAGGAACATCTGCGGCGAGACGTAGTTGGGATTTATCTCAGGTTGAGTGGTGTAGTTCTTGTACTCTTCGTAAAGATTCAGTGGTTTATAGACTTCCTCCTTCAGCTTGTTTATCGTTTCTTCCGATACATTCGGTGTGTAATCCTGGTGATCGTATGCGTATCTAACCACCGACTTCCCTGCGATTCTTCCCTGTGCATGTGAACCGCTTGAGAATTTGTGAGCACAAGCTCCAACACCGCAGCCTGCGGTAAACAAGCCTTTGAGCGTTGTCATCAGGTTGTACTGTTCAGGAAATATATCCGCATATTCTTTCGGCATGAGATCATCAGGCCCACATACCCATGCACCCACAGAGGAGGCATGCGAACCTATGAACACAGGTTCGGAAAGCTGTAATTCTGATGGTTGTTCAGCGGGATCGACATTGTGTGCTGCCCACCAGGTAGCTGCTGAGATTGTCATGTCGAGGAAGTCTTCCCAGCACTCAGATTCCCACTCTTTTAGCTTTTTCTTCAGTTCCTTGGGATCGGTTATCTCTTCTTTGAATCTTTGCACTACCCATTCTGTATGCATCCAGAATGGTGGAGCTTTTGCTTCCTTTATTGCAAGCAACATCTCGTAGTTCCTCAATGGTGTCGGCACGGGTGTTGCCTTGTCATAGGGCCCCCACTTTGCCAGTTCATCTGGGTATGCGCCTACATATGGCTCGTGGTAGGCGTTCGTTGCGGGAGTTTTGAAGAGTAGGAAGAACGTTCCTACCGGACCATAGGTGTCTCTGAACCTTGGTGGAACAAATGTCACATCCATCTGTGTGAGTTCTCCCCCTGCAAGGAGTGTTAGGGCATAGGTACTTCCGCCAAGGAATGGAGCCATCCATGACCTTCCAAATCCTTCTCCCTGTGATCTCGGCCTGAACACATGCACTGCGCCGCCCAACACACAGAGAACGGCCTTTGCCTTGAACACATAGAATTTATCTTCCCTTACGCTAAAGCCTACTGCACCGCAAACCCTGTCAGGCTCTTTTTCATCCTTAAGCAGATGTGTAATGTAAACCCTCTCTATGAGCTGACCCTTATCACCCAAAGCTTCAATGGCAGACTTTGCAGCTTCCGCCACGATCACTTTGTAGCTCTCGCCAGAGATCATCACCTGCCATTCGCCAGATTTTACATAGTTTCCTGCCTCATCTTTCCATATGGGAAGGCCCCACTTATCAAAGAGCTTTACAGTTGAGTCCACATGCCTTGCGACATCGTAGACGAGATCCTGTCTTGCCAGACCCATCTGGTCGTTTGTTACGTACTCAACAAACCTCTCAGGCCTTCTTGGGTTCTGGGTTACCTTTCCATCCAGTCCCATGTATGTGTTCATTGCTGAAAGCCCCATTGCAACTGGACCACTTCTATCAACAGCAGCTTTATCAACCCACGTTACTTTCAATCCCAATGGCTTAGCCCAGTACGCTGCTTCTACAACAGCACCGCACCCAGCCATTCCTCCACCGAGTATTAAAACATCCGTTTCAATTTCTACGGTTTCCGCTTCGTACGGCATTATATACCCCCCCTATTTTTTTAAGGTCGGGAGCTCATCCACTCCCATTATATTAGGTTCTCCCATGAGTAGCGGGTTTTTGAGATCCTCTGGGCTTGGCTCTGGGAATCCTTCGAGAGCTCTTATAGAGCCTTCCGGTGTTGTTCTTATTTTGTACTTAAACCTCTTGATTCTCCCGTCCCTGTATTTTATTGTCCACATGATGTCCTCTGAGCCTCTCAAAGGAATAGTTGAGGCGCCGAGTGGCATGAAATCCGCGTAACTCCTTATTTCTATGGCCTGCTGCGGGCAGATCTTTACGCAGCTATAGCATTCCCAGCACCATTCAGGCTCCTGGTTATATGCCTTCTCTCTCTCCTTATCCAAAACCATCAGGTCGTTGGGGCAGATGTATTGGCACGCTGTTCTGTCCAGTGCTTTGCATCCGTCACATTTTTCAGCTATTACAAAACTTGGCATCTTTTCACCTCCAACCTACCTTTCCAATTTTCCAATTTCTTTCCTCTCCTAATTTCGAAACCTTTTAAATTTTTTACTAAATTTAAAAAAATTTAACATAATTTAAATTTCTGAGGTATCTATGTCCGGTGGTGGTATATATTCGGATTCCTTTGCCGCAAGCTCCTTTATTTCATCCATCTTCTGGAAAACAGCCTCGATCACTTCTGTACCAAGAGTTTTCTTCTCAACAACCTCGTTGAAGAGGGCTCTCTTGAAAGCAACGGGCAAATCTTCAAGGTAGCTTCTTGAGTCAATTCTTGCATTCGGAAATTCTGCCAGTATTTTCTTTGACAATTCTTCAGGAACTTCAAGTACCAACGATTTTATCTGACCGCCAAAAAGAGTTGTTAGTTTCTCTTCAAGTCCCGTACCCTTTATCGCTGAAAATCTCACATCATCAAGCAGTAAACCTATGTAGTGTACCATTGCCATCACCTCTTTAGATTTACCTCCATTGGTGGGACATCTATCTCTAGCGTTTTGTCTTTCTCTGCCAGATATTTCGGATTTACGAACGGATAACCATAGACCTTCCACCATTTCACTATTGCCTTATAAACCTCAGGTCTCATGATGACATTCGGTGGGAAAATTCCCTCTGCAACCATGCCCCTAATGAAACTACCACTGAGTTTCTGCTTCTCCTTCTCATGCCCACACGTCTGGCTATATGCCATCTCTCCACACTTCGGGCAGTACCAGAACTCGGCCATGTTTTGTGGAATTATTTTCAAGCCATAGTCAACCTCATTCGGTGGTGCCTCGAATCCAAAGCTCGGAATGCCGTCTCTCCACAGGATCTGGGTTGCATACATATCATAGTACTCTCCCACAGCCGCATGATCCCTGCCGAACATGTGGTGGGTGCACCCCATGTTCTGCCTGATTATTCCATGCAAAAGCGATTCAATTGGATTGCCATATCTCATATCCCAGAGTGTGAAAGTTACCATGTGTCTTTCTGGCTTTATATATCCGAATCTGTTTACAGCTGAATGTCCTTCAAGAATCGCCTCGTCCGGATAATCTCCCCTTCTCTTTGCCCCGATTATTGCATTTACAAGAATTCCATTGCAGGGTTCTATGTCTCCAGTATATGCAGCGTTCTTCATTAAAGCTTCATGTCCAACATGGGGAACGTTTCTTGTTTGATGTGCTATTGCAGTCCTCCATCCCTTTTTCTTGAATTCCTCTCTGCATTTAGCTGGAGGGAACCAGAACTTGTTGTAAGGGTCTCTGAATTTTGGTTCATTTATTATTGTGTATTTTCCTGCAATAACAACAGGATTTAAAGATCTGTAAATCATATATCCAGGATGTTTCTCATCAAAAGGAACCCTCACTACCTCGGGATTTTTCTCTGGTGTTCCAAACGTTCTCGTGGCAATGTCAACAGGATCTATTTTGTAGATTTCATCAATATCGAGAACTGCGAAAGGCTGTCCCTTGAGTCTTAAAAGAAGCCTATCACCCTCTCCAACACCAAGATTCTTGTAATCTTCCTCGGTTACATCGAAGACAAGTGGATACGGAAATATCCATTCACTGAGAAGTCTTCTTTCCTCGAGTACTCTCTCTACCTCATTTCTCACCATCGACCCCTCTACAGGGCTGAAGAAACCATAGCAAATCGACACTATTTCTCTGTAAACATTTCTTATGGGCACACCGTCAAGCAACGTCGGTTTTATGTCAAAAGCGACACACCCATCAGCCATTTTCTTAGCACGATCTGGATTTCTAACTACTCTATCAACTATATTGCCACCGTGAGGAGGTGGTGTTCTCAACAATACCATTCAAATCAACCCCCCTTTCCAAAAACTGTAACCTATCTAACCTATATAAGTCTTTCGAATAATATTTACACGATTAATCATATCTTAAGGCCACAAAGCTTCTTTTAGCCCAAATAAACCAATCTCCAATTTTTTAGACTGCAAAGTTGTGTTAGAAATATTATTAACATTTTACAATAACTGTAACAAACTGATTAAAAAATAAAATTTTTTAAAATTTTAAAAAGTAAAAGTCTACCCAACTGAAAATTTGGGAAACACCGAGAAACAAAAATAATTAAATCTATATGTCATACTAAAACTCATAAAACTCATGAAGACTCTTACGATCGACATCGGTACTGGAACACAGGATATTCTATTGTATGACAGTGATGAAAAACTTAAAAATTGTATAAAACTCATACTACCATCTCCAACTCGAATTATAGCCTCTAAAATCCAGAAAGCTACAGAATTGAGTAAGGATATCTTCCTTTCAGGTTATACGATGGGTGGTGGACCAAGTACTTTTGCTGCAAGAGAGCATCTGAAGGCCGGAAATCGGATTCTTTCCCTTGAAAAACCTGCCTTAACATTTAAAGATGACCTGAAAAAGGTAGAAGAGATGGGAATTGAGATTGTCAAGGAAAAGGAAGTCGCAGACTACACCGATCTCGTTGAGATTGAGCTGAGAGATGTGATGCTTAAAGAACTTAAATCCTTTTTTGGTTCCATAAACGTAGATTTACCCAACAAAATTTTTGTCGCAGTCCAAGATCATGGTTTTTCACCGAAAATGAGCAACAGAAAGTTCAGGTTCAAGGTTTTTGAGAAGATTGTCGAGAAAGGAGACATATTCTCCTTTTTCTACCCAGGTAATGAGGTTCCTGACTATTTCAATAGAATGACGAGTGTTGTGGAGAGCATAAATGATTTTGGCAGAGAAAATGGATTTGAATTCGATGTTTATGTTATAGACACGGTTTTTGCTGCCCTGATAGGAGCTATGATTGATGCTAAAGAATTTCCAGCCTTTATAGTAAATTTCGGGAATTCCCACACGATCGGGGCTGTGGTAAATAAGAATGGAGAAATTTATTCGATGTTCGAACACCATACTTCCATACTACGAAAAAGAGGTCAAGAGTGGATTTCTTCATTTCTCAACAGATTTCTAAACGGGGAGGTGAGTAACGAGGACGTTTTCGATGATGGGGGGCATGGAGCTTATGTGAGAACGGTGGTCAAGCCTAAGGATTTCATTTCAATTGGACCAAATGCTGAACTGAGTCCTTACAGAATCGCAAACCTCTATGATACGATGATCGCAGGAAATCTCGGGATGGTAAAAGCCTACGGTGAGTTGAGAGATGGATGATATTTCTTGGCAGGAATTCGAGGAGAAGGTAAAGGCTATCTTGGAAAGTAACAATTTCAAAACCGATTTTAGAGTTGTTTTCAAAGATGAGGAGGGTAGAGCTGAGATAGACGTTGTTGCTGAGAAATTCGGGCTCATTCTAGCTGTTGATGCCAAGAGATACAATAGAGGATGGCAAAGAAGGAGTGCGCTAAAAAGGGAGGCCCAGAAACACATGGATAGATGCTCAAGGTTTTCAAAAATCGTAAAATCTATGGTGATTCCGGTAATTGTCTCCTTAATCGATGATGAACTGTACATGTATGAAGGATGCATAATAGTGCCCTTTAGATCTTTCAACGATTTCCTTCTCAATCTGCATTACTATCTGGAAGAATTCGGCTGCGATTATAAATAAAGGGCCTTAAAATTTGAAGAATTATAAATAAGCTAAATCTAACAAAAAGCTATCCAAAATGTTTTATTACCTTGCACTTACATCAACCCGGTGATCTCATGATAACACGGGAGGACGTTATTCACATCTCAAAACTTGCAAAGGTTGAACTCAAGGAGGATGAGATTGAGAAATTCAGGGAGGGTTTTCAGAATATCCTCGAATACTTTAACATTCTTGATGAAGTTGAGGAGGATGTTGAGCCAACCTTTCAGGTTTTGCCCCTCAAGAACGTTTTCAGAGAGGATGAACCCAAGAAATCCCTTGAACAGGTGAAAGTGCTCATGAACGCAAAGCATGTAGAAGAAGGATACTTCAAAGGGCCTAGGGTCGTGGAATGATAAGCAAAAGTGATTGGCAAGGTGGTTAGATGCTAACAATCAGCGATTGGAAGGAGAAAGTTGAGAGAGAGGGAGCAAGGGACTCAATTGATGAACTGATTGAGAGAATAAAGAAGAGCAAGCTAAATGCATTCATAACAATAAATGAGGATTGCCTGAGAGATGTGGAAAAATTTGATAACGGTGAGCTTAAAGGTAAGCTTGCTGGCATTCCAGTTGCTGTGAAGGACTGTATCACTACTGAAGGTTTGCTAACAACCTGTGGCTCAAAGATCCTTCACGACTATATCCCCCCATTTGATGCTCATGTGGTTGAAAGACTCAAAGCAGAAGGGGCGATAATAGTCGGCAAAACGAACATGGACGAATTCGCGATGGGAACCACAACCGAAACTTCCTACTATGGCGTAGTCAGAAACCCCCACGATCTGGAAAGGGTTGCTGGCGGGAGCAGTGGAGGAAGCGGAGCTTGTATAGCAGCTGAAGAGAGCATTCTCTCACTCGGAAGCGATACGGGAGGAAGCATAAGATGCCCAGCAAGCTTCTGCGGTGTTGTAGGCTTGAAGCCAACTTACGGCCTTGTTTCAAGGTATGGCCTCATTCCCTATGCTAACAGTTTAGAGCAGATAGGTCCTTTTGCTGCGAGTGTCGATGACTTGGCTTTACTTTTAGAGGTAATTGCTGGCCCTGACGAAAGGGATTCGACAAACGCAAGAAGAGAATTTAAGTATAATCCCAAGGAAAGAAAGAACCTTAGAATTGGAGTAATAAAGGAAATGGGCGGGAACGATTACGTGATGTCTTCCTTTGAGGAGGTTGTCGAGGTAATAAAAAAGCACCATACTGTTGGCGAGGTTTCAATGCCGTCCTTTAAGTATGCATTGGCCGCTTACTACATAATAGCAATGAGTGAAGCTTCTTCCAACCTTGCAAGATACGATGGTGTCAGATACGGCTTATCCGATGAGACTCTATCTTCATGGAACGTGTTTTTCTCGAAGGTGAGGGCTGAAGGCTTTGGAGATGAGGTAAAGCGAAGAATAATGCTTGGAAGTTATGCCCTCTCAGCGGGGTACTATGGGAAATACTATCTAAAAGCTTTAAAGGTGAGAACACTCGTTGTCAGAGACTTCAAAAGAGCTTTGGATGATTTCGATTTACTCATAGCTCCCACGATGCCTGCCTTACCTTTCAAAATAGGAGAGCTCGCTGATCCCCTTACGATGTACAAAGCAGATGTTAACACCGTACCAATAAATCTTGCAGGAGTTCCATCTCTGTCCTTACCAATATTTGAGAGAAAAGGCTTACCGGTCGGAATGCAGATCATTGGAAACTATTTTGAGGAGAATTCAATACTTTCATTCGCAAAGTGGCTCGAAAAAGAGATAAAGGCGGTTAGCTAATCGTTAACGTTAAAGGGGTTAAGATGAGATTCGATGCAAGGAAATATCGGAAGCTTGTTGAAGAAGACTTTGAGTTCGCCTGGCAGAGCGGTGTTGAGATCCTAACACCAAAAGATCCGAATAAAACATTCCCGCGATACAGCTACACCATTGGAGAGGAACACCCCCTCTTCAAAACGATAAACGATCTGAGAAAATCCTACATCTCTCTTGGATTTAAGGAGGTTGTTAATCCGGTTATCGTTGAAGATGGCCATGTAAGAAGGCAGTTCGGAAAGGAGGCTTTAGCAGTTCTCGATAGATGTTTTTATTTGGCTTCCCTTCCAAGACCGAACATCGGAATTTCTGCAGAACGGATTGCTGAAATTGAGAAAGTAGCCGGCAAAAAGCTTGGTAAAGATGAGATCAACGAATTAAAATCGATTTTTCAAGAATTTAAAAAGGGAAAGATTGCCGGAGACGATCTTGGATTTGAGATTGCGAGCTCTTTAGCAATAACCGATTCAAAAGCAGTTGAGATCCTTGATAAGGTTTTTCCCGAGTTTAAAGAGCTTAAAGCCGAAGCTGGATCGCTAACTCTGAGAAGTCACATGACGACCGGCTGGTTTATAACGCTAAGCAAGATCGCAGATCGCTTTCCTCTTCCGATAAAGCTCTTCAGCATCGATAGATGCTTCAGAAAAGAGCAGGGAGAGGATGCCACAAGGCTTTACACCTACTTCTCAGCCAGCTGTGTTGTAGTTGATGAAGACGTGGGAATTGATGAGGGGAAAGCCGTTGCCGAAGGTTTACTGAGACAGTTCGGATTCAAGAAATTCAGATTCAGACTTGACGAGAAGAGGAGTAAGTACTACATCCCGGGCACGCAGATGGAGGTCTTTGCCTTCCATCCAAAGATCGTCGGCTCGAGCACGAAGTATGCCGATGGCTGGATCGAGATTGCAACCTTCGGTATTTACAGTCCGACAGCTCTAGCTCAGTACGATGTTGAATACCCAGTAATGAATCTCGGTCTTGGAGTTGAGAGACTTGCGATGATCCTCTATGATTTTTCTGACATCAGAGAACTTGTCTACCCATGGCTCTATGGCAGAATTGATCTTTCAGATATGGATGTAGCCAGGGCAATTAAGCTAATTGAGGTCCCCTATACCGTAGAAGGGTTGAGGATCGCTCAAAGCATTGCCGATACCGCGACTCAAAACTCAAAGCTGATAGGACCTATAGAGGTTTTGGCATACGAAGGAGAGCTATACGGTAAAAAGATAAGGGTAAGCATAGTTGAGAAAGAAGAAAACGTCAAGCTCTGTGGGCCTGCCTTTTCCAATGAGGTTATCGTTTATCAAGGCAGCATTCTTGGAGTTCCAAAAACGGATAAGTGGAACCATGTTTTTGAGCATGGATTTACAACCGGCTTGCGATATATCGATTCATTTGCTTACCTTGCTGCAAGGAAAGTTGAGGAGGCTGTCGCGATGGGGTTGAGGGAGGCGGAGATTCGCACAAGGGTTGTTGAGGGTCTTTCAGACATCAATCTTCAACTTCAGGAGAACATAAGGAAGTACATAATCTCAAGCGGTGGGAAAATAGACGTCAGAGGGCCGATGTTTGTGGCTGTCAAATATGAATTGAAGGATTGAAGGAGATAAAATAAGGAAGGAAAAATGAGCATCGAAAAGCTTAAAGATGAACAGATATCCCTCGCAAAACGCATCCAAATAAAAAACAAGATGAGTTTTGATGAGGTAGAATTTGTTGTCGGTGTGGATCAGGCTTTTGATGATTTTAAAGGGAAAGAGACAAGAGTTATTTCTGCCGCAGTTCTTATGTCCTTCCCAGAATTGCATGTTGTTGAAAGTAAAAGTGTAATTGAGAAGGTTGATTTTCCATACATCCCTGGATTTCTAATGTTTAGAGAAGGTAAGAGTGCAATAAGGGTTTTAAAAGAGATTACAGTAAGTGAGAGAAAAGCTGTCGTTCTCGTGGATGGGAGTGGCATTGCCCATCCCAGAAGATGCGGCCTTGCAAGTTACATAGCTATAAAAACTGGGCTCCCAACCATCGGGATCACAAAACACCGGTTGGTTGGGAATTATGAGGAGCCCAAGAAGATGGGTGAGGCAAAGCCACTGTTTTTCGAAGGAGAAAAAGTTGGATATGTTTTAAAACCTTGTAAAAGATGCAACCCAATTTTCATTTCCCCCGGAAGCTATATAACCCCTGAACTATCACTTGAAATTGTAAAAGCCTGTATGAAGGGTTTCAAACTCCCAGAACCCATAAGATTTGCAGATAAACTGGCCAGAGAGAGAAAGAAGATTTTGAGGGATTTAAATGGATAACTGGAAGGGTAATCACACAGGTAATCTGAAAAACCGTACAAACAATATTACAGACCTTAAAACTATCTCACTCGGAGAACCGATGGAGCTTGCGAGGGAGGAGGAGGTTACACTCTACATCAACGGATTGCCTTCCCACCTTATGTGCACACCATCTCATCTCGAGGAGCTTGCGATTGGTTTTCTAGTTACCGAAGGGTTAATCGATCGAAAGGATTGGAAAAAAGCCACTATAGAAGTCAAGGGAAATTCAGTTTATGTCGACGTGGATGCAAATTCATTCATTCTTGAGCTAAGGAGCTCGGGTTGCGTTGGGGTGTTTAAAGAGGGTGAGGTTCTTCCAAAGGTTATTGCAAATAAGACATATTCCTTAGATGAGTTGAAAAAAGCGTTGAGATTTATTGAGGTAAAAGAATATAAAGAGACGAGAGGTTATCATATTGCTGCAATTGCCGATAAAAATGGGTTGGTTGCAAGGGCAATCGATGTGGGAAGGCATAACGCAGTTGATAAAGTCATCGGGATGGGTTTTAAAAAAGATATCGATCCTTCAAAAGTTTTTATCGTGATTTCTGGAAGAATAAGCAGAGGGATCGCTGCAAAAGCTGCGAGGGCTGGAATACCTCTGATAGTCACAAAGGCCTCAATCTTAAATTCTGCAATAGAGATTTGCAAAAGAACTGGCCTATCCGTGGTTTCTCTTGCCTCAAACCTTGCAATAAAAGGAGATGCACTTGAGTTATAGGCGAAATTAAAGTTTAAATTAAAAAATAGCTGCTAATGCGCTAGTCCAGCGATCTAACAACGATCTTTGTAGATATTTCATCCTTAAACGAAAATCCCTCCCCATCAAGAAAAACATCATCACCGATCTTTTGAAGAACCTTTCCTGGTAGAAATCCAAGCTTTTTTATAATAAGAGGCGCAACAACAATTTCATGTGAGCCATCGGGGGCATTTTTAAGAAGATAGAAACTCCTATCACACTCATTACATGCCATGCATTCAGATGATGAGATAACCCGGCAAATCCTCTCAGCTACCTCGTCGGTAACATGATGTTCAAGTTCACAACTAAGCCTGTGGGATTCCTCTTTGCTAAGGCCGAGGAAGTCTGTGAAAAAAGTTTCGAATATCTTATGGAACTTTTTAATCCTTTTTGCAACACCTAAACCCGCGTCTGTAAGGACTACCCCGTAGTACGGTTGATACTCCACAAACCCTTTTTCACTTAGCTTCATAAGCATTTCTGTAACGCTAGACGGTTTAACTCCTAGCCTTTTTGCGAGATCGTTGGTCTTTACTACCTTCTTTTTTTTCTCCTGGATATCATAGATGGCTTCAAGATATTCTTCAACTCTTTCCACAAAAAAGATAGGATATTTAATTAAATATGCTTTTCTATATCAGATTACAGGATTGTTGGATTAAATTACTGAGTTTATGATAATCAATAGGATTCTACTTCTATTTTATACTTCTTGGAAGTTGCAATCTGGAAGCGGGATGAATTTTGTCGAATTGAATAGCCGAGCTGAAAAATTAAAGAACAGATTCAATGAATTCCCTCACCTTTCTTGAGATGATATCAAATTTCCCGAAATAAAAATGATCCGTATCAACTTCAAAAAATTCCTTTGGAGGATTTAACCAGTTAAAAATCTCTTTTGACTCTTCAAAAGAGACAAATTGATCATTTTTAGCAGATATAATCAATTTTGGTATTTTGCTGTTTTTCAACTGGATTTTGTTTATCTCCCTCATAGGAGAGATAAGCACAAGCGCATCGGCATATTCAGATATGTTTGATGAGATTACACTTCCGAATGAATAACCTACCAACCCTACAAGCTCGTGTCGAGCCTTTAAATACAAAATACACTTTCTGGCATCCTCTACCTCACCAAGTCCCTCTCTGAAGGGTCTCGAATAATCAAATCTTAGTGTTGAATATCCAGCTTTTTTAAGTTCATCGGCAATCCTTTCAAGCCTAACATCGTATTTGCTACCCCCCATTTCCGGATGGGGTGGACAGAGCATTACTGCATTTTCCCCCCTGATTTCATATATACAGCTTATTCCATCAATATTCAGTTCCGCCATTTTATCACCAAATTAGTAACTTCTCTTCTTACCTGAACCAATTCTTTCTCTAATTTCCTCGATTGCTTCAACTACCGCTTCTTTGATTTCATCACTTTCCTCTATTAATAGTTCTTCGAGAATTTTTAACTCATTTTCCCCTCCAATCTTCCCAAGGGCCATTATTGCATCCTCTCTAACCCTGGGATCATCATCCTGCAGCAAACTCACAATTTTAAGTCTTAAACCTTCCAAATCTCTATTCTTCTCAGACAGTTCTTCAAGAAGATACATTACACCAAGTCTTAGGAAGAGATCATCCTCTTTGAAAAGCTTCGGTAAAACTCTATCAAATTCCATATTTAGAATCATATAGGAAAGTTCCCCGGCTTTCCCATCCTTTATCATTTCTACGATGTACTCTGAAATATAGTCTGGGTCATTGGATTTTTCTGCCAATTCTAACAACTCTTTGAGACTTTTTTCACCTGTAACTCTGATTTTCTGATCTACCAGTATTACCGGAACGGACATTATTCCGAACTTTTCTTGCAGTTCCTTAAATTGCGTCACATCTACGACGTTCACCTCAATCTTGGGATTTACAATTGCAAACTGAAGAAGTTTTTTAACAACTTTCGAGCAGTGGGGACAGAAGGGTGCGACAAAGATTGTGAACTCTGCACCTCTTGCTTTTTTAATCAATTCAGCCTTTTCCATAACATCTTCCTCAAAACTTTCCTCATTCTTTAAAATCTTCAAAATTTCTACAATTACCTTTCTTTCCAGCCCCTCAGGATATCCATAATACCTGATTTTCCCCGAACCCTCCTTCTTCAGCTCGATCATTGGGAAAACACCAAAGGTATTCTTACTATTCCTACTATCCCTACCATCCTTACTACCTCTACTATCTCCCGCATCACCGAGTCTAAGGTCTAGATTGAGCTCTTTGAAAAACTTCATTACCTCTTCCGAGGGTTTATTGTTGAAATACAAATTGGCCTTTACCTCAATTGATTTTTTCATAAACTAACCTTTATTCAGGAAATTGATTCCTTTCTCTGTATAACGAACTGTTTGTTGAACATCGCAACCTCATTTTTGGGCTCAATGCTTAATACCTTGTCAAAAACCTCTATTGCTTCATCGAATTTGCCCATCCTACCGAGGATTATTCCGATATTGTTCATCGCCTGCATGTTCTTCGGATTGACCTCTAGAACTTTTTCAAAGCACTTGATGGCATCCTCAAATCTCTCCATATGATAATACGTCAATCCAAGGTTGTACCATGCTGTTGGATTTTCAGGCTCAAGATCTATCGCTTTTTTTATAATCTTCTCAGCTTCTTCGCATCTCCCAAGGTTGTTCAGGACATATCCCATGTTTGCAAGGACATTGTAGTCTTTTTCATTAATTTTAAGTATTCTTTCAAAGCATTGTAACGACTCATTGAATCTTCTTCCATTCATCAAAGCAATTCCTAAGTTAAAAAGACCATCCACGTAATGAGTGTTCAGCTCAACTGCTCGAACAAAGCATTGGATTGCATCTTCGTGTCTCCCGAGTTCATATAGTGCTATACCCAGATTGTTCCAAGCGGATGGATTTTTAGAATTTTTTTCTAAGCTTTTCTGAAAGCAAGTTATCTCTTCATGAATATTATCGCTTTTCAGACCCTTTTCAAACCATTCCTCAGCTGAAAGGTCGTCATCTTTATTTTTCACATCTTTGTCATTCCCTTTTTCACTTTCTTTTACCACAACGATTCCTCCCGAATTCTTAACTGAGGTGAAAGACTTTCAAGTTTGTGGTATTAAAAATGTTGCCTATAATGAACCATGCCCGCGAAAATTCCAAAAATTTTAATACCGTCTAAATTTTACTAGTTAGAAAATAACTAATGGAGAGTATATTGATGATTTTTGGTGAGTGTTCAATCCTACCAGAGAAAAGATCGGCAATTCCGAGTATCCCGATCAGAAAGTTTTTCAAATGGATATGCCTTGATAAAAAGGAGGTGTGAGGGTGAGTCTCGAAAAAATGTTTCTGCACGAGAAAACGGTTGATATTATGCTGAAAATCCTCGAGGCTGAGGAAAAGGGTGAGGATGCCTATCCTTTAGGGATATCAAAAGAGGTCGGTTCCCCCTACAGCTACATTTCCAAAGTTCTAAGTGAGTTCGAAGAAAACGCCCTTATCGAGAGTGAATTTAAGGGGAGAGTCAGAAGGGTTAAATTCACCCAAGAAGGGAGGAAAATTGCCGAAATATTCTCCAAACTCAGGAAAGAGCTAAAAAAAGATTTTGTTGCAAGAAAAAAACTGAATATACTAGAGGGAGTTGTCAATAGCGCAGACGGAAAGAACGATGAAGAGACATTTAAAATACTTGCCCCTGTTAAAACGGAGCTTACAATCCTGAAAAACCAGACTAATGATAAGGAAACTATTGAGCTCGTAAAGAACCTTGAAAGGAAGATAGATGAAATGATCAAATGGGAGTAAGGTTAGTCCCTGAATAGTTTTTGAGAGGGTCTCAAAATGATTGAGGTCGAAAGGCTAGAAAGAAAAGTTGAAGAGCTCAGAGATTTTGGTGTAGATTTACTGTCCAAACTTATTGAGATAAAAGCAATAAGTCCTGAATCAGGTGGGGAAGGAGAGCTAAAAAAGGCAGAATTTCTTATGCAATTCCTAGAGGGGTTTGAGGTTGAGAGAATAGATGCAAAGGATGAGAGGGCTTTTGGGGGTGTAAGACCTAATATTATCGCTAGAATTAAAGGAAAGAGTAAGAAAACAATCTGGATAGTTTCTCACATGGATGTGGTCCCAGAGGGAGATGAGAAACTCTGGGATACTCCCCCATTCAAAGCAGTTGTGAAGGATGGAAAGATTTACGGGAGGGGGAGCGAAGATAATGGTCAGAGTCTTGTAGCTTCTTTGATGGCTGGAAAATCCATTATCGAGTTGGGATTGGAGCCTGAATATACCTATGCTTTAGCTTTTGTTTCCGATGAGGAGATGGGAAGTAAGTTTGGGATTCAGGAACTTATAAAAAGAGATATTTTCGAAAAAGATAGCCTAATTGTTGTTCCAGATGGTGGAACACCTAAGGGAGATATGATAGAGATAGCTGAAAAAAGCATTCTCTGGCTTAAGTTCTCCGTTTATGGAAGACAAACCCATGCTAGCACCCCTCATAAAGGCTTGAATGCCAGCAGGATGGCAATGAAGTTCATTTTAAATGTTGATGAGGAATTGAAAAAGAGATTTAATGCGAAAAACAATCTTTTCTCTCCTCCCCATTCTACTTTTGAGCCGACAAAAAGAGAGAAAAATGTTGACAACGTTAACACAATCCCGGGATTGGATGTAAGCTATATGGATTGTAGAGTTCTGCCAGAATATTCCTTAGATGATGTGATAGATGTTGTTGAATCCATTAAGAATGAGTTTGAGGGGGAAGAAGACGTTAAAATTAACCTAGAAATCGTTCAGAAGAATTCTTCCCCTCCAACTTCTGCCGATGCTGAAGTGGTGAAAAAGCTTAAGAAATCCCTTGAAATTACGAGAAGAATTTCCGCTGGAGTTTACGGGATGGGAGGAAATACTTGTGGTGCATTTTTCAGACAAGCTGGTTTTCAGACAGCTGTTTGGAGTACCGTCGACAACACCGCCCATCAACCCAACGAATACTGCAGGATAGAGAATTTAGTTAACGACGCAAAGGTCTTTGCCGTTCTTCCATTCATCACTTAATTTACAAATTCGGCCACTTTCAGCATACCCACAAAAAATTTAATTTTGATTCCATCATAGATTCTCATCAGAGAGGGGTGCAGATGGTGAAAAAGAAAGCAGATAAAGAAGAAGGAGAGAACCCTGTAGAAGCCAAAGAAGAAAGCAATGTAAATACTTTTGATGCGGAAATTAACGACAGAATAGTTGATCTCGAAGACATACCGCATGTCGGAGCTGCGATAGCGGAGAAGTTGAGAAGTAGTGGTTTTTCAACAATCGAGGCTGTTGCAGTAGCCTCTCCAGCGGAATTAAGTTCGGCTGCAGAAATCGGGGAATCGACTGCTGCGAGAATAATAGCTGCCGCAAGAAAAATGGCAGACATAGGTGGATTTGAGAGCGGAGAAAAAATTCTCGAGAGAAGGAGAAGAATAGGAAAGATTAAAACGGGAAGTCAAGCCTTAGATGATCTCCTAGGTGGTGGGGTTGAAACTCAAGCCATTACGGAGTTATTTGGCGAGTTTGGATCCGGCAAAACTCAGATATGCCACCAGTTAAGCGTAAATGTACAGCTACCCAAGGAGCTTGGAGGCTTAGATGGATCGGTTATTGTTATAGATACTGAGAACACGTTCAGACCTGAGAGAATTATGCAGATGGCCGAGGCGAAGGGTTTAGATCCTGAAGAGGTTTTAAGAAATATCTACGTTGCCCAGGCATACAACTCAAACCACCAAATGCTGCTCGTTGATAATGCTAAGGAACTAGCAAATAAGATAAAAAAGGAAGGTGGTAAGCCTGTAAAACTCATCATTGTTGACTCTTTAATGTCTCACTTCAGAGCAGAATACGTTGGCAGAGGTACACTTGCCGACAGACAACAAAAGCTAAACCGCCATCTTCACGACCTTATGAGGCTGGGAGAGCTGTTCAATGCTGCAATCGTAGTAACAAATCAGGTCCAGGCAAAGCCTGATACGTTCTTTGGCGATCCTACGAAGCCAGTAGGGGGACATATCGTAGCCCATACTGCCACATTCAGAATTTACCTGAGGAAAAGTAAAGGAGAATTGAGGGTTGCAAGACTCATAGATTCGCCTCATTTACCAGAAAGTGAGGCAGTTTTCAGGGTGACCGAGAGGGGAATAGAGGATAAGTAAGCAAAAGAAAAGATATTAAATTAAAAAATAACATTTTACTAAATCTAAAATCACCATATTCGTATATTCTTTTCTCTGCGTCATGAGAATTTGGAAAAACTTTATATCTGATCCATCTTGTTTATAGTCATAATGATTGAATCCCAAAGGATTAAAACCGGAATTATTGGATTAGATGAGATTCTTGATGGAGGGTTTATCCCTAACACGGTGAATGTTATCCTTGGATCTGCCGGAGCCGGAAAAACAATCTTCTCAATCCAGTATCTTCTCAAAGGAATAGAAGATGGTAATAAGTGTATTTTTGTCTCCTTCGATATGGACGAAAAAGATCTGGTGAGGACTACAAAATCCCTTGGGTGGAATGAAATTGAGGATTACATCTCCGAAGGAAAGTTGAGCGTAAATAAATTCTTCGCGGAGAATGTATCTTATGTTAACAATGATTTGCTCAATCTTTTGATGAGCGAATCCAATACCAAAACAAGAATAGTTATAGATTCTTTCACACCCATGATCTCTTCTCTCAATTTCGAATCCAGGAATGATGTGAATTGGTTTTTCAACAAGTTGAGAGAGATAGGAACTGCTGTCATAACAATAGAGGAGCCACTAAATGGCGATTTAGGTGCTGCTTCTATATCTTTACCCCTTTTCCTTGGTGATTGTGTAATTCATCTCAAGAACATCGGTTATGGTGAGGCTTTCGGCAGAACGCTGAGGGTTATCAAACACAGAAGCTCCTGGCATGCGGAAGGTGTGTTTCCGTATAAAATCCTGAACGGAATAGGTATTTACGTTGAGAGTGTCGATTACCTTAAAGAGGTAAAAGAAAAAATCGATGTTAATGCAATTCTCGAAGAACTGGGAATTTCAAGAGAAGATGTTGATCCTAAGGTGATGGAGAGAATCGAGAGAGTCGCAACCTCAGCAAGTGAAAGTGCAAGAAAAGCAATAATCGATGTGTTGAGAGATTCGATTAATATTAAGTAAGCCCAATTGTAAAGTGATCAGAGATGTTGTCAGCAATATCGAGAATCCTCGAAACGCTTTCAATGGAAGAAGGAGTCAAAATGGTTGTTCTTTACAGAATAGATGGAGTTCCACTCTGTGCTAAGCTGAATGTCCCAAAAAGAGAGATAGCCCCAACACTTTACTGGCTTGAGGGGCAGATAAAAGAAATGCTCTACCAGATCTCAAGCCAAAACCTTGATGAGGCGAGCTTTAAGTTTGGGAAAACTGTTATTATGCTATATCCGGTTTCGAGAACGACTGTTCTCGGCATTATGGCCGATGAAGAAGCCTCATCCTATAAACTCGACATAGACATAAAAACCTCTTGTAAACAACTTGAAGAAATCGTTGTCGGTCAGTAAGGACTGAGCAATCCGGGCAAGAACAAGACACTGCAATAACTTCTCATTTTCAAGACAATCTTGCAATTATTATGATGCAACATCAAACACATTCAATCGATTGTCTTTCGTCTATCATTCTTTCGGCTAAGTTAAATGTCTCTCAAAGGCCTTTAGAGTTCTTGTTCGAGTATAAGAGCAGAAAGTGTTAGTAATTTGATAATTCAATTTGTACAGAATGATAATTTGATTTGTGATTTGAGACTACTTTGTCACTAAAAATTAGCTTTTCAACCGGCTATTTAAAAAACGAAGTAAATTTTTTTGTTACTCCACCATGAGAAATAGGAAAAGTTTTTCTATTTATAAACCGAACTACTCATAATCATCAAGAGAAATTGGGGAAAAATGAGAGCTGAGATCATTTACACTCCAAAGAATGAGTTTAAAGAGGCTATAAAAGATATTGAGAGAAGACTAGAAGAGCTTGAGCTATCATTCAAGCCCAATTTTATGCTACTGTTTTTTACAAGTGGGAGCTTTAAAGATTGGAAGAGATATAATGAGTTTTTTAGGGAAAGATTTCCTTATGTGGAAATGCTTGGCTGCATTATTGAAGGATATGCTGCTGGAGATGAGATATGGACCAGAGGAATAGTTGCTCTGCTCGGGGAATTTGAGGGTGAGGTTAAGGTATATTTAGAGAGGGGAAATAAGGTTGAAGAGGTTTGCAAAAGGTTAGGAGAGAGGATTGGCAATGAGTATGATTCCATTCTTGCAATGTTTCCTGCTTTTTATTTTCCCAGCAGATTGGAGTTTGCCAGGCTGTTTATAAATGATAAATTGTATTACAGAAGGTACAAAGGTAGAGAAACGATTGAGGAGAAGAAAGAAATTTTGAGGGATTATTCTAGGTATTTGGAAGATCATTTCGTCTTTCCAATTGATAAAGTGTTGAGGTATCTGAGTGAGAGTACTGGAAGGGAAACCCCCATAATAGGGATGAATTTAATGCCAATGGAAGCCAAGGTTGGGACTCCAATTATTCTAGCAAACTATAAGGAAGTTGGGAGAGGAGTTGCTGCTATGTGTTTTAAAGGGAAAATTAATGCCATTTTTTATGATGTACTTCCAGAACGAGGGAATAATTATGAAGAAACTGCAGAGATAGTTAAAAACTTATTTTCTAATACCGAAGATGTATTAGTTATTAAATCCGGAATCGCTTTGGGTGAAATAAACGGGATCCCACCAGTAGAGTTCCTGAAAAAGAAAAAAATAGGTTTTGAAGAATTTGATGAGGAGAAATTCCTTTCAAGATTAGATAACGGCAAACTTGAAACTGTTTCACCTTACGGCCTAAACTTCATTAACAAACATAATTATTCGTCTATTCCATTAGGACTCGTTAACTCCCCTATAAACATCTATCCTTCATTCATGTCCTTAGATATTTTTTTTGATGAGGTGGTTTTTATGGGCGAAATCTTTAAAGGAGGGCCGAAAAAATATGCTGAAATAGTCAAAGAGAAAAAATTCAATGGCTTTGACTTAATTTTATTAGATATGGATATAATTCCTGCTTTTAAAGGAGACGTTTATAAAGTCATAGAAGAGATTAAAAAAACAACACAAAGTACTTTATCAATTTTTACAACTCCACCATCAGCATATCACCCACATATAAAAAAAAAGAGCCTCTTAGAATTTGAAGATAACATGTATATCTCAGGTGGTTTTTCTAATTCACTTCTAGAATTCAATTAGTCCAAAAAACGATAACAATACTAAAGCAATAATGTTCCCAAAAGTCATTATATTCAACGGTGTTACTAAGTTAGATTTAATTTCCCAATTATTCCTATGCAAAGCAATTAAAACATAAATTGGTAAAATTATGAGAGTTGTGCAAAGATACGAGAGTGTTGGAAAAAAACCTAAGACGGCGAATATAGTGATAGATATGTAAAATAAAATTAAGAATATAAATGAAACTTGAAAAATTTTAAGAGGGGTAAATCGCACTGCAAGTGTTTTCAATCCAGCTAAATTATCGCCAGAAATGTCTTTGATGTCTTTCAAAAATAATCCCCATAAACCTAAGAGAGTCATCAAAACTGCTAGTGCTAATGCACGATAAGTCACTGGATGAAACATGCTCCACAAAGCGAGAATAAAAAAAGGATATGCTAAAACATAAGTTAGAATTTCAGTATAATACCTCTCTTTAAGTCTTGTAAAATACCTACCAAAAACAAGTTTATCTGAGTATATCCATGTCAAAATGAGAGTTATAACAAAGAAAATAAAGCCATTCAAGTTATAGGAGAAATACATATAACTATAAATTGATAAAGAATATAAAAATATTACAAGAATTAGTACAATTTTTCTTAAGTCTTTATTCATAGTAAGTATAGTCTTTTTACCTGAAAGTAGGTCTTCCTCAATATCATTCAAGTGATTCCAAAGGTTAACCGCCGGAAAAAAAGTGTAGCATATAACAATATACTTGAGTAAAGAAGTTATTTCTCTTCCTGCCAATGCAAATACTAGTAATGCCATGAGAGGTAGTGGGTAGCCAATTGTGATAGGCCTAGCTGACAATATTAATATCTTCAAGAAAAGCTTAAAATATAAGAATGATGATTTACCAGAGGAATAACTTGACCTTTTTGAAGGTTTCCTCTGCCTCTTTTCTTTTGTCCTTCATTTCTAAACACCTCCACAACAGTGTAGTTTAATACAGTATTTAAATTTTTTCATAAATATAGATTCATCATTATTATAATTATCTTAATGACTTTAATAATTAGTACTTATAGATACCTCCTTTTTGTTTTTGAAAAAAAAGTCTAATTCTGAACAACTGAGAATAGAGGAAAGAATTTTTGCCCAATCTAACTTATACTTGAAAAGTTTTTGGAACATCACATGATGTTGAGATTTTATAATATTTAAAATTTTTTTATTTTTAGAGCTATGTACAGAGGTTTGGTGGAGGAGATGATCATATAGTATTGGAAAAACTAATGCATCTGACCGACAATGCATTTTACATAAGCTAAAGGCATAAAAAGACACTATCAAAGTAGCTAGATGATGTTCCATTTCCTTATTTCTTCCTAAATAATACATAATACCAGTCTCATTATTACAAGTTTGATATTAGCAATTTAAAACCCATCAGTTAAATCTTCGTAAAAACCGTGAGATCAGAAATGCTGAAAGAAAGGGATAGACGAAAGAGAAAGCGAAAAGAATAAAGAGATATTCTGAAAATTGAGAACTAAAATGGGTAGCTATGTAAAGCGGTGGATTGAACAGAAAATAGAGAGATTTACCCAAGTAGTATAATAGTAATCTATTCAGATACACTGGCAAATAATTTATCGAGAGGCGAATTACGAAATCAATTAGGGGCCCAATATATCCTTTTATCACTATTGGAAAGCTTAGGATGAGGTATGCCAGAGCAATTTTGGTTGATCGCATGTCATTCCTCCCGAACTTTTTAGGTCCCAGCTACATAGCGTCCTCTGCCGTTTTATTCCTTTTTATCAAATTACTCCCTTCCTTGCATTTTATTTTTCATAGTTTTTATAGCCATATCTTTCAAAAGTGAGTTCACTTTCCTGATTACTTTCCTCAGGCATTGGATATGGTTTATGATATGTCTCAGTTCTCTCCCCAAATTTTTTGATTAAGCTTTAAGAAGGCCATTCAAAGTATTATCCTGATTCTGTTAATAAGATTCTTGAAATGAAGTGATATAGGATAATCTGTAAGTTTGGGAGAGTGCTTTGCATAAACCTCAAATTTTTCGTCGAGAGCCCACATTTGGCTGAGGATTGAGTCAGAAGAGACTTTAAGCTTCATCTGAAGCTTGGTAAGCTTTATCTGAGTATCCAAAGGAAGGTCCCAAGTAGAATAACCACCAGCTATCAGACTAGATGCTTTTCTTAAAGTTTCTCTCCAGATTCTCTGATATTCGTTGAGCTTACTCTTGCCTTGAACCGTTTTTTTGATTACATCTGCAAGCTTCGGAGCCATTTTGTAGATGTAATGAAGGCTCATACCATAAACAGGATGGGTTAGACCCGAAGCATCACCGAAAATTACCATGTTGTCTTTTACAACCTTTTTCACAAATCCGTATGGATATAGGGCAGATCTTGACTCTGAATCTTTTTCAAACCCGAATAACTTCCTCGCTTCCTCTATCTTGGGAAATGATATCTCTTCCCTCTTTCTGAATCGATCAGCCATCCCAAATTCCAAAAAGTTGTTATCGATTGGGTAAATCCACCCACCAAAATTTGCAAAGCCAACTATCAGATAAAAAGAGGAGGGATCAATCCATTCAACAGAACTCACTCTTTCAAATTTTAAAGCATTCACAACTGGAGGGAGCTTGAAACCAGCCTTTCTTCTTAAGTTTTCTCCCCCAATGCCGGAGCAATCGACTATAACTTTTGCTTTAATCACCTCATCCTCCAGCTCAACCTTTCCGGGCCCGTATCCAACCACCTTTTCCCTGACTACGTCACTTCTTACAAGATTCTTACACAGCCTTCCATAATCCACCAAACAAAAAACGTCTTCCCCAAATCTGTATACTTCAAAATCCCGATCAACAGTCATTAAGGTGTAAGAATCGTATGTTTTAACGATTGCATCTTCAAATCCAACGATTTTCATGAACGTAACGGCACTAACATTTTTTGAGCCTATTTCCTTCTTTTCTACCAGAATCGTATCAAGACCATCAAGTAGAGAATCAAGAAGAGAACCTGAGTAACCCCCTCCAATTATCACGACATCATACATCAAGAACAATTACGCTTGATTTTATTTAAGTGTTCATGTAAATGGTTCATTTGAGATTTTTATTTGTGAATTTCCTTTTCTCATTTTATCAGCTTTTTATCAGCTTTATTATCAGCCTTATTATCAGCCTTATCATTCCTCACGAAAGGTATAATATCAATGAAACCAAATTCTCCCCATGGTAAAAAGAGAAATTAAAAACACATTTATCACAGGCCTTCTCATTTTCATTCCAATTTCTGCGACCCTCTTCATAATTTTCTGGGTTTTCAGATACATCGAGGATTTTCTGCATCCTTATCTTTCACAGTACGGACATTACTACCCCGGAATGGGCTGGCTCTTAATTATTGGCATAATTTTCGCTCTCGGAGTCCTTGGTCGCTTCACTCTCGGGAACAAACTCATTGAGTTCACAGAAAACCAGCTCAGAAAGATACCAATCATAAGAACGATTTATATTGGAGTCAAAGAGGCGACAAAAGCAATTCTCGTCTCAGAAACTGAAAGGTTGAAGGGAGTAGTTTTAATCGAGTATCCAAGAAAAGGGATCTACACCTTAGGCTTCACAACAGGAGCGATTATCGAGGAAGCTAGGGAAAAAACAGGTAAGGATCTCATCAATGTATTCGTTCCTACATCACCCAACCCAACCTCCGGATTCGTTATCCTTGTGCCCGAAGAAGAAGTCATATACTTAAAATTAAAAGTTGAAGATGCGTTAAAGGTAATCATCTCAGGAGGCTTTACGAAATAATTCTCAAATAATTTTTCTGGATGTTATTTGTAAATTTTAAAATTAAATAAGCGAGTTAACCAAAATCAAGACAGTATCTCCGATATATCATCTTTGGTAAGCTTGTTCCTTCTCTCTTGGTCTTTCCAAATTTTCCTAAATTGATAGAAATATTCATGGAGCTCCAGTAAATCTCTACAAAAGACTACCCTGTGATTTTCAATTACCTCCATTTTCACGTAAAGTGGAAGTTCTTCAAAAAACCAGACATCATATTTCTTTTTGTAAACATCTACTTTCCTGAAAATTTCTTTTAAATATTTCTTTGGGATTTAGATCCTCATTAACCTTAACAACGCAAATATCAAATATCCCTTCCTTTTCCTTCTAAAGATGAACCAAATACAAGGACAGCAAGAGCTTTATCCTTCAAAAAGTTTAATTCCTGACTAAGAGTGACTAACTTATCTAGATTTCTGTTGTCTATTTTCCCATTCATGTCTTTTCTCCCAGCCATTTTTTGACAGTCTCAACGAACTCTTCAACACAGGGTATTACCTCTAAAAGAGAATCTAAAGCGAGTTTGTCATTTACCCCGTTGTATTGGTGAACTAATCGGTTCCTCAAACCATTGGCAGTTTTAAGGCAGTCTGCAGTTTCTGATTTCATAAAAATTTCCCCCCATCATTCAATATTTGTGTAATCATCCTTTGGGATACGTTTTTCATCTTTTAGGGACATCGCGATTATGTCACAAACAGCCTATATCATCTCCTGAGCTGCCTTATAAACTGCAAGCCTTGCTTTTTTCTCACGAGATGCATCTCCGATCCACTCATTGATGTCGGAAATTCTTTCCCTTATGTGATCAATTTTGTCGATATACCTAGAGAGTCTTTTTTCATCCACAAACATCAATTACTACAATTTTATATAAAGTTTAGGGGGTTGAAACTTATTTATTTCTAAAAACCTATGCTCAATAACCGAATAAAAAAGTTAATCGTATTCTCTCCAAGTCTTTCCGCACTTTGTGCAACGGAAAAATCTTACCTCGCTCTCATCTGCAGCCCTGAGCTGTCTTAACCACCAGAAGGCTTCCCTATTACCACAAGCAGGACACACAACATTCGTGGTAGGAAGAGTTTTGACATCTTCTCCCTCAATAACAGGAACATCATTCCGATTCCCCTTTGAGACTACAACAATGCTCTCGCTTTCATCAATTTCTTTCTCATAACCACATTTTCTGCAAATGGCTTTGTTTTTATTGTAGATCATGATGCTCTTGCATTTTGGACAGAATTCCAATCAAATCACCCCTTGCATCCTCTATCATTTTCCCATGATCGAAGGCAAGCTTTGGAAGCTTGTCGAGTGGGAATATTTTTGCCTCCTTCGCGTCGCTCCCGGCTTTCAGCTCGCCTTCACCTATGACGATGTAACAAACTGACACAAAATGACCCCTCGGATCGCGATTAGGTTCAGAGTATACTCCGACGAGCTTATAAATTTTCCCATCCAAGCCAGTTTCTTCTTTCAACTCTCTCAGTACAGCATTTTCAGTACTCTCCCCATACTCCACGATCCCACCAGGGAGGGCATAGTATCCCTTAAAAGGATCATTTAACCGCTTAATCAGTACAATACCTCCTTTATAGGCCACGATAGCATCAACGGTCAGCGTGATATGCTTAGCGTGCTTAATCTGCTTATACTTCATCCTTCACCTCCCATCCAAGATGAATTTTCCTCCAGGTAAAAACTTCTTAGCCAGCTCGAAACCTCTCCTCACATTTCCAATCCCGCTAAGAACATGAGTATCGCTGCCAACGGAATATCTCAGCTTTCTATCTCCACAAAGCTGAAGGAAGGTAGTTGGCGGGGCATCATGGCTTGTATTTATCTCAACGGCAATATCCCTTTCGGAAAGCAAGTCGATTATCTCCATATCCTTCCCAATATCCTCATCTACACTTCCAAAGAGGTTTGAGTGTAAATGCCCAAGCACATCAAATTCGTTCTTTTTAATGCATTTGAGGATTCTTCGATAGTATTCATCCGTTGAAAGCGGGATATGGACTGATACAACCACAATATCGAACTTGAAATCCGGGAGAGCGATTTCTCCATCCGCCAGAATTCCACATTCCACACCACTCAAAACTTCAATATCATACTTTGAGGAAAACCTCTCTATTTCTTCCTGCCTTTTTTTAGCCTTAGCTTCCGTCAGGCCAAATTTGTGTTCTATTGAGTGATCAACTATTGCTATGGTTTTTAATTTAGCCTCTTTTGCTTTTCTGATAATTTCCTCTATCCTGCCGGAACCATCTGAATAGCATGAATGGATGTGCAAGTCATACATACAAATTAACGAATTGTTTAAGTACCTAAATTAAGTTTTTTGCTCATGGATTTCCTCATCCCCATTTCTATAGCTCTGATGGTCATCTTCGTCCTTTCAAAAATAAAAATTCTAGGAGGTATAGGCTGGATTCTTTTTTCTTTGGAGTGGATAACCCGCCTCCCCCATTTCCTTGAGATAAACGATTATTTCAATTCGACTGTTGTTTTTTTAGCTTTTATCTTCTTTGCGATACTAGGAATAACAATTTTGAAAGATAAAGGGAAAAATCTTCAGACATTCATTGACATTACCGCCTTTTCAGCCCTTGCATCACTAATCTACTTTCCTTTCGCAATCAGTAATGATCTTGGCTTCTCTCTAATAGCTATAACTGCAGATCTTACGGCAAAGCTTTCCAACCTTCTAGGTTTTGGTGTGCAGAGATTCAGCGAGAATACACTTGTGCTTAACGATCATTACATAGAGATAATCCTCGCTTGTACGGGTATTGAAAGTATGGCCCTCTTTGCTGGCGCAACGCTTGGAATTAGAGCGGATTTCAGAAGAAAGGTGGTGGCCTTTCTTATTTCAGTCCCAGTAATCTACATCCTTAACCTGCTTAGAAACGTCTTCGTCATCGCAAGCTTTGGTTATTCCTGGTTTGGTGAAAATAGCTTCTATATTGCCCATCACATCATTTCTAAGATTTTAGCCACGATAGCATTGATTCTGATTTCACTTGCAGTATTCAGAATACTTCCAGAGTTGGCAGACCTGATATACCGTCTGAAAGATGTTCTTGAAGAGAGTTATCGAGGGCAGAAAAAATGATAGAGAAGAGTGGTTTAAGGATAATTTTACTCGAAACGATCATTTTAATCTTCTTTCTACTTATCTTTACCCCCCTATCCCTTCTTATTCTTTTATTACTGGCCTTTACGATTTTCTTTTTTAGAGACCCTCCAAGGGAAATTCAGGATGGAATAGTTTCCCCGGCAGATGGAAGAATAGATTTCATCGAAAATCAGAGAATTGAGATATTTATGAGTCCATTTGACTGTCACATAAACAGATCTCCCGTGGCTGGGAAAGTTGAGAGAATCGTTTACAAAAAGGGGAAATTCATCCCGGCTTACCGCAGGGAAGATTTCGCTGAGAGGAATGAGATATACATAAGAAACAACGAGGGGGTTTTTAAGGTTACTCAAATAGCCGGGTTCTTTGCCAGGAGGATAAAATGCTACGTGAAAGAGGGCGACTGGATTGAGAAAGGTGAAAAGATAGGGATGATAAAATTTGGTTCAAGGGTTTGCGTTGATCTTCCAGAGAAGTACAGAATCACAAGAAAGATTGGAGAAAAGGTGAGGGCTGGAGAAACCATTGCTTTGGAGAAAGAATAGGCAGATAAAAAATAATCGATTCTAAAAACAAGGTCCAAAACAAGGCAAATTTTAATTAGTTTGTAGATAATTTTTAAAAGGCATGGTGATGGGATGTTCGGAGCTTTGAACGATATACGTGCTGCAGACATAGTAACAGCATTCAATGCGCTTTTTGGTTTTCTTGGCATATACTTTGTTTTTTCAGATCTTCAGCTCTCAGCCCTTTTTCTTTTCGTGTCGGTAATAATGGATGGAATTGATGGTGCGATAAGCAGAATTGAGCTTAGTTTGCTTGGTGAAGATCTGGATTCACTTGCCGACATGATATCTTTTGGAGTTCTGCCATCACTCATGCTGATAGCGATATCCGATAGCTGGATTTATTATTCAATCGGCGGTTTGTTTTTAATCACGGGAATGATCAGGCTTGCTAGGTTCAATATCCTCAAGATCAAAGATGAGTTCGTTGGTTACCCTATCACAGCATCAGCCCTTTTCATCGGCTCGCTCGTTTATTTAGAGATCGCAAATTACATAATCGCAATCGTTGCCTTAGTTCTTTCCTTTTTCATGATAAGCAACCTTCGCTATCAGAAAATAAGGGATAAAATTCTTCTAACATTCACGGGAGTTGTACTGATTTCAGCTTTTTTCATTAAAGATTCCGCATACATCGTTGCGGGTTTGACTTTGGTCTATCTAGTAAGTCCATTTCCAGCAGAGGTGAGTAGATGGTTGGAGAGGAAGAAAGGAGAAAGGCTGCTTTCGAGGCTGGGATAAAGCTTGGTGCCCTTTTTCACCAGTTCATAGGCGCTCCAGTGAGTTTTGAAAATGTCGAAATCCTTGAGAAGGCGATGGAGAGCTGTATGAGGTTGCAGCCCTATGTTATCGATGCAGAAGTCAAGATTGACCGTGAAAAGCTGGGAGAAAAACTATCAGAATTTGAATATACTTCGCTTAGTATGGAGATGATCGAGGCGAGGGTGGAGGTTGAAGTTAAGGGAGAAAAGGCTTCAGCTGTGCTGAAATGGGATGAGGAGAAAAGGTATCCTTTGATGAGATTGGAGTGAGTTGAGATATAACCACCTACCCAGATAAGATGAATTTACTGAAAAAATGGATTGACAACCACTTAATTATTTACCATAGATAGCTATAGCCTCTCCATACTGGATGATACCTCCTTCCATAGCACTTTCAAGGTCGTTTCTGTTAGAACCTGGTTTTAAATCCAGTTCTCTGTCAAGAACGTAAACTCTAAAGAAGTATCTATGGGGTTTTCCGGGTGGCGGACAGGGACCTCCATAACCTATCTTCTTGAAGTCATTAACCCCCTGAACCGCTTTCAAGGGTTTCTCAACCACCACATCTGTGGGAAATGCTTCGGGGATTACTACTTCTTTGCTTGCAGGAATGTTCCAGATTATCCAGTGGGTGAAGGTTCTCATGGGTGCATCGGGGTCATCCATGATTAGGGCTATCGATTTTGCATTTTCAGCTACTCCGTTAATCTTTATCCTTGGAGACACATCCATTCCATCGCAGGTGTACTTTTTCGGAAAGGTTGAGAATTCTAGTTGAACTATCACCTTAGGCATACTTTCAGGCGTTTTCCCACCTCCTTCTTTTTGGATTTTAGTTTCACTACACCCTGAAAATGCAGAAGCTAGCAGAATTGCAATTAATATGATATTAAACAAGGAGATACCAACTCTCATAGATGTCACCTCGATTCCTAATCAATATTTAGTATATTTGCATAATACTAGAAATAGATTATCCTACTTGTTTAATTATATATCTCAAATATAAAACCAAAGAGTTTACAGCAAAACATCAAAACCATGAGTTCTGAAATCCGAATCGAAAGTAAAAATCCACTCAATCCTCAATCTTCCCATCATTGCAAAGCTAAGACCGTTAGATCTATTTTCTGATCGTTGTACTTCTTGAAGTATTCTAAAGCTTTAATCCAGTCTTTTAGTTCCCAATTCCAAAACCACGATTTTACTACTAAGAATTTTATCAAGCTCATACACCGCTTTTTCCTCCCCGATTCTTTTTTGTAACCCCATCCAGATACTCAACCAACACATGTTTTCCAATTACAAATCTTATCCTTTTCTTCACCGATTCTCTGAGATGTTTACAGCTTCAACGTGGCTTATATCTCCTTTGTCGCTCAGAGCGATCAAAGCGCTGGTGTCAATGTATTCCATTCGTGGGCGTTTCATTTATCCACCTCTCACTTTTTACTTCCTCCAGTCTACTCCCTTGAGCTGTCTCTCCAGTCGCCTCTCTCACTCCAGTCGCCTTCTTTTGTCTCAAAACTTCCAATTATCTCGAAAAAAGAGTCTTCTTCAATTTCTTTCTCATATTTTGTGATGTGCTCTTCAATCGCCTCCCTAACTACATGTTTTATGCTCTTTCCTTTATACTCTGATATGTTTTTGAGAGCCACATGTAAATCCTCACAATTTCGGTTTGAATATGTTTTAGTCCATTTACACTTTTTTCCATGTAATTTCACCTAGTGACCATTTTACATTCAAGACTTCGTTTAAATGCTTTAATTTCCATACATCTGATTAAGCCGACTAAGTTGTTCAAAATCCTAAACTCTAGCGGAAAAAATTGCCCCATTAAGCTAATAATCCCTTCTCCAGAAAACTCACGTAATCCTCCTGGTTTTTTCCAATTATAATGTGATCAAGGACTTTAACTCCAATCAGATTGCAGGCTTCGATTATTCTCTTTGTAACCCTTATATCCTCATTGGATGGCTCTGCTTCTCCACTTGGATGATTGTGAACCAGAATCAACGAGGCTGCCCCTTCCCTTGATGCTTCCCGGACTATTTCCCGTACATCTACAGTACTCGCATCGAGGCTTCCTTTACTCAATTCCAAATTCTTAATGGGTTTGTTACCACTATCCAGTAAAATAACGCTAAAGAATTCCTTCTTTGCATCCCTCAAGTAAGGAAAGTAATAATCGAACACGTAACCGATAGCATCCTTAGCATTCTTTATCTTTTTTATCTTCTCAGCTTTCTCCCTCATAAGCCTTTTTCCAATTTCCAGCGCCGCTTTTATCTGTGCTGCCTTGGCAATCCCTATACCCTCTATTTCACATAATTCGTTGATTGAGGCTGAATCTATCGCTCTTAAACTCCCAAAATGATTTATCAGCTTTCTGGCAAGATCTTCTGCACTGACACCATCGCTTCCAGTTCTGAGAATTATTGCCAGCAACTTTGCGGTACTAAGGTTTTCTGCACCATGTTTCACCAGCATTTCCCTAGGTCTCTCGTCTTTAACCCATTCTTTTATAGGCTTATTTAATCTAAGCCCTGATTTCAAAATTTCCTCCTTTATAGCTTCTCTTACTCTTTTACAATCCTCTTTAGTCTTTAAGTTCAGTTTTTCGATGATATATTGCTTTAATCTATCAGAAATTGTGTTTCCCTTGACGAAATAAATTCGTCCATTTTTCGTGCAGAACGGATATACTCGATTCGCCGCCAGGAATTTTAGTAGTTCTCTTATTTCCCCTACCTCTATTTTCTTGCTTTCTTTCCCTTTCACTTCTCTCTAACTCCAGATTCAGGCATAAAAATTTTCAGCCCAATTGTGATTTGAATTCCAATTTTAAATGTGTAGTAAAGAGTTTGAAGCATAGATAATTTCAACAAAGAAACTTTTGAGCATCACGATTGAGATTTCTTCTCCACTTTCACAAATATGGAAAAACTTATTCAAGTCATAGCGTATTGTTGATACATATAGGAGGTTCAAGATGAGTGAGAGAGAAAAAATCGATATTCTTACAGAAAGGGTTCTTTCACGATTTAAAGGCAGAGAGATCGATCCAAAAGAAGTTTCAAAGAGGCTGAAGCTTTTGATACATGAATTCAAGGTTCCAGAAGAAGAAGCTGTTAGAACGGTCACGAACTACCTTTTAAAGGAGCTGGATGTTTCAAGGGAAGAGATAGTTACAGAGAGCCCGATAAAGAGCATTTCAGAGATAAATAGGGCAGGAGAGTGGGTTAGTGTTAAAGCAAAAGTTATGCAGCTTTGGGATACAGATAGCCCGAATCTCTCACAGGTTGGATTGGCTGGAGATCCAACTGGAATAATCAAATTCGTTATATGGGCAAAATCGAGAAAGCCTGAAGTAAAAGAAGGAAAAAGCTATCTGTTCAAGAACGTTGTAACTGACTCCTTTAGAGGTAGGATGCAGATTAACGTAAACAGAAACTCGGATATTATCGAGCTTGACGAAGACATAGGCCTTCCTCCCCGGGAGATGGAGCTTATAGGAGCTTTGGTTGCAATCCAGCAAAACAGCGGATTTATTCAGCGATGCAAGCTTTGTAACCGCGTGCTTAAGAAAGGTGTTTGTGCAGTACACGGAAAAGTTGATGGATACGATGATCTGAGGATAAAGGGTGTCATCGATGATGGGGTAAGCTATTATGAAGTGATCCTGAATCAGGAGAATATAGAGAAACTAACAGGAATAGGAATCGAAGAAGCAAGGAGAATCGCTTCCGAGAAACTTGATAGAGAATTTGTCCTAGAAGAGCTGAGAAAGAAGCTATTGGGATATTACTTCAGAATCTCCGGTTCAAAGGGGAGCAGATACTTTCTGGTGAGAGAGATAGAGTTTCTTTCACCCAACGTCGTTGAAGATGCCGATAAAATCCTTTCAGAGACCGAAAAGCTAATGGAGGAGATCTAAATGGACATCCTAAAAAGGGAGATTGCAAGAAGAGTTTTCGCTTACGAGCTTTCAAGATCTAACTACGCAACAGCAGAAAGCGGAGAACGATCGCCAAAGTACATCCTGACACCTACTGGAGTAAAATGCAATCGAGTCTTCATGGTTGGAGTTTTGCTCGAGAAAGAAGAGGTTAGCCCAGACTCCAATTTCTGGAGGATTAGAGTGAGTGATCCTACAGGCGTTATTACTGGATTTGTTGGAAGATACCAGCCCGAGGCACTTGAAAGCCTGCTTGAGATTGAACCGCCAGAAATCGTTTCCATAGTTGCAAAACTCAATCTTTTCCAAGGTGAGACTAGAAACTTCCTTTCCATCAGACCAGAGTCAATTAACATATCCGACAGGAAAAACAGAGATTTCTGGGTGATCGAGACGGCTAAGAGAACCCTTGAAAGAGTTAAAAGGATGAAAGAAGATGGAGAGGATGACATTAAACTTGCATTGGACATTTACAATCCCAATCCCAAAGAGTACCTTGAAATTGTAAGAAAAGCCGTTGAAGCTGTTAGAGAAGAGGCTGAAGCTTTTGCCAAGGGAGAAGAAGTGGAGGCAAAAGCAGAACCAGTGGGGGTAATTGAAGAGGTTGAGACTGAAGAAACGGAAGAAGAATTGAAAGATAAGGTTGAAAAGGAGAAAGTAGAAGAGTTGAAACTTGACTCCTTTGAATTCGATGAGTTCGAATTCGAGGAGGAGGAATGGGACCTAAGTGATATCCTAGACGAAGAATAACTACTTTGAAGAATTTTAAAAAAGATGAATTTAAAAAAAGCCGAAGTAGCACTACAAATACAAGTACTAAACTTTCCTTGGTGATAAGAAAAATTTTTATGGACTTTAGCCAAGCTTAGCTACCTTGGGTGATCGAATGGAGGCGAAAAGGGTATCCGAAATTTCAACATCCCAAATAAGGAAGATGTTTGAGATTGTTGAGAGAGCAAAGAAGAGTGGTAAGGAAGTTATAAGCCTAACAATAGGAGAGCCAGACTTTCACACCCATCCAGAGATTCTTAAGAAGGCTTATGAGGCTATGAAGAATGGTTACACCCACTATACTTCTAACTTCGGAATCGAGGAACTCAGAGAGCAGATTGCAGAAATGCATGGAGTTTCGATTGATGAAGTGATGGTTACAGCTGGAGCCAGCGAAGCATTGATGAACACAAGTCTGGCCTTTATAGAGCAGGGTTCAGATGTTTTGATACCAATTCCAAACTTTCTCTCATACTTTACTTACACAAAGCTATGCGAGGCGAGGATTGTAAGTGTAGATACAACTCCAACCGATTTTCAACTCAACCCAGATGAATTGAATGAGCAGATGAGCAAAAACGTTTCTGCAATCTTCTTAAACTACCCAAACAACCCTACAGGGACAGTTGTTGATCAAAAGACTTTGAAAGCTATTGCAGAGATCGCAAGGGATAACGGCTCTGTACTGATAAGCGATGAGGTTTACAGCTCAATTCATTACGACAAAAAACCCGGTACGCTCGCAGGAGAAGAAGGGGTGGTTGTAATCAATGCTTTCTCCAAATCCCTTGCGATGACGGGGTGGAGAATCGGCTACATTATAGCAGAGGAGTCGCTGCTGGACTCCATTCTAAAGATCCATCAGGTGAATGGTGTCTGCGCTCCCGCTTTTGCTCAGAAGGCTGTTGCAGATGTGCTTTCAAAGGGGGTTGCTAAAGATATAACAGAGGGAATGGTTAGAGAATTCAAGAAGAGAAGAGACTACGTCTACAAATCCCTCAGAAATGTTCTAAAGGTTGTGAAACCTGAAGGTGCCTTCTACATCTTCCCCAGAGTCCCCGTAGATTCAGTTGAATTCACAGAGAGACTCCTTGCAGAAACTGGAGTTGCGATAACCCCAGGAATTGCTTTTGGTAGTGAAAATCACGTTAGGATCTCATATGCAGCATCAATGGAAAAACTCGAGAAGGCAATGGGCAGGATAAAGCTCTTTGTTGAGAAATTGGACAGTTGAATTAGTTGACTATAAGATAATCAACTCTTATCAAAATTTTTAAAATTTTTTATGAAATTGGAAATTGAAGGAGATAGAGTAAAACTCAGGAAACTCAAAGTTTCCGATGCAGAGGATATCTATGAGAATGTAAAAGATGAGGAAGTGATCAGATGGACATTGAATATCCCACACCCCTATCCTTTCAGTGAGGCTGTGAAATTTATAAAAAGAACACACTATAAAATTAGAAAGAACACTGGCTATGCTTTCGGAATCGTTCTAAAGGAGACCAACAGAGTTATTGGCATTGTAGACATATTCAATATCGACTGGAAGAACGAAAGTGCAGAGATAGGATACTGGCTCGGCAGGAGATACTGGAACAGGGGATTGATGACCGAAGCTGTAAGGCTAACTTTAAAGTTTGCCTTTGAAGAATTAAAGCTTCACAGAGTATCTGCCACCCTTTTTGAGGAGAATATTGCTTCCAGAAGAGTTTTGGAGAAAACCGGCTTTAGGCTAGAGGGAAAAAGGAGGGAAACTCGATTAAAATTTGGCAAATGGCACAACGAATTGCTCTATGGGATTCTGAGATCCGAATATGAAGAGATACACAAGTCAAGTTGAAATACCCGATCCAGTTGAAATACAGGCAAAGTTGAAATTATAACTCAGTGATACAACTACCACCCCATCTCTTTTTCCTTTTCTAGCTCTGAATCTACTTCCTGCATTAAATTCGATGCGATTTCATCACTTATGAGATCTTTTCTGGCTGCATCCCTCAAAGCACTTTTTTGTGCAAGCAAGACCTTCCTCCAAGCAGCTAACCAGACATCCTTTTTAATGTCTTCGGTGAGTATCGAGGAGAGTTCTTCTGAGATATTTTCAAGTAAGGCCTTTATATCCTGCGACAATCTTTCAGCAATCTCGCCGGGTATCTCCCCTTCCCTCCTCATTCTCTCTATTTCTTCAAGGGAGGCTTTTAACGCGATTCTCCTCCCTATAAGACTCTCATACCTTATCCTGCTCTCATCCTTCCTTCCAAAATACTTTCTTGCGACAAATTCAAGACTTAACCCCTGAAAAACCAAGGAAAATAGGACAACGCCAAAGGTCATGCTTGCAATCTCATCTCTATATGGTATATCTCCCAAAGACAAAGCCAAAGCAACCGGAATCGTGCCGTGAAGACCTCCCCAGAAAATTATATTTCTCCAAAGCATGGATACTCTTTCTCCAGTAATTGGGGAGATGAGCAAGGAATAAGTTGCAACAGCTCTCCCGACGAGAACGGCAGGAATAGCAAGAAGAATTGAGCTGCCAAAAGCAAGAATCTTGTCAAAGTGGATGTCGATCCCGATAAGGAGGAAGATTATGGAGTTGATGACAAAGACGAAGAAACCCCAGAACGTAACCAAAGCAATCCTCGTGGTTGGTGACATCGAAAAGTAAGTCCCATAATTTCCTATTACAAGCCCGGCAGCAACCACAGCTATGACTCCACTCACATGGAGGTATTCTGCAAGAATGAAGGTTGAAAAGGCAACTATCAATGTTATAGCTATCTCTATCTGATGGTCGTCAATAAAACCAAGAATTTTGTAGGAAATGTAACCAATCGTTAGCCCGACGGCTGCTCCACCTATTACAACGAAAAAGAATGTAAGGATTCCATTAAGCGGATCAAAGGAGTTTCTGATCATCTCCAGCAGGATACTGAAGATCACTATGCCGGTGCCATCGTTAAGAATGCTTTCCCCCTCAATGATGGTCGTAAGCTTTTTTGGTGCTCCAAGCTCCCTGAAAGTTGCAAGAACCGAAACTGGGTCTGTTGGCGTTATCATCGCCCCGAAAAGAAGGGCAAAGAAGAGAGGAATGTTCAGAAGGTAATGAACAAGATAGCCGGTTACAATTACCGAAACTATAACGCCAGCTATTGCAAGGACGGAGATCGTTCTGAAATTTGTTTTCAGATTGTCTAGATCCATGTTCAATGCTCCCTCGAAAAGCAGGGGAGGGAGGACTAGAAAAAAGATGAGATCTTGAGTTAGCTTAATTTCTGGAAAAACCCTTAATAACCCTGCGAAAAGACCAACAACAACAAGAGCTATTGTATAAGGAAGCTTTATATACTTAACAATAACTCCAACGACCGTTGCGATCAAAAGCAAACCTATGAACTCTGAGATCTGAATCGAGAGTTCCATGGAGTAAGTTTTGTGGACAAAATTAATAGTTTTGGTCTAATTTTTGGTGTTGATGGAAACCGTGCATGGAAATCGTGCATGGAAACTCCGAATGAAATACCAAATTTTACCACCAAACTTTTAACCGAGAGGGCTAACAATGCCCGATGATAAAAAATCTGCTGAAAAAAGAAAACGAATATGTTCAGGAAGACATTCCGAGATCCGATCTTCCTAGGATCATTCTATTTACAGGAAAAGGAGGAGTTGGGAAGACTACTATAGCCGCTGCAACAGCGATAAAAATCTCCGAACTTGGAAAAAAGACACTTATAATATCAACAGACCCAGCACATAGCCTCTCAGATTCTTTTGATGTTGAACTAATGGCTACGCCGACCAAAATAAAGCAGAAACTTTATGGAATGGAAGTCAACGTTGAATACGAGCTTGAAAGACATTGGGAAACAATTAAGGACTATCTAACCCTCTTTTTTAAGTCTCAAGGTATCGACGACGTTGTTGCAGAAGAGCTTGCGATCTTTCCAGGCTTTGATGAGTTAGCAAGCCTTCTTCACCTCCTCGAGTTCTATCAAAAAAGGGAGTACGATCTTATAATCTTGGACTGCGCACCAACTGGAGAGACTTTGCGCCTTCTTAGCGTTCCGGAGATAGCTAGATGGTACATGAATAGATTCTTCGGAATAGAAAAAAGGCTTTTAAAAATAGTCAAGCCGATCGCAGAGCCGCTCATTGACCTGCCTCTCCCGTCGGAAGAAGTTCTTGACAAGATTCAGGATCTTTATTCGAGGATAGGGCTGCTTAAGGAGATACTGGAGAGTCCACAAACGACAGTAAGACTCGTGATGAACCCGGAAAAGATGGTAATCAAGGAATCTGAAAGGGCTTTCACTTATCTAAACCTCTTCGGATATAGAGTTGATTGCATAATAATCAACAAAGTACTTCCCGCCGATGCCGGTGAATACTTCAAAAAGTGGATTGAGATCCAAAGGGAGTACTTAAAAGATATCGATGATAGATTTCCTGTTCCAAAGTTTATGCTAACCTTTAAATCGGAAGAGGTTGTTGGAGAGAAGCTTGCTTCGATAGCAAACGAGATATATGGCGACAAGGATCCTTCAGAGGTTTTCACAATCTCAAAGCCAATGAGGATTGAGAAGGATGAGGATGGGGGCTTAATTCTTTTGTTGAGGGCTCCCTTCGTGAATAAAAGCCAATTAAAGGTTCTAAAAAGGGGTGAAGAACTCATAATCATAGCTGGCCAATGGAAGAGGATTCTCTATCTTCCCCAGTCTCTTGCTATGAGGGATCCGGTGTCAGCAAAGTTTATGAGCGGTGAGCTTAAAATTAAATTCAGGTGAGAAAATGACAAAGGAGATAAAAATAAAACTTCCCGAAGTGGATGAGATTTGTCCTGCTGAAATCAGAAAGCATCTATTCCAGTCATACAGAGAATTTCTGCTTGCACTCAAAAAGGCAATAGACTTTCAGATTGAAAGGATCGACAAGCTGGAAGAGAAGCTTGCTCCCGAGAAGAAAGAAATAAAGAAAATTGATGTGGAATAACCCAAAATAAGCCGGTGTAACCCAGAGTGGAATAACTAGAATGAAAAATAAGGGAAATTGAATGAATTGAATGAACTCCCTTTATTTTCTTGAGAACTTCGGCTTTCTTCCTTTTCGCCGCAAAGGTAGAGGGAGGGGCACAAAACCCCATTTATCCCTCAGATTCAATTCCGATGTTATTGTTGATTTCCACGTAGATAGCTATAAAGGAGCGATCCAAAGCGACGACTACAGATTCTACAACCTCATTACCCATGCCCATTCTGACCACTATGGACAGAACAATCTCAGCAACATGAATGCACTAGCTTCCGTTGAAACAGCAAAGATCCTTTCAGCGATAGCAGGGAAGAGATTCTCAGGCAGAACTTTCAGATTGGGTGATAAATTTGAGCTCGATGGACTTAAAATCAAGACGTACAGTACGAAGCACATCTTTGGTTCGACTGCTTTCCTTATCGAATCGGATTACAAAATCCTGATAACAGGGGATGTTAAGGATTTCTCTTCCCTCCCGAAATGTGATGTTCTTATTACCGAAGCGACCTATGGAAGTCCAGATTTTGTTTTTGAAGATGAGATCGAGAAACTCATAGAGAATGCTGAAAACTCGACTCTTGGTGTCTACCCAGTTGGCAAAGCGCAGAGGGCTGCGAAAATTCTCACCGAAAATGGATACGATGTTAATGCGAGCCAAAGAATCTCGAGACTTTGCAAGCTATTTGGTATTGATACTTCAGAGGATGGCGAGGTTAACCTCGTTTCTCCAAGGAGGCTTAGTGAATGCAGAGGAAAGAGATATATCCTCACCGCCCAGCGATTTTATAGGTGGCCAAGAATAGTTATCAGCGACCACCTGGATTTCCTTGGAATTCTTACGATGATCGATCACTGCGATCCTGAACATGTTATATTCTACCATGGAAGGCCGACCGAATTCCTGTTGGACCTTCTGGATAGGAATTATAGTCTTCTGAAAGATCTGGATGTTATGGGGTGAAACAGTATTTTTTGATGTGTCTCTATCAATCACATATTTTGAATGATTTGAATTATAAAAATCCCTAATGAATAGGGTAGCATATTTAGAATGCATGAAACTCTTTTGACTTCTTGATATAAATCACTGAAAGTATTCAAATCTTATATGATAGAAATGACATTGTATTTCTTTCTTCACTTCTTCCAGTCCAGTTTCAGAAAAAGTTTTAAATGATATTAGGTCATTTTAATAAATCTTTGCCTGAATAATCTCTAAAAATTCAAATTTTAGCCTGATAGCTTTGAAATCTCACACATAACGGGATCAGGACCATAGAGGTTGCCAAAGGTAAACGCCCTAAATCTGCATCCACCTCGACACTCATATTTTAGCTCACAGAGGTTGCATGTCTCAATATCATCGATTCTCCAAAGATATTTCTCGTTCAACCTCTTCCAGCACTCGAGCAATCCCTCTTTAATGTTTCCAACAGGATCAAAAAATCCACACCTTGAGATGTTTCCTGCAGGATCGGAAGAACAAAGATGAACTCCACACCCATATTCTCCTTTTCCCGTATGGCTCATATCACCAAAGCCATACATGGCCATTATCTTGGCGGCCTCCTTTAAATCTGCGAGCAAATCCAAATTACTCTTTAAATCTCCCTCAATCGATGGATAGTCAATCATCCAAACTTTAACATCGTAATTTCTCAGGAATTTCTCCATTTCCTTAAATTCACCCAAGTTAAGCTTGTGAACCATGGTCGCAATGCTGACATCTATCCCAGCATCTCTCAAGAGTCTTATCGCATTCTTTACTTTCTCAAACACCCCAGGGCCCCTAATCGAATCGTTAGAGGGGAGTCCATCTAAGCTCAGCTGAACCTCATCTACTTCAAGCTTGCCAATATTTCTTTCATCAATAATGGTTCCATTGCTAATCAGAACTTTTCTGAATTCGTAATGCATTAGTTCTTGGATCATTCTCCAAATTTCTGGATGAAGGAGTGGTTCACCACCTGAAATCATTATCTTTATCCCACCTAACTTTTCAAACTCATCGATTAGGAGCTTGAATATACCAAATTCCATGCAGACATCTTTTTTTTCAAGATAACAGTGTTTACATCTCAGATTACATCGATAAGTAACGTGAAGTAGCATGTATCTAAGAGAAGGGATTGGAGATTTAGGAACAAATTTAAATTTAGAAAACTCATCTTCAACTTTTCCATCAAGAAAATCAATGAGCTCCTCCTTTCTTGCGTAATCCAAAATTTCTTGGCAAGTCTCCCCATGCTTTTCTACCAGACTTTTAATGGATCTAGAACCATCACAATCAATCAGCAGGTTGAAAGACTCTCGATCAAGCTCGTATAGCTCATCCGTTGCAGATTTGTAAGCGATGGGGCTCTCAAAATTCCTTAAAATAACTCTATTTTTTAATTGCGGATATTTTTTCAGCTGCAAAGCTCAAATCCTCCATATTCAGTTTTCCTTTTTCGATCAAAATTCTGATGATTTTGAGCGCCCCACACTCAAGCTGTTCATCCGTTTTCTTATAGAAATCACAAACTCCACATACTACTCCAATCAGCTCTTTTTTCGAAATCAAATTCCCACCTCTTAAAAATTAAAAAATAGATTAGGCACATGAAGCGTTGCACTTGCAGATACCCGCTACCTCTTTTTTCATCTTTTTAATTTTCATGATCTCACCTCACACAACTTAATTTTAGAATTTATAAGCTTTTCGCCCTCTAAACTTTTTTGTTAAAATTCTTATAGAGCATAAACCGAATTAAACATTAATTAGAAATTTTTTGCTACAAAATAATATTAAAAGTCTTGCTTTTCATACTTGCCCATGATAATTATATAATTCAGAAAAGGTTAATTTAGGATAGGAACAATTATAGCCATGCGAATAAAAGGTTACAGAATTACCAAAGAATTTTTTCTGGTAATCTTCTTTATGTTATCGGTCTTAGCTTTGATTTTGCCAGCAAATGCTCAAGTTAATCACATTTCTACATGTACTCTCATCGACGAACCCGGTTATTACGTTCTTGATTCTGATTTCGTTGTGAACAAGACCACATGCATTGAAATAAGAAGCAGCGATGTAACTTTGGATGGTGAAAATCACAAGATTACTGCGGGATTATTTGGAGGGACGTATGGTGTTCTCATTTATCACCAGGCCGGATTGAAGAACATAACAATCAAAAACCTCTCGTTTGAGAACTGGGTTTATGGTGTTCTTCTGAGGGATGTTAGTAAAGCTTCGGTTTATAATATTAAAACCAAGGCTGGATTTTTCGGTATATACTTCTCAAATGTAAAGGATCTTACACTCAGAAATTGTAGAGTTTATGATGTTAAAAAAACAGGATTTGGGCTTGAGGGGGTTGATGACGCTGAACTAAGCAATTTAGAAGGGAAAAGTAATACAGAGAATGGGATTTTGCTCTCAAATTCGGAAAGAATATTGATCTATAATTCAGTTTTTGAAGATAATGGTTTTGGAATTTATCTGAAAAACTCCAAAGACATCACAATCAACAAATGCAAATCGGCTCTAAACGAGAAATTTGGCCTATATGTATACAATTCTGAAAATGTGAGGGTCTCAGGACTTGAAGCTTTGCAAAATAAATTTGATGGAATCAAAGTTTACAGCTCTAAGAACTGCAAAATCTATGGAAGTAACTTTGAAGGAAACAGGAACGGGATATTTTTTGAGAATACAAGAGAAAGCAAGGTGATTGATAACACAATTTCAAATTCCGAAAATGGAATTTTTGTTTCTAATTCAAAGGATAACTATTTTACCTCTAATGAACTCTTGAATAATAAAAAGGGAATAGTTTCAACATCGTCCTCCTACAACCTTTTTAATAGCAATAGAATCGCTGGAGGAGCTGCAATTTCCTTCCAAGATACGTCCTCAAGCACCATAACAGGTAACTGGATTGAAAATGCTGAGAGAGGAATATTTCTTGTGAGAGAGAGCCAGAGAAACCTCATTTATTTGAACAGCATTTTCGCCGATAGAAATGCTTACGATGAAGGAAAAGAAAATCTCTGGTTCTCCCCTGAGCTTAAAAAAGGCAATTACTACTCCGATTACAAGGGAAGTGATGCATATGGGGATGGAATTGGAGATCAGGATTACATAATCCCGCCGAAAAATGTAAAAGACATCTACCCATCGATGAGCCCGATCTCTGCGGAGAAAAAAGAAGTTATAAAAGAAGAGAAGGAAACATCAAAGAAGGAAATTAAGGAGACGAACACTCCTTTGCCGTCTCCGGAACAAAAAGTCGAAGAAAGCATGATTGACTTCTATAGCTTTGAATTCCTCTTCGGAATTGGAGCCTTGATAGTGATTGCAACGCTTGTGGCATTGCTTATCAGAGATAAAATTCTTTAAAATCTAGTAAATTCTAAGCGTCCAACTTTTTGCTTTTTTACCATTTCTTTACATTCTTTACATTTCTTTATATTTCAAACCGATTAAAACTTTCAAACCAACCAAAATTGTTTTCAATTTTCCTTTCCACTCATGGTTATGCATAGCAGCCCCGAAGTATGGCGGGAGTTTTTCGAATCATATTATCAGAATGAACTAAACAGGCTTGCTGATGCGATTATATCTCTTGATGGAACCGGTCGATCTATTTATGTTGATTTTCTTAGAGATTTGGCAATTTTCAGGGAAGGAAAGCTTGCTGAAGAACTTCTTGAATATCCAGAAAAGGTAATCGAAGACGCATCCAGAGGAATAGAGTTATCCTTCAACATCCATGACGTAAGGCTAGAGAACTGCATTGCCCGATTCATGAATCTGCCGCTGACAAGGAGAATTCTGATAAGGGATCTGAGGAGTGAGCATGTATCGAAGTTCATCTCTATTGAGGGAATCGTAAGGAAGGTTACTGAGGTAAGGCCTAAGATTGTGAAGGCAGCTTTTCTTTGCGGAGCTTGCGGGAATGAGGTAATGGTTGAACAAGATGACGCGGTTCTAAAGCAGCCATATGAATGCAGGAATTGTCAGTCAAGGGGGAGATTCATTCTGCTGCCTGAGAAGAGCGAGAAGGTGGATAGCCAGAGGATTCGAATTCAGGAGTATCCAGAGAATCTGAGGGGTGGTGAACAACCGCAGACAATAGACGTCTACCTTGAAGGAGATCTTACCGGCAGGATCAATCCTGGAGATAGAGTTGTTGTGAATGGAATCGTTAAAGCCAGGCCGAGAGCTTATGGAAGTAAGAAGCTCCTGCACATGGACATCCATATCGAGGGCAACTCCCTTGAGATCCTTCAGCAGGAGTATGAGGAGTTTGAAATAACCGAGGAAGATGTAAAGAAAATCCTTGAACTTAGTGAAGATCCAATGCTCTACGAGAGGGTAGCAAACTCAATAGCGCCGATAATATATGGTTATGAAATGATTAAGCTTGCTATAGCCCTTCAACTCTTCGGCGGAGTACCGAAGAAGCTTCCTGATGGAAGCGAAATTAGAGGAGACATTCATATTCTGCTCGTCGGTGATCCTGGAGTGGCAAAATCTCAGATGCTTAGATACGTCCACAGAGTTGCCCCAAGAAGTGTTTACACCACAGGGAAAGGGACAACCTCTGCCGGATTAACCGCTACAGCAACAAGGGATGAAGTCGACGGAAGATGGACACTTGAAGCGGGGGCACTGGTTCTTGCGGATAAAGGTATAGCTTTGGTTGATGAGATAGACAAGATGAGACCTGAAGACAGATCTGCGTTGCATGAAGCGATGGAGCAGCAAACGATAAGCGTTGCCAAAGCTGGAATAAATGCAATGCTTCGCTCGAGATGTGCTTTGCTTGGAGCCGCGAACCCCAAATATGGCCGATTCGATCTTTTTGCCCCGATAGTTGAGCAGATAGATCTCTCTCCAACATTGCTCTCAAGATTCGATCTGATCTTCGTTATGACGGATGAGCCCGATGCTGAGAAGGATAGATTGCTTGCAACTCATATCCTTAACACTCACGAGCTTGGTGAAAAGCTGGAAATGCTCAGGAATCTATCATCTTCGGAAATCAAAAGGGAGAAGCTTGATATTGAAGCGAAAAAGATAGAACCTCAGATCGATCCTGAGCTGCTGAGGAAGTACATAGCCTATGCTAAAAGAACGGTCTTCCCGGTATTGACTGAAGAGGCGAAGAATAGAATAATTGAGTTCTACGTCTCGCTTAGGGATTCGGCGAAGGACTCATCAGTTACGGTTACAGCAAGACAACTTGAAGCTTTGGTTAGACTGGCAGAAGCGTCTGCGAGGCTCAGACTCTCTGACAGAATCACATCTCAGGACATAGATAGGGTGATTGGCATCTTCAGGAAGAGCTTGGAGCAAATCGCTTTAAATCCAGAAACTGGGGAGATAGACATAGATTATGGGTTATCTGGCACATCAAAAACTCAAAGGGATAGAATACTCACAATAAAGAGGATAATTGAGAACTTGGAGAAGGATCCACAGTATACGAAAGGAGTGCCAGAGGAAGTGATTCTTCATAGCGCCGAGGAGAAAGGAATTGAAAGGGCGAAGGCGAAGGAAGTACTTTACAAAATGAGGGAGAAGGGAGAGATATACTCTCCAAGACCAAACTACTACAGAATAGTCCACTCTTATTGAAGTCTAAGTTAATTGGCGAAGAATTTTAAAGTCTCTGCAACTTTTTTTTGGTCATGAATGAAGAAGAAAACCTGAAAGTTGGGAACATCGATTTCTCAAAACTGAACGTTTCACACATCATTAATAGTATGAAAGCAACAGCCTTTAACGCGAGAAGACTTGCTTATGCAGCGGAATTATATCGGGAGATGGTCACAGGGAATTATTTTATTTTCCTCACTTTGGCTGGTGCAATGATTCCAGCAGGGATGAGAAACATCGTAGCGGGAATGATGGAAAAGGGATTCATCAGTTGCCTCGTCACAACGGGGGCAAATGTTGTTCATGAGATAATCGATGCGTTAGGAATAGGACATGAGATTGGAAAAGATTATGCTGATGATGTAAAACTAGCTGGGGAGAACAAAAACAGGATTTATGATGTTTTTGTAGATCAGCATGCTTTTGAGGAAGTCGAGAATTTTCTTTCACCTATTATTTCCCAGCTTGATGGAAATTTATCGACTCCTGAATTAATGAGGGAGGTTGGGAAGAGAATAAAGGATAAGAACTCCTTTCTGAGGGTGGCTTACGAAAAGGAAATTCCTGTTTTCAGCCCCACCCTCCATGACTCGATTTTTGGATTACACCTCTCAATCTATAGAAAGAAGACTTTTTACCTCGATTTTTTGAAGGATATAAATCAAATTCTCGATCTTTGTTTCCAAAAAATCCCTCTGGGAGTTGTTATCGTTGGAGGAGGAGTCCCAAAGAATTTTACATTACAAGCAATGCTGCTTGCAGAGGGCTTCGATGCAGCAATCCAGATAACAACCGACTCACCTCAATGGGGTGGACTAAGCGGTGCAACCCTGAGCGAGGCGAAGAGCTGGTGTAAGCTGAAAGAGGAGGCGAAGGAGGTAACGGTTTACTGTGATGCTACAATAGCTTTGCCGTTTTTGTATGCATACTTGCTTGATAGTCTCTGAACTTTGATTATGTTCTTATTTTTTCTCTTACTATCATAAATTTTTTTTAAATCCATATAAATTCCAGTTGTGGGAAAATTTGGAGGTAATCATACAACCATCATCGGAGGAAGGAAGGGTAGGAAGATTGTGATGGAGATAGGTAGGAGTAAACTTGTCAAAAAAGTAATTCCAGGCATAATCAAGGTTGGTATGTCTCCTGGAGGTTTTAAAGCCAAGTTTCTTAGGCCTGATAGTAGGGGAAATCTCAGACTTTTGCTGAGAGAGGGCTCCACAGTTCAGGAGATCTTTATAGTTACAAAAGCCTCTACACATTCAGAGGGTTTGGAGATTGTGAAAGAGCTGGAAAAATTACTGTTCAGAGTATACAAAAGTTGAGAAAGTAATGCGAATATCTGGCGAATATGTAGCGAATATGTGACGACTTTGTACCTCTTATATCTTTGTTAAAACCAGATAAAAAACAGAATAAAACTCGATCGGAGAATTATATTGACTGGTTATTCAATTCAGAAAATTTTTAATTGATAATCAATTTAAGTGCAGATGTTCAACTTTCAATAAATTCCATAGGAAACTCAAAAATTTCGGGAAAATTTTAATAGTGGATTGAAGTAGGAAGGATTGGGTTAAAATGATTGAGGGATGGAAAGAATACGAGATAATCAACAAGGCATTGAACGAGCTTGTTGAAAATTCAAGGTCAATTCCTAAAATAAAAAAGGCTTTAAGGTATATTATCTCAGCAGGTGGGAAAAGGACAAGACCCTTAATCGTTTTGCTAGCCGGTAAGATGTGTGGTGGAAGTTACAAAGATGTCCTCAATCTTGCGATGGCTGTAGAGCTCATCCATACAGCCTCTCTTGCCCATGATGATGTTATAGATAGGGGAACTCTCAGGAGGAACGTTAAAACGCTTCATGTCGAATACGATCTTTCAGTTGCAATTCTCGCTGGAGACTGGCTGATCTCGAAGTCTGTGGAGTTAACATCCGTATATGGAGAGGAAGTCATCAAGGAATTTGCAAATGTTGGCAAAATAATGTCTGAAGGGGAGTTACTGGATGTTTATAGCACTAAAGAGTATTTTGATGAAGACAGCTACTTCAAGTGTATTGAGGGTAAAACCGCTGCCCTTTTTGCATATGCCGCGAAAAATGCTTGTAGGGTTGTATCGAATGATAGAAAAGCAGCAGAGAAGCTTTTTAGTTATGGCAAAAACCTAGGAATGGCTTATCAGCTCGTTGATGACCTTATAGAGTACTTGGAGATCTATGATGACAAAAGCTCTGAGGTTGAATCCAGAACTTTACCAATGATCTATGCGGAAAAGTACGGTTTCGATGAGGCGATGGTGAAAGTGCTGTCTTTGATAAGAAAACACGCAAATCAAAGCGAAAAATCTCTTGAATACTTTGATCAATCTGAAGGGAAAGAAAAGCTCCTTTACCTCATCGATTACATGACTGCAAGTCAAATCAAAAGTTACCTGAGGAAAAGAAAAGAGGATAGCATTCTTGAAGTTTATCTTGATAGCTAAACCCTCTTTAGCTTTTTTTCCATGAGTTTTTTTGAGTTTTCAAACAATAACGAGCAATCCTTTATACCTGCCCCTTTACAAACTGTCTCAGCCTCTTTATGGGAAATTAAATCTGAAGGAGAATGTGCATCCGTGTTTATGATGAGTTTGCATCCAAATTCCTCAGCCTTCCTTGCTACATAGCCGTTTGTCAAACAGTGGCCTTTTCTTGATGTAATCTCTAAAAAAATATCATTTTCCAAAGCTAGCTGAAGGGATTCTTCATCGATAAGCCCTGGATGGGCCAATATGTCTATCTCCTCGTTCAATGCAGCAAGATTCGTTCCCGATTTGACTGGTTCGGCAACGGTCTCCCCATGCACGACAATAATTTCAGCTCCCTCTTTAATTGAAAGATCAACAGCTCTACCTATGAGTTTGGGGGGCACATGAGTTATTTCAACTCCAAAGAGCACTTTTATCTCGTAATCGTCTCTATATTCCTTCAATCTACTAAATCCTGCCAATATGTCGGGAATATTTGAGAAATCCGCATGATCTGTTATCGCCAGCCCTTTGTTCCCAAGTTCTGCCATCCTTCTTATGAGTTCGGAAGGTAAAAGTTCACCATCACTGAAAACCGAATGTGTGTGGAGATCGATCATACAAAATGTTTAAATAAAGGCCTGAAAAACTTTTCCTTGTGTCTGGATTCAGAAGACTCGTTCTGGATGTTCTGAAGCCCCATGAGCCAAGCAACCTTGTTCTGGCAAAAAGGCTTAGTGAACTCGACAACATCGAGGGTGTTAACGTAAGCCTTTATGAGATTGACCAAAATACGGAGAATGTTAAAATAACGATTGTTGGAAACGATATGAGTTTTGAAGACATCAAGATGGTGATAGAGGAGTTAGGGGCAGTTATCCACAGCATTGACGAGATTGTTGCCGGTAAAAAGCTAATTGAAACGGTTAAAACAGAACAAGATAGGTGAAGAGTCCATGATGTCACTTCTTAAAACTTCTTAAAGGCCAACTGGGTTATTAATCGGGAATAAATTAAAATAGTGAGGGAGGGGGACTCCATTCTTTGTTTTATAATGATTGTATATTAAGTTTTCGGTTTTTTGAATTATTAAACATTAATTAAAATTAACCCAACCTCTGGACAATCGATTGTTAGCTCTATGATGAAGTTTGGTTGTTTGTAATAAGTTTGTAATATATCTTCTAATCATTTTGATATTTTAATTTGATATTTTAATCATCTCTTAGAACCTCAAGCAACGGCAAAAGCATCATCTTTGAAAAGCTTGCGATCGTAGGACTTTCGCTCACAAGGGCTAATGCTGCGTGGCTCATGAACAAAAAGATGGAGCTTTTATCATCAATTATCAGAAAGCCATGACAATTATCTCGAAAAGTATCTATCACCTCCTCTTTTCTTTTAAATTCATAGGCCTCAGCATTCTTCACTTCTTTTGCATTAAGGGATATCAGAATAAGTCGACATTTGGTAGTTTCAAGAATTTCCTTAACCTCATTTGAAATGTAAGAGAATATTCCAATAATGTTATCCCTTGCATTTGAAACCATCTCTTTAAGCTTATCCAGAACGAGTTCTCCTCTGTAAATTTTAACTTCTTCTACCTCTACCTCCTCAAATCTTGGCAGCTCCCTTTTTAAGTACTCAATCCCCTCTCCAACTCTTTTTGAAAGAATTGAAAGTATCTCAGTTGTTCTAAGCGCCCTGAATTTCTTGGGTCTATCAAAAGCCTCAACGAATCCCTTTGAAACCAAAGAATTCATGACATCATAAACGGAGGTTCTTGGAATACCACTTATTTCAGCAACTTCCTTTGCCGAAAGAGCCCCCCTTGAAAGTAGTGCAAGAATCGCTTTGGCCTCGTACTCACTGAAACCGAATGATTTCAGGACATTTATTATTTTCATGATGAAGTTTTTAAACGCAATGTTTTTATACTTTTTCGTCGGGAGAGCAACAACAGGTGATAAAATGAGGAGAACAGGTATTATAGCTTTAATAGCCTTTATAGCTCTAATTACCACGATTATTAATGTTCAAGCCTTGGAGTATGAGGAAAAACCGCATATATCGGTTTCAATGGTTGGCTCAAACCAGCTAAGTAAGGGTGAAGAAAGAACCCTAATTTTGACAATTTTCAATGATGCTAAAAGGGTCAAAGTGAAGTACAGGGATGAAAAAGAGGCAATGTTCTTCAAAAATGAGGAGATGCTCTTCACAGCCTACAATCTCACCTTTGAGCTGATAGGGAATGAAAAAATCAGAGTTGAAACCCCAGTTCAGAAATTGCCAGCATTACCATCGATGAAACCCGTGACGCTGCAATACGTTTTAAAGGTTGCTGACAATGTTACTCCAGGCGATTATGATCTTGTTTTAAAAATCAGTTATGAGAGGATTGAAAAACTGAAAAGACTTGAGGCATTTCCGTTACAGAGTCTTCCAAAAGAGTTTAGAACCAGCCTTTCTAGACAGCTCAGCGACATTTTCATGACCAATGCAACCATAACAAACACCACGATTTACGAGTACGAAATGATGACAAAAGAATACAAACTTGAATACGTTGAGGAAACAAAGGAAATCCCTTTGAAGTTCAGCGTGAAGGAAGAGGATGTAAAGCTTAAAGTCCTTAATGTTACAGCAGATAACCTTATCGGGGGAGGGAAAGGGAAGATAGTGGTTGAATTTATGAATTCTGGAGAGAAAACTGCTAGAGATGCTTATGTGACTCTCGAAACACCATCAGGATTTGAAGCATCCGCTTTGGGCATATCTCAACCATCTGCTACTTCTATCCCAACAGGGACACAAATTCCAGGAATGGGAAGGCCAACAGGAGTGTTGCCCATGTCAGGTGTCCCAACTATGCCCAGTGTGCCTAGTACCACAACTTCTCTCTCCCAAGCCCAGGCTGCATACTACATAGGAGACCTGAAGCCTGGAGAAAGGGCTGAGGCTGTGTTCTATATCAAGGTAAATGTAAAGGATGGGGGAAATTATCCGCTAAAAATCAAAGCAATCTATGTTGACGAATCTGGATCGTTAAGGGAGAGTGAAGCAACTCCTTTCGGAATAACGGTAAAATCAGCCCCCAAAATAGTTGTAAAAAACGTTGAAAGCAAGGTCTTTGCCAATGCAAAAGGAGAGGTGAAGGTAACTGTAAGCGCTACAGAAGACCTTCATGGTGCGAGTATTATGCTGAGGGCAAATCCACCGATATCAGTCTTGAGTTCTGAGTATTACTTGGGTGAGATCAAGCAAGGGGAGGAAAAGACAGCGGTATTCAAAGTTAAAGCCTCAAGCGAGGCAAAGGCAGTACCATATCCGGCTAAATTAACTCTGAAATACAGAATGATGGATGAGTATTTTGAAACGAATCCTGTTGAAATTGGTATCCTTGTGAGTCCAAAATTGGAATTTGAAGTGGAAGGAAAGCCTTTGATAAGTGCCGGTGCTGAAAAAATAGTTGAATTCACAATCAAAAATGTTGGAAACTACGAGGTTAAGGACGCAACCGCTCGACTAACAGTTGTAGATCCCTTCTCTTCCACAGATGACACCGCATTCATAGGAGATCTGAAGCCAGGTGAGAGCAAGGTAATAAAGTTCAAACTTAAAGCTGAAACCGTAGCAACTCCAAAACTCTATGCCCTGAATCTTGAGGTTAAATACAAGGATCCAGAAGGGGAGTGGGTCATCAGCGAACCAATTAAAGCTACAATAGATGTTACGCCCAGATCAACATCATATGTGCCTATGGCTGTTGCTGGGATAATTATTTTGGTGATAATAGCTGCTTTGGCCTATAGGAGGCTCAGAAAGTAAATGTTTGAAGATTTACTTGTCAAAATATCCCGTTTCATTGCTAAAAAACCGGGAATAGTTGTCTCGGCAATAGCCATCATTTTAATCCTTTCTGCGATCTCAGCTTCAAACGTTAGGTTTACTTCAACTGAATATAAAGAGTACTTTCCTCCTGGAGACAAATTTTTTGCTCAATCTCAACTTTACGAGAAGGATTTTGGTGTAAGAGCTGATTCAGCCTTCATTTATATCAAGACTGAAGATGTAACAGATAGGGAAGTCTTGGAGTACATGCTCGACCTCGAAAACAATCTTAAAAAACTTGATGGAATCGGCTCAACTGCCTCTCCTGCATCGATTGTTGTAGATGTTTATGGAAGCCTACCACAAGATGAAGCACTATTAAAACGACTCCTTGACATCTACGCTAAAGATCTACTTCCAAAGCCGACAATGGCTCTCATCACAGTGGAAATCACAACCACTTCTTCTGAAAAGACCAACAGGCTTGCAGAAGAGATCGAAAAAGTGATACAGTTTACCCCTAAGCCAATTGGGGTTATAGCCCAAGCAACAGGAACGCCATTGCTTGGATACCAGATAGTGGAAACAACGAAAAAGAACACGAGTAGAATGACAGGGATATCGATCGTATTGATGGTTGTAATCCTCGTCCTTACATTCAGCGGGGTCGTCAGGAAAAAGTACATGGCCTTTATGCCCTTGATTATCTCCGTCTTCTCCGTCATGATAATTCTTGGCTTATTACCAATTTTCGGCATAAAGCTTACAATGGATATCTCAGCAACACTTCCGATTCTCATAGGTCTCTCAATCGAATATGCTGCACAGGTTCAGAACAGATTTGAAGAAGAGAGAAGAGAAGGCAAAGGAAAGGATGAGGGCGTTGTTTTGTCTGTATCTAAGACTGGGTTAGCAGTTGTTCTAGCGATGCTTACCACGATTATTGGCTTCATGTCAATGACCATCCCAGGAATGCCCATGCTCACAAAGTTTGGTTTAATAATGTCTCTTGGACTGATATTCGCCTACATTCTTGCCATAACATTCCTCCCATCGGTTCTCATAATCCTAGACAGAAATAGAAGGGCTGAAAGAAAAGATGTGGTGGGCGGTGGAAAGATAGATGTTAAAATAAGGGATAAGAAAAGCGATAAAAGAAATGTGAAAAACGAAGAAAAAGGGTTAGGGATTCTTGAAAGGGGTTTGATGGTTGTTTCAGGTGTAACGGTTTCGAACCCACGTAAAATAATAACCTTGGCAGTTATTCTCATAATTTTTGGCGCTTATGCTAACACCCAGATAAAGCTTGAAACGGACACTAAAAAGTGGTTTCCTCAGGATCTGCCTGCTTTGGTCAGATTTAAAGAACTCGAAAGGGTCATGGGGGGGCAGTATATATTCACTCTAGTTCTAACATCGGATGAGATTAACTCTGAAACGCTTAAAAAGTCCGATGAACTTGCCAGGTATATTGTAAAAAAGGAAGGCATGGTTTATGATTACGCGTCTTTATCCTCTGTTTTAAAGGAATTTGCCGGCGAACTTCCTGAGGACGACAGTAAACTATCTGTTTTAATGGATATGTTCCCAGAAAGCCAGTTGAAAAGATACATTTCAGGAAAAATGATGACACTTCAGCTTTATACGGATGCAAATACCCATGAGAAGAGACTCGATCTGATGGACAACCTTAAAAGGGACATCCAGTACTTTGGCTGGGATGGGAAGTATTACATTACTGGTTCTCCTGTAATAATGGCTCATCTCGGGGAAATAATGTATGGGAGTCAATTTACAATGACTGTTTCAGCCTACATATTGATAATAGTTCTTCTCTTGGGTGTTTACAGGTCTTTGAAAAGAGCCATAATCCCTTTACTTGCGATATCGACGGTTATAGGTGCTACTAATACGTTTATGTTTTTCTTAGGGATAAAACAGACTATGATCTCAATAACCTTAAATGCTATAATTCTTGGACTTGGGATAGACTTCTCCATAATGGTTTCTGAAAGGTATTATGAAGAAAGAGAAAGATTACCTCCTGTTGGGGCTGTAAAGAGGGCGATCGAGAAAACGGGGAAAGCTGTAGTTACATCTGCATTTACAATGGCTGGTGGCTTTGGAGCAGTTGTGTTCTCTGATTTTCCAGCTTTAAGTGATTTTGGATTAATAGCTTTGGTTGCGATTGTATTTGCTCTTATTTCTGCTCTTACTGTTGTCCCAGCATTTTTAATGCTAACCGAAAAGGTCAATTTTAATCTGAATTTTAAGAATGCAAAGACTTCAATCGGTCAAAGCTTGACTCCTAAAACTTCTGTAAGTCATCAAAGATAGAGAGAAGAGAGCTTGCCAGTTGCATATCCTTCCAGATCAAGCAGCACTCGCTTAAATCCTAATTCTTTTAGTTTTTCAACAATCACATTACTGTCTTTCAAAAATCTTTTAATAGCCTCCTTTTCGACTTCTATAACAGCTATCCCATCGAAATTTCTAACCCTAACCTGCTTAACTCCCATCATATCTAAAACCACATCTTCAGCTTCATCAACCATTTTCAGTCTTGTCTCGTTTATTGGGATGCCGAAAGGTATTCGAGAAGCAAGACAGGCTACGGATGGTTTATTGTAAAACGAATACCCCATCTCTCTTGCAATTTCTCTTATCTCATCTTTTGTAATCTCAAATTCTGCCCAGGGGCTGTAGACATTTTTAAAGCTTTTAACGGCTTTGTAGCCCGGTCTATGCCCCTCTAGTTCGCTTGCATTCGTCCCCTCAAAAACAACCGAATATCCTTTTTCATTGGCGAAGCTCAGCAAGGCTCTGAGCAAATTTTTCTTACAAAAGAAGCATCGTTCAGATGTATTCTCTACAAAATTCTGATCTTCAAGTTCGTTTATCTCTATAAAAATATGATTAACGCCTATCTCCTTGGCTATCCTCTCTGCCTCATATACCTCCCTTTTAGGGGTTGTTGGAGAAATTGCCGTAACGGCAATAACCCTATCCAATACTTTGTGAGATAGAGCTGCTAAAGTAGAGCTATCAACCCCCCCGCTAAAAGCCACAACCACTCCCTCATCTTTAAAACTTCTTATGAACTCTACTAGTTTTTCCAGTTTGTCCGTTTTATCCATAGTAGTGCAACTGTATTGAGATTAAAAGGTTTACCAGGTGTCGGAAACATCTGTCTCAAAGAATTTACACAAAACAATTTCGGGAACCCTATCCTTTTCATTGATTTGGCATTTTTAAATTTAGATATTAAAAATATAAAAAGACTCATATACCAATCTTTAGGTTTTTATTCGTCTCCTTTATACTCTCTTCCTTATCTTTTAGTTCAAGCATCGCCCTAATAGCGTCGATGTTCTCGGGAACCACTATTGATTCCTGATTTATCGCCTGCGTTACGTAGAGCTCTCCGTCGACAATGCCAATTGAATCTGCCCATACAGCATTCTCGTAGAGGTCATAGCGAAGTCTAAGCTCCCTTGAAAATTCGACTATCCTTGTAGTTGATGTGAATCCGTCGGCTGAATTAATCAGCATGATTCTGGGCTCCTCTGATAACGCTTTCAATACGTCATCTTCACTAACGGGATCTTGGAGTTCTATTGAAACGGAATGGACATGCATAAGTGTAGTCGGAACCTTAAATGCTGTTGTGACTATGTTTACATCAGGCAGTACGGATTGCACATCTGGGCCATGGTGGGATGGCAGTTTTATCGGATTGGGCTCGATTCCATTGACAAGACCCTTTTTATCCTCTTTAGGATCCACAACCCTTCTTATCATTGTGGCTCTTACCTTTTTGATCGGATAGTTCTTTTTGATCGTGTAAATCAGCCTAGTCAGTCCTGTTGTATTGCAGCTTACAACCCTGACAAACTGCTTTCCAATTGCTTTTTCAAAGTTTGCTATCGCATTGAAGGAAACCTCAGCCACATCCTTTTTCTCTCCTCCTTGGAAAATAGCTTTCACTCCAAGTTTTTCGTAAAGGGGTTTATTCTGCGCCCCAACCTTGTTTGGCGAAGCATCAACGACAAGGTCAACGTCTTGGAGCAAATCCTCGATTGTACCCTCTACTGGAATCCCAGCCTCCTCAAAAACCTTTACTCTCTCAGGAATTGCTGCATAAAGCTTGTATCCCTTTTTTACTGCCATCTTTGCATCGAAATCGGGTTTTGTTTTTGTAACCCCTACAACCTCCATGTCGGGCTGCATGTTTATCGCATCAGCAACTCTCTTCCCTATCGTTCCATACCCATTTATGGCTATCTTTACCTTCGCCATTTTCATTCCTCCACCAATATTTTGTGATTTTTCATATCCATAAGGGAGATTCTACCTTTAATCTCAGAACTTTCTCCAAGCAACCCAAATAACTTGAGTTTATCTCCTTCAACCACGATTTTAACAACATCCTCCATCAGAACAACTTCTTCACCATTCCTTATCGTCACCACCTTTGACTCACACATCTTATCACCAATTTTGCCTTTATCTGAAAAGTAAAAAACCTTTCGATTAACTTAATTTTTAATCATGATCATTATTCATCTAACTTCCATTTTCAAAGCCTTCTCGAGTTCGGGAACATTCTTTGTTTCAGCGTAGGTTCTCAAGTCTATCCCTTCCATCGCAGCCTCAATTGCAGCCCTGAAGGCTCTTGCTCCAGCTGCAGGACCATCGGGATGTGCATGGATTCCTCCGCCTGCTGCAACAACGAAGTCTTTTCCTAGGGTTTTGTAAAGCTTTGGAACTATCGATGGGACTATACCTCCTGAAGGCATAGGGAAGATTGGCTTGATGTCGTAGAATGGATAGGTTAATGCCTTTGCAACTGCAAGATACTTCTCCTCTGGGAAGAAAGCTTTTCCGTAGGGAGCGGGATAAACGACTATGTCTGCTCCTGCAAGTCTTGGAAGTTTCCCAAGGATGAGGTCTGATCTTACACCCGAGTAGTGGGATTCGTAGTAAATTCCAGCACAGTCCATATGGGCCATTATTGGAACCTTGATGCTCGGGTCTTCGGCAAGCTTTCTTAGAACGGGCAGGCCGGTGGCAAGATAGTTTACAAGGATGCAGTTTGCCCCAAGCTCTATGGCCTTATCGGCATTCTCAAAAACCTGTGGAATATCATCGGATATGCTTACAGCATAAAGCGTCTTCTCTCCTTTCTCCTCATTTGCCCTGTCTATGGCCTCCATATACTTCACGACTCTCTCTTCAACTAGATTGAAAGGCCTATTTCCGAGGAGCTCATCGTCCTTAACGATGTCGACTCCACCTCTGGCAACTTCATAAGTGAGCTTGGCTCCAAGTTCTGGAGGAAAGCCTGTGCATGGCTTGATCATGTTGTTCAGAAGGGGGCGATCCTTAACTCCAAGAATCTTCCTTATTCCTTCAATCCCGAACTTTGGTCCTTTAAACCCATCAACGTACTTCTTTGGAAATCTCAGATCGAGAAGTTTAACCTTTCCCGCCATCGAAATGTTCCCTATTACTGCTGTGAATAGCATCGAAAGCGTGCTGCCTATGTTATCGTAGGGAAAGGCAATCTGCACGATATAGTTTCTCCACCTGACTTCATCTGGAATTAAAAATTCATAGTCAGGGGTTTCGTAGATTCCAATAACCTTTGCAACATGCTTCTTTCTCACTTCCGGCGACTCGCCAGGCACGGGAATCCATGTGCCAGTACTTTGCTCGATCGCCATTATCTGGGAGATGTCTGAGATGTTCAGCATCTTAGGAAAGGACATGTAGTAGGTTGCGATGATGTAGTTCTCATCTATCCCCTCAGGCAAAGCATCGGGATTCGCTTCCGGATCCTCGAATCTTCTGTAAGTAACCTTCGGAATTTCCATTTTCTTACCTCCATTTTCTTGTTTCTTACTTCCATTACTTCCATACTCTTTATAACTTCATAGTGGTAGGATCTTCTTATAATCGATTCTCTCTTTCGTACCATCTTCTTTAATCCTTTCAATGATTAGGGGCAGATCTCCCTTTCCAGTAGATTTGAGCATCTTCTGGGCGAGTATGAAGGCATCCATCGGGTTTACACATGCCTCGGGAGGCAAAACTCCCTTCTCAGTTATCTTGCCCTCTCCCATGAGAATCGCACCTATTGCAGCAGGAATTCCCGTTCCCTCTCCCATTCCCTGGCCTCGTGAGCTTAAGGCGAAGGAGAGCTTCTCAGATTTTCCGTTCATTTTTCCGCCAACCACAACCATTAAACTTCCCACAGGCTCTGTCATTCCCGCTTTCTCAATTAGCTCATCCCTCTTTGATAGGATGAATGCAACTGCAAAATCGATTGCAGCAACTTCCAAATCTCCTACTTTTATTGGTTTTTCTTCAGCCATTCCAATTCTTACAATCGTCTTAATCAGCTCAGCATACTCGGGAGGCAAAACCAAGCCAAGATTGGTGACCCTTTTAACATTTTTCATATATTTAGGCAGTGTTATTGTCTCGGGGTGAGGATAGGCATAAACCTTGAAGGTTCCTATCTCTGGAAACTCTATTTCCTCCTCTAAAGCTTTTCCACTCTCCTCAAAGAGTCTAACGTTTTTAAATTCACCATCTATAAAAACAGGAATATCCATCTTCATTGAATGGATCCTGTGCTTAACGACAGCAGCACCCTCTGTCTCCTCCCCGCCATGGGCATGGTAGATGTCCACGCTCTCAACCTCCATAAAATTCTCGCAGAACTTTGCGAGCAAATTAGCCAAACCAGGAGAGCTCCCCATGCCAATCAAAGCACTCACGCCTTTTTCTTGTGCAAGGTCTGAAAGCTTGAGTTGCTCTATTGTTGCATCGAGGTCGTCGCAAATGTCAACGTAGTTCACCCCCTCCTCGATCGATGCTTTAAGGATGGGTGGCCCAAACTCGTAAAATGGGCCAATACAGTTTAAAACAACGTCAGAACCTCTTATTACCTTTCTCAATTCATCTGGATTTCTTGCATTGCATTTTATAGCTCTAGCATCGCAAGTAAGTTTGCTTGCAATCTTTTCAGCGAATTCAACATTCATATCACCTATTTTTATCTCATCAACACCGTATGCGTCGAGCATCACGGTAGCTGTAGTACCAACCGTACCACAACCCAAAACAGTCACACGCATTTTATCACCTAATCCCACTTCTCCGTCCTTGAATTTAAGCTTGTTGATTCTTATATACGTGTTAATTCCATATCCTAGTTTAAAATATCCTTCAGGCTGGTTGATTTATCAATATAAATTTAAAAATGAATAACCTTAAACGAAATTTCCAAACTTTTTCACTACATCGTGGCCATTTTTAATCCTTTCTGTGAGATCAATTCTTAGGAAGGCTGCTTGGCTCAGCCCATAGGGCTGTATGCATGAGCCTACCGTTACAACCATTCCATCCTGCTCAGCCATTAGAACCTTATTTGGTTGGTGAGAGCGGATTATTACCTTAAAACCCAGATTTTTCAGGAAGGCTTTGGTGGTTCTTTTTCCGAAAAAGTACATAACCCCCCTCATATAGTTATGACCGTTCTCCTCCCTCTCCCAAGGATCGTTCCAGAGCATCTCGACAACATCCTCATCTAAAGGTTTTAAGATATCCTTTTCACTGAAGTCAGTCCTATATTTCTTACCACCAGTGGGAACGCCTCCATGGACGAACCAGTAATCCTCGTTTCCCGCTGAGATTGGCAACTTCTCCCAAAAATCTCTAAGCCTTTTTAGAGGTTCTTCGCCATCAAAATAGGTCCTGAACTGCTCTGGCAGCTCATGTGGTATCACAGCATCGCTTTCATGGTTTCCACGAAGCAGAACCACATCCTCTCTCTCATTAAAAAGCCTGAGTATCTCATAATAAGTTGGAACCCCGTAATAGCCTCTGTCCCCGTAGTCTCCAAGAAAGATTATTCCCTCTTTAGAAATCCCTTTAATGATTGCCTTTAAAGAATGGAGGTCTCCGTGGGTGTCACCTACCACAACGGCATTCTTAAAATCGATGTTTATGAATTTCTTTCCTGGGAGTCGTGAAACGGCTTTGTCAATCTCCTCAAGGAAGTCCTCCTCGGTTATTCTGCCCATACCGAAAATAGAATTTGAAAATTTAAGTATTATGTGTTTGATTTTGTCTAGATAGTTAGGATATTAAATAAGAAATTTTGAGGGAAAACTAGAGGGTAACCATCTGTGCATGCCAGCAGTTTCCTATTTTGAGCACGTTTTCCTTTTCAATTATACCTATTTTTATTGCAAGCTTTACAGCTTTCTCACCTGTTATGTTGGCTATTGTAGCATTCTTTAGGGCTCCAACAACTTCCTCCTCTCCGACCTCTTCATTTCCGTAGAAGTCCTCCTTCACCTCAATCCTGTACTCTCCTGAAGAGTAGGTGTTTCCAACTAACTCAGAATCGCAAACTGCAACCAACACTTCTTTCTCGATCCGGTATATCCTCATTCTGAACAATTCTCCTCACCGGGAGGGTTATCGGGATTCAGTTTAGCTCAGATACTCCTTACGGGATGTTTAGCTCCGCAGGCTAGGCATTTCACGAAAAGAACTCTCTCTTCCTTTCTGAATTCTGTATCAGGGGATTGGCATTCTCTGCAAAGAACGTACCCCTTTACGTATCCATCCAACTCGCTTTGAACTTCGTCCTCGGTGAATTTTCCTTGAAGTATCACCCTTCCACCCTCTAGGATGCCGGCCGTTCCGAGAGACTTCACCATATACTTGTAAAGGTGATCTTCTGACCTATTCAATGTTTTTGCGATCTGACCCAGATTTTTGATTACCGTCCTATTCCCCTCTCTTTGAACCTTTACCCTAGGTATCTCGAATCTCTCTCTCCTTGTCACCTCTTCAGGCATCTCGGCATAAGCTTTCTCAAGTAGCTCTTTGTAGCTTTTCAACTTAGCACCTCCTGAAAACGATTATACCTCAAATTAAATAACCTTTTTTCTTAGCTTAGATGATTTTTTGATTTTTTGATTTTATGAAAATTTTTTGAAACTCAAACCCTCTCTCTTTTAACAAATTTTCCAGTTGGTTGGATGGATCGGAAGAAGAATAAAAAAGATGGGTTTTGCATTTACAGTCTGAAGCCCCGATTTCATCAAAACCCTTGAATAAGTTCTCAAGTAGATCCGAGAGCATACACTCGAGCTTGCTATCTGAACTTATGGCAAAAGCCGCTGATGGTTGCATTTTGACTGAAATGTAGTCGATATGCCATCTTAATTTCTTTTCGCTTGAAAAATGCCTTGAAATCCTCTTCTCGAGATTGCTCATTGCACTTCCGCAGTATATGTAATATCCCTTGGTGAAGTAGAGTTCCCTTTTTCCAACCCTGATCCGTTGACCTCTATCATTTTTAAGAAGAAGAAAGTATGCGCCCTTAATCTTATCACCACATTAACGAACTTCATAAACTATTTTAAGTTTTACAGAGAAATTCCCACGTGCAAGTGTACATCTTGGATTCAAGTGCGATATTTTTGAAAAAGGGGTTGTATCCGTCTATGCTGACGGTTTCAAGGGTTTTAAAAGAGATTAAGGATAGAGAATCGGTCAGTTATCTTTCTCTTATTGATTTGGAGGTCAAAGATCCGGATAGTAGTGACATTGAAGAAGTGAAAAAGGTAGCGAGAAAAACAGGGGACATTTACAAATTATCTGAGACGGATATAGATTTACTTGCTCTTGCTTTTAAAATTAAAAAAGAAGGGAATGAACCAATCATAGTAACGGATGATTACTCAATTCAGAACATGGCAAGATCCTTAGGAATAAAGACCGATTCTGTTGTACAGAAAGGAATATCGGAGAAATTTAAATGGGTGAGAATTTGCAAGGGTTGTAAGAGGAGGGTGGATGAGGGCAAGATCTGCCCCGTTTGCGGAAGCGAAGTCTATCTAGTCAGGGTGAGAGATAAAATTTAATAACTATGAAAAAATAAATTATTGGACAATCTAAAATTTATTTGAGTTATGAAGGTTACAACTGAGGAGGTTTGTGAATGAGCCGGATTGAAGGCCTTATTGAAAAAGCCAAGAAAATGAAGGAAAGGGGGCTTACAACAGGGGAAATTGCGGATGAGTTGAATGTTTCCAGAGAGACCGCACTTTGGCTGCTTACTAAAGCAAGAGGAGATATTACTCCTCCCTCAGATATTTATATTGAGTTGAAGACCCTTTCAAGCTCTCCCTACAGGGTCAGAAATGTTGCAAAGTCCCTTGCAGACATGATTATTGAAGAAATAGACGAAACTCCAGATGTTGTTATTGGAATTGCAACGAGTGGTATTCCAGTTGCCACAATGGTGGCTGAAGAACTTGACTCCGAGCTTGGCATATATTATCCCAGGAAGCTGAAGTGGGAAAAGGATAAACAGCAGGTTGTTGGAGCTATGAGTGAAAACTTTGCTAAAGTCGAGGGAAAGAAATGTGTGGCTGTAGATGACATAATTTCAACGGGATCAACCATAAGAGAGGTTTCCGAATATGTAAAGAGGAGAGAAGGTAAGTTGCTTTGTGCTTCAGTCATAATAGACAAGAAAGGTCTTGAAGAGGTTGACGGGACCCCTGTTTTGAGCCTTTTCCGGATAGTTAGAATATAATTGTAAGCTTGCGAGGCAAAGGATGCACGGGATGCATAGAATGCTGGAGGACTTTAAAGAAGTAAAAAACAAGGTATGTGTTGTCATACCAACTTTAAATGAGGAAAGAAACATAGGGGGCACAATTGACGAGTTCAGGCAAGAGGGATTTGAAAAGATTTTCGTGATTGATGGTGGGAGTACTGATAGAACTGTGGAGATAGCGAGATCGAAAGGAGCAAGAGTTGAAATCCAGACGGGTAAGGGAAAGGGTCAGGCTGTGGCTGAAGCGTTTGAGATTGTTGATGATGATATTGTAATTCTTGTGGATGGAGATGGAACTTATTCTGCGAAGGACGCTGTGAAACTTCTGGAGCCAATCGCAAAAGGAATAGCAGATCATGTTGTTGGAAATAGGTTCTCGGGTTATGAGAAGGGAGCATTTACAAAGCTGAACCTTCTTGGAAACAAACTTCTAAATTTCGTCTTCAGAGTGACTTATGGGGTTGAACTTTACGATATCTTGTCGGGCTACAGAGCTTTGACAAAGGATCTCTATAAGGGCGTTGATTTGAGGAAGAAGGGTTTCGAGGTTGAGACTGAGCTGACAGTTGAGACGATCGCGAAGGGATTCAGGATTATGGAAGTGCCAGTGAGCTATAGGAAGAGAGGAGGAGTTACAAAGCTTAGCCCGATTAGAGATGGAGTGAGAATAGCTTCTACGATCTACAATTTACTTGCAAGATACAGTCCTGGAAGATATCTCTACTTTTTTGGAGCGTTTCTGATCCTGCTGGGATTCTTTACAGGAGTATATACGGTTTATGAGTGGTTTAAACACATAACTCACCAACTGCTTGCAATCTTAACTGCTTTGCTTATCATCACAGGGATGCAGATCATAATTTTTGGAGTTATAAGTGACTTCGTTTTTAGAGGTAATTCAGAAATCAGAAGGGAGTTAATCGCTTTGAGATCCGAAATAAGGAAGATAGGGGAGCTAAAGTTGGGGGAAATTAGGGAAGAAGGCAAAGAAAAATAAAAAAGTAAAGTCGGGTAAGACCTAAACCTGGTAAAAACAAAGGGCAAAAAGCAATAATAAACAAAATTAAGTAAATTAAGTAAGAAGTAAATAATTAAGGCTCCCGTGGGGTAGTGGGACATCCTTGGGGTCTCCGGAACCTCAGACCCGGGTTCAATTCCCGGCGGGAGCGTTTTTGTTTCGGATCTGGAAATTGATTAAACAATAGTTCGCAGAATTTTCTCAGATTTATAATTCTACAACCATATCCAAACTAAAACTCTACAACCTCCAAACTAAACCCAGTATATCATCCTACACCGTCATCTCACACCAAGAATCTTCCTCCCTATCAACCATTTCTCTATCTCCTTCGTTCCCTCATATATTTCGATCGCCTTAACATCTCTGTAAAACCTTGAAATCGGATGATCGCTAAAATAACCGATACCTCCATGGATCTGCAAAGCCTCATCCACGACCTCAACAGCAACTTTTGCTGAATACCATTTGGCCATCGCGGAAAAAACAGGGTCTATCTTCCCTCTATCCAGCATGTAAGAAGCCTTATATGTTAGACATCTTGCTGCCTCCAGCTTGGTTGCCATCTCAGCAATCTTGAATTGGATTGCTTGGAAGGATGCGATTTTATTACCAAAAGCCACCCTTTCCCGCGAGTAATTGATGGCAAAATCCAAAGCTCCCTGCGTTGCTCCTACAGCCTGGGCAGCAACCCAAGTTCTACTTCTATTGAAAAAGTCCATTATGTGGTAAAAACCTCTGCCTTGGATCCCCATCAGATTCTCCTTAGGCACATGGACGTTATCGAAGCTAATCTCTGCTGTATCGCTAGCCCTCATCCCCAACTTTCCACTAAGTTTTCTCCTTTTAACTCCATCCTCTTTTAAATCAACGATAAATGTGCTGAACCTTCTGTGCCTCTCGCCAGACTCCTCGGTTCTGCACAATACAATTGCATAGTCTGCGATCGAGCCGTTGGTGGAAAACGTCTTTGTCCCGTTTATTACCCAGTCATTCCCGCTCTTTTCAGCCTTAGTTTTTATTCCTGCAACATCACTCCCAGCTTGGGGTTCCGTAATCATTATCGCCATTATAGCTTTCCCTTTAACGAGCGGAGGCAGAAAATTTTCCTTCTGCTCCTCGTTCCCATTAACAAGCAAAGTTTCAGCCCCAATTGTCGTTCCGAGGGCTGCGAAGGCACAGCCCGGATCTACCTTATGGAACTCCTCCCATATCAGTGCATTTTCAAGATAGCCGTATCCCTGTCCGCCATAAGCTTCATCGATAAAAACTCCAACAAAACCTTGCTTGCATGAATCTTTCCATAATTTCCAGGGAAACTCCTCTTTTTCATCACATTCTTTAGAATATTTTGGAATTTCATTTTCTGCAAATTCTTTTGCCGCCTTTTTTATGTCTAACCTCTCTTCACCGAGTTCAATCATAATTTTTAATTATAAAATAGTCTACTTAACATTTTGCTTTAACATTTTGTATTTGGTTACAATTTTATTATTTCAGTAACCTGTAAACTATTGCTTGAATTTGGTTATGATCATGGCTGAGATAAGATCGGATTTGGTTCTTTCAAGGGAAAGCCTCATCATATCGATCTTGCCTCTTAATCCAGGGACGATTTTGTCTGGATAATTGAAGGAAACTAAGCTGAAGTATATCTTCTCCATAATTTTTATCAATCTCTCAGCCTCCTCGATCTCAGACTTTCTTAACAAATCAAGGATATATCGCCTCAGTTCTCCGACAACATCTGCTATTCCAGTTAAGACGGGGGAAGGATGGATTTCAACAGCAAAATGTGGAATCTCAAGCCTACTCTCACTTACTATCTCAAGAAAAACGACAGCCTCCACAAGTTCCTGTATGGGATCCCTTGTAATGGGGTAATAGATCTCGGATTGCTTGTAAGCTTCAACTTTTTGAAGTATTCTCTTTGCCTCTTCAAGCAAATTTTTTGCCCCCTCTATGTTTCTGGCATGAACGTTTGATATCGCCAAGGTTGCTTTTCGTCTTAACTCCCTGGAGAGTCTTAAAAGCTCCTCTCTTGCATTGTCGATCTCATCGAGCTTTTTCCTGATAATCTCAAGTTGTTTTTCAAACTCAGAGCTAGTATTTTTCATAGTAAAAATTTCTTCTTCGACAATATAATTCTTGGGATTCAGGGATTGAAGTTGTAAATTGGAGTAAGAGAGTTAAAGAGTTAAGAAAAAAGTAATGGTCCTTTATAAACATATGACTCAAACTCATCTCCTTTCCAGAAGCACGACTCTACTTATCGGGGACTCGTCTGTTATCCTGTAATCTGAGATTTTTTCCAGCACCTCTACAAATTTCTTGATCTCTTCATGATTCGGCATGGCATCTCTGTCAAGCCTATATCTTGAATGGCCGAGGTGCATGTAAGCTTTAGCCTCAACAAATTCTGGAGATGCTTTCTCAATTAACTGAGCAAACTTCTCTGGCTTCATATTTAACCCTTTGATGAGAGTTAACCTCAAAACCGTTCTGCCATCTTTTTCAGACATAATTTTAAGGGACTCAATTATCTTATCCCACAAATTCCCCTTAGGTATATTTAAGGTCTTATGGCTCTCCTCACTGTAGGCTGTTAGGCTGATATACAGCTGATACGGTTCTGCTTTCTCAACTGCTCTTGGATTAGTTCCATTTGTTACCAAGAAGGTTGTCATATCTCGCCTGTTGAATTCATCAACAAGTTCATCAATTCTTGGATAGAGTGTCGGCTCACCGATCAGGCTTATGGCAACCTGATTTGGCTCCTGAGCTTCCTTTAGTTTCTCCCTGTTAACACCTTTCGTCCCAAAAAATCCACTCAGAAGTCTCCTCTGAGCTTTTATACTCTCCTCAACAATAAAACTCGGTTCATCCCACTCTCTCATCTCGGGAAGCAAACCAAGGGGTCGCCAGCAATGAATACAGCCGAGATTACATTTTAAAGCTGGAGTCATTTGCAGGCATCGATGGCTTGAGATACCATAAAACTTCTGTTTATAGCAGAATCCCTCGTCTTTCAATGATTTTTTGAGCCACAAACACGTTTTTACAGCTGAATGGTTACCAACTATCTGGTATCCTTTGAGATCTCTGAGGGTTTTGGAGGTCTTTGTGAGTTTGGTTCGCATCAAATAAAATTTGTTGGAGGGTACTTAATTCTTATTGGGCATATATTAAATTGTAAATTGGTAAATTTTTAAAAAGCTAAGTTCCACGGAAGATTGAATGGGAAATTGAATCAAAACCTTCACAGGAAAACCTCCAAAAATTTTTTCAATAGCTCTCCATCTCCTTCATCAATGGATAAAAAAGTGATAATATTGGTTCTCATCATAACGGCGGTCACAAGATTGGCGTTCTTGGATGCAAGGCCAATGGATCATGATGAAAGTGTTCATGCATGGCTGGCATACGATTTGCTGGAAAACCATCGCTACACTTACGATCCGGCTTTTCATGGTCCGTTTCTCTACTTCTTCACTGCGGGGATATTCTGGATTTTCGGAGATTTAGATCTAACATCGAGGTTTTTACCCGTTTTTTTCAGCTTTACAGGGGTTTATTTTGCAATAAAATATAAAAGATGGCTGGGTGATGGTGTTTACATTTTCCTATTCATTCTCCTTTTTTCACCCTCGATTCTTTACTATTCACGATATTTGAGAAATGATATAACGGTTCTTGCATCATTTCTGGTTGTAGTCTACTGTTACTTCAGATATTGTGAGAGTGAGGGTGTTGAACCAAAGAATGTTGAATCAAAGGGTACTGAATCAAGAAAGGAACTCTATGCTTATCTTGCTTCTCTTTTCTTAGCCATTATGATCTGTTCCAAAGAAAATTCGTACATCTACGTCGGAATTCTTGTCTCGTTTGTCCTCTTTTATGGTTTTTACAATGAGAGATTTAATTACATAAGAGCCAAGTTTCTTAATTGGAATGCCCAGAAGGTCAGAATGATTGTTCTCTCCTTCATCATCTTCTTTTCGTTATTCTCAACCCTGTATACGGCTGGATTCTCAGACATCGATGGACTAAGAAGAGCCACTATAGGAGCGGTTGAGCACTGGTTTACGATGCATGCAAGCAAAGACCACGCTAAACCAGCTTTGTATTACGCTGGTTTGCTCCTGAGGTATGAGTTTCTTCCTGTAGCCCTCTCAATCGCATCAATCCCCCTCTTTTACCAAAGGTTCAGAAGGAAAGAAGTTACAAAGCTTGAACTCTTTTCCGCCTATTGGCTCGGCATGACGCTCATCGCATATCAGGTTCTTTCTCATAAGGTTCCATGGCTTCTTGTACACCTTGTCGCCCCTATGGCTCTCTTTTCTTCTTTGATGCTTAGAGACATAATAACTTCTTGGAAAAACAGAAGCTTCAGAGCTGCACTCGTTCTTCTGGCTGTGGTGTATCTGGCAGCTTCCCTTCACATAACATATGTTAACTACAATGATGCTTCTGAAGGCCTTATTTACATCCAAATTCAACCATCTGCAGTTGAACTGGCTAACAAAATAATTGAAAGGGAAAAGTCAGGCATTCACGGATTGATATTTGAAACTCACAACGACTACTGGCCTTTGCCTTGGTATTTAAGGCACATTAACGTTGCATTTTCAAGTAGACTTTATGGAAAATTCGATTACTATGTTACTTCAGAGATTAATGCTCCCCTCTTCAAAAGCTGCAAGTTTGAGGGCAGATATGAGATAAGACCTGGTTATTATATGGACCTATTCGAGAAGTGCAAAAAAATCTGACCAATCTGTTATCACCAACCTATATCTAAATCCGTAAACTTAGTAAACTTAAAAGACCTAAAAGAAAGACCAAGGTAAAACTTAAAGTTGGTTAAACAGTAAAAAAGTAAAAAGTCACCCAATCTACATCAGGCCTAAAGCGGAAAGCTCGTCTGCAATTTTTTCTACAGCAACTCTTGCATCCTCAGGCCCTTTCCCACCTGTGACAACCATTTTCCCCGATCCAAAAATCAGGACTACAACTCTGGGTCTGTTCAGTCGGTAAACAAGCCCGGGAAACTGTTCAGGTTCATACTCGATATTTTCCAGTCCGAGACCTATTGCGATAGCGTTCAAATTCAAATCAACACCTAAATCGGCTGAAGCGACGATATTCTGAACCTTAACCTCAGGCTCGAGGATAACATCGATTCCAAGCTTGTTTATGATCTTGACAACCTGTCTAACGGCTCGATTTGCATCCTCAACGCTCTTCGAGCCTGTGCAAACAACCTTACCACTTCTGAATATCAGGGCTGCAGCTTTTGGATCCTTAGTTCGCAAAACAAGCCCAGGAAACTGCTTTGGCTTGTATTCAGCATCCTTAATCTCTCTGGCTATCTTATTTAAGTCGATATTCTCACCAATTTGAGTAGAAGCCACAACATTTTCAATTTTTATCTTAAAATCTCTCATTTTAATTCACCCAATAGGGCATTATAAAAAGTATATAAATACCTTTGCCCGATTTTTTTAGATATTTTGATGAAATTGATGAAGTTGGTGAAATTTACTGAGATCTCCTCAAACCCTTTAGTTTGAGAATTACACAAATTTCTCATGATTTTGGGGTAATTTGTATACTCTCTTTGAATATTTGAACATCTACATATTAACAGTTGATCTTGGTTTTTTCGAACCTGAAAAGTCGACTCGCCACATAAAATGAGTGTTGAGTGATCACAAGATAAAAACAGCATAAACACATAAACACAAAAACCAAATGTAAAAAACATTATGAATGTATCATCAATTAATATTTACGAAAGAATTAAGTAAAAGGCATCAAAGATAAACTGTGGAGAAAAGAATTGATATTTTAAAAACGCTATCTTATTCAGACTCCAAGCTGAAATTACCGGAGTTGTTGAATGAATCCAAGAATGAAAAGGTCTCTCTGAGATCTCAGAGACTTTAGGAAAGGCGAAACAAACACTTTCCTCTCATCTTAAAACTCTCGTCGATCTGGGTTTGATTCGGAGAGAACCTGCCTTCGGATGAGGAAGCTATCAAAAAGGCTAAGCTTCTGCTGGAAAAGCTCGGCATTGCTGGAGATGTGAAGCTGGAGAAGGTTTCGAGG
>MTMO01000034.1 GCA_002011235.1 Archaeoglobus sp. JdFR-27 | reverse complement strand
ATGCTTGCAGCTCCAACAACGAGGGAGAATAGAACTATTGGAACCACTATCATTTTCAGCAATCTTATGAAGAGATCACCGAGGGGCTTCAATACTGTTATAGGCTCGCCGATCACCGCTCCGAGAACAGCTCCAAGAACGAGTGCTATGGCGATCTTGTAAATCACGGGGAAGGAGAGGTATCTTTGCCAAACCCCGTTTGTCATATTCGATCGTTAGACTATTAATATTTAAGTTTTTCTTACCTTCAAGTATTTAGCCATTAACATTAGTATAATCATTCAATTATCCTTTGAACATGTTATGCTAACATATTCTATATTAATTGATACAAATAGAATGAAAAAATTTTTAAGGAGTATATATAAATTGGTGGTGTCAAGTTAACACCTCCAATAGTTGTAGAAAACCATAAATCTCTCCAACCAGCTGAACTGAACCAAAAGAACTATTATATGGAAACCTGTTCCAGAATCTTTTCGTCCTCTTCTTAAACCTTGAAAAGAATCCCTCTACTGCGTTCCTGCTTCCAAATGTTTTATGTTTGTACTTTATCCCTAACCTCTGCAAAGCCCATCTGTACCAGAAGCCTCTATCTACAACTATCTCCGGCTTGCTTTCACAATATCTAAGTATTTCTCTTAGAAAAACGTAAGCATGAAAGCTTGATCCCCTTTCTGATGCCCAAATAGATATGCATTCTTTGCTGTCAACATCTATAGCAGCCCAGACAAAGATCTGCTTCCTTTCCAGCTTTATCTTGGTTTCGTCTATCGCTATCAACCTTCTCTTCTTTTTCGTTGGTTGATCAATAACTTTTTTGAGCCTATGAAAGTAGATTCTAACCGATTCGTGACTTATTTTATCGAAGAAAGATAGGAATTGACTCGTTTTTCTTAAGGAAAGACTTTTTGTATCTTTGCTTCTCTAGCGATTGGGTTAGTGATGGTATAATTTGTATTTTTCTCTATTTATTTTTTTGCTATTTTGACACTACCCCATTAAACTTTCAAAGGATCGGGAGTTTCAAAATTCAATATTTACTTACCAAACAATAGTAAATAATTAGCTTTGAAAAGATTTTTTAACTAAGATTATAAATTAAAAAACGTGCTCATTGCAATAGAGGGGATCGATGGTTCGGGAAAAACAACTATTGCAAAATTTCTGGAAGAAGAGCTCAAAAAACTGGGCTATTCAGTTGTCCTACTTAAAGAACCAACCGATAGCGAGTGGGGTAGAAGGATAAGAGAAAGCTACAACTCAAGACTTAGGCCCGAAGAGGAACTAGAATTGTTTTTGAAGGATAGAGAATACGATGTTAGGGAGAACATAGTTCCCTCCCTAAAACAGGGAAAGATAGTGATAATGGATCGCTACTACTTCTCAACCATCGCCTACCAAGGTGCATTAGGATTCAATCCCGAAGAGCTCAGAGAGATGAACGAAAAAATAGCTCTCAAGCCAGATTTGGTATTTATCTTGGATATCCCACCGGAAAAGGCAATTTTAAGGGTAAAAAAGAGGGGAGACAAACCAAACGATTTCGAAAGGATAGAGTACCTAAGGAAAGTCAGGGAGATATTCTTGTCAACAAAGAATGCGATAATCGTGGATGCCATGAAAGATCTAGAGGAGATTAAAAGGGAGATTCTGGATAAAACGGTTGAAAAGCTCAAAGATCACCTTAAAAAAGACTGAGCCCTAAAAATCCCAAAAATCATATCTCGATCTCCAGCAGAACCTTTATCAGTTCCCTGTCGTGGATCATTCCCATCAAACGATCTTCAGCATCCAAAACGGGGATGTGATCGATGTCATTCTTAACCATTTCCCTAGCACACTTCGTTACCTTTGTCTGCGGGTAAACAAATACAGCATCCTTAACAAAATTCTTCACTGGTTCCTTTGGGAGCTTTACAACGCTAACTTCGAAGTACTTCACCGTGTAATCCCTAACTGAATCCCACATCCATGAATCCTCACTGTCGCTTGAAGAAGCATAAGCCTTCTGCTCAAGAAATTCTTCTATGAGAGTTTCAGTGAGCATGATCTTCTCGTCTATCAGGCCAACAACAGTTGCGTTTTCATTTAGCACAGGGCATAATTCGGAATTGCTCAGACGCATTATCTCTCCTACTAGATTTAGTGGCGTCTCCTCCCAAACGCAAACGGTAGAATCGGTAATGAAATCTCTAACAGGCCTATCAATATCCATTTCGGCTATCTGACTTATTATGTCTCTGAGCGTTATTATTCCAACGAGCTTTTCACCATCTAAAACCGGCAACCTTCTGAACTGGGTATTTGCAAGAATCTCCACAACCTTCCTTAGAGAATCGCCAACCTGAACGGTGACGGGATTGGGGGTCATTAAGAGGGCAAGCTGATCCTCTTCTACCTTCCTCAAAATGTCTTTTCGGGTAACTATGCCGACAAGCTTGTCATTTTTGAGAACAGGCACGGCTGAGATCTCGTATTTCTTAAAAAGCTCGAGTACTTTGTCTCTCGTGTTGGGAAGTGTGGCGTATATGACATTTCTGTTCATTACATCCTCTGCTTTCATGACAGCAAAAACAATCTCACTTCAAATAAATAATTTTCCCAATTCAGGATGTGAAAAGATGGGTTTAAATTCTTTCAAAATTTTTAAAATTCTTTTAAATTCTACCAATTTTATCTAAGTTTACATTACTCAATTTTTATTTTTTCCACCACAGTTTTCACTCTTTCATCACAGATCCTTTTGGCGATAAATGAGATCGGGTTTCGGAATTGCTTTAATCCTGCTATATCGACTAAAACCCACTTTTCTTTGATACCAAAGAATTCAAAACCAAAGAAAGCTGCTCTAAAAAGATGCTCTGGACTTACGATATAACCGGCGAAGTTGATTTCACCGAGAATCGATGGGGTTGCTATCATCACATTATCCGTTCCTATCCCCCATTTCTCATATTCGGCAAGGATGGAATAGTTTTTTCTGTTTTCAAGCCCAAAAAAGAAATTAGAACGGAAACATGTTAGTGCAGGAATTCCCTCATCCATCACCCTCTTCAGATTTTGAATCGAAGCTTTATTCAGGTGAACGAGAAAGTCGGGTTCGAGGGCAATGGCTCCTTCAACATCTTCGTCATCTCTCTCTCCAGCATGGATTCCGAAAAGGATGTTGTGTTTCTTTGCAATTTCCCGCAGATCCTCCAGGAAAGAGTATTCATGATCCCTCACGCTGCTCATTCCGAATCCTTTGATGTAGCTTTGCTTGCACATTTTCTCTGCCTCTTCAATATTCTCCGGCCTTGCAAATGCTAAGACAGCACCGAATTCGTCCGCAGCCTTCAAAATTCCCAAACCTTTCAAACCCATCTCTCTGAAATCCGCCAATCCGGTTGTCCCACAGGATAAAGCATACCTTATTGCTTCTCTGCTCGCTTTCACAAGCTCTTCTTCGCTAGCAGAGGCTAAAACTTTGAATTTATACCCTCCTGGTCCTACAAGGTTTTCAAGAGACATTTCTGGAGGATCCACTACCACAGAATCCATCAAATGCACATGGGAGTTGAAGAAAGAGGGCATCAATAGCCTATCAATCTCAGCTTTTATCTCCTTCTCCTCGAAAACAAGATTTTTCTGATAAAAAAGACCTTTCCTCACCTCCAAATCCCTTCTGATGAGGTAGGCGGGAAGAGCATCAGATGACATCAAGGAAAAAATATCGGGAAGTATAAAAAATCTACCTCACCAGATTTTTAGATTAAACCATTATTGAAACCATTAAAGTTAAATACAAACAGCAAAAAATAACCCCTATGGCAAAAACGAAAAAGGCAAAGACCCCACCTCTGATGTCCTCTGCGGGAATAATGAGGTATTTCGAGGAGGAGAAAACCCAGATAAAAATCAGCCCAAAAAGTGTTTTCGCCTTTGGAATCGTAATCGGTGCTATTATCTTCATCCTAAACATCTACTACGGACTCTGATCCCTTATTATGAATTCTAAAATCTTAGCTGAAGTCATCTTTGCAGGAAGATCGAACGTCGGGAAATCAACCCTCTTTTCAGATCTTTTTGGTGTTGAAGTTAGAAAGGGCAGAAAACCGGGAACCACAATCAAACCAAACACGGTAAACCTTCAGGGATTGCAAATAACCGATCTTCCAGGATATGGCTTCATCTATGGAGTCAGCAGAGAATTCTCCGAAAGGGTAAAGGATTTCATAGTTCATTATGTCGAGGATAACTGCAACAGGATAATAGTCGCAATCCAGGTTATAGATGGGAAGGCCTTCACCCAGATTGTGGAGAGATGGGAGAAAAAAGGAGAAATACCGATTGACATAGAGATGTTCGAATTTCTGAACGATTTCGATTTCCCTGTTTTTATAGCGGTAAACAAGATGGATAAGGTAGAGAAAAAGGATTACCTTCTGAACATCGTTGCAAAAAAGATGGGGATGATACCACCCTGGACGAACTGGAAACACAAGATATTCCCCATTTCAGCGAAAAAAGGGGAAACTGAGAACATCAGAAAGGCCTTAAAGAATATCCTTTCAGAAAAGGGTTTCGGTGGCATTTTGAAGTAGCACAAAACATTTTCGTTAAACGATCTTTTCACCTTTGCCTTCATTCAAAACACCAAGAGCAATCATCATCTATTTCGAAAGTATTATTACCACCTTCAACCAAGTATAATCGATACCTATGAGGCGTTTTAAATGGAGACTTTTTAGAAAAAAAGGCACTTCTAAGGAGGCAAGCAAGGACGAAAAACTTCTTCAGAAAAATGTAAACGACCTGAAGCAGGAAGCCCTTACGAGGGGCGGAAATGAGGGGATAAAGAGTATAGCTAAAGAGCTTTTACCAGAGGAAGAATAATAGTGAAAGCGAATAAAGTAAACGGGTAAATGGGGTAAACTGAAATAGAGAAAAACAGATGGACAAAATATGGGCGAAATATGAGCAAAATAAAGCTGAAGGTTAGTTTTATCGGTGGCTTTGGTAAGAGCTTTGAAGAGGTTGCAGTCGAAGAAGACTCAACTTATCTTGATCTTTTAAATATTTTTAATATCAACCCAGAAACCGTTCTGATACTCAAGAATGGCAAGCCTGTGCCAATCGACGACAGAGTAGAGGGGGGAGAGATAAAAGTGCTGAGGGTCATCTCAGGCGGTTAATGATTACTTTTTCCACTGATTTAGATAAATAAGTAGAATTTCATTTATCTTTCCCATCATTTTGGTTGAAACGCCTTTGCTGGGCAATTCTCCACATCCATATCTGCAGATACTTCATGCCCAAAACAGTTGCCTTTTGACTCATCTATTGGCTCGTAGAACTTGCATTCCTTACATGTAGGCATTTTATCACCTCCTTTTATTTTTTAAAGAATTCTTCATCCTCCTGGAGCTTGTACATCAACTCGTCGATTTTTTCAAGCTTTATTAAAGTGAATCCTGCTTCATCTTTCCTTTTGATTACGAATAGCTTGTCTCCCTGTTTTATGTCCAAATCTTTCCTTAAATCGACAGGAATTGCAATTTGACCTTTATCGCTTACCGTTACAACTCCATAAACAATCCTCATTTTTCCGCATACACCCTTCATTCTTTCAACTCAAAAATTCTTACTTTTCTTACTTATCTTACCTATTTTAATATAAAATTTGTGGCTGGTTGACTAAAAAGACATCTTAAAGCCTGGAATAAAAATAAGAAGAAAAATGAATAAAAAATTCAAAGAAAAATTAATTAAAGCCTAAATCAATCTAAAACCTATCTTTGCCTGAAAACTTCAGCAATATCTACATTAATTCTCTGACTTATTATGTCTGTAACCTCACCCAGCATATCGAGTAACCTTGTATAGGATTCTAGAAAGTTCGAGAGACTTTCGCGAGCTTTAAGCCTTGATTGAAGATCAGTTAGCTGATTCAATAAATCCTGATCTACTTCTCCAGAAAGTTGCTTGCTTATAAAATCCTGCTGTTTTTGTTGGAACTCCATCAAAAGCTGCTGGGTTTCAGAATCTTCCTTTAATACTTCTTCTTTTTTCAGAAAATCGACATATTCTGTTGTTTCTACAATCGCATCTGAAAGTGCAATTGCCTTTTCCCTCAAATCGTCATTCAATCCCATATTCAACTCATCCTCCTAGATTTCATTAACTTAAAAGGAATGCCTATTTTAATTTTTCCCACCAAATTTTCTACCTGATTCTCAATTTCATCCTAACCTTCTAACTTTGTAGGGAATTCTTTTGATGTGACCGCAGCTCAGACATTTGATAACCTTAACACCCTTGCTCAGCCTAATTTTCGAGGTTTTTGAGGTGTAAGGAGTAAAGCATTTCCTGCAAAACATGTTTCTATACTTCTCAGGAATTCTCACCCGATATTTTGATGATATCCTCATAGCGAGTTCAACATACCTTCTGGCAAAAAAGAGATCTTCATTCTTAAGGGCTTTTTCGAGTAAAATCTCAATCCTTTCCCGGGCGATTTTCCTTTCAAGCCTTTTGTCCCTTCTTATCATCTTAAACCAAAAAATAAAAGGGGAGTTATTTAATTTTGCCTTAGAGTTAACTCCAACCAAGCTACACCTAACCCCAGCAAGTTCTGTTTTAGTGTTTTAACCGGTTAACCTTGCGGGATCTCTCCAACGACGTTGTCGACGAAGAAGTTCATTGAAAGAAGTTCTTCATCGGTCATAACTTCCCCTTCAGCTTTAACTAGCTTCCCGCTCTGATCTTTTATTGGTCCCACGAATGGGTACTGCTCAGGCACATCTCCTTTTATGTACTTCTCCTTCTCTTCAAGAACGAGCTTCTTAACGTCCTCTGGCACAGCCTTACTGAAGGGCGCAAGATCCACAACTCCCTTGTCCAAACCCCACCATATCTCTTCGCTCTTCCAGGTTCCTGCCTCAACGTTCTTGACGACGTAGCTATAGATAACACTCCAGTTCCAGATCGGGGCTGTAAGATGGGCTTTCGGTGCAAATTTCGACATATCGCTGTTGTAGCCTATGGAGTATGCTCCTCTCTCTTCAGCAGCCTGCTGTGGGCTTGGGGAATCCTGATGCTGGGCTATAACATCGCAACCCTGATCGAGAAGGCTTATGGCTGCCTCTTTCTCCTTCGCAGGATCGTACCAAGTGCCAGTCCAAACAACAATTACCTTAGCATCGGGATTTACCTTCTTAACCCCTAAAGCAAAAGCGTTGATACCTCTGATAACCTCAGGAATCGGATGGGCAGCAACGTAGCCTATCTTGTTCGTCTTCGTCATGGCTCCAGCTACAATACCGCTGAGATATCTCGCCTGATACATCCTGCCAAAGTAGGTTCCTACGTTCTTAGCAGTCTTGTAACCACTGCAATGCATGAAAACTGTATTCGGGAAGTCCTTAGCAACCGTTATCGTTGGATCCATGTACCCGAAAGAGGTGGTGAATATTATGTCGTAGCCCTGCTCAGCATACTCTCTGATGACCCTCTCAGCATCTGGCCCCTCTGGAACCGCCTCGCTGTATTTCGTTTCAACACCAAGATGCTTTTCGATCCATATTCTGCCCTGATCATGAGCATAGCTCCAGCCAGCATCACCTATCGGACTTACGTAAACGAAAGCTACCTTCAATTTTTTAGCGGCAGGTGTTGGAGTTGGCTTTGCTTCCTGCTGGGCACAACCGGCAACGAGGAAGGCCAGTATTAATACTGAAACCAAAATTGCCCGCTTCATGTTCATGAGTGAAAGATGTCCAAGATAAACTTTACCATTTTAGCGAACCAAAACTTCCAAATTGAATTGAAGTTAAAAGTCCCAGATTTGGATTAATAAGGATTAGGGAACCCAGGAATTTAGGAACGGACTTCCCGCTTATGAACTATTCAAGGGTTATGGAAGAGCTGAAATAGCTCGATCTTAAGGAGAAAACTTACGAAAAGATGTTCTACCTGAACCCGAAAAAGCTTGGCGTCCTCGATTGACCTATTTTTGATTACGGCTCGATTTGATTTCTTGAATTTTTTGATTTGACTATATTTCTGACTTTATTTCTTTATTTCTTTATTCCATATTCCATTTTTTTATTCCAAACTTAATTCAGTTTAATTCAGTTATACCTTGCTAGCTATTCAATTCCTAAACGACCATTAAACAACTATTCAATCCTAACCTCCCCAATTCCAAGATCGTAGCTTATCCTTGCTGTGTGCTCCGGATTTATTGCAACATGATTGTTCTCAAAACTTCCGATCCCCAAATTTCCTTCTACCTCAACTCTGACGTTCTTAGGGGCGAAAACCTTTATATCTCCTATCCCTCCATCGATGTTCACGCTCACATCTTTATCACTTGGAAGGAAAACCTCAACACTACCGACAAAAAATTCAATATTTAAGCTGTCACCTTTAACTTTTACCACCCTCGAGCCGTCCTTTCGCCATACTTCTCTTACCCCTCCTCCTTTTCCTTCTCCCCCTTCCCATTCCACAATCATGTCGCCAGCAAAGAACTCTATTTCCTTCTCAGAAATGCTAGACATGGACATGGTAGATATGAGTCCATGGCTAGGAAGAATTATTGCAACTATTGAGATCAAGGCAACAGCAAAGGCCAAGAGGATTAGGGTCCTTCTCAAAAATCCTCCAACGAGAATGGCAAAACCAAGCAAAATAAGTGATACAGGGAAAATTCTCTCTAAAATCGACCCATATTGAAAGATGAATGCGAATGAAAGTCTTAGGTAATAGGGCAGGCTCTCAAGAAATGGTATGAGCCATGGAGTAAAAATAAGAACGATCCCGATGAATACAAAAATCGCACCCCACTTTCTCGACATCTTCTATCATCTCTTCTTGAATATCAGAGCAACACCAAGAAGCAGGAAGATAATTCCAAGAACCTGGGACGAGGATATGTAAATTGAGATGAAGTCTTTTAGGAGGAAGTAAGCACCGATAACGATCAATCCAAGGGCAAGAATCTTTCTTCTTTCTTCTTTGGGCTTCTCTTCAATCTCAACGGATCCTTCCTCGGATGTTTCAGACACTTCGGATACCTCAGTTCCATTTTTCTCCCTTATCCTTTCAATCTTTTTTTCTTCCGGCATGATAATCGCTAAAATTATGTAAAGCAAAATACCCGAGCCGTGATAGAGAGTTGCAACTATAAAGATCAGCCTGAGAATCGTGGAGTCCACGGCAAAATATTTTGCAAGTCCTCCACAGACTCCGAGTACTACCCTATCATCCTTGCTCCTGTAGATCTTGGTCATATTTTCTGAAAAAGCTAGAGAGTATATTACTCTTTCCTATCACTTCCCCATTACTTTCTCCCCTCAGAGAGAACATGATAGAACAATCGCCATAATGCCGTAATCTCTAGTAATATGGTGTCTTAAAAATAGAATACGCATGCTAGGATGTAGATGAGATTCAAAATCCCTAGGAGATGGATTTTCAGTCAAAATCCAGTAAATTTAAGTCGAATTTAGGTCGAATTCTAAGTCAAGTTTGAATCAAATTTATACAAGCTTCAAAACAAAAAAGTAAAGGAATAATATCAGACAATATCAAAAGATGGGTATGTAAGAGAAAAGAAATATATTTAAATATATTTAAAGATCTTTTTATTATCGTGAAACCAGACAGACTGATAACGAGCAAGAAATCCGTTGTTTTAATCGCTCTGTTCATAATCTCATCCGTATTCGTCCTCTCCTTTCCCTATCCTCTCCAAGAAAGGCCAAACGGCATGTGGGATGGTGGAACAATACCCGACGAGCACGCTTACTTCGGCTGGGCGTGGATATACTACAAAACAGGTAAAACTTACGTTCCTTTGGAGGATGTTGGGCGTACGAAGATTCAGCATCTGGACTTTTTCATTGGTAATACACCGGAAAACTGTGTTTTTGTAAAAATCGACGTGTCAGATAGCAGTGCTGCTGGTAGTCCTACTCTTCCAAGCAAAAACCCACCAAACATCCAGTCTCCCACTAAACAGCCAGATTCCAGATCAAGATTGGAAGTTAGGCCGAGAGACGTTACAGTTACAGTCTACAATGGCCATAATACCGGCATTTCTGGCTTGTTTATAGTGATCAGGGGGAAGAGTGGACTGCAGTTCGAGGGTTTCTCTGACAAAGAGGGAAAATTCACAGCAAGAATACCTCCCGGATTTTACACGGTAACTGTATTCATAAAAGAGTCCACAAAAGAGTCTACAAAAGGGTTCACAAAAGGTGCTCTCAAAACGACATTTGCAACGGATTTTTTCAATCTCAACTATCCCATCCTAGCAAATGCAGAGCTGAAAAGCCTTTCAGGTGGAAAAGCTGAAGTAAACATCCATGTTGACCACTACGTCAACAAGAATTTAGATGGGGCAAAGGTCTACGTTTGGGAAGTTGGGAAGTTGCAGGGGAAGTTGCAAGAGATGTTACAAGGAAAGAAACCTACCGGATACACCAATAAAAATGGAGATCTTACCCTTACCATTCCAACTCAGGGAATTTATCATGTTATTGTTGTTAAAGAAACGGAGAACATCATACCGCCCGTTGGCTCTGTAATTGTGGAAGTTGATGGGAGATATGCGATTGCAAATCGCTGGTATCCTGGTTATAGCTATCTCATAATCCCCTTCTGGCTCACAGGAACGATAAACTTCATCAACATCTTCAACTGTTTTATAGCAACTTCGGCAGTATACTTGCTCTCGAGAAGACTGTACAACAAGGACACCGCCTTTTACGCCACTCTACTTGTTATAACCTCTAGTTTGGGCATGATGATGATTTATTCTAGAGGAATGGCAGACTACGCTTCAATGGCATTCTCTACTGCCGGAATTGCTCTTTTCATCGAATCTATCCACTCAGAAAGAGCTATGAACTCATTTCTTGCTTTCATCGGTGGTTTAAGCTTTGCATTTGGAATTGCAGCGAGGTACTCAGCCGCAGCGATAATCGTCGCACTTATCGTTTACATTCTCCTCAGATTTGTTAGAAACGCTAATACTCCTTCCATTTCCATCTCTTCTCTGAAAAAGGCACTTCCGGTTTTATCTTTCATTCTGGGCTTATTTATCATAACCTCATTGCTGCTCTCCTATAACACGACTCTGTTTGGCAGCCCTTTGAGCAGCGGATACCAGATGAGCCACAGGCTTGAAATGGTGGATGGCAATGTTACAATTAAAACTCCCAAAGAAACTATGATCGAGCGGTATCTCCACCCATCATGGAAATCAATTTCGTCATCGCTCAAACTCTCACTACCCCAGCTATTTCTTCTGCTAACACCGCTATTCATCGCTCCGATTGGCTTTCTTCTTGATTTTAGAAGGAGTAGAGCATGGCTGCTGTTTCTCTGGGGTTTCATCATACTCTTCCTTTACATCCAGCTCGGAGGTGTTGGAATCCCACCTTATGAAGAGATGAGATACTTCCTTCCAGTTCTTCCACCCGCAGCAGTTCTCTCTGCCCATGCAATAAGTCATACGCTAAGCCATCTCAAAAAACGTGAAAGCGTTTTTATGCATCTTCAGCTAACATTACTCGTAATTCTTGGATTTTTAATCGCATATTGCGGTATCTTTTGGCAACTTCACCGCCGAGAAATAGGAATGGTGTTCAACCCCCCATTCATCGCATACATTATGGCTGGTGTGGTTATCCTATCATTGTACTGGATGATGGTTAAGGTCTTTGTTAAGGACTCTATGGATGCAAAAGGTAATAAAAGATAAATTCAAGCTTTAAGAGCTGAAAAGAGAGATTAAGTAGCTAGATTCGTCCTGATTTCATGGGAGCCACTAAACAAAACGAACGAAAAGTTTCAAATAGCACCCTGAAAATTAATAACCATGGCCAGAATCCTTGCAATCCTACTCTTCCTCATAGGCTTTTGCTTCGTGATTTACGGAACTTACAGTGGCCTCATTCTTCTCCCCGAATCAGCAACCCTCGAACTCAAAAACAACTACAGAATTCTCTTCTTCCACCTTCCTTCAGCAATAACCTCCTTTCTGGCATTCACCTTAACACTGATATTCTCGATTCTCTACCTTTCAAAAAATGAGAGAAAATTTGACGTTTATGCTGTCACTTCTGCAAAAGCAGGAATTTTTCTGATTACAGCCGCATTGATCAGCGGGTCCATTTGGGCGAAGGTTGCATGGGGCTCTTACTGGAACTGGGACCCTCGGGAAACTACAGTTTTAATACTCTGGTTTGTTTACGCTGCATACTTCGCCCTTAGAGAGTCGATCGAGAGTCAGGAGACCAAAGCCAGGAATTCAGCCATTCTGGCTATTTTTGGTTATGTTACAATTCCTCTGAGCTATCTTTCCGCGTTCATAGGCTTCTCCCTCCATCCATCGACAAAAGAACTTAAAATAGGACTAAATATAGGTCAGACCCTTAGTATAATGATTCTGGGCTTCATTCTTCTCTATCTGGCTTACATCCTGTTAGAAACCAGGGCCGAGATGCTCAGAATTAAGTTGGAGGGAGAGGATGAAGATTAAGTTGATGAAGATTAAGTTAAAGATTAAATTAACTAAATTAAATGAAAGGAGGTGGTGACTTGAACGACTTCACAGCCGTTTTTCTGGCTTCGATGGTTGTAATGGTACTTTGGCTAATCCTCTTTGTTCTATCCTTTCTAAAGCTCAGAGATGTTGAAAGAATGGTTGGGGAAACTAAGTAAGCGGGAATATATGTAATGGTAGTAGAGTAAGTATAGTAAGAGCAAAGTAAAATTCAGATGAAAAAATAAAATGTTGGGTAAGATGTTGAACCGAGTATCTAAAACTCGTTCCGGAATTCAGTCTAGGTAAATTTCCAGCTATCGTTTTAGCTTCTCTGCTATTCAACAGTAACGCTCTTCGCCAGATTCCTTGGCTTATCTATCTCGCAACCCCTTATTCTTGCTGTGAAATAGGCTAGTAGCTGAAAAGCCACCGAATGCAGAATTGGCGATAGAATCGGGAGTGTTTCAGGAGTTTTGATTGCAAAATCAACGAAATTATCTACTTCCTCATCCTTATCGTCAGAAACTGCAATAACCAAAGATTCCCTCGCCTTAACCTCCTTGATGTTGTTCAGCATAATCTCATAGGTCTCATCCCGATTAATGACTGCAACTACGGGAGTGTTCTCCCCTAGCAGAGCGAATGGCCCATGTTTAAGCTCTCCGGCGGGATAGCCTTCGGCATGGATGTAGGAGATTTCCTTCATCTTTAGAGCTCCTTCCAAAGCGGTTGGAAAACCAAGTCCCCTTCCGATGTACATTATGTTCTCGAAGTTGCTGAGCTTCTTTGCAATTTCATCAATGTCATGCTGCTTATCCAGGATCCTCTGAACCTTCTCGGGTAGACTCTTTAGCTCCTCGATTAGTTCCTTCTTTTCCTGCCTTGTAAGCGGAGATAGCTTTATCGCGATGATGTATAGGACTATAAGCTGAGCGATAAAGGATTTTGTTGCCGCAACGCTTATCTCCGGCCCAGCCCTTGTGAACAGAACGTGATCCGAGATCTTCGTTGCGGTGCTACCAACCACGTTAACTATGCTGCAAGTCCTCAATCCCATTCTTTTTGCAGCCCTCAAAGCCTCAAGCGTGTCTGCAGTCTCACCTGACTGTGTAATTCCAAGGATGAGAGATCTGCCGGGTATGATCTGGTGGTAGTTGTATTCCGAAGCGTATTCAACTCTAACAGGTATCCCAGCAAGCTTCTCTATAACGTATTTCCCTATAAGCCCGGCATGGTAGCTTGTACCACATGCAACGATTACTATCTCCGAAATTCCAGCTGCAAAGCTCGGATCCAGCTCGATCTTGTCAGTAACATATTCGCCCAGGGTGTCTTCGATGACCCTCGGATTCTCATTTATCTCTTTAAGCATGAAATGCTCGTATCCACTTTTTTCTGCATCCTCAATGCTCCAGTGGATAAGTTCTATATCTCTTACAACCTCCCCTCTCTCATTGATTATCCTGTATTTCCCCGGTTCAGCTATAACGATGTCTCCGTCGTTTAGATAGATCACTCTGTTCGTGTATTCGAGGATGGCAGGCACGTCCGAGGCGAAGATGAGTTCACCATCTCCAACCCCCAGTATCAAAGGACTCTTGTATTTACACGCAATTAGCTTTTTCTCATCCTTTTTGAGGGCCACAAAAGCATATGAACCTTTTAAAAACTTTATTGCCTTGATCACAGCCTCCTCAAATGACTTAGAATCTTTGTAACACCTCTCGATAAGGTGAGGGATAACTTCCGTATCGGTTTCAGATCTGAAAATGTGGCCTTCTGAAATTAGCTCATTTTTCAAAGATGAGAAATTCGTAATTATTCCGTTATGAACAACAGCTATCTCTTCATCACAGTCTGTATGGGGGTGGGCGTTAATATCAGAGGGTTTTCCATGGGTTGCCCATCTTGTGTGGCCGATTGAGACGGTTACACCCTCTGCCCTCTTCTCTTTCACTTCCACAGCTGAGATTGACCCAACTTTCTTCTTGATTTCTATTTCCTTTCCGTTTGCAACGGCATAACCCCAGGAATCGTATCCTCTATATTCAAGTCTCTTCAGGGAGGAAATAACTACCTGATCTCCCTGTCTGAACCCTATATACCCTACTATCCCGCACATTTACAACACCACGGAATTATCCGGAATTACACCATCTATAACCTTCAACTCAGCTATTTTCACGAAATTCCCAATTGTACTGCATGGTTTCGTAACAACTCCGGCTCCGATCTTTGTTCCCTCACCTATGAAGGCCCCTGCATCAACGCAGTGCCATTCGTCGCAGATTGCCATCTCGGATTCCCCGCTAATGGCTTTGAATCCGGACTCTATCGTTGTTCCATTGTCCACCACTGAATTTTTTAGATGGCATCCACTCTCTATCCTTACACCTTCCCCAATCACTGAGTTCTCTATGTAAGAGAGGGAACCAACTGTTGTCGAGTCTCCTATCGTCGTGGAAGGGAATATAACGCAGTTTGGCCCTATCCTGCATTGCTCGCCAATGATGACAGGCCCGTATATGTAGGTGTTCCCCCTTATAACGGTCCCCTCCCCTATAACCACATCCCCGAGAATCGTAACCCCGCTCTCAACCTTACCGGAAATCCTCTTCCCTTTAAAATCCATGGAAAGATCGTTGAGCCGTAAAATATCCCATGGATAAACAACATCCAGCCATTTTTCGGCCTCTTCAGCATTAAAGCTGTAGCCTTTTTCAATAAGTCGGTTTATTACCGCAACGAGGCTTGTTTCCTCACCAATTTCATTAAAGATTCTTCTTTCAAGGCAGTAAATTCCTGTATTGGCTAAGCCTCCTTCATGCTCCTCGGGTTTCTCAACTATTCTCTCAACATGGTTGTTTTTAAGGAAGAGAACACCATATTTGGAAACTTCGGGCAACCTCTTGTAGAGGATCGTGTAAGGCTTGGTTACCTTCTCAAGCGTTCCGGAATCTATGATGTTGTCCCCTGGAACAACCAGGAACTCATCATCAGCAAGCTTTTCAGCTTGCTTTAAAGCATGTGCAGTCCCAAGCTGCTGATTTTGAAATGTATATCTGATCTTGACTCCAAATTCGTTACCATCGCCGAAGTAGTTCATTATCCTCTCTTTTTTATATCCAACAACCATCACAATATCCCTAACCCCGCCTTGTCTTAGGGATTCCACTATGAATTCAAGAATCGGCTTGTTTGCTACCTTTATCATGGATTTTGGTTTGTTTGCAGTGAAAGGCCTAAGCCTCTGTCCTTCTCCAGCTGTAAGAATTATCGCCTGCATTTCTAACACCTAATACCTGATTCCCAATTAATTCTCAATTAATTCCCAATTAATACCTAACCTGACACCCAACACCCAACTCAAAACACCTTCGAATTTCTTTCAACGTATCCATCAACTTTTGCTCCTGGGGCGATGAAAACATTATCTCCTATCATCGTTCCTACATTTATCGTAACGTTTATCCCAGTTCTAACGTTATCTCCAACAACCGCTCCGAACTTTCTCAACCTCGTATCGATTACCCTATTTTTCACATTAACCATTATATTTTTATCGTCCAGTCTTAGATTTGCTATCTTCGTCCCCGCTCCGAAATTACATTTCTCACCGATTATCGAATCACCGAGGTAGCTAAGATGTGGAATCTTCGTGCCGTTCATTATGATGGAGTTTTTGATCTCCACAGCCGCACCGATATGGCAGCCATCCCCAATGGACGTAGATGGACGGATGTAGCAGTTAGGGCCGATCTTGCAGTTCTTGCCTATTACTGCAGGCCCCTCAATGTAACTCCCCGACTTGACCACGCTTCCTTCCCCCACGATGATGTCTCCAATGAGGTGTGCTCCCTCCTCGACTTCACCATCAATTCGGCTTTCGATTTTTGAGAGGAAAAATGAATTCGCCTTGAGCAAGTCCCATGGAAAACCAATGTCGATCCACTCGTCGATTTCAACGGCTTCAAATTCAATCCCACTCTCGATTGCCATCTTTATCGAGGTTGTGATCTCATATTCCCCTCTGATAGATTGGGGTGTTTTCTCAACGAATTCTAGGATTTCCTTACTGAATCGATAGATTCCTGCATTTATGAGATTGCTTTTAGGCTTCTCAGGTTTTTCAACTATATTTCTAACCAACCTACCTTCACACTCTACAACTCCAAATTCCTCGGGATTTGGCACTTCCTTAACGGCAAGAGCGAATCCACTTCTCTCGGCAATCTTTCTGATATCCTCCGCACCAACAATGGCATCCCCATTCATCATCAAAAATTCTTCCTCGAGAAGATGGGAAGCAGACTTCAAGGCATCTGCAGTCCCAAGCTGCCTTCTCTGGTTTGCATACTCGACTTCTATACCATTCCACGCTTCACCAAAATGATCTCGAATCGTCTCGTCTCTGTATCCAACGACAAGTACAACCCTGTTTATCTCTGCATCCTTAAGACTAAAAAAGAGATGTTCCAAGATAGGCCTGTTTGCGATCGGTAGCACTACCTTCGGCCTTGTAAACGTCAAAGGACGCATTCTCGTGCCTTCTCCAGCAGCCAGAATTACAGCCTGCACGTATTGCAATTAAATTTGAAGTTTATAATCTTTGTCCATCTCTCATGATGGAAATTTATAGAAAGATTTAAAGCATTCCACTGAGGAAAGGGTGATGATGGTTTCAAAAGAGTCAGAAGTCAGCTCTTCCAAAAGAATGATCCCATTATGAAACTAAAATTGGAGGAAGAGAAGATTACAAGGTTGGGTTTTGAAATCTGGTATGCTCACCCGGGGCAGAATTGTTGAGGAATTTGAGAAGGTCATATATTTTTATCAATTTTTTCAAACTTCTTAGTGTTTGATAAGAACAAACAGGAGTGGACTGAAAAAGAGTTTGAAAGGTTGATTGAGTCTATCTCATGAAAAGATCTTGAAAAGGATTTTAACTTGGAAAAATGGGCTCGGCCGGATTTGAACCGGCGATCTCCGCCTTGTAAGGGCGACGTCATAACCGCTAGACCACGAGCCCTCCTAATGCTATCAGCATATCAGCTATTAAAGTTTAACGATTCTTAAGATTTTTTGAGACATAATAAAAAGAAAGATTAAAAAAGAAAGAGATGATATGGTACCAAATTAAAAATGAGAAAAAATTCAAAACATGACAAATCGAAATTAAACTATGAAAAAAGATCATAAATGGCTTGAAAGATATTTAAACGAAAATGAAATTAACGGAGAAATTATAGAAGTTCCAGAAGTTCAAACAGTGGAGAGGGCTGCAAGAAGACTGAATTGCAGTAAAAAGCAAATTTTCAAGTCAATTGTCTTTATTAGTGATAAGGGTGAGGGTGTGATTGGTATAGTTGATGGAGAGTCGAGAGTTGATAAAGAAAAGCTTGAAAGCATATACGGCAGAAAACTCAAAATAGCAAATAAAGATGAAGTTTTAAGCCTTACCGGGTTCTCAATAGGGGGTGTTGCCGCATTCGGTAACGGCTGTATGGTTTTTGTTGACAAAAGTGTAATGGATCAAGATATAGTGTACGGTGGTGGAGGAGATGAGAATCATCTACTCAAAATATCTCCCAAAGAACTCTTAAAAGAGGCAAAAATAGCCGATATCATAAAAAACCGAAAAAGGTAATGGAGGTTCTTTTCTGGCACATTAATACCAAGTATTCCTTATTTTATATTTATTATTCCCCGTTTCCAAATAATTTAGCAGAATTGATACATAACTCTTGCATGACCATTCTCATGTGGAAACTGTTTCCAGCAATTGTATATACTCTCTTTGCCCTATTTTCGGAAATATAGAAGACAGTATCGATATCATGTACCCGAGGAATTTTTATTATTGAAATTACACGTTCTTTAAAACTTTTTTGAATTCCTCAATGAAATTCGCAACAACAGTTTCAGTCACATGGGGCATGATAACAAATCTTATTGCCGCTGGATCTCTTATTGTTGAAATTACCCACCTCTTCTTCATCAACTCCTCTTTTATCCTCTCTGCCTTTTCAGCCTTGAAGCTGACAACGTTCATAACCGGCTCGATCACGGGTTCAAAACCTAGCAACCGCATTTCTTCAACTAGTAGTTTCGTATTTTTTATACACTCGCTGACGATTTCTTTCATGCCTTCAAAGCCAAGAGAATAGAGTACGGCGAAAGCTGAAGCAACTCCAGTACCAGGTCGAGTTCCCGTTAGAGTATACTGGGTTTTTGTTGTGAGATAGGGTGTTTCAACCTCGAGGGCACGCAAGTATCTCTCATCTCTGAAAAGGACGCCTCCTGAAGGAATCGTCGCCATACCCATCTTGTGAGGATCGATCGTAATTGAAGATACGCCTTCGAGCTGAAAATCAAATGGATACGGATTATCCATGAAAGGAATTACAAGTCCTCCGAAGGCAGCATCAACATGCATCTCTATTCCCTTCTCAAGGGCAAGCTCCGAGAGCTCCACAAGCGGGTCTATCTGGCCGAGTTCTGTTGTGCCGGCTATTCCAACCAGGGCAACGGTATTCAAATCGATGAGTGATTCGACCTCTACCACACTAACCCTGTAATCATCGTCCAGCGATGCTCTTCTCACCTCTACACCAAGTATATCTCCGATTTTTTCAAAAGAGAAGTGAGCTGATTTTGGTATGACTATATTGGGTTCCCTCGGGTTTTTTATTTTATTTCGCATGAGATTTCGTGCTGCCCTTATCCCCTGGATGTTTGCTTCAGTTCCACCTGAAGAAATGTATCCTGCCACGCTGGGATTATGAAGTATCTCTCCCAAAATTTTCAACAGCAATCTCTCGAGCTCCCTTGTACCTTGAAATATGCCAGGATCTCCGAGATTCGTTTCTATGAAAAGCTCATGTGCTTTCAACGCTAATGGATGCGGAGTTGTGCACATTGAACTCAAAACCCGTGAATAAGGGATATCCTTTTTTCTAAAGGACGTCAGCTTTTTCTCGACCTCAGCAACCCTTTCGCTGTTAGGCAAACCCAAGCTATCATCTCCATAGTTTTTCACTTTACGGGAAAGCAATGGTCTTAAATAGATATCCATCCTAGCCTCTCTGTGTTCGCCGCCATACTTGCAGGAGGCAGAGGGAGAAGGTTTGGAGGGGTCGAAAAAGGACTCTTAAAAGTGGGAAAGAAAAGAATAATCGAATACATCCTTGAATCGTTAAAAGATTTTGAGAACGTGATCGTTTGCAGAGATGAGAATCAATCCAAACTGTATTCTGACTATACAAAAACTATAACGGATACCTTAAAAGGTATCGGGCCTTTAGGTGGCATTCACGCAGCCCTTTCTCATTTCAACCGAAACGTACTTGTTGTTAGTTCAGACATGCCTTTTTTGAACCGTGAGATTTGCCAGTTACTTTATGAGGAATGCAAAAACGCAAGTGCAGTCCTACCTGCATGGAAGGATGGAAGATTGGAGCCAACCCTCGCAGTTTATTCCACAAAGGTTAAACCGGGGATAGAAAGATGTTATAGGCTGAGAGAGAAAAGAGTTATAAAAGCCATTGAAGATCTTGATGGAGTGAAGTATTATCCGGTGGAAAAATTGAGAAAGTATGATAAGGAGCTTCTAACTTTCATGAACGTAAACACACCCGAAGATCTTGAAAGGGCAGAAAAGATTATTGCAGAAAGAAGAATAAAAAAAGAGAAGTTTTAGAGGTTATTACATGCTGATCGATAGATTCAACCGGAAAATAACAAATTTGAGGATCTCTGTAACCGATAGATGTAATTTGAGATGTTTTTACTGTCACAAGGAGGGTTTTCTCAGCAAGAAGTGCGACGAGCTTACGCCTGATGAGATATCCAAAATAGCCCAGGTGTTTAAGGATTTGGGGATAAAGAAAGTCAAGATAACGGGGGGAGAACCCTTAGTCAGACAGGATATTGTGGAAATAATTGCTGAAATGCCAGAATTTGATGAGATCTCGATGACAACCAATGGCATTCTCCTCGAAAAATACGCAATGGACCTAAAGAAGAGCGGCTTGAATAGGGTTAATGTAAGTCTCGACTCACTTAATCCAGAAAAATACAGAGATCTCAGTCGAGGCAAACTCGAAGATGTTTTGAGGGGTTTGGAGGCTGCTGTGGAAGCAGAGCTTACTCCAGTGAAACTCAATATGGTTGTGATGAAGGGAATAAACGAGAATGAAGTGAATGACATGATTCATTTTATATCCAAATACAACAAAGATGGTTTGAATGTGATTCTGCAGTTAATTGAGCTTTTAAAGCTCCCAGGTCTCGAGAGTTACTGGTTTGACATCGGTATTATTGAGAACAGAATTTCAGCGATTGCCAAAGATGTTAGAGTAAGGAAAATGCAGAAGAGGAAACAGTACTTGATTGATGAGGGAGCAATCGAGTTCGTTAGACCTACGGACAACACAGAATTCTGCTACAATTGCAATAGAATTAGGGTTACCTGTGACGGAAAGGTTAAGCCGTGTCTACTTAGAAATGACAATCTTGTTGACGTTAGAGGACTGGAGGGAGAGGAGTTAAGGCAAAGAATACTTGAGGCCGTGAACCTTAGAAAGCCATATTTCCGCGAGAAAATTGAAGTGGAAAGCAGAATAAAGAATTGTGCGGTTAATGGTGCGGTTAACAGTACAGTTAGTGGTACAATTAGGGGTACAGTTAGGGGTGATTTACTTGAAAGAAGTGGAAATTGATGTAAAGCTTTTGATAGATGGAAAGGAAGTTCCGTTGAATCCTTACGTCCAAAAGGTTTTCGGAGCTGTTATCAAAGGGATGATTTCAACTCTTAAGGGTGTGGATGAGAACTGGAATCATGCGGAGTTGGTTCTCGATAGATAATTGAGATGGAAGTATGGAAGGCAAGAGGCCAGCTGTAAGGAGATCTCTTACAGAAATTAAAGAGTACGTTCCAGGAAAAAGCATTGAATACGTTAAAGAAAAGTTCGGGCTCGATAGAGTTGTAAAGCTTGCGTCCAATGAAAACCTCTACGGTGCAAGCCCGAAAGCAATTGAGGCCTTCAGAAATTTCAAAGACTTACATCTATATCCCCCTTCCCAGTCAGAAGAGCTGATTGAAAGAATTTCAGAATATATAGGGATAGAAAAAAGCAGGATTGTAATCGGTTCTGGAATTGATGGAATTCTTGAGGGAACTTTCAACATTTTCCTTGAAAAAGGAGACACAGTCTCCCTTTCTCCTCCCACATTCCCTTACTACACAACACTTGCCACAATCCATGGTGCGAGGATTGAAAAGCTGAAGAGAGATAAGGATTTCCAGATCAAGGTATCAAACATACCAAAATCAAAAATTACACTAATCTGTTCTCCAAACAACCCAACAGGAAATCTTGAAAACCCCGAAACTGTTAAAAGGATAGTTGAGGAGAGTCAAGGAATGGTTTTCATTGACGAAGCCTACGTTGAATTTGCTTCCTCAGATCTTTTGGAATTTACAGAATACGAGAATGTCATCCTTGCACGAACCTTTTCAAAGGCTTTTGGTCTCGCCAATCTACGAATAGGATACGCAATAATGCCGGAATGGGTTAAAAAGGAGTATATCAAAGTTACAACACCTTTCCCCGTTTCAACTGCAGCGATAAAAGCGGCCTGTGCAGCTTTGGATGATCTTGATTACATGAAATCGGCTGTTGAAAGAATAAAAAAAGATAGGGAAAGGTTGTTTAACGAACTTTTAAGCTTAGGAGTTGAAGTTTACCCCTCACAAGCTAACTTTCTCTTCATGAGGGTAAATCCATCATTTTGCGATGAGATGATGAAAAGAGGCGTGATAGTTAGGGATTGTTCATCCTTCGATGGTTGCAGGAAGGGAGACGTCAGGGTTTCGATCGGGAGAACGGAAGACAACGAATATTTTCTCGAGAAGGCCAAGGAAGTCCTTGGTTAGCAGAAATCAGGTGAAACTATGATCGTCGCTTTAACTGGCACTCCCGGAACGGGTAAAACAAGTGTGGCAAAGCATCTTTCAAGTTTTTACAAAGTTAGAGGTGTCTCAGATCTGGCAAAAGAAATGGATTGCATTCTTGATGAGGAAATTGAAAACGGTGTTCTTGTTGTTGATGTAGAATGCCTCTCAGAAAAAATCTCCCAACTCCGAGAAACCTACAAAGACGAGGTTACCATTATCGAAGGGCATCTCGCTCACCGAATTCCTTCCGATGTCATCATCGTCCTAAGATGCAATCCGCTAAAGCTAAAAGAGAGGCTTTCAACAAAAAATTGGAGTGAGGAAAAGGTTCTTGAGAATGTAGAAGCCGAACTTCTTGACGTAATCCTGGTGGAGGCTTTAGAATCTTCAAATAATGTTTACGAGATTGATACATCTAACAAAACCATAAAAGAAGTCTCGGAGATAGTTATCGAGATCATCGAGGTTGTTAAAAGGGGCAAAAAGCTGGAAAATTTCATCCCTGGAAAGATAGACTGGATTGCAGAAGTTGGGGAAAGGATAGATGAGGTAACCAGGCAAAAGTAAGCTGAAATTATCTTTTAACGATTATCTTTTACAGATTTCTATAAAGTTTTTATAAATCTCCTCCCCGTATTCAGAGTGGTAAACCTCAGGATGCCATTGAACCCCATAAACAGGCCTTTGGGGATGTTTTATCGCTTCGTATTCACATACCTCTGATTTGGCGAGGTGGACGAACCCCTCTGGAATTCTTTTAACCTCGTCAGCATGGCTAGCCCAGACATTAAAAACTTCTGGAATTCCATCAAATAACTCATCATCCTTCAAGAGGTGGATGCTAACCTCAGAATACTCTCCAACATCTCCTTTTTTCACTTCTCCTCCAAAATGCTCTGCAATTATGTGAAGGCCGAGACATATGCCAAGAATAGGAATGTCTAGCTCATCTAAGTAAAGAAATGAGTTTCCTGCCCTTTCGATTGTTGGCCCTCCACCCAATACAAGCCCATCTAAATCCTTAAGTTCTGACGCAGGTGTGTCGTTAGGTATAAGCTTCGATTCAACGTCAAGATCTCTGAGGGTTCGGTGGATGAGATGGTTGTACTGGCCGTAATTATAAACTACGTAAATTTTCACCATGTTACCTCAATCGCTAACTTTCAATTTCAATTTTGTGGTGTGTATTTAGTCCAATGTGTACTTGATCTTATTTGATCAATTTTAAAATCATTTTAATATCTTTTATTTTTATCTTTCTAACTTCTCTCTATGTCTCTCTATTAATCTCAGATACTGTAAAGGCATCATGTAAATGGACTAGAAAAGTGAGAGTAAAGGACAGAGATTTTATAAATGGAAAATGAAAAAGTTATGTAATGATTATGTCCATTGGAGGCTTATTGCCATTGCATGAAGTTCTACCTTTACCCATCAACGACTGGAGTAAACCAGCCAATTTTTAGTTTCAAGATAAGGGGTTGAAATGTGGATTTTAAAAGATCGAGATATCGAAAAACTCAGGATAAAAGGGGATGTAAAGGGTTTAATTAAGCTCCTGAAGGATGAGAACCCAAAAGTCAGAGCGAGTGCAGCAGAAGCCTTGGGCGATTTCGATCAGCCAGAAGTTACAGAGTCTTTAATAGAAGCCCTCAAAGATGAAGATCGCCATGTTAGATGGAATTCTGCAAAATCCTTGGAATATCTGTGTAGGGATAGGGTTGATAGGATCGAGATCCTCATCAAATCCTTCATTCATAGCAAATCCGTTTTCCAGAAGGTCTCTCTCGCATGGCTCCTTGGCAGGATTGGAGATGAAAAAGCCATACCATCACTCATAGAGTCCTTTGAGTCTGGAGACAAATTCGTTAGGAGAGCTAGTATTATAGCAATGGGTAGAATTGGAGACAAGAGAAGTTTACCCTATCTTATCACAGTATTGAAGGATAATGATCCGATATTGAGGAAAAGAACTGTGGAGGCCCTTGGCAGGATAAGGGTACTCACTAAAGAGGTGAATGATGCACTTATAAATGCTTTGATGGATCCCGACTCGGGCGTTAGGATGGCGGCAGCAAAAACTCTTGAAAGACTCGGATGGGAGCCTGAGACTAAAGAGGATTTAGCAAAATATTTAGCTGCGCTAAAAATTGGTTCAAAGCTCGTTTTACTTGGAGACGCTGCAGTTGAGCCCCTTATTTACGCTTTGGAGCATGGCGACAAGGATACAAAAAGTTTCGCTTCAGAAACGATATCAGAAATAAAATCGAAAAAGGCAATTGAGAGTCTTCTAAAAGTTGCAAAAAGTGACGATTGGACGGTAAGGTTCCATGCTTTGAGAACTCTCGGAAAAATGGGAGAGGATGTGCTTGAACACATCATCCCGTTCTTAAAAGACAGCAACCCAAATGTGAGAGAAGCAGCAAAAGAATCGTTGAAGGAAATATGCAAATCGACAGAAACTCTTAAAAAATTGATAGAAAAACATCCGGAATTAAAAGATGAGTTAGAAATCTAATGTCTCCGGATGATTCAGGTTATCAGATTGATTGATTTTGATTAAACTCACCTATTTTTTATCTACGATGTTCTAAATTGGCAGCCACAAAGAAAATAAAGAAAGAGGTTGCAAAAACCCATACCGATGCCGGAATCCCTAATGGGTTGATTTTTGCATAAAATAAAGCTACAGCCAAGCAAAATCCAGAGATGAGTGTTAAATTTGCCGAGATTTTGCCTCCTATCTTCCAGTGAAAAACTCCAAGGATAAGGGGTAACTGGCAAAGAAGCAAGGTCGAGCTGAGGACTGACAATTCCACAATATAACCCGGTCTCTGAAGGGCGAAGACCGTGATAGCTATCGTTAACAGAATTATTAGCACCCTGCCCGTGAATATCCTTTCACTCCCGAAGAGATCTCTCGAGATCATGGAGGCGAGAGTTAAAACGATTGAATTTGCTGTTGTAATCGCTGCTGCAAAAATACTCAGAGAGAGGAGGACTCCAAGTGTTGGGGGCATCATCCCGAGTAAAGTCGGCGTAACAGCATCTCTGTCCTTTATCAGTGGAAAACTCCCTAATTCTGACATAACTCTTAATTCCAACCCCAAAAAGGTAACCAAGATTGTATATACGAGGCCGAAGACTCCAAAAAGAATTACCATTCTCTTAACTGCGTGCTCGTTCTTTGGAATATAAAGACGCTGGAAAACCTGAGGATTTGTGAGGGCAAAGAAGAACCACGGAACTGTGAGCGATATGAATCTTAAAGGTGTCCATATACGATTTGGAACTACAAGGAGATCACCGAGCTTTGGAACCTCTTGAGTAAAAGAGATATCCGAGAACCCAGAGGTATACACCCAGATCACTGCTGATATTGCCAGAACGAGCATGAAAACACCCTGAACAGCATCCGTCCAAGCAACCCCCCTAAGCCCACCAAGAAAGGCCCAGAAGGCTATTAAGATTGCAGCAAGAAAGATTCCGTTCATGAAGCTTATCCCAGAATTCTTTTCAATTATCAGCGCCACCCCAATCAGCTGAACTGAGATGTATGGAATTAAGGCTATGGAAACTATTACCGCCATAATTTTCGGCACCATCGCTCCGTATCTTTCTGAGATCATGTCGCCGGGGGTTATGTACCCTCTATCCTTTCCTAACTTCCATATTCTTGGAGCATAATAGGAGAGGAGCAGAAGAGTTCCAACGAGATAGAAGAGTTCAAAACCCAAAGCTCCAACTCCTGACGCATAACTCAACCCAACCAGTCCCACCATCATAAAGGCAGAATATGTTGTTGCAGCATAGGTTAAGGCCGAAATTGCTCCACTAACCCTCCTTCCGCCTATGTAGTAATCTTCTTGAGTTCTTATCCCCCTCTTTGCATAGATCGCAATTGCTGTTCCTATGATCGCATAAACGATAAAAGCAATGATGTAAAGCATCCCTACCACCTCGATAAGGCTATGTAAGCGAGATAAACCGAAGCAACCAAACACCAGTATATGTAAGTAAGCATGTCATGACTTTTGATGAACACGAAAGGTACGACCATTGCCAATATTACTATCAAACCTTCCAGAGGCTTCATCGAACAAATGTTCGATTTACAAAATAAAAGTTTTTTGGTTTAGATTTAACTTAATGGCAGCTTATTGATGGATAGCAAACCAGAGTACAGAAACAGAGTGGAATTTATTTTTCAATTATCCAAACCATCTCCTGTTTTTGGGATTCTAATGGTTGATAATCAAAACCACCACAAGCTTTCCATTTTTTGAACCCGGCAAGCTGTAATAATAACTCATACTCTCTTTTGTAAATGAGAGCAATCCTAAATTTGTCCTCTCAGATCGTTTTGTTATTTTTTAGAGTATTTAGTAAATTTTTAGTAAATTCAACGATTTGATTTACTTCATCAGCAAAATAAGACTTACTGATTAAGATGGGTTTTTTGTCTTTGGTTTTTATCGTTTCTTTGATCTCCTTTCCATAAGTTTTTAGAATGATTTCGGGATTTGGATAAAAGAAATTAAGTATTAATTTTTCCATTCGGTGCAAGATGACCTCTTACATTTATTAAAGTTTTAATTTGATCCTCAATCGTTAAGTTATGCAGAAAAGACCTGAACGGAATGATTATCAGAAAACTTATGGGATAGTTTAAAAGTTCTCATATCCGCTTTATAGACCTTTGGTTTCAATTTTAGCTCTTTAGCTTTTTTCTTTAAAACTTCTAACATGTTTTTGGAGATGTCAATACCATAAGCATCAACATCTTTAAGTAGTTCTAAATAAATTCTACCTGTTCCACAGGCAAAGGAGGAGTTCATTATGGAGAGGATAAAATGCTCAAGTGTTCCTTCAAAAAACATACCAAATAAAAATAAAAAACGTTTTTTCAATCTAACATCCCTCATACATTTGTTCCAAAGCAGGACCTAGAATGAAGACTCTATCAATCTGATCTCTCTCCAAAGCTTTAGCAATTTCATCGATTAATTTTACAGCCTCGGTAAAATTTCTCTGCTCAGCCAATTTTCTGTGCTCCTCTAAAAACATTAGGGCTTTCTCTTTATCACCTCTAAGAAAGGCATTTGCCGCTTTTCTTTGCAACTCACATATCTCCTCATCTGCCTGATATTTTACGCTGGCATTTATGCCGAGTTCCTTCAGAATATTTGCTCTTTCTTCCGGCTTCATGATTGGAGGGACAATGAGAGACTGGTTCTCCTGAAATTTTTCCAGCTCTTTAGCAAGGTCTATCTTCTGTAATGGTGCTACAATTCCGAAGATAGTAGGAAAGAGGGCAATTATCAAGAAAATGAGTAAGCCTTTCTTTGTGCTATTTCTTAATTGGAAAGTTATCAATAAAACAATTAAGACGACGGTTAAAATAATAGAAAAGACTGCTAGAGGTGTTGAAAGATCGAAAACAGCAAAAAACCGCGAGTTTTTGAGTAATAATAAGGAGGAATGCCAAAGAGGAGAGAACAGATTAAGAAGACTGAAAGATAAATCTTCAGGCAATCTTTTTAAGATGATGATGATCGTTCCCGGGCCACCGGCTTGCAAAATCTGAGGAGCTAAAAAAGGCATTTTAAACGAAATGTACTCAACTATCCCAAATAAAAGAGGAGTCAAAAATGAGAAGATGATGAGAAAGACAGGGAAAACAGGAGCAGGTTCCGGTGTTATAACAATTCTGGATAGCCAGAAGGCACCAGGAATGTTAAGAATAATATTGTAAAATAAAAAAATAAGAAAGATTGCTGGAAGGCGTTGAAATTGGGATGAGACAAAAAGTAAGAGAGAAGCAGAAAATAAAAGATAAAGTGACAAAGAAAGAAAGTAATCAAGATTAAAACCTAAGTAAATTCCCCTGGAGGAAGTTAGAATAACATTAATTAATATTGCCGGGGCAATAATTATCATAAGACCTAGCAATTTCCCTAGAACTATTTCAATATCCCTCAAGGGCAAGGTTAGAAGAAAAGAAAAGGTGTCTTTTGATTTTTCTTCAGCTATAATATCTGCTCCTAATAAAAAAAGGGCAAAGTTCAGGATTAAGAGACTGATACCAAAAGAAATTAACGTTGACTCCCCAAAGAAAGTTAATCCTGCAAAGGCAGACACGAAACCGAAAATGATTCCAACCATTAAGGAAAGGAAAAGTCTTCTTTTCATCTCTTTCTTAGCTATTAATAAAATTTTATTCATTTTTCTCACCAGTGATTATTTCGATAAAGACGTCCTGCAACCTTCGCTCTGGAAATCTTTTCTTCAATTCTGACCACTTACCCTGATAAACAACTTGGCCTTCATTAAGAAAAACAAGTGAGTCACAAACCTGCTCAACCTCTCCCAAAATGTGGGATGAAAGAATAACCGTCACACCATTTTCTCCAATCTCTTTGATGATTTTCAAAAACTCGTATCTGCCAATGGGATCGAGGTTTGAAGTGGGTTCATCAAGCATTACAATCTCTGGATTCCCAATCAAGGCTTGAGCCAGACCGAGCCGCTGTTTCATTCCCTGTGAGTATTCTTTTATCCTTTTTTCTCCATATTCTGAAAGTTTTACCTTTTCTAGCATCTCTTCTACTTGTGATTTTACTTCTTCTCTTGTTAAACCTTTGATGGAGCCTATAAACTCCAAATACTCCGATCCTTTCATATATTCATAAAATCTCTGATCCTCTCCAAGATAACCCAACTTCTTCCGTATTTGGAGAGATTGAGAAAAACAATCATAGCCGAATATCTTTGCCCATCCGCTATCCGGCCTCATCAACCCCAAAAGTATTTTTAGTAATGTTGTTTTTCCCGCTCCATTGGGACCTAGAAGACCAAAAACACCAGGTTCAATTTCCAAACTGATCCCTCTTAAAGCGGGAGTCTTACCAAAGTTTTTGTGCAGGTTTTCAATTTGAATGATTGCTCTCATCTTATCCATATATTTCAATTTCTCTACTTAATATTTTACTGATCTCATCATGTTCAAAAGATGGTTATATCCTATTTGTTTCTATGGACTGCAGTTGGTTACATCTTTCTTAATTTTCACAGTCTCCTCCAAGTACCTTTTGAGGTTTTTCTGCATTGATTGTTTGTTCTCCTAATAAGTCCACTAATTAAGAGAGTCTCAGCAATTGGCAAGCGAAAACAGTTTTATTTCATGCGTGCAATCATTTTAGTTCACTTTTTAATGAATATTCTTCCATCACCTTTTTCAATCACAAAGTATTTTGATTTCATTCCGATGTTGAATCGATGTATTCTTCTTCAAAGCTAACCTTAACGCTAGAGTATGGAGAGCTTACAATAATGCGTTTTCAAACTCTCGCCAGTAAGCATATCTTTTTTATAGTATTTTCGGGTTCTTCAAGTTCTATTGAAAGCTCTTTTTGCCACAAAGTTTCTCCAGCATTCTCTAATTTTTCGCCGTCTCTGTATCAATGTTGTTAGTGTAGAAGATGTCAGATTTCACCTCTCTTGTCCAGCAAATCCTTTCCACCTGCAACAAATTCTTTCCAAGCTTGCCAGGCGAGTTTTTCAGTTCCATCGCTGTACAGCAATCCCAGCGAACCCTGCCAATCGAGAAACTGTCTACCTACTTCCGTATCACCCGACATCAAAACTCGCTGCTATCTCACGGTTTATTTCTTCTGGAAAATCGTACAGTACGAACCATGAGAAAAATTCAAACCTGTCTTCGTATCTGTCGATCACTCTGGCAATTTGTTTTACGTATGTTGCCTGTTTTTCTTCACTACCCTTTGGCCCTCCAGAACTCCATGCAGTCTCAATTCGCAATCTTCTTGTTGGAGAAATAACTGAACATCTGATCAAAATAATTCTGGGTTTCTGAAACCTCAGGTCTGCTGTTATCGTCTTCCATGTAAAGAGTTAGCCCGAAGGCATCTCCTTTCTCCGCGAGGCTTTGCAATAATTCGATTTCATTATTGTTTCTGGCTAAGTGATAGGATCCAACTACACCAACGGTGATATCCGGGTCGATTGACTTGATTTCCTGTTCCACTTGCTGATAAAAATTCAGGAAAGGCTCAATTTGATCTTTATTTTGATGAAGATACCAGTCAACCTCATTGCCGATCCAGAGATAGTGTATTTTACCGGGATAGCGGCTGAGCAACTCTCTAATAAAAGATCTGAAGGCATCTACAAAATCCGGGTCGTCGAAGGAGGTGAAGGAAATTCCATGCGGAAATCTGCCGAGAGTATTGGTGTGAATAATTTCTATTACGAGAGAATATTTTAAACCCTGCTGTTCTGTTTTGTAGACCTCATAGTCAATGTCGGCCCATTTGAAATCGCCCGGCGAGACCTCTATGTCCCCCCAATGATGGCGCCATATCGCAATACCTATGCCCGCCTCTCTGGCTCTCTGGAAGGCTTCAGTAAAGCTTTCATCTGTCCATTCAGATGGTTTCCCTTTGGGAAAGATGCTCATACCCATAGGGACGATTGATACAAGCTTTTTAACGGGCCTCTCCTCTCCGGATGTCGACTCTGCAGGTTTCTCGGGTATTGATTGTTTGTTCTCTTCCTGCTTAGCACATCCGCTGATCACGACCACCACAACTACCAAAATTCCGATTAAAAATTTATAGCCCCTTTTGTAATGTTATTTGCCTCTTCCTAGATGCCTTGTTCGTCCTTAATTTATTTTTCTTTTGGCAACATATATATCAGCTTCAATCATCTTTCCATCTTTAAAGAAATGATGAACAAAGTAGATATTTCCTCTAGCATCCAAAGAGGGTTCAGATGCGAACTGTGAAATTATGAGTTCCGGTTCTTGCCACATACCATTAACTTTCTTTGATCTGAAAATAGCAGGGCTTCCGTTATAGGTTCTTGTAAACCAGAGCTCTTTGCCATCTTGAGTGATGAAAGGCCACCCCTCGTTTTCAGGGGTGTTAACAGCCTCTATATTCTCAGGCTCCTGCCACTCACCGTTGACCCTCCTCGTAACCCAGATGTCGTATCCTCCTTTCCCTCCTTCTCTTGAAGAATGGAAATAAAGCTCTTTTCCATCCGGGGTTATATACAGCTCTCCAATTTCATAATCAAGATTCAGCTTTTTCCCTGCATTTCTCCAGTTCTGCCATTTCCCATCCTTAAATTCTGCAATATAAATATCTACACTCCTGTAATTCCCCTCTCTCACGGAGCAAAACCACATCTCATTTCCCTGAACAAAGGGGCAGCCATCTAAAGCAACATCCTCGCTCAGGATTATTCTTTCGGGCTTGCTCCATTCATTGTTGTGCTTTTTGGAAACATATATCCCTGTAACCCCGTCAACTAACTGTTTTTCAGGTGGAACATCAACATCCGGTGTGAAAAAGAAGTAGAGTGTTTTTCCATCCGGAGTGATGAAAGCAGAATCTTCCGCTCCAGCAGTATTGATAGGATAGGGCAAAGGAACCGGCTGCTCATACTCATCCGAATGAAGCTTTGGTGGATGAACATCCGTATTTGGGGATACTTTTATTGCATCTTCAGGAATTTTACTTTCTCTGTCCACCAATATTTGTTGCTGGCTTGCTTTCTGCGACTCATCTGTAACTGGCATTTGATTCTTCTGCTGAGTACACCCGCTGATTAAAACAATTCCAGCGATTACCACGAGCAAAAACAATCTTGTTTTTGCGTGCGTAACCACTTTAACCACCTCATTTTTTAATGAATATTCTTCCATCCCCTTTTTCAATCGTAAAGGATTTTGATTTTATTCCAGTTGTTATATCAACATATTCCTCTTCAAAATTAACATTAACATTGGAGTATGGAGAGCTTATAACAACCCCATTTTCAAACTCTCGCCAATAGGCATTATCTTTTTTGTAGTATTTTCCTAAGGGTTTACCTAAATTTACGTCATATTCTTTAAACCACCACGCCTGTCCATGATTTCGAGGCCCAAAATCATAGGTAAAATAGGTATTGTCGTTTAGTAAGCTTAATGTTAACCCAAGCCTCATACGTTTTAGATCTTTCTCGCCCGTGTCATCTGTATCAACCGCATAAATAACAATATAACCACCATTTGCTGCTTCTAAACCTTCATCAAAATCTGCACCAAATTGTTTACCTAAAAAGTTCTCCATTAGGTATCCATCAAATAACCCTTCATAAGCGTCGATCTCTTGTAGATTTCTACCAGAATTGAATATAATAATCTTATTGTTTTTGTTAAGCGCCTTTATTTTCCCCATTATCTCTTTATTTGCCGCTATCCACTCTTGATCGCTTATAGCTTCGGGGCAGGGACTCCATTCTGTAACCATATCGACGATAATGCCATCATGCTGCTGTTGTTCCAAAACGTTTTTGTAAAAAGATACTATTAGATTCACCCATTGCTCGTTTCTCGGATCCATTGCATATATCTCACTTGTCTTAAATTTCTCTGACTTCCACCCAAAAGCACATCTTGAACCGTTTTGTCTGTGTAAATACATATCCTCACTTATTTGTATTGGAGTTCGCTTCCCGTAATTGGCAACAGTAGATAAAAATGTCATCCATTCATGATCATCGTAAACCCAGCTAATTGTAAGCCCTGCCAAAAGTTTTGCATTAGGATTTCTACTTTTAATCTTTTCAGCTTCTTCAGGAGTGAACCAAGAACTCATAACCAAGTCATAAGGCTTCCCACTTTTGATTATCTCTTCCTTTTTTGCTAACCAGCTTGCAATTTTTGGATATTGATTAACAAATTTATCTGTGGGTTTTAGATTAACGAGTTTATCTATGGGTTTTTGCGATCGTGTTATCTGAGATTCTTTAGATTCTTTTTGAGCAATAAAAATAAACCCAATAACAATTATTAAAACAAAAATTCCAATTGATATGAATTTTGCTTTACCCATCTTCACACCTCTCTATTTTATTTCCAAAAGCGTCTTCCTTTCACCAGATCCAATTTCATAATCTTTTGCATATTTTTTAATCTACATTGACTATTGGTTTTACCAATTATTTAATTCTACTCAATAATAATTTCCCAAAAACTTAAATCAGGATGTAAGATTTATATGATTACAGATAAAGACTACATTTGTGCTTGCAGAAAAAAAGATAGTCAAACTGCTGGATGAAGTGGGTGAAAAAGGGATTTTACAAAGTGAGATTCCTAGGATTTTGAACCTTTCCAAATCAACAGTTTCAGAGATCCTCAGCAGCTTAGAAACCGAAGAAAAGATAATAAGAAAAAGTGTTTCTGCCCGATCTTATAGAGTCTGGAAAGTTGAATATTTCCCAACTCCACACCCTAATCTTTTAAGATTAGGTATCCTTAAGTCGAGTGAGTACGCTTATCTCATAATCGCAGCCTTGGAAAAGAGAGCCATTATTAAAATATTCAATGATCCAATTGATCTAACTAAAGCTCTCAGCCAAGGGAAGATTGATATGGCTGCAAGTCCTATTTTAACCCAGGTAATCATGGGTATTCTGATGAAAAACTTCAGAATTGTCAGAATTATAGCAAAAAATGGGAGTGGAATTGTGTTTTCAGATTGCCATAACGGCATTTTTGGAACTACCGAGATGTCAACTATGGATCGCAACCTCAGGAAATTTCTTTCAATGTATCACGGGAAAGTTCATTATTTTAACTCTCCTGAAAATATGATAAAAAGCTTGAAAGAGAGGGAGATAGAAGGCTTGGCGATTTGGGAGCCCTATTTGAGTATGCTAAAAGAACAGGGGTTTAAGGTTAAATATTTCAAAGACATCGTTGGAGAATTCATTTGCTGCTCTCTTGCTGTGAATATCGATTCCTTAAGCATTAACGGAGATAGAATAAGAGAGTTCTTGGCATATTATGATAAGATCTGCAACAAAAAGCTCAGAAAAAAGGATTACAACGTTTTGGCTGAGATCTTGAAGTTTAATTCGAATCTGATTGAAAAATCAGTCAAAAGCTATTCCTTTTGTCCAAAATCCGATGTTAATGAAATAAAATTCTACATAAGAGATTCAGGAATTGATTTGAGTGATGAAAGCCTTCTAAGTGTTGTGGATATTTAACTAAATCCTGTATATTTCAAAAGCTTTGAGGATGTCAAAATTGGGACGAAAGGTATTTTTTTAGAATAGAATAAATCTAAGGCTCCTTCTTCGCGATCAACAACAACGATAACAGCTTCTACTTTACCCCCTTTCTCCTGAACCCTTTCAACCACCGAGCAAGCAGAGCTTCCCGTGGTTGTAACGTCCTCAATCACCAGAACCCTTTCACCCTCATTAAGGTCCCCTATCATGTCAGATTTTATTCCATAGTCTTTCTTTGCTTTCCTGAATATCAGATATGGCTTTCCTATTTTTAAGGAGAGTGATACCGCAAGTGGAACACCACCAAGTTCCACACAGGCAATCTTTTCATATTCTAATGACTTCTCTTCGACTTTTCTCACAATCATATCTGAGATCATATCGAGAATATCCGGATGAGTCGATGCTTGTTTGATGTCGATATAGAAATTGCTCTTCTTTCCCGATGACAGAACGAAATTTCCAAATTTTAGTGATCCGGCTTCTATCATTCGTCTGATCAATAGTTCTTCCATCGAATCCATACTACAACTTTCACATACCAATTTTTAAAATTTACCAGGGAACATCCTTCAGCCCGAGTTTAAAAGCTATGTAATTCGTTAAAAGATGGAGAATGGGTGTGATTATGATTGCTGCTACAATTACTTTGATAGTAAATAGATGATGGAAAAATGGAGAGAATGTGTAGGCAAATAAAAAAGCGACAACCAAAAAGGTTAGTTGGTCGAAAAAAGGGAGAGCTTGGCCCCTTTTTATTCCGATTCTCCTTTTGATAAAGCTACCTAATAAATCTCCCGATAGTGAACCAAAAGAAAGGGAAGATACAAGAACGAAGGCATCTGGAAAAGATAAAGAGGAAAAGAAAGCGATTCCTAAGAAATTTTCAAGATTGAACTGGATTGTCCCGCAAAGTATACCACCAAGAACTCCAAAAATGAAACCCCTTATCGTTTTCCCATCACCCAAAATCCTTTTTCCATCCACAAAATTCTTTCCAAGATCGATCGGAATCCCACCTCCAAAAACTACTGCAAAATTGTTAGGAGTGTAAGCCGGAATGAGAAGCCATATCGTTTTAAGTAGAAGATAGAGCATAAAAGCGAATAACGAAAGCTTGATATATCTCTTTCGGCTTTCTTAAAAATATGGGTAATTCTTATTTGTCTGATATAAAATTAAGTAATGGTTCTAGGAGGTATAACTATGGGGGTTAAATCAAAGACTGTATTAAAATCTGAGTTAAAACTACCCTATAAAACTGCCTCACTCTGCCCTGAATGTCTCAAGATCATCTCAGCTGAGGTTTATAGTGAAGATAACAAAGTTATGATTCGTAAAATCTGTCCAGAGCATGGTGAAACTGTTGAAGTTTACTGGAGCGATATTGAGCTTTTTAAGAAGGCATATAGATTTGCCCATGATGGCCCAGGTATTGAGAATCCGATAGTTGATGAGTCAAAATGTCCGTTCTCCTGCGGTTTATGTAAGATTCATAAAAGTCAGACGGCCCTATTGAATATCGTTTTGACCAATAGATGCGATATCGCATGCTGGTACTGCTTTTTCTATGCCAGAAAGGCCGGTTACGTTTACGAACCAAGCCTTGATCAGATAAGAGACATGACCAGACTCGCAAGAAGTATTAGACCCGTGCCAACGAATGCTGTACAGCTAACAGGTGGTGAACCAACGTTAAGAGATGATCTGATCGACATAATAAAGATGATCAGAGAAGAAGGAATCGAGCATGTTCAGCTGAACACGAATGGAATAAGACTTGCCAGAGAACCTGAGTTTGCCAGAAGGGTTAGAGAGGCTGGATGCAATACTGTTTACCTCTCGTATGATGGAGTTGATGAAAAAACAAATCCGAAAAATCATCCAGAAATTCCAAAAATCCTTGAAAACTGCAGAAGAGCTGAATTAGGGATAGTTTTAGTTCCAACCGTAATTAAAGGTGTTAACGATCATCAGGTGGGAGATATAGTCAAATTTGCAGCTAAAAACATTGACATCATCAGGGGTGTCAACTTCCAGCCAGTTAGCTTGGTAGGAAGCATGCCAAAACGGGAGAGAGAAAAGGTAAGAATAACAATCCCAGATGTGATAATCAGACTAGAGGAACAAACGAATGGAGAGATAAGCAGAGATGATTTTTACCCGGTTCCCAGCGTTACCTCAATCTCACACTTCGTAGAAGCTCTCACTGAAGTTCCCCAATATGAGCTGACAACCCACTGGGCATGCGGAATGGCCACCTATGTTTTTATAGATGAAAGTGGAAAGCTCATACCCATCACCAGATTCATAGATGTTGAGGGACTTTTTGAATATCTTGAAGAGAAAGCTGAGGTACTAATGGAGAGCAGAATTAAGAAGATTAGGGCGCTAAAGGGTCTATTAGACCTTAGAAAATTTGTGGATCAGGAAAAAGCTCCAAAAGGATTCGACATAAGTAAGATACTTTTCGATGTACTCGTGAAGCATGATTATTCTGCACTGGGTGAATTCCATGCAAGATCGCTGTTTATCGGAATAATGCATTTCCAGGACTTGTACAACTATGACATTGAGAGGGTTAAAAGATGTGAGATTCATTATGCAACACCTGATGGAAAAATAATACCCTTCTGCGCGTTCAATGTCATACCTGAAATTTACAGGGATAAAGTTCAAGCAGAATATGGTATCCCGATTGAAGAATGGGAGAGGAAAACAGGTAAAAAACTTAGAAGTGAGATTTACAGAGTTGTGAAGAAGCCAAGGGATTGAATAGGAGGAGAGAGATTTGAAGGTGTTGAGGGGCTTTTTCATTGGAAGGTTTCAGCCATACCATTACGGCCATCATGAAGTGATAAAAAACATAATAGAGAAAGTCGATGAACTGATAATAGGAATCGGAAGTGCTCAAGAGAGTCACGAGCTTGAGAATCCATTCACAGCTGGAGAGAGAATTCTGATGATCTCAGCTGCCTTAGATGAACTGGATATCAAAAAGAAAGTCTACATAATCCCCCTCGAAGACATCTACAGGAACAGCCTCTGGGTATCCCACGTCTGCTCTATGGTGCCTCCTTTTCAGGTTGTCTTCTCAAACAATCCTCTTGTTGTTAGGCTTTTCTTGGAAGCTGGAATAAAGGTTTTTCATACGGCAATGTACAACAGGGAAGAATATCAAGGAACAGAAATTAGGAGAAGAATGCTTGAAAACGAAGAATGGGAGTCCCTAGTTCCTCCATCCGTCATCAGAATAATAAAAGAGATCGATGGTCTCAAGAGGATTCGGGAGATTGGTGGAAAAGAGATTGGAAATGGGGTCATCATCGGTTCGAAATCCAATCTTAAATCTCTCATGAGCGCTGAGGAAAGTCAGGAAAATGAAAGCATGAAGTGATAGAGATTTAAAAGGGCATCCGATTATGGAATCTGTCGTGATCGATCTTAGAGGCATGGATCCTCCACACTTTTTCTTTGCTCATTTGAAAAATGGGGTTATTGTAAAATGTGGATTTTCCAGTAAGGAGTTAGGGGAGAGTACAAAAGAGGGTATAAGAGAGAGTATAAGAAGTCCAGTTGCGAGAAAGCTAAAAGAAGACCTCTACACATATTTTTCAGGCAAGAAAATAGGCCTCAATTACGCCGTAAGACTTTCTGTACCAGAATTCACTGCAAGAGTTCTATTTGAGGTTTCAAAAATTCCCTATGGAGAAACAAAAACATACAAAGAGGTGGCAGAAAGACTGGGCACAAAGGCGTACAGAGCTGTTGGAGGGGTTTTGGCAAGAAATCCGGTTCCCGTGATTATTCCATGTCACAGGGTTGTTGGAGTGGGAGATCTAGGGGGCTACATGGGTGGTAAGGAATCAGGAATTAGAATAAAGAAGTTTCTTCTTGAGATTGAGGGTCATCGGCTCTAGGAGATTTGAATAGTTTTTATTTTTTATTTTTATAGTTTCCACAATCCAATTCAAACTTTTTCCACTGATAAAACTCTCTCCCCAGACAGAACAATTTCGTAACTCTCTCCATCAACTTTTAAAATTATTATCACATGATCCGGATCCCTTATTTTTTGTCCATTTTGGTACAGAACGTACTTGGTGAAATTTGCACTGAATTTTTCATTCTTCAATAACTCTCGAACCTTTGAATCGTTCAAAGCCATCGCCAGGTACTTTTGTTTCTCCTCTTCCGTCATCGTTTCTTCCTTTAATGACTTCCCCCAACCAGGTATACTCTCAATTCGAATCACCCCATCGCTCAGCAAGTCATAATATATTTTGTAAGCCCCAGACGGAGTGAGGACGTATATTTCGAGAACCGTTTTATTTACGTAGTAATTGATACCACTGTATTTCTCTCCAATTTTTTGCTTTACTTCATCAATCTGAAGGATGCTGTTGATCAGAGAATCACTTATCGAGGGTTCTCTAAAATCTTTTCTAAAGTATATAACCTCTCTCTTTTCAGAATCTACAGTCAAATGAAGAAGTATCCCGGGTTTATCTGGCTTTCCGACTGATATTTCGACATAAGCCAATCCATCTACTTTATTCACTTTTAGAATTTTACATTCTCTATTCTCTATTTCTTTCCTCACTCTTTCATCGCTTAAAGCTATACTGACAATCTCATCTCCATATACTTGCTTTACTGCATTTTCAAGCTGAAATTCTCCATCATCTATCTCTACATCGAACATTACATTTTTAAGCTCTATTATCGAGATTGATACATTTGGAAGTTCTAGTTCTTTCTCAAATTCCTTAAAAAATTTGAATTCCACCTTCATTTGCAGTTTTATAGGATACCACTCATCCTTCACGATCCAGATCTTCTGGAATTCATAGAAATCCTTCTTTTTTGGGGTTAATTCTAGAACATAGCAGTCTTTTCCATCAATCTTCTCTTTTCCAACCAGATCGATTTCATACTTTCCAAGTTCTCTCAATACATAACCAAAAATATCCGGAGACTCCTGACTTTGAATTTTTACTACCCTCATTTCATTTTTTATTTTATCATAGCTCCAGAAATAACTGCCATTGTAGGCAGATTTGAAGTTTGCTGAACTCTCAAAAAATTTATTTGGTTTTTTGAAACCTACAACGGAATTATATTCTCTAACTTTCCCATTAACAACCTCTTTTTGATGAATCTCAGCTCTATAACTGTTTATGCTTCCATACTTCTCTCTCATCTTTTCAACGACTTTTTCTGCTGTTAGTTTTTGAGAACACCCAAAACTGAGAAGAATTAAAACGATTAAAATGATCGTGATCCAATTTTTTAAATAATTCATTTGGAATAAAACAAGTAACTCCCCGAACTTAAAGATTATGGTATATTGACTACGCGTAAGACTTAAATAATCGGATTAACAGTGTTAAATTGGTGGTAGAATGGAAGGGGAAATTTTTGCAAAAACAACCGAAAAAGACGTAACTTCAGCCATTGTAAAGAGTTTTCACAGCATGCTTATAGAATACACAGACTCTGATGTAATTGTTGTTGGAGGTGGGCCCAGTGGACTGATGGCTGCAAGAGAACTTGCAAAAGTCGGTAAAAAAGTCCTCGTAATAGAAAGGAACAACTATTTGGGTGGGGGTTTCTGGATTGGTGGATATCTGATGAACAAGATAACTGTCAGAGCCCCAGCAGAAAAAGTCCTAGATGAACTTCTCATTCCTTACCAAGAATACACTAAAGGACTATACGTTACAGATGGCCCACATGCGTGTTCAAAGCTTATAGCTGCAGCTTGCGAAGCTGGTGCGAAGTTTCTTAACATGACCACCTTTGAAGATTTGATAATAAAGGAGAGGAGGGTTTCAGGAGTAGTAATAAACTGGACACCAGTACAAGCTTTACCGAGGCAAATAACTTGCGTTGATCCAATAGCTCTCGAATCCAAGCTTATCATAGATGCAACAGGCCACGATGCGTTTGTTGCTAAAAAGCTTGAGGAAAGGGGTCTTCTTAAAACAAGAGGGTACGGTTCAATGTGGGTTGAAGAGAGCGAAGATGCCGTCGTGAACCATACTGGAGAAGTTTTCTCTGGTCTTATAGTTACTGGAATGGCAGTGACTACAGTCTTCGGGCTCCCAAGAATGGGACCAACTTTTGGAGGGATGCTTCTAAGTGGAAAAAGAGCTGCTGAAGTTGCCCTTGAAAAGCTGAAGGGGTTCGAGTAATATATATATGAAGATATATATCGAAGAAAATCTTTGGGATTCATTTTCATTTTTCGACGAGATAAGAGCTCTCTTCAACTTTACTGTTGAGTTTAAAAAATATAGGTTCAGAGATCCCTATTTTCTTGCATATATAAGGGTAAGAAATCCCAGCGAGAGGGTATTTTACGAGCCTCTCCCATTAGAGATCGAGAACGAGAAGAGGGATCTTATACAGGGAGTTATTTACGATGGTGTAGAATTGCTGAAATACTTCTCCCAAAGCATTGACATTTCTAAGCCAGCAGTCCTAATAACAAATAGACTTATAGCTACACCTGGAGATGATATGAGATACCATCTTAGAATGATTGTGATGAGTGCTGCTGCGGTAATCTCGCTTAAAGGCATACTTTATGCTCCGGCAAAGCCTCCTGAATACTACATAAAATCCTCACTGGGCTTTACTGAGAAAATCGATATTGATGTTCGTAAAGTGCTAAGAATGCTCATTCTGCAGTTTTATGCCTATTTTGAGTACGAAGAAATATTTTGTAGTGAGAAAACATGTATACTCTACAATTGCCATACGACTGAAGAGATTAACCAAGTGAAAGGATTATGTAAAAAACATGTAAAAATGCTTGAAGGAGTTATAAATCCATCTTTAGAACTTCGAATTTTTTAAGATTAGAGAGAGTGGAATTAATCCGAAATTATTAGTACAAATCAGAAATTTTAAATTTTGGAATAGAATCAGAGGGCTGGCAAATCGTGGAAAATTCTATTTACGTATTTACGTCAATTATATTTAGCCTGAAACCACACAAAATCTTAAATATTCACTTCCAGAAAAGCAAAAGGTGGAAAATCAGATGGTAACCTTGGTAGATTATGGAGCGGGGAATGTAAGAAGTATAAGAAACGCGATAAAGAAACTTGGTTACTCCGTTGAAGATGTATCCGGGCCAAAAGACATTTTAAATGCCAAAAAGCTCATTTTTCCAGGTGTTGGAAGTTTCGGGAATGCAATGGAGAGGTTAGAAGAGTATGGATACGTTGAGGCTCTAAAGGAATATATAAAATCGAACAGACCATTTTTAGGAATTTGCTTAGGCTTACAGACCCTTTTCGAGGGAAGCGAAGAGGCTCCCGATGTTCCTGGGTTAGGTGTGATAAAGGGGCAGATAAAAAAGTTCGACAGCAAGAAAGTCTCGGTTCCACACATAGGCTGGAATGGAATAAAAATCGAGAAGAGTTCAAGTTTATTTTCAAGATATAAGGGAGAAAAGCTTTACTTCGTGCACTCCTATAGGGCAGTGCCAAGTAAGGAGAATTCTGACTGGATTCTCTCCACAACAGACTACGGTGGAGAGTTCATAAGCGCCGTTCAGAAGGGCAATGTTATAGCCGTGCAATTCCATCCAGAGAAGAGTGGAGAGGCCGGATTGAGGATTTTAAAGAATTTTCTGGAGTCAGAATCTTTGGATTTACATTCATACAGCTCAGTATCAAATAAAAGTAAAAACGAGAAATCAGACAAAACCAAGCTGGCAAAAAGGATCGTAGCATGTCTTGATGTGAGGACAAACGATGAGGGAGATTTAGTCGTTACAAAAGGAGATAAATACGACGTCAGGGAGAAAGGCAGAGTTAGAAACCTCGGCAAGCCAGTGGAGCTTGCGAGAAGGTATTTTGAGGAGGGGGCAGATGAGATTGTATTCCTGAATATAACCGGATTCCGAGATTTCCCGCTCAAAGATCAGCCTATGTTAGAGGTTTTAAGACTTACATCTGAAAATGTCTTTGTACCGCTTACAATTGGTGGTGGGATTCAGGAATACACGGATTCGGATGGAACGTATTACTCTGCTTTAGATGTCGCGTCCGAATACTTCAGATCTGGGGCGGATAAAGTGTCTATAGGCAGCGATGCTGTCTATACAGCTGAAGAATACCTAAAGCACGGCCCAACGGGTGAGAGTTCAATAGAGCAGATCTCAAGGGTTTATGGCAGCCAAGCAGTTGTCGTTTCGATCGATCCAAAGAGGGTTTACGTCGAATCTCCTACCGACACCAAACACAATGTTATCAAGACTGAAATCCCTGGCCCCAATGGAGAAGAGTACTGCTGGTACCAGTGCACGGTGAAGGGGGGGAGAGAAGCAAGAGACATCGATGCTTTGCAGCTCGCAAAGATTTGCGAGAAGCTTGGTGCAGGAGAGATCCTGCTCAACTGCATTGACAGGGATGGAACGAAGCTTGGATATGATTTAGAGTTAATTAACCATGTCAAAAGTGGGGTTTCCATACCGGTTATTGCATCAAGTGGGGCTGGGAAAGTCGAGCATTTTTACGAGGTTTTCAGCAAGACAGACGTTGAGGCTGCTTTAGCAGCCGGCATCTTCCATCGAAAGGAGGTATCAATCACTGAGGTTAAAGATTATCTAAGGAAAAAAGGGATTGAAGTAAGAGATTGAAAGAAGAGATGACAGAACGGTGCAAACCAAAGTATAAACCAAAGTAAACTATTTAAAAAGTACTGGACAAGCTAAAGCATGAGCAAGGTTGTTCTATCCTATTCAGGAGGCCTCGACACAACGGTCTGTATACCCTTGCTTAGAGAAAAATACGGGTTTGATGAGGTTGTAACAGTCACAGTCGATATCGGACAGCCTGAAAAAGATGTTAAAGAGGCTGAAGAAAGAGGTAAAAAATATTCAGATAAGCATTACACGATTGATGCAAAGAAGGAGTTTGTTGATGCCCTTTTCACGCTCATAAAGGCTAATGGAGATTATGAGGGTTACGTTTTGGGCACTTCAATCGCAAGACCAATAATAGCCAAAAAAACGGCTGAAATAGCCATAGAAGAGAAGGCAGACGCGATAGCCCATGGATGCACAGGAAAAGGAAACGATCAGCTGAGATTCGAGAACATCTTTATGCAATATGGTTTCAAGGTTATAGCCCCAATGAGGGAGCTGAATCTCACGAGAGAGTGGGAAATCGATTATGCGAGAAAAAAGGGGATTGAGATAAAGGTAAGTAAAGAAAAACCGTGGAGCATCGACGAGAACTTGTGGAGCAGGAGTATCGAAGGTGGAAAACTCGAAGATCCCTCATTTCCACCCCTTGAAGAGATATTCGAGTGGACTGTAAGCCCGGAGAAAGCTCCAGATCAGCCAGAAGTCATCAAAATCGATTTTGAAAGGGGAATTCCTGTAGCACTAAACGATGAGAGAATGAAGGGTTATGAACTAATCAGAAAGCTGAACGAGGTGGGCGGGAAGCACGGTGTTGGAAGAACGGACATGATGGAAGATCGGGTTCTTGGCCTTAAAGCAAGGGAGAACTACGAACATCCAGCTGCAACAATACTCCTTACTGCCCATATAGACTTGGAGAGGCTCATCCTTAGCAGAAGAGAGCTCAAATTCAAAAAGTTCGTGGAAGAGGAGTGGGCAGAACTTGTATACTATGGCCTGACAAACGATCCCTTATACGATGCACTAAACGTGTTTATTGATAAAACACAGGAAAGAGTTACGGGATGGGTGAAGGTTAAACTTTTCAAAGGAAGTGCTATACCGATCGCGAGGTTTTCGGAATATGCGCTTTACAGCGAGGAACTCACCTCTTTTGACACAACAACCATAGATCAGAGACTTGCAGAAGGTTATTCAGCGTTCCATGGTTTGCAGGGAAGACTTTACAGAGAAATTATGAAAAGAAAGGATTGAACCGAATTGAAACAATTTAATCAACTGAATCAACTGAAAACTAAAGTTTCCTTTTATCGTATCAAATATCAATCACAACATAGGCATACCACAACTCTTTATCCCCCTCTTTCCTCTTTTCTACTCTGAAATTATGCATTGTAATCGCTTTCGGTTCGGTTTTTATGATCTCAGGCTTTATCTTTCCTCCTAGCAAATTTGCTTCCAGCAGATATTCCTTTTTTTCTTTTTTAATTGATATGTTTACATTTTTTGTGGCAAAAAACTCAGTATCGAAGAGGAAGAGGATCTCATTCAGCCATTTATAAAGGAGAAAATCGACTTCAAAGTCGCTGATCTCTACTTTCTTCTCCGTTTCTATGGTAACCTTTTCAACCATTACAAAAGCATCGTAAAAGGCCCTTGTGGCGTTTTCAAAAAGTTCATCCAATGTGTTTCCAAAGGCTTCGAATGCGACATCAGCTGTATGGTCTATAAGTTTATAGTCGGAACCCATGATTGAGATTAAGCATTCACCCAATAAAACCATATCGCTGATAATCGCTTTTTGCTAAACTTCAACAAAATATAGTCAGAGTTTAGCTCGATAAAAATCGAAAGAATTATTTGTGAATATAAACTCCTTGAATTGGTGATACAATGAAATTCGGAATAGAATTTGTACCAAACATGAAGTACTATGAGCTTGAATACTACGTTAAGCTGGCAGAGGACAGCAAGTTCGATTTTGTTTGGATAACGGACCACTATAACAACAGAAATGTCTATGCAATGCTGACAATCCTGGCCCTGAAAACGCACACGATTAAGATGGGCTCGGGTGTTACAAATCCCTACCATATAAACCCGGCTGTAACAGCCTCGGCAATCGCTACGATCAACGAGATAAGCAATGGGAGAGCAGTTCTTGGGATAGGAGCAGGAGATAAGGTAACCTTTGACAGAATTGGAATAAGTTGGGAGAAACCCCTCGGAAGGATGAGGGAGGCAGTTGAAATAATAAAAGCCCTACATTCAGGAAAGCCTGTAAAGTATGATGGCAAGATCTTCAAATTCAATGGTGCAAGAATGGACTTCAAAGCAGGGGAAATCCCAATTTACATCGGAGCTCAGGGGCCAAAGATGCTCCAGCTTGCAGCAGAACTTGGAGATGGAGTTTTGATCAACGCATCCCATCCCAAAGACTTCGAAGTTGCCAAAGAAAATATAGATGCTGGGTTGAGTAAGGCTGGAAAGAGCAGAGATGCTTTTGATACCGTAGCTTATGCTTCAATGAGTGTTGACAAAGACAGAGACAAGGCAAGAAATGCTGCAAAGATCGTTGTTGCATTCATCGTTGCAGGAAGCCCGGATGTCATCTTTGAGAGGCATGGGATCAGCGGTGATGATGTGCAAAAGGTCAGAGATGCCTTGAATGCAGCATTTACTAAAGGCGACTGGCCTGGCGTAAGCAAGGCTGTGACCGATGAGATGATTGACACATTCTCAATCAGCGGAACACCCGATGAGGTGGTCGAAAGGATAAACGAGCTTTCAAAGGCTGGGGTTACCCAAGTTGTTGCGGGAAGCCCAATCGGGCCAGACAAGAAGAAATCGATCAATCTTATAGGCAAAGAAATAATTTCCAAATTCTAATTTAAATTTTAATTTTTAAAATGAATATTTTAATCGGTTTTTATTTTCAGGAACTTCGATTTTCATGAGGGCTTGAATAAAGAAAACATCATAATCATCTTACATTTCAAAAATTTTATACCCCTTTAACTTAATTTACCTCGCATGAAATACGTTTACGCTCAAACCGTCATCAGAGAAGATAAGCTCAATGAGCTCAAAAGACGAACAGGCATGAATACTAAAGATGCCCTGGTAAAAGCCGTTGAACATTACCTCGCTTGCCAACTTGATATGGGGCACATTGGAATTAAGAGGATCGAACACAACTTAAATGTTATAAAAGAGTTAAAAGAAGAACTCACGGGATAGAATTAAATCAATTACTTAAAAATTATCGTAAGAGTTTTTTAAAATTGCCATAGGTAATCTTCTCCTTTAATCGTTTGTCTAAGGGGAGATTTAGAAAAAGTTCGAGATTTTCTCTGATTCCTCTCACTCCAGGACTGGGAAAATCACTACCATATAGGCTATTTTTAGCTATATCTTCGAATCTGGGGAAATATTCAGTAAGCAACTTTTGTGGTGGAATTCCACTTATATCCAGCCAAACGTTGCTAAATCTCCTGAGAACGTAGAAAGCTTCCTTCATCCAAAATGGTCTACCACCATGGCTCATTATGATACGAAGCTCTGGAAAATCGATTGCAACATCCTCGAGAAAAAGGGGATTTCCAAATTTTGATCTTGCACCCGGTAGGATGCTTGTTCCAGTGTGGAAAAGAAGCGGAACGGAATGATCCGAAGCAAATTCATAGACAGACTCGAGAGTTTTAAGACCTCTCTCCTCTTCCCTGTAATCATTTGGTTTAAAATGTTGGTGAACGGGATGGAGCTTTATCCCGGCTATTCCTTCTGAATACTGTTTCTCGAGGCTTTCCTCTATCTCGTTAGCATCCATCAATCTTGGGTGTACACTACCAAAGGGATAAAGCCTATCTCTATAGGGCTTGCAGTAATCGATTAAAGCCTCTACAACCTCTATTCCTCCCCCATGAGTCTCTGGAGAAGGATAGCTCATTATAGCAACCGCTTCAATCTCATTTTTATCAAGGTATTCAACGAGATAGTCCGAAGATTCCCCAAATTTAGCAACAACATCGAGATTTTTAATCGCCCCTATAAACTCTTCCTTTAATCTATTTACAACCCCTATTGGGACTATATGAATATGACAGTCAGTATACATAATAAAAAGCCATAAAATGAATATTTATAATTTGCTAAGCTAAAAATAAAAATGTAGGTAAATTTTAGTAAGAAATATGACTTAAAATTGTGATTTTAAATCCACAGATCGGACAGTTGAAGGTGCCGGTCTTTTTATTGAAGTTGTAAGTTGAAGAAAGATCCATCAGATTGCAATTTGGACACTTGATCATCCTACCACCTCAGTAGTTTTCCGAGTAGTAACAGTGAAGGTAGTGCTGTATCGCCTTCAAAAGCGCATCCTTTGTCGAATTTTCTCCCGTTTTCCTTTTCAGCTCTCCTAGTCTCTCCTCTTCCATTACAGTCTGACAATGAATCAGCCTTTCCATGGTTGGTTTTTTGCTTAATTTAATTAATATAGGTTGCTAAATATATGATGATAAGGAAAAAAATTTCGACAAAGAACCAAAACCGGGAAAATTTGATTCTCCCAGAATAACAACATCCAAAAATCAGAACTAAGCGTTGAACTTGCAAACAGTTTAGCCGAAATCCTCCAACAATTCCTTCACGCTTTCTCTGATGATCTCCTTATCTTCAAGAAGCTTTTTAAGTTGGTTTATTTCCTTCTTTCCGGCTCTTCCAGCTGTTTTAGCAAGGGTTTCAGCAGCAACTAACCTCACAAACCAAGATTCATCATCAAGTATATTTATTAGAACTTTGTTTAGTTTTTTCGGCTCAATTTTATCTTTCATGTAGAAATCAGAACGATAGCAGCTTCTCTGATTTTACAATCTTCATGGTGAAGCAAGTTGATGAGGTATTCAAAAAGATGTTCCATGTTCAAACCAAGAAGAATCTTAAGTGCAGGTATCCTTAACTCTGGATCTCTAATCACATCCAAGAAACACTCAGGAGACTTTTTTGCGATTTCATGCAAGATGGACTTTGCCAAATCTCTCTGAGTATCTTCCCGTAAACCCTTTGATTATATCATTACATCATCAGTCTATTACAACTATTGTTTATTACAACTATTACACGACCACTTTATGGGAAAGTCAATCGTAAGACCATGAGAAATAAGTGATATTAGAGATACATCGAATCTACGCCAGAAAATTTGTCGAATTCATACTGAACGTTCCAGATTATGTAGAGTTTGCATTTGAAAAGCTCTCTTAATGCTTCGATAACCGAGCTTTTAGAGAGACCATCCTCAAAAATAGGTATCGAAAATTCTATCCTCTGCAAATTCATCGCGTCGGGAATTAATCTAAAATCAGCTTTTCTGAAAATGAGATCCATCTTCCATCGATGTACGAGCTTTTGTTTCTCTTCAGGTGTTAAAGAGCTGAAAGCCCTGTAATGAGATTCGGAAAGCACGATACCGCTTAAAAGGAGAATCATCCTTCTGTTTTTCGGTTTGATAATATCGGAAACCTGATTGGACTTAGCCGGAAATTCAACGACGTAATGCCAGTCCGCCATCTCATCGGGAACCTCAGATTTGAGAATTCCTTCCTCAATCAGCCAGTCCTTAACTAAGGAAAAGACATCTTTGTCAAACGACATCAAGCAGAGAAATACAGAAGAAATAAAATAGTTTCTCTTTTTAAAATCAGATATGCTTAAGGTTATCAAAAAATCAAAATACTCTGAAAGGATTGAGGATGTTGTTAGAGAGTTAAAAAAATCTGGCATAAAAGTTTCAACCCACCTTGCTGACAGAATTGCTTATTCAAAGGACTTCAACCCACTCCACCTTAACCGTCTTTTGAGCCACACTCTTCCCGCTTTACCCGATGCTGTAGCCTTCCCTGATGGCGCTGAGGATGTTTCCTCCATTCTGCAGATTGCCAACTCCTTTTCCGTACCGATTTATATTTTCGGTGGTGCGAGCGGAGTCATAGACGGTGCAACTCCATACTGCGGTGGCATAGCCCTATCCATGCTTTCTTTAGATAAGATTGAGATCGACGCGGAAAGGTTGCTGGTTAAAGTTGGAGCAGGCGTTGTTGGGGGAAGACTCGAAGATGTCCTGAATCATAATGGTTTCACCCTTCGCCACTCTCCACAAAGTCTTTACTGCTCAACCGTTGGTGGATGGGTTGCTACAAAGGCAAGCGGACAGTTCTCAACGAGATATGGAAACATTGAGGACCTATTGGTAGGTCTGAAGGTCGTGATGCCAGATGGAGAGATAGTTGAAGCAGAACCGTTCCCGAGAAAGGCCTTCATCAATCCAAACGATCTTTTTACAGGAAGTGAAGGAATATTTGGGGTTATCTGCGAAGCCACCCTGAAAATCAGAAAAATTCCGGAAGAAAATTACAAAATGGCTTTCAGATTCGATTCTATGGACGATGCAGTGGAGAATGCAAGAAAGCTAGTTCAAACATTCAGACCAGCCCTGCTGAGAATTTTCGACAGGCTTGAGTCCCTTAAGAACTTCAATGTAGAAGGAGTGGTTATGATCGTTATGGTTGAAGGAGAGATGGCAGATCAAGAGAGGGATTTTGTCCTCAAAAAAGTCAATGGAGAGTTTATTGGCGAGAAACCTGTCGAAGATTGGCTCAGGGAGAGATTCAACGTTTCCGACATCTCTAAGTTCGTCCCTTTAGGGATAATTTTCGATACCATTGAGGTTTCATGTTTCTGGAAGAATGCTATGGAGGTTTACAGAAAAATTTTGAAGGCTATTAGAGATGTTGACGGAACTCTCCTTGCCTCATGCCATGCCTCTCACTTCTACGAAGAAGGATTATGCTTCTACTTCACCTTTGCTGGTGTTTCTGGGGACCTTGAGAAATACTACAGGGAAGTCTGGAAAAAAGCGATGGAAACTGCTTTAGGCACCGCTTCGATCAGCCACCACCATGGAATAGGTGCTTTAAGAGCAAAATGGCTTCCAAAAGAGCTTAAAGGCTTCTATCCAATTCTCAGAGACCTTAAAACGATTTTCGATAGGAGAAATATCCTCAACCCCGGAAAGGTTATAGAAAAGGATTGTACGGAGGGGATATAGTGTTTTCAAGCATCAAATGGATTCTGCAGGCAACTTCGTCCTCAACTTTGAAAACAAAACTTTCCCTTCTTAGAGAGGCTTTACCAAGAGTAGGAAAAGCGAGCGATGTTGTGAAATGTATGCTCTGCCCCAACATGTGCTTGCATGTCTGTCCAGTTTTCGATGTGGAGAGGAGACTGACTGTCTCTCCTTCCATAAAATCGAGGCTTGCATATTTCAGCTCGAGCGGTGAGGATGTTGGAGACACGTTGTGGAGATGTTTGCCATGTAACGCTTGCAAAGAAACTTGTCCGATGAACATAAGCGTCAATGAACTACTTATCGATGAAAGAAGCAAGATTTGTGATCTCGATGGGGAGCCTAGGAATGTTAAACTAGCTTTTGTATCCCATGAAAGTATGATCAAAGATTTAGAAAAGAAATTTAAAGAGCAATTCAGTGAATTCGAAAAAAGAGATGGAAAATTACTTTACTTCCCGGGCTGTAGAACTTTCGAGGCAAGCGAAATTATCAAATCAACTCTAAAAATCCTGAATTTCTTAGAAATCGATTTTGCTTTTAAAGGTGTCCTTTGTTGTGGTTCCTACCTTAAAGAGCTTGGTTATTTAAAGCAATTTAGAGAACATGCCCAGAATCTGAGAGATATTCTGGGAAGTTATGAGGGAGTAGTGAGTAACTGCCCCCATTGTGTAAAGGTTTTTCTTGAAGATTACGGAATCAGAGCTACACATATATCTCAACTTATCGCAGGAAATATCGATAAATTCAAAGAAGGAATTGAGGCTAATAAAGATAAATCTGAATCCGATAAATTTGATTTAGCAACCTATCATGATCCTTGTATACTCTCAAGGGATTTAGGCATGGTTGAAGAACCCAGAAAGATACTCTCAGCATTCGGAATAAAGATTAAAGAAGCGGGGTACAGCAGAAAGAACACCTATTGCTGTGGATCTGGTGGCATTTACCCCTATATCGACGCCTCTATGGCATCGAAACTCGCTGAAGAAAGAAAGAGTCAACTGCTCGAAGCCAGTCAAACCATCCTTACCTTCTGCCCGAGATGTAAAAGAGCTTTGGATGCCAAAGATGTAACTGAAATTCTTGCAAAGTTGATTTAATTGGAAGAGATACACCCAGATTCATAACAAGTTAAGATTTTGTATTCAAATCTAATTTTAAATTTTGATACAACAAAGAACAGAGACAAAGTCAAAAAGAGGTTAAAAAAGATTAAAAATTAAATCCATGAATTGGTATCAGAACATACCATAATTATTTATTTTTAGGAACAAGTAAAGACTGATGCGTACATGTGTTATTGATGTTGGTACAACAACAGTCCGAGCAGTTGTTTACGATGATGAAAAAATGCTGGATTTTAGTTTTCAACCTCTACAGAGGAAGTATCCCCAGCCCGGATTTGTTGAACTGGATCCACAGGAGATCTACCATAAAAGCAAATCCTTGCTCGATTCAGCAATCGAAAAATTGGAGATCGACGCTATTGCAATTACAAATCAGAGGACTACTTCAGTCCTGTGGGATGGTAAAAGTGGTAAAAATCTTTTTCCATCTCTGACATGGCAAGATATAAGGGCAAAACCAATTGCTGAGTCTTTGAACAGACTTTGGCTGATAAGAGTCGGAAAAATACTTGGAAAATTAGCAACACTGGCATATCCTTTTGCAAAGGATAGTAAAAGGATTAAATACCTTGTGACAATCTCGAAACTCTCGTTCAAGCCAAATCATGCCAGCGTCCATCTCATGTGGATGCTCCAGAACCTACCTGAAAATGCCAAGAAAGACGAGCTTAAATTCGGAACGTTAGACTCTTGGCTTCTATACAACCTTTGTGAAGAACATTCCACCGACTTCACAAATGCAAGCGCAACCGGGATCTATGATATATTCTTCGAGAAATGGAGCGAGAACATTTTGAAAATAGTTGGTTTTCCGGAGGAGAATCTTCCAGAAATAAAGCCTTCTGACTCCATTTTCGGAGAGTATAAAGGAATCCCCATATGCTCGGTAGTGGCGGATCAGCAAGCATCGCTTTTCGCTCAAGGATGTTTTGAAAAAGGCTCGATAAAGTGCACTAACGGCACGGGCACATTTGTTGATTTAAACGTTGGTGAGTCGCCATTAGCTTCACTCAAGGGATTAATCCCGATGATTGCCATTCGAACCAAAAAGATTAGTAGGTACCTCCTCGAAGGATACGTCAGCTATAGCGGATCATCAGTTGAATGGATGAGAGAAATTGGTTTGCTCAACAACCCAGAAGAGAGTTCTGAACTCGCATTCACATCAAAAGATGAGGATCTTTTACTCGTTCCATCCTTTGCCGGTTTGGGAACACCACATTACACAGAAATCCCGGCGGTATTCTGGGGGATTTCCAATAAAACACAGCGGGAAGACTTTGTAAAAGCCCTTTTGGAAGCAATTGCCTTTAGAATAGGTGAGATCGTTGGTATAATGAAAGAGGAAGCAGAAATAAACAGCTCGATAAAAATGGATGGAAAGATGAGTTCAAACGACTTTTTGTTACAGAGAGTGGCCGATATTACGGGTTTGAAAGTTGAAAGAAGCAGGATTTTAGAGGGGTCTTCATATGGAGCGCATCTGATTGCTGGTTTAGCTATGGAACAATGGGGAATAAAGGAAATAGAATTCATGGCTGAAAGATCTTTTGAGAGGAAATACGATCTCATTGAAAAGTTTGAGAGATGGTCAAGGCTCGTTCAGGCGACTAAGAAAACACGGATTTGAGCTGGTGATTTGTTTAATCTAAAATTCAAAAATATCAAAAATCAGAAACCTTTTAAAAACACTGGAAATCAAACACCCGAACTCCGTCATCAGCACCAAAACATCAGCACCAAGCATCCAAAACATCCATAAATTCTTTGGTCAATCTAAAATCTGATGAAAATAGCAATTGTCGATGGATACGTCGATGAGCCTTCATGCTTAGGTGTCCCTCCATATATCTCACCATATCCCCGATACATTTATGGAATGCTTAAAAAACTCAAATTTGAGACCATCTACACAACAATCGATGCTTTAAGGGAGAACTACAGATTTAAAAAAAGCTTATACGATTTTGATTTAGTTATTGTAATAGCCGGAATGGTCGTCCCAGGGAAGTATATAGGTGGGAAGCCTTTAGGATTAAAAGAGCTAATTAGCCTCTTTCCCGCAGATCGGCCCGAGAGAAAGATTCTTGTAGGGCCTATAATTCTTGAGATCTCAAAAAAAGAAAGGAGAATGCTTGAGAACTACGAAATCTTTGATTTCCCTTTTGAATCAGAGTTATTCGATTTTCTATGCAAATACTCCAATAAAGTTGCAAATGGAGTTGTAAAAAACAATACCACGGACAGAAATTTTGTAAACGAATTCAGCTTGCTCGGAGCAGAAGTTGTAAAGCAGCACCCTGATTTTCCCTACATAGTCTGTGAAGTTGAAACTTATAAAGGCTGCTACTGGAGGAAATGTTCTTTCTGCATCGAAAGAATTCATGATTTTCCTTCAGAAAGGGACCCAAAAGCAGTTTTAGCTGAAATTGAAGCTTTATATGGAAATGGCTGTCGTTACTTCAGGATCGGAAACCAGACGGATTTCTTCAGTTACATGGGAGACTTCAACAAGGAAGTTCCAAAACCAAATCCCTCCCTTATGAGAAACTTTCACAGAGCAATCTGGGAAAGGTGCCCCAAGATTAAAACTCTTCACATGGATAACGCTAATCCGAAAACGATCGCAACGTGGCCTGAGGAGAGTAAGGAAATAATAAAAACGATCGTGATTTATCAAACTCCAGGAAACATCGCTGCTATGGGGCTCGAAAGTGCAGATGATAGAGTGATCGAGACCAACAACCTCGCAGCAAACCCGGATGAGGTTATGGAGGCGATAAAACTTGTAAACACCTACGGAAGGCAGATAGGTTACAATGGCCTTCCATGCTTTCTTCCAGGTCTAAACTTTGTTATAGGGCTTAAGAGGGAGACAAAAGAGACGTTCGACGTTAACTATTCCTTTCTCGAGGGGATCTTGGAGGGAAACCTCTGGATCAGGAGGATAAACATCAGGCAGGTGAAGATCTTTACCGGCACTCCAATGGAAAAAGTTGGAGACAAATTTCTGAAAAAACACAAAAGAGAATTCAGAATTTTCAAAGAAAAAGTAAGAAAAAACATAGATAGAGTTCTGTTGAGAAAAATGCTCCCTTTAGGAAGGAAAATAACTGATGTAAGATGCGAATACAGTGAAGGGAGCTACACATACGGAAGGCAGCTTGCAACCTATCCTTTGCTTGTTGCAATCAAAGGAAACTATCCCAAAAATAGATTTTTAGATGTTAGAATAGCTGATTACGGCATGAGGAGCGTTACCGGTGTTGAAGACTCCTCAAGATAGAATAATCTTATAAAACAAGATAGATAAGGTCTTCGTTTGGTTAAGGGAGAATTCAACGTAGGTATTACATAAAAAAATACTTTTTAGACCTAAATAGCATTATCCAGCTCCACTTATGCTTCAACTTACAATTTAAGCATTTCTAAAGGATCACTTTCATGAACAGATTTGGTAAGGAGCAGAAAAAAGGGAGAAGATATCCAACCTTTGCCCCAGATTTTTATAACGTATCTCCACAGGAAACGATGGGGTGTTATAATCAAAAGCCACAAATTGTAATTATTAATCAAATTTTACAAGATAAGCTATTCAAATAAAATTTCTTTAAAAGAAAATTATTCCTCATAAATAAACAAATAACTGAAATGGTAAAATTCTTAAAGGTCAAGGAAGTAGGTAGAATGTTCCTAGGTGGTAAAATGACCGATGATTTTAATATTTTTGATAATATACTAAATGCGGTAAAGATTTTTCGGAACAGGGATGTCCTCCGGCATTCCTATACACCAGAATATCTTCCGCACAGAAAAAGACAGGTTGAAGCTTTGGCTTCAATTCTGGTCTCAGCTTTAAAAGGTGAAACCCCTTCGAATATCCTCATATACGGAAAAACCGGGACGGGAAAGACTGCCACCGTAAAATTTGTGGGTAAAGAGCTTGAAAAGTTCAGCAAAAGAAACAACTGCAGGTGCTACATGCACTACCTGAATTGCGAGATAATAGATACCCAATACCGTGTTCTTGCAACCCTCGCCAAAGTTCTTGGAAAGAATGTCCCGATGACAGGCTGGCCAACAGATCAGGTTTATGAGGAGGTTAGAATGGCCATAGATGCGCATCCTCAGACGATCATAATCGTGCTCGATGAAATCGATAAGTTGGTAAGAAAAGGGGATGAAGTGCTTTATAGCCTTTCAAGAATAAACTCTGAGCTCGAAAGGGCAAGAGTGAGTCTTATAGGGATATCAAACGATTTGAAGTTCAAGAATTTCCTCGATCCCAGGGTGATCAGCTCACTGAGTGAGGAAGAGATAATTTTCCCACCATACAACGCAGAACAGCTCCAAGACATCCTTACTCAAAGGGCTGAGCTTGCTTTTTACAATGGCGTTCTTGATGAAGAGGTAATTCCATTCTGTGCTGCTCTTGCAGCCCAAGAGCATGGAGATGCGAGAAAAGCTTTGGACTTGCTCAGAGTTAGTGGAGAAATCGCAGAAAGAGATGGAGAATGTCCAGTTACCAAAGAACATGTAAAAAAGGCAGTAAAGAAGATAGAGAGCGATCATGTCAATGAGGTCGTAAGAACCCTGCCTACTCAGAACAAGATTCTCCTCTTCGGAATGATTTTGCTTGCTCAGACAGGAAGAAAGAAATTCACGACTGGAGAAGTCTATACCGTTTACAAATCCCTCTGCAAGAAAGTTGGGATTGATGCTCTAACTCAGAGAAGAGTTAGTGATCTAATATCTGAACTCGACATGCTCGGCATTCTGAACTCCATTGTTATATCTAAAGGAAGATATGGAAGAACAAGAGAGATACGACTTGATATACCCCTTGAACCAGTAAAAAACGTAATACTCGAGGATTATAGACTGCAAATTCTCTCAAAATCTGAGAAGCAGATTCAAAAAATGGTTTCGCTTGATCTTTTTGCTGGTTGGGAATAGGGAATTGTTTCTAACAAAAATTAAATTTATTGATAAACTTAAAAATAAAAAATTAAAAATTAAAGTTACTCGATGTTTATCTTCTTCTTCTCGCTAGCCTTTGGATGCTTCTTTTTCATCACAACCTCAAGCACACCGTTGTTATACCTGGCTTTGGCCGTCTCTGGCAAAACCTCAACTGGCAATTCTACAGTTTCAAAGTACTTTCTGTTCTCTCCGTCAGCCTTGATCTCAAGGGTTTTTTCTGTGGCGTTGAGATCTATATCTTCCTTGTTCACACCCGGCATCTCCGCAATTACCTGAACTTCATCGTCGGTCTCCATCACGTCAATGAGGGGTTTTCTCTCTTCGATTCCCGATTCACTTCTCAGAGTTTCAAATTTGGTTCCGAATTCCTTGATCTCAGGTTTTCCATCTGGGCCAATTCTTATCGAGAAACCTCTTACGAAGGGCCTTGACTCTGGAGCACTTCTGAAAATTTCGTTGAAGTCCCTCGTGATCCTTCTGAAGATCTCATCGAACTCCTCGCTAAATGGAAAGTTCAGCATGTCAAACATCTCATTGAATATGTCGTCCCAATCCCTTCTTCTCCTCTTCCAGGGCATTTTAACCACCTCCTTTTTATTTAACTAAATTTAACAAACTTAACCAAACTAAATTCATTAAGTCAATTAAGCGTACATTTTGTGGAAGTCCTCAACGATTCTTCTATACCTTTCTAAATCCTCCTTAGTGAGGCTGGGTTTGATTTTTTCCATAGCCCTTTCAAAGTGGTTCTTTGTCACTCTTATGTTTCCAACAATCTTCTTCAGCTCTTCCTTCGAAATACCTTGGCCAATTGCATCTCTTATAGCGAGCATACCTGCTTCTCTGCAAAGAGCTTCGATGTCTGCTCCGCTGTAACCTTCCGTCTTCTTCGCCAATTCGTCTAAGCTAACGTCCTCTGCCAAAGGCATTCCCCCTGTATGGATCTTGAATATCTCTTTCCTCGATTCTTCATCTGGAGCCGGAATGAATATATGCCTTTCAATCCTTCCCGGTCTTAGAAGGGCTGGATCTACAATGTCAGGTCTGTTTGTGGCTGCGATCACAACCACATCTTTCAGCTCTTCCATTCCATCAAGCTCGGTTAGAAGTTGGCTAACAACCCTCTCTGTAACGTGAGAATCTCCGATTCCACCTCTTCTGGGAGCAAGGCTGTCAATTTCGTCAAAGAATAACACTGCTGGAGCCACCTGCCTTGCCTTTCTGAACATCTCCCTCACATGCTTTTCGCTTTCACCAACCCATTTACTCAGAAGCTCTGGACCTTTAACGCTTATAAAGTTAGCATTGCTCTCATTCGCAACAGCCTTAGCAAGCAAGGTCTTTCCTGTGCCTGGTGGACCATAGAGTAGTATACCTTTAGGTGGTTTGATTCCAACTTCTTTGAACACCTCTGGATACTTCAACGGCCATTCAACAGCCTCCATAAGCTCCTGTTTCGCAGCATCAAGCCCTCCAATGTCTTCCCACCGAACATTTGGAATCTCAACCAGAACCTCTCTCATTGCCGATGGTTCTATGTTCTTCAGGGCTTCAAGGAAGTCCTCTCTTGTTACCTTTATAGACTCAAGCACCTCAGACGGAATTTCTTCAACCTCAATGTCAATCTTTCCTGTTTCAAGCATCTTTCTTATGGCATGCATCGCTGCTTCTTTTGCAAGAGCCTCCAAGTCTGCGCCTACGAAACCCACTGTAAGCTCTGCCAGTTCCTGCAGATCTACATCCTCTGCCAAAGGCATGCTCCTTGTGTGAATCTGTAGAATCTCATATCTACCATCTCTGTCGGGAACACCTATCTCAATCTCCCTGTCGAACCTTCCGGGCCTTCTTAAAGCAGGATCTATTGCATCTGGCCTGTTCGTTGCAGCGATCACTATCACTTCTCCCCTTGATTCAAGACCATCCATGAGGGCTAGAAGCTGGGCAACTACCCTCCTCTCAACCTCTCCGGTTACCTCCTCTCTTTTAGGAGCAATCGAATCTATTTCATCTATGAAGATTATTGCCGGGGTGTTCTCCTTTGCCTCCTCAAAGATCTCTCTTAGCCTCTGCTCTGACTCTCCATAATACTTGCTCATTATCTCAGGTCCACTAAGGGTGATGAAGTGAGCATCAACCTCATTCGCAACAGCCTTAGCTATCAGGGTCTTCCCTGTGCCTGGAGGGCCGTAGAGCAGAACTCCCTTCGGCGGATCGATTCCCACCTGCTGGAAGAGCTCTGGATGCTTTAACGGCAACTCGATCATCTCTCTGACGAGCCTCAATTCCCTCTTCAAGCCTCCGATGTCCTCATAGGTAACATTTGGCACAGCCCTTTTCAGTTCTTCCGTTGGCTTCTCTTTAAGATCTATCTGAGTTCCCCTCGAAACAATAACCACTCCAGCCGGCTTTGTGGCGGTGACAACAAACGTGAGCGTGTGACCGAAGATCTCTACTCTGATCTTCTGACCCTTCTTCACCGGCCTCCCTTCGAGGACTCTGAGAAGGTAAGCTTCCCCTCCCATCAACCTCACAGGCTCCATTGGAGCTAATGTGACCTTTTCTGCTGGTTTCGTTGTGACCTTCTTAATTCTCACTTTGTCGTCGATTCCAACTCCGGCGTTGTTCCTTATGCTTCCGTCTATCCTGATTATCTCCTTTCCCCTGTCCTCCGGATATCCTGGCCAGACTATTGCTGGAACAGATTCCTTACCGATGATTTCTATAACATCGCCACTCTGAATCTCCATTTTTTCCATCACAGCTGGATCGAGTCTGGCAATGCCTCTGCCTACATCTCTGTAGTATGCCTCTCCAACCCTTAATGTGATCTCATTCTTACCCATGAGCATCACCTCCTAAATTCTATTTTATTTATATTTTATGTCTATTATCTATATTTTATTATAATTTCATAACCTCTCCTATCTCTTACCTCTTCAACAACACCTTTATTCTTTAACCTCTCAATTGCCCTCTCAACCTCAGCATAGGGAATGCCAAACTCCTCAGATACATCTGAGACCCTTTTAGCACCTTTTGAGAGGGCAAGAAGGACCATTTTCTCATAATCATCTTCCACACATCTATCTATCTCATCAAGGAATCTCTCAAAGATTTCGCTAGCTCTTGACGAGAGATAGCTCTGAATCATTGAGAATTTCCTCTGGATCTCTTCGACGCTTCTCAGACTTCTGTAAATATCTGCAATCGTGCTTTCCATGAACCTCGATGATATCTCACTGATCTTTTTTTGGATCGTTAAAAATTCCTTCATCAACTTATCCATGTCATCCACTTCGTCAACTAGATTCGTCTTGAAGATGTGAGGGGCGATTGAGATCTCGAGCCTCATGTTCTGATCTATATAGTAATACCTCCTTCTTCCATCCTCGAAGCTTTTAATTAGTCTAGCCTTTTCAAGCTTCTCAAGATGCTCTATTACTGCTTTCGGTGCCATTTTCAGAGCGTAAGAGATCTCACTAACGTAACAAGGTTTTTTGGCCAGTAGAGAGAGAATCCTCCTCCTGCTATCATTCCCTAGGATTTCCAGTATTGTGTCTACAGATACCAACCCTATCACCTACTGACCTTTTTGTTACTAACTTAAAGTTAGTTTATGAGTATATAAAGCTTTCGGTAAATTATGAATTGTTAGGAGGTGTCCCATACAAAAGAGACTTCGTTCTTTGAGGATGAAAAGAATATATGGGAGTAAAAGGCTATTGTATTTCAATTATCTCAATTAAATGCTCCGGTATTTCCTCATAACCCTCGTAACCCAGAGCTCTATCTACTGCATGTCTCGCAGTGTATCCGGCTACATGAAGAATTGTTTCGTTGTATTCATTGTCCTTTTCCATGCTCCCGGTACATGGAAAAGAGTGGTGTGCTTCAGCCACCCTGTCCCACAGCTCTCTAAAGTTTTCAAACTCAAACTCTCTCAGCTTTATGCCTATAAACCACGCACACCCACATGGCTCGCTTCTAATGATTCTAACTGTTTCAATTTTCTTAAAACCATTATTCTCGCTGTATTCAATTTCAAACTCCGGATAACCAAGACCAAATTCTTCAATAAACCTATTGAGGAGCGGAGTTTCTTCTGAAGGCTTCATTATACAGAACGGTTTTGGAGCGGCAAACTCAATACCAAGCTCAGAACATTTTTCTTTCAGCTGTTTTGCAAGCCCAGCAGAGCACCAGCGAGGTTCCTCAACTGGAACTATGAGGCCTTTTACCCTTGACTCCTTTAATTTCTCCGGTAAAGCATAGAGGACATCTGGATGAAGATTTATTGCAATTGCCATATCTGCAGAAGGTATTACCTTCGGCAAAAAATCTTCCGCATCTTCAATAAACTGAGGCATCGTGTTAGGATCAAGCATTCCAAACGCTGCTATTATATTTTTAGAGAAGCTGTAAACCTTCTCTTTACACTGAACGCACTGATCTATTCCACAAGCTCCAAAAGAGGGGCATGAATTTGAATAATTCATTAGATTTGCTATAAATCTCTCCCCAAAAAAGCCGTTATAGAGTACTATTAGCTTTAAATCTGATTTAAATCCCTTCTGTCCTTCAGCCTTCATGGTAGTTGTTTCTGTTACAAACCAAATAACTTTTTGTCCTAAATATTTAGGTGGAGTTCACCTTTTCTTTTCCACAAAAAATCTAAGTGTTTTTCTTCTTACCACTTCGATAATTTCTAATTCGTTAGAAATAAAGAGATGATTTGTGGTTATTGAAGAGTTCTACCAAAAACTTTTTTAAATTATATCTAAAAATAATGGCAAATTCAGAGGGGGTGATAGAATGGAAATTAGGCAACTGTTGATCCTAGGGATAATAGCACTGATTATCGCCTCTTTCACAATGGGTTGTGCAGAAAAAAAGGAGGTAAAACCTATAAAAATAGGAGTTCTCGCACCGCTAACTGGAGCACCTGCTAGAGCGGGAAATGCAATGGCTAATGCTGCAAAAATGGCAGAAGCTGAAATTAATGCCAAAGGTGGCCTGTTAGGCAGACCTGTAGAAATTATCGTTTACGATACTGAAGACAAACCCGAGACAGGAAAACTCGTTGCCGAGAGGGCTATCTTGCAAGATGGTGTTGTTGCGTTGGCAGGAATTTTCAGGAGCGAGGTTTCAATGGTTGTGGGTGAAGTTGCTGCAGATAATAAAATTCCTTTGGTGGTTGGAACCGCTCAAACACCCGCATACTCAAAGCTTGTTGAAAAAGATTATAATAAGTACAAGTATCTCTTTAGATCCACCACAAACGCAACAACGCTTGGAAACCAGTTGAGCAACTTTATAATGAACTACTTGGTTCCAAAATATGGTGTAAAGAAAGTTGCTTTCTTAACAGAGGATGTTCTATGGGCGAGAGGCCTAACAAAGTTTGAGACGGAGAGACTTAAAGCAAGTGGATTAGAGGTGAAGAGCTGGCTCGTTCCACTTGGGGTTACAGAAATCCCAGAAATGAAAGAGATGGAGAGCTGGGGTGCGGATGTCATATTTCCAGTTTTCTCCTCAGACAATGGATACCTCGTGACTAAAACCTGGCACGATTTAAAGATAGATGCGATACTCATAGGAGTTAACAATCCGATAGCCAGTCCTGAAGCATGGGAAAAGACTGAAGGAAGATGTGAATTTGAAACCACCGCTTTTGCTAGTACGGTGATTAAGTACCCAGTAACAGACCAAGTTGTTCCTTGGACCGAAAAGTACATCAGTAAATATGGGGTAGAGGGGATAAACCAGGCTGCTGATACTTATGAGGCTTTACAGGTGATATTCCAGGCAATTGAGAAAGCGGGAACAACAAATGCAGACAAACTTGTCGAAGTGATGGAGAAAAATGAGTTTGATACCCTTAGGGGAAAAATTAAATTCAGCAAGACCAATCACGACCACATGGCATGGCTTGGCCCACCTTACAAGATTGAATCGCCTCTTGGCGGTCCAATTGGACAGTGGCAGGAAGTTGAAGGAAAGCCTAAAGTAGTTATTGTGTGGCCGGAACCTATAGGAAAGCCTGATAAATGGAAACCCGCTCCCTGGATCAAAGTACCTAGGTCTTAAAGTGATTATATGGACATCTCATTGATATTTGATGGGATCTTCATCGGTGCAGTATTTGCAATAGCAACCATTGGACTTTCCTTTTTTTACACCACGACAGGAGTTTTTAATTTTGCTCACGGAGCCCTTTTGATGATAGGTGGATACCTCGCTTATACAGGACTTACACAGCTAAATTTACCACTCATACCTTCTATTTTATTCAGCATAGTTTCAGTAGGCTTCCTGATGACGATTTTTTACAAATATGCCCTTTTACCAATAAGGCACCAGCATATATCTGCCATTATAATAACTCTAGCTCTTTTGTTGATGCTCGAAAGGTTAATTACAATGTTATACGGACCTTGGGGGCTCCCATTCCCTACATTCATTCGGGGAGTAATTACGATATCAGGGGTTGAAATGAGCTTCCAAAAATTGTACGTAGCCATATCAAGCTTGATCGCAATATCTCTGCTCTGGGTTTTAATCTCAAAGACGTGGGTTGGCTTAGGTATCAGGGCTACAATAGATAATGAATCGGTCGCAGCATCCTTAGGAATAGATGCGAATCGTATGCATTTGATAGGTGTTTTTTTGTCTTCAGCCATCACAGCTTTTGGTGGCATCAACATCGCTTCAACTCTGTTCCTTTCTCCGATCCTTATGTCGCAGATGAACGTGGTTGCAATTACCGTTTCGATCCTCGCTGGCCTTGGAAGTATTTGGGGCGTTATACCTGCAGCTTTCATCCTCGGGTTTGCAGATGTAATTGGAGCAAACCTTCTTGGAGGGTGGTTCAGATTTGTTTGCATGACAGTGGCAGTTATCTTGGTGTTAATCCTTAGACCAAGAGGCCTTTTTGGGCAAAAAGAGAGGGTAGTATGAGGTTGAATCCTCTCGTTTTAGTAGCGGTAATTCTTTCAATTTACTGCATATATCCCCTTATTACTGGAGATAGCTACATAATCAGAGTTTTAATTCTAATCCATATTTTTGCAATCCTAGCTGCGAGCCTTGACTTGATAGTTGGCTACACAGGGCAGTTAACCGCTGGACACACAGCTATATGGGGATGGGGTGCCTATTTCGCAGCCTGGTCGATCCTTTATCTTAAAGTTCCACCCATTTTATCATTGATTGTCGCAGGAGGTGTAGGTGCTCTACTTGGTTTGGGTATAGGAATCCTTTGTCTAAGGTTTAGGTACCTTCTCCTAACCCTCGTTACCTTTGCAATCCTCATTCTTTCGTATGCTCTGGCAAGACAATTCACCTCTTTTACGGGTGGAGAACTGGGGATTCACGGAATTCCACCTCTCTCTGAGAGTAAAATTTTGATCTTCTACATAACCTTCGCATCCCTCATTGCCACGATTTTAATCCTTCTTGGTATTGCTAGATCGGATATTGGGTTGAGGATGAGGGCACTCAAGGATGACGAAGAGGGTGCAAAGGTTTTGGGTGTGGATATCGTTAAATACAAAGTAATGTCGAATGTGATTGGTTCCTTTTTTGCTGGATTTGCAGGAGGGCTTTATACAACCTATATGGGCAGCGTAGGTTCCACGAATTTCTATGTTGATCACCTTCTTCGACTAATACTCATGTGGGGGATTGGTGGAGGTGGGAGCATAATCGGTCCAGCCATAGGGGCTTATGTGATAACCCTCTTAGGAGAATATCTAAGATTCATTGAAGAATACAGACTTATATTGCTTGGAATGGCACTAATCGTAATTCTGAGAGTATTTCCATCTGGCTTATATGGATTCATAAGGAAAGTGATTTCAGGTGGTTGAAGATGGAGATCTTAAAGACCGTTAACCTCATGAAGCGATTTGAGGGTGTTATTGCCGTCAATAAAGTTAGTTTTTCCGTTAATGAGGGAGAAATCGTTGGGATAATTGGCCCTAATGGTAGTGGGAAAACAACTCTTTTAAATCTCATTACTGGGTTAGTTGAATTAGATGAAGGAGAGATATATTTCAAAGGAGAAGCCATTGGAGCACTAGAATCTCATGAAATAGCTCTAATGGGCATGGGCAGGACTTTCCAGATAACCAAACTCTTTAGATCCCTAACCGTAATGGAGAACATGGTAGTACCGGTAGTAGGATTAGATAAGGAGAAAAGATTCAAAATTGCTAAGAAATGGTTGAGTTTTTTGGATCTCTATAATTTGAAAGATGAACTAGCTGGAAATTTATCGGGTGGTCAGCAGAAACTTCTGGAAATTGCAAGGGTGATGATGCTCAATCCCACTCTTTTGCTTATGGATGAGCCATTTGCTGGGGTTCACCACTCTATAGTTAGGAAAATCGTCGGGGTTATAAATCAGCTCAGAGAAGAGGGAAGAACATTTCTGATCGTTAGCCACGACATGCATACCATATTCGACTTGTGTGACAGGATGATTGTGATGAATGAGGGTAAAAAGATTGCTGAAGGGTATCCGGAAGACATAAGAAAAAACAGAGAGATTATAAGAGTTTATCTTGGTGTTTAATATGTTAAAAGTCGAGAGAGTTTCTTCAGGCTATCATAAAGATATTAACGTCCTCTCAGATGTGTCTCTCGAGGTAAGAAAAGGTAGCGTTACCTCTGTTCTTGGACCTAACGGCTCTGGAAAATCCACCCTCCTCAAAACTATCTACGGCTACATAAAGCCTTTCAGCGGAAAGGTCATATACAAAGGTGAAGAGATCACCGCCTCCCCTCCTTTCACCATGATTAAGAAAGGAGTCGCCTATATCTCCCAAGAGCATGGGATTTTTCACAGTCTTACTGTGGAGGAGAACTTGAAGGCCGGATTATGGATCTTCAAAAGAAATAAAGAGGAAATTTCTGAAAGGCTAAAGGCAATATATGAAAGGTTCCCAGTTTTAAACGAAAAAAAGAACATGAAAGCTGGATTTATGAGTGGTGGTGAGCAGAAAATACTTCAATTTAGCATTGCACTGCTAACAGATCCTGAACTTCTCTTGGTTGACGAACCTACCGCTGGACTCTCACCTGTTTTGAGTGATGAGGTTTATCAACTTCTTGATTCAATCAGAAGGGACGGTAAAACGATTCTTCTTGTAGAACAGAACTTGAGAAAAGCAATAGGGATATCGGATTACGTTTACGTTCTTGAACTCGGGAGAGTGAAATACTCTGGTTCAAGAGAGGATTTCGAAAAGGGCTTGAAGGAGATTCTTTCAATGTGGGGATTTAAATATTAAAATTAGATATTGGTTTTTAAAACTCAAAGCCTTTTCAGCTGAGATACAGCGATATCCCCAACTATCGGGAATTTGTAAAGCTCACCCTTGTATGCCTTGTACATGCCGAGAAGCCACAAAACGATGGCGATAAGACTTACAACTGAAGTGATTGCCCAACCTATAAACGGTATACTTCCAAGGATTAAATTTATTATAAAGATTGCGAGGAACGTGATCGTTGACTGCATTGCATGAAATCTTACGAACGCACTTTCTTTCTCGATCAACAGGAAGATTATACCGGTAATAAACCCAAGCAAATATGTTAGGGCCCCTTCAATATTTTCTTCCAATCCAACAGATGTTTTCTTTTCTTCTCCCATTTTGACCACTAATGATTCAAGTTTTCTTTCTTAAAAAAGATTTTCCATAAAGTTAATAAGATCGCTTGAGGATGGAGGGATAGGGAGATGCAATGAGGATTCTTTTCATAACCTCAAACAAAGATAAATTTGAGGAAGCAAGAAGTATAGGTAAGAGATTTGGTTTCGATATAGAATGGCTTAAAAAAGAATATGAAGAAGTTCAAGGCAATGATCTCGAAGAGATAGCGAAAAAAAGTGCTGAATTGCTTACATCCCAAATCAAAGAACCTTTCTTTATCGAGGACAGTGGTCTTTTTGTTGATGCGCTTAAGGGTTTCCCTGGACCCTACTCATCCTACGTTTTTAAAACAATTGGAAATGACGGAATACTGAAGTTAATGAGGGGTTTAGATAACAGAAAAGCAAAGTTTGTAGCAGTTGTAGCCTATTTTGACGGAAAAGATGTAAAGACATTCAAGGGAGAAGTTAGCGGTGAGATTTCAAGAGAGAAAAGGGGAAAGGGGGGCTTTGGCTACGATCCGATCTTCGAGTATGAAGGCAGAACTTTTGCAGAAATGGGAGAGGAGAAAAATGAGGTATCACATAGAAGAAGAGCTATGGAGAATTTCTTCTCCTCTATCCAGGGCTCTTGAATAGACTAAATTTGGTTACAAAAAATTTTTAAGTTGCGCTCATTCTCTCTTTTGAAGAGTATAACTCAAAGGTGATGTTCATGGCAAGAATGCATGCAAGAAGAAGGGGAAGTTCAGGATCAAAAAGAGTTTACCGTGATTCTCCCCCAGAATGGATTGATTTAACACCGGAAGAGGTAGAGAAGAGAATAATCGAGCTTTACAATGAGGGATACGAACCAAGCACGATTGGGATGATACTGAGAGATAGATACGGTGTTCCATCAGTTAGACAGGTTACAGGGAAGAAGCTGGTAAAGCTGCTCAAAGAAAAAGGATTCGAGATCGAATATCCCGAAGACCTAAAGGCTCTAATCAAGAAAGCGTTGAATCTCAGAAAACATCTTGAGGTCCATAAAAAGGATTTCCATAACAAGAGGGGTTTGCAGCTGATCGAGGCGAAGATCTGGAGGTTATCAAGCTATTATAAGGAAAAAGGATACCTACCAAAAGATTGGAGCTACGATCCGGCCAAATTAAGAATAGCTTTGAGAAAATAACCAATAGAGCGGTAACCATTTTTTAGTTACCAATCTTTAGTTACCAATCTTAGAGAGGCCAAATTTAAAAATAAATTCAATCACCAAATCTTGCTAAACCCTAAACCTTTCTTAATCCCTTATCCTCCTCAGGAACCATACTTCCATTTTTATACAATTTTGAGCCTCACATTCAAACTCTTTGCAGCCAAAACAAGGTGGAAGACCCGTGAGGTCTTCCATTCTTTCCATTATTTGCTGTAAACTCAACTCCTCCTCTTTTTCCTCCTCTATTTCAGCATCAGCGGGTACTATCTTAAAAGTTTTAACGCCATCAACAACAACTTCCAGCCTTCGAATTATATCCTCCTTCTCAAGCTTCCTCAAAATTCTGGAACATTTACTACTGTCTATATTTAATTCCTTCCATAAATCTTTTTGAAGAATAGAACCTTTCTTTTCCAGAATTTGAATTATCTCATCTCTAGTATCCATTCCGACTTACTCTCCCTTTTTCTACTCGAATGGCTGAATCAAGATGACGTTGTTCCCTCTAAGAACGATATGGCCGAGATTCCTTACCTTTTCGTCGTTCTTATACTCGACTGCATTGCTGAGATGTAGATTCATATAGTCGTCTACACTTTCGAGCTTTCCGACTAGATCACTTTCCTCACCTTTCATCTCCACCTTGATCATCTTTCCTATCAGGGATTTCACCATCTGATTTGGGAGCATCTGACCACCTCTTCTATAATGATTAATCTCCAGATTTACTGGCAATTTTTTCCTACCATACCCAGTTATGCATCCAAATATTTTAGCATTATGGTCTTTGGAAGCAGATTCGAGATACCCGTTTTACCACCATCAAAAATTGTAAATATCCTTCGGCCAAGCGAGCCATATGAGAATTCTCGTAACAGGTGGCGCTGGCTTTATTGGAAGCCACATTGTTGACAGGTTGATTGAGATGGGCAATGAGGTTACCGTTTATGATAATCTATCTTCAGGTAATGCTGAGTTTGTGAATGAGAATGCTGAATTCGTAAAACTTGATTTGGTTCATGATATTCAAAGAATGAAGTTAGATGACTTCGATGAAGTCTGGCACATCGCCGCAAATCCAGATGTAAGAATCGGAGAACAATCCCCTGCAAAGATATATGAGAACAACATCCAAGCAACCTATAATCTCTTGGAGGCGATGAGAGAAGCTGGTGTCGGAAAAATAATCTTCACATCCACCTCGACGGTTTATGGCGAGGCGGAAATTCCAACCCCTGAAGAGCATCCCACCTATCCAATCTCCATCTATGGAGCTTCAAAACTCGCATGTGAGGCTTTAATATTCTCCTACTGCCACACATTTGACATGCAGAGTTGGATATACAGATTTGCCAACGTTATTGGAAGGAGAAGCAATCATGGTGTTATTTTCGATTTTATCCACAAACTTCTAAAAAATCCAAATAGACTGGAAATCTTAGGGGATGGTGAACAAAATAAATCTTACATTTATATAGACGACTGTGTAGAGGCGATAATATACGGTTTAAAAGCAAACGAGAAAATTAATATCTTTAACATAGGGAGCGATGACCAAATAAAGGTAAAAAGGATAGCAGAGATAGTCAGCAAGGCAATGGGCTTAAATCCAGAATTTGTTTTTACTGGCGGAAAGAGAGGCTGGAAGGGAGATGTGCCTGTGATGTTTCTGTCCAACGAGAAACTCAAAAAACTCGGATGGAGACCAAGATACAACTCTGAAGAGGCTGTTAAAAGAGCGGTTGAGGATTTGCTGGAGGAGATAAAAAGAAAATAAAAAAGAGTTTAAACTGGTTTAACAGGTGAAAGTTAGATTATAAAAGTTAGGTTAAGTATAAATTTCATTTTCAATCGCTTAGTTCACTTAGTTTTGCCTTTTTCTTTGAATTCCTCAAGCAGGAGCCTCTCCACATCGATTCCATGAGATTCCTTCACAACATTTAAAACGATCATCGTATATGTTTTGACTACATGTTCCATTCCTGCAACTCTTTTAACAAAGCTGTTGAGTGTCTCTCTATCCCTGAACTTAGCAACCAGCATCATGTCGAATTCTCCAGTTACATCATATAGAGCTGTAACGTAAGGTTCCTTCGCAATCTTATTTTCTATCTCCACTAGATATCCACCCTCAGCAGTGACTCCAATAACCGCTATGAGGTTGAACCCAAGCTTTGAATGGTCGATTACGGGAATAAATTTCTCTATAACTCCAATTCTCTTGAGCTTATTTATCCTGTTGTACACTGTGCCCTCTGCAACCCCTAACTTTTCCGCAATCTCTCTCAAACTTTTTCTTGCATCTTCTTGGAGTTCAACAAGAATCTTAACATCAAGGGCATCGAGTTTATCAGCCATGATCTTTCTTAAACTTTGAAATATTTTTAATTTTCTATGTTCAAATTTCAGATTTTTCAAATAAAGCTGGAGCTAGATTTAGATGACTTAAAAATCTTTAACGATTCATACCTATTTTTCAGGGACAAACTTTGTGCCGTAGTAGATCACACCATCTTCTCCATCTTCAAAGTACTTTCTGAAGGTTTTCACAACTCTCATACCAACTTCGATCTCTTGAGGATCACAGACAACCTGTGAGGTGATGATTGGCCCGTCGTCCAGCTCTATCAGGGCAACGATATATGGTTTGTTGAGCTTGAATTCATCGGGAGTGTCGTGCACGATTGTATAGCTCAAAACCTTACCTCTCCCATTGAACCTCTGCTCCTTTATCTTGCTCTTCCTTCTGCAAATCGGACAGAAGTTCCTTGGAGGATAGAATTGTGTACCGCAGTTCTCACAAACACTCCCAACGATATCGTATCTGTACTTTATTTTCCTCCAGAATCTTGGAATCATCCTATCACCTTTTCAATTATCATGATCAACCACACACTCTACCCAATTTCATAAATCGTGATAACTGCTGTAGCCCCGGTTCCGCCGATGTTAAGCGAGAGTCCCATTTCAGCTTCAACCTGTCTCTTTCCAGCTTTACCGCGGAGCTGGTATGTAATCTCTACAGCCTGTCTGATCCCGGTTGCTCCTATCGCATGTCCACATGCTTTCAAACCACCGCTGGGGTTTGCTGGAAGTGAGCCATCTAAAGAGGTAATCCCCTCTCTTATCAACTCTGCCCCTCTCCCTTTTTCAACGAATCCTAAATCCTCATAAGCGATGAGTTCAGCAATTGTGAAGGAATCATGGAGCTCCACAACGTCAATATCTTCCGGCTTTAACCCTGCTTGATCGTATGCCATATCAGCAGCTATCTTGACTGCCCTCATGGTTGTTATGTCCTCTCTGTTCTGAAGAGCAAGATAGTCACTCGCTTGAGTACATGCTTTGATGAAAACCGGGCTGTCTGTGTACTCTCTGGCTACCTTCTCATTCGCAAGGATTATCGCAGCTGCACCATCGCTTAAAGGTGCACAATCAAGCAATCTGAGGGGTTCAGCCACAAAAGGAGATTTCAGAACATCTTCTACCTTTATTTCTCTTCTAAACTGGGCTTTTGGATTCAACGCTCCATTCCTGTGATTCTTAACGCTTATCAGAGCAAGATCCTCAGGAGTCGTTCCATACTTTGTAAAATGCATTCTGGCCATCAAAGCATACAAGGCTGGGATCGTAGCACCAACAAAACCCTCCCACTCTCTATCGGCAGAAGACGCCATGATGTCGGTTGTCATTTCAGAGCCCACATCCGTAACCTTTTCTGCCCCTGCAGCGATCACAATTTCATGGAGGCCTGATGCTACAGAAAGATACGCCTGCCTTAAGGCAAGCCCACCACTTGCATCCGCTCCTTCCACCCTCGTAGAGGGGACACCCATCTCTGAAAGTCCAGAATAATCCGCTATTAACGCAGCTATATGTTCCTGTGCGAGATATCTTCCTCCACTCATATTTCCAACATACATGGCCTCAATCTCTTTTCCTTCAAGTCCGGCATCCTCAAGAGCATCGATTCCAGCTTTCAAAACTATCTCCCTGAAACCTTTGTCCCATAGCTCCCCAAATTCACTTTGGCCGACTCCTATAATTGCAACTCTCTCCATTATTTCACCCTTTTAGCCTTATCTTTTTCCTCAGTTTCAGATAGGTACTGTAGTCAACTGTTATTCCACCATTTATCTTATCCCAGACGGTCGGAACTCTGGGGTAGTCCTCCATCAGATCAGTTACGTTAAAAATGAAAGCATCACTTCCAGCTCCAGATCCAAAGGAGACAAGTAAAATCTTGTCCCCTGGCTTTGCTATGTCCAGAATTGCGGAAAAACCGATTATAGAGGAGCCAGAATATGTATTACCTATATAACCAACAACCAGCCCTTGATTTATCTGTTCTTTCGTAAAACCGAGAATCCTTGCTGCTCTAATGGGAAACTTACCATTTGGCTGGTGAAAAACTGCATAATCGAAATCTGATGGTTTATAGCCTGTTTTCTCCATAATCTGTATTGCAGCTGAGGTAACATGTCTGAAGTAGGCTGGAATACCAGTAAACCTCCCTCCGTGGCTTGGATATGGCTGGCCTTCCCTTCTCCAAAAATCTGGAGTGTCGGATGTGAAGGACAGGGTTTCCTCAATTTCAGCTATAACTCCCTTTTTCCCTACAACAAAGGCAGCCCCTCCTGCCGAAGCTGAATACTCAAGTGGATCACCAGGTGCGCTCTGACTGGTATCAGCTCCAATTGCTAGACCGAATTCGATCATTCCTGACTCTACCATCCCCATACACACCTGAATTCCTGCAGTTCCTGCCTTGCATGCGAATTCAAAGTCAGCTGCATGAAAACTGTTACCACATCCAATTGCATCACCAACTATGGTTGCGGTCGGTTTCACAACATAGGGATGACTCTCAGATCCAACAAAAATAGCACCTATCCTTTCAGGATCGATTTTGCCCCTTTCAATTGCTTCTCTTGCTGCTTCAACAGATATGGTTGCTGTGTCTTCATCAAGATCTGGAACGCTTTTTCTGTAAACGCCCAAACCCACTTTTACGTTGTCAGGACTCTCACCCCAAACCTTGGCTATCTCATCGACACTAACCCTGAGTCTTGGGATATATGTTCCGTAAGAAACGATTCCTGCTTTCATCAAACAAACCTCCTTAAATTCCTTATTATCTCATCAATAGGGGTTTTAGAAACGATCAAAGGTATTCTTTCAACCTCAGAAATCTTTATTGCAATATCATCTACCTCTTCAGGCTTCAATCCATGGAGAACGATCAATGCTGGTTTAAATGCTGCAACCCTAACGGCAACAAGGGGGGAGCGACCGGAAGATACCTTTGTAAATATCATTGCCCTCTCTGACGTGAATCCATAAAGTTTGTAAAAGTCGTAAGAATTTAACTTAAGAATCGCATCAAGGCTATTTATAATTGTATGACCATTTACATTCCTTTCGAATCTGTTAACTGGGGTGCCATTGATTATTTCAACAAACTCATGGTACGAAACAGGCTTTTCATATTCGAGCATATCAAGGATTACATCCAAATTAAAGCCATAGAGCAGGTCTCTGTACTTTGATAGCGTTAAATATCCGCGTTCTGCATCGATGGTGACCAAAGCTTCGATTAACCTTCTTATAAAAGCTATACCGGGAGATTTTCTTCTATCGCTCTCGTAATCACTTATCACCGATGGCGAGACCCCGAGCTTTTCAGAGAGTTCCTTTTGTGAAACCTGGAATACGTTCCTCCACTTCTTTATAGTCTTTCCTGGATTGTTTGAGAAGATAATATCACCAGAAATCTTATCAACAAGCAGTCTGATAGCGTTATCCATAGGTTGAAAAATGTATTCCTTATTTATAAATTTATCGAAAATTATCGAAGTTTATTTCGTCAATCGACTATATTGTTGATATACTGCCAACAGCAAGATATTTATGCTGAGCTTCAAAAAATTATTCTGATTGCTTATCTCCTGTTAGGAGGTGTAATTATGAGAGTTTGGATTATCGGCTCATACGGTATTGTTTCCACTACCGCTATGGTGGGAGCAAAGAACCTTGAATATGGATATGATGATTACACAGGTTTAGTTTCTGAGTTGCCCCACTTTCAGGATTTAAAGAATCATTTTTCTAGCCATTTTGAATTTGGAGGGCATGAGATAAGAATGAAAAAGAACGCCTACGATGCAGCAATAGAGCACTGGAATCTCAACAGACACTTTGACTTCAAGTTACTTGAGAACGTCAGAGAGGACCTCGAAGCAATTGAGGCAAAAACAGGAACTGCATTGAACTGCGGCTCAGGCCTGAACGAGCTGGGAGAGATCAAGACACTTGAGAATGGAAGTCTAAGCCTAAGAGAGATAGCAGACATCCTCATTTCGGACATGAGGGAATTCGCCAACGAAGAGACGGTTGTGATAAACACCGCTTCAACCGAACCTCTGCCAAACTACAAAGACGAGTATCATGGTACCCTTGATGGGTTTGAGAGAGCCCTCGATGAGAACAAAACCGAATACATATCTGCAAGCATGCTCTATGCTTATGCATCGCTGAAGCTTGGCATACCCTATGCGAACTTCACACCAAGCGCTGGCTCCAGCATTCCAGCCTTAAAAGAGCTTGCAAGGGTAAATAAAACACCCCATGCTGGAAACGATGGCAAAACCGGAGAGACACTCGTAAAAACAACTTTAGCTCCGATGTTTGCATACAGAAATCTGAAGGTTCTTGGATGGATGGGGTACAACATCCTTGGGGACTTTGATGGAAAGGTTCTCAGCCATAAGGATAACAAGGAGAGCAAGGTTGTCAGCAAAGACAGCGTACTCGAAAAGATCCTTGGAGAATCTCCCTACAGCATAACAGAGATAGAGTACTTTCCCAGTCTGGCTGATAACAAAACAGCATTTGACTTTATCCACTTCAAAGGGTTCTTAGGAACAGCGATGAAGTTCTATTTTATCTGGGATGCCATAGACGCAATAGTTGCAGCCCCTTTGATCATCGATCTCGCAAGATTTCTGCTTTTTGCAAAGAAAAAAGGTCAGTTTGGAGTGGTGAAAGAGCTGGGATTCTTCTTTAAGAGTCCGATGGAAACGAACATCGTCAATACTCATAAGCAGTTTGAGATTCTTTACCAGTGGTATCAAGAGCTTAAATAGACAAAAATAGAAACAATCCTATAGATACTTTTTATATTTTTTAGATAAATAAATTTACAAAGCATCTTGTAGTAAGCCTTTCCAAAATAGGTTCTTCAAGCCTCTCAGATCTTCTATTGTATTTCAAGATATCATCAACCTCCTCACAACCACCTACTGCCGTCCATTTTACCCACACCTGCTATTGAGTATGCTTTTTAACCAAAGTTGAAAATCCATGTGCCGATTGAATCAATAGACATTCTTATTTCCTATCTTACAATTATTGCCCCTCGCATGAAGAAGTGGTAGAGGCTACACCGTATGGAGCAGCTGAAAAAGTACACACTCCTCTTTTCTGCCACGAATTCAACCACCCTCTTTTTCCCGACACATCTATAAGCCTGTTGATACCCAGCCTGGAATCGTGAAGCCGTGAACAACATCCATGCTCTCCACAACGAGCCTTACCTTCTGCCCTTTCTCAACTACAGCGAGGTTTGGCTTAAAGCCGCCAGCCTCTGCTATGGTGGTTCTTATAACAACCGAATCTTTACTTGAGAATACTTTATCAATACTCAAAAGTGAAAAGGGTAATGCCAAGGCAAGAACAACAAGTAATAAAGCCACCATTTCCCATATTCTCATCTTCATAATCTTGCTACCAGTTCTACACCGAGTATAAAAAATAAAAGTTTACGACCAGAATTTCCAGAATAAAGGCTCAATAGTTGTGAAATAGTAAATCAAGCCGATTGCAAATAATACGATGACAACATACTTCACTCTTTCAAAATTTACAGTTTTAAAGAGTTTCCCTATTATGCCGCTTTCATCATAAAGACCACTTCTCTGTATCACTGCAAGCATGAAGATCACTCCAATCCAGCTTGAAAAAGTGCCGAGAAGGAGTAACGGTTCTATATAATATGTCAAGATTAAAAACGCTCCACTGCTGCCAACAATTGGTAGGAGGTCAGTAACATGATGCAAACAGCATGCAACCATACTTCCTGCTGACACACCTCCCGATGCAGCTACTTGGCTCTTGCATGAGATATCAAACTGCCTAACGTGAGAATAAAGAAACATCTGGAGACCAAAACCTGTAGCTATGGCAAGAATGTACTTCCAGTAACTCCTGAATTGCTCTAATGCATAACTCAACCCTGAAGTCAGCGAGGTAACCCCCAAATAGAGTAGTAACATAAAAGAAAAGGAAATTACACCGTAAACAACTCTTCTGTCCATAATACACCTTCTACCTTAATCTCCATTCAAAGATTCTGTCGTTCTCTATCCCACTAATTACCAGCCTAAACGAGCCTGAAGACTCTATTTCTTTCAGTGCTTCAGTCGAAAATTCGAGCAACCCCTTCCTGTGATGTCCCCAAGATCGTGAACTCTCAGTCCATTTTACGGGAGTGAATGTTTTCCCATTAACCTCAAGCTTTGAGAGGGTTAAGATATCATATTCAAAGAGATCTCCTCCGTGGGTGTCAAGAGCAATGTAGAATGTTGCATTCTTTGAGGTCATTTCTGGGTTAAGATATGCAGCTGTCATGACTATTCTAATTCCGTAATCTACCTTTTTCAGGTCTTCCCTTTCATTTCTCGATTCTAGATATGTCTGACCAGTAAACAACGAAAATGCAAAGTTTCCTACCACAAGCACCAACAGTACTATACCAAGCCCTATTCCCAGCTTCTTCCACATCACGCATTACCTCAAACCCTTTTTGATTTTAAAGGCAGAGGAATGTTACCCGTTAAAACGTTAATAAGCAAAGGTAGGGAACGTTTTAGATTAGCTTGAAATCTTTTAGAATGTTTTAAATTGAAGAATTACTTTGAGAAATTGCTTGTTATAAAAAAACCAACAAATATACAAAAGATTTTTCTGATAGAAGCTGTTCTAACTCTTTTAAGGTTAAAAGTTTTAGCAGGAGTATATCATTGATTTTTTTAAAATCCGTTTTGAAAAAAGCTTGGTGGTATGAGATGCGAGAGATATATTTCCTGACATTTTCCGATCTCAATATTGTATTAAATAAAATAAAGCATTTAAAGTATTAAGTATCAAATTCTTTCAATCTTCGTAATCGTAATCGTAATATTCTTCTTCTTCAAATTCTTCTCCTTCAAACTCTTCTTTCTCCTCTTCGTAAACAAGACTCTCGATTGAATAAACTTCGTTTGTGTCAAGGACAAGAAGTTCATTGTTCCGTACTATCATCACAAGCCCGCAAAGGTCGCAGTGAATCTCCATTCCCTCATACATGTCTGTGAGTTCAATTACCTCTCCACAAGACGGACATCTGATGACTTTTACTACCATCTTTCGAAAGGGTGAAATTCTCAAATAAAAGCTTTTCCCAACTCAAGTGATTAAGCTTGGGGGGTTAGTCTCACCATTATACTAACTTTCATTTTGAAATAAGTTAAATTAAATAACATAATAGAGAGGTGGAAAAGTAAATTGTAAAAAGAAAAAGAGATTGGATATAAGAGATCTTTGTTGAATTAAACCAGACGAATCAGAAATTTAGTCAATCGTTAAATCATCATTGAACCCCCATTTAACTTCTAGGGAGAGGAAAAGACTTAATAGATGATAAATACCAACTTCCACAATTTTGCCGGTTCATACCAGCTTGCCTATATCCATTGAGTAGAGAGAGCAAAGCAAGAAGAAAGCAGAAAGAAACAGATTAAAGAAGTTGTAAAACGTGCAAACCAGAATAAAAACCGGACCCTAAGTAAACAAGAGCTTGGATTTTGGATTTTTCAGCTTTTATTCTATCCCCATGATGACTTAATCCACAAACTATAAGTATTTGACTGACCAGTCAGTCATAATGGTAAAGGAGAGAATTCTCGATTCAGCGTTCCAGCTGTACATGTCAAAGCCCCCATACGAGGTTACCGTTGAGGAAATAGCAAACAAGGCCGGAGTCTCAAAAAGCCTGATCTTCTACCACTTCAAAAACAAAGATAATCTGGTTGAAGAAGTGGCAATTTACGGAACAAGAAAATTCCTGATCGAGGGAGAGATTGAATCAATTTCAGATCTCATTGATCTTGGTTTCAGCACTCTTACTGGAAGAAAACCTCTTTTAGAGTTTTCAATGTATGTTGCAGAGGTAATAGCAAAAAGAAAGAGGTTTGAAAGATTCAGAGAACTTTTTAAAGAAATTATGGAACAGGTTATTAATCCGCTGTTTGTTAAAGAAGGGATAAAAGAGCCTGAGAAAACGGCCTTATTGATAAGTGCAATGTTAGACGGTCTCTCTCTTTACCATTACCTTTTCAACATCGAAGATATAGTAGAATACAAGAAAATAGTTTTAGAATTCATAGATTGCAGGAGGTTAGAAAGGAAGACAGAAAGGAGGTTAGAGAAATGAAAGGAAAAGGAGTTAGATTTAAATTTAGGAGAATAATCAAAATCACTCTCTTAGGTTTGTGTCTAGTGCTGTTGATCCAGATTTCGTCAGCATCTCCACTCAGCCTTACCTACAAAACGATTCCCGCTAATCCCTCCACCGGCGAATTTGTTCTCCAGCTTTACGTGACGAATCTTGGAAGTGGTGTTACGAACGTTGAGCTGTTCATTAACGAAAGGGAAGAAGGGCTTGCGATAATTGAAAATGGTAAAGAAGTCTTATACCTCTACCTCAATCTCGGTGGAGTTCCGCAAGGAACAGCGTCAGCTGAGCTAAAGTTACGAGCTGAGAAATCGGGATTTTATGAGTTAAGTGTAAATGTTAGGGCGAATGGAAGCGACTCAATCCGGAATGTGATCGTTCTCAAGGTTTCCGATAAACCATCATTTTCAGTTGTGGGGAGCGTTGAAATTGAGCCTTCGAGCAAAAAAGAATTCAGCATAAAGATCAAGAACAACGGTGGAAAGGCTAGAGATGTCAAGATCTACCTTAAAACTCCGAAAGGTATTGTAAGTGATGTGAGCAAATTCTACTTTAAAGAGTGGGACGCAAGTGAGGAAAGAATCCTTAACTTCACCCTTACCACAGATAGTTCACTTGAGATCGGAGTTTACGAGATCCCAGTTGAGATAAGTTATATGGACGATTTTGGAGATTTAGCGACAGATACGATTCCTCTCTCCTTGAACGTTATTGGAAGACCAGAGATAGTGATTTCTGTGGATAAAACCACACCTGAAAGAGTGTATCCGGATATGGATTTCACGTTAAATCTTGCAGTTGAAAATACTGGATTCGATGAGGCTAGAAATGTCAGAGTGAAGCTTGGAATGGCTGAAGGTTTCCAAGGTGAAACAGAAAAACTGCTGGGCACACTCAAAAAGAAGGAGATAAAAACGGTCTCTTTTACTCTTAAAAGTGGTAATAAAACCGGAGTCTTTCCATTTGAGGTTCAAGTATTTTATGAACATAATGGAGAAAAGACAGTTCTTGAGAATTTTAACGTGTTCGTTTCCGAAAGGGGCAAGATAAGCCTGGATGTGGCAGGTGTTTTTACCTCTCCTCAAACACTCACAACAGGAACTCGCTTTAAGCTCTCTCTTCAGCTGGAAAACAGTGGAAAGCAAGATGCAAAGGCTGTAAGCATCAATCTAATTCTGCCTGAAGGAATATCAGGTAAGAAAAGCTACTTCATCGGGAGTCTTGAAAGTGGAGATTCTGCCACAGCATCATTCGATCTGGTTGCCGACAGTACTGGAGAGAAGAGAATTGAGGCTGTAATCAGTTATATGGATCAAAAATTCGACAGATACGAGGTTAAAAAAGAATTCTCGCTTTATGTCTTTGAAGAGGGTGGTGGAGAAATCTACTTGTTCGCAGTGGTTATAGTCATAGGCGTTGCTCTGTTATGGATCTTCAAAAGGAGAAGGGGACAAAAGAAGGAGTGACAAAAGATAAACAAAAGGGTAAGGATATGAAAGGTGGAAAGACTCAAAAAATCACAAAAACCAAAAAAACCAAAAAAGCTCCAGAAAGCCCAATACTCGTCCTTGAAGATGTATGGAAGATTTACAAAATGGGGGCAGTAGATGTTGTAGCACTCAGAGGGATAAATCTAGAGATAGATCAAGGTGAGTTTGTTGTTGTTCTTGGCCCCTCCGGCTGTGGAAAAACAACCCTGCTGAACGTGATAGGAGGTATTGATAATCCCACAAAAGGAAGAATCATCTTCAATGGAAGTGATGTTTCAAAGCTTGATGAGGTAGGGATGACCTACCATAGGCGAAGAAACATCGGCTACATTTTTCAGTTCTTCAACCTCATTCCAACTTTAACAGCAAAAGAGAACGTTTTGCTTGCAGCAGAACTAGTTGAGAATCCAAGAAATGTGGACGAGGTGCTTGAAATAGTAGGCCTACTCGACAGGGCAAACCACTTTCCATCTGAGCTCAGCGGTGGAGAGCAGCAGAGGGTTGCAATTGCTAGGGCACTTGTAAAGAATCCACCTCTCATCTTGGCTGATGAACCGACTGGAAGTTTAGATTTCAAAACGGGCAAGAAGGTGCTCGGAGTCATGAGAGACATAAACTTAAAGGAGAAAAAGACGGTCATCCTCGTTACCCATAACAGCATTATATCTGAGATAGCGGATAAGGTGGTTTACCTCAAGGACGGAGAGGTTGAGAAAGTCGTTGAGAACGAGAGCCCTCTGGATCCAGATGAACTAGAGTGGTAGTTTTTGATTATCTTTTAAGGAGATAAAAATGGTTTCTCTGCTTAATCTGAAGGTTTTCAGGGACATAAAAGCTAAAAAGGGGATGTTCTTTGCAGTTACCTTCATAGTCTTTTTAGGAGTTATGCTCTTCTCATCATTCTACATGTCTTATCTCAACCTTAAAGAGACCTACAACACCTTTTACGAAGAATCTGAGTTTGAAGATGTATCTATAACTGTGGTAAGTGCTCCATCAGAGGTTATTAGAGAAATCAAAAAGATAGACGGAGTTCTTGAAGCAGAAGGAAGGCTGAAGGTAAAAGCATCGATGGAGACAGAGCAATCGGAGATAAGGCTTTACCTAATATCTCTTCCAGAGAAACCAAAAATAAATAAGCTGTATTTCGTGGAAGGGAGTTACTTTCCTAAAAACTCGAGATCCATCCTTTTGCTGAAGAAATTCGCAGACTATCACGGTATCTCAGTAGGCGACTTTGTTAAAGTTAAGGTTAATGGCAAAGACCTCAATTTGAGAGTTAGCGGATTGGTTTACAGTCCGGAATTCATTTGGATCGTTGAGGAAGGAGAGTACTTCACCACCCCCAGAACGCTTGGTATAGCTTTTGTCCCTGAGCAAACGTTGAAAGAGATCTTTGGAGATAGAGTAAATGAAGTTAAGGTAAGAGTTCAGAGTTATGCGGATAGCGAAGAGATTCTTTCGAGGTGTCTCTACAAGCTGAAGGGGTACAACATCTTGAATTTCTATACAGGAGAGAATCAGCCGAGCAAAAAACTTCTACAGCTCGATCTCGAAGGTTTTAGACAGCTAGCTTTCCTTTTTCCATCATTTTTCCTTCTAATATCCATTTTTGCCGTTTATGTTCTTCAGACAAGGCTTGTTAAAGAGCAGATAGGCAACATGGCCGTTATGATGGCTTTGGGAATTTCAAGGAGGGAAGTGTTGCTTCATTACCTCAAACATCCTTTGGTAATTGCAATCCTCGCTGGTATTGGTGGAAATGCTGCTGGTTATGCCATAGCGGTAATCCTCACAAAAGAATACACGGCCATTCTCAATCTTCCCTATTCAATCGCAAAACCACACTATGACGTTATCGTTGCAGGCTTTTTGGCCTCCTTTACCCCGATCGTCTCCGGTTTTTTAGCAGCGAGGAGTGCTTCAAAGCTCGAAATAGCCCACGTGATGCGCGGGATCGTGGAGACGAAGAAAGAGTCCATATTTGAGAGGTACTTAGAAAGATTCCTGAAGGTTTCAACACGTGCATCGATGCTGATGAAATTCTCCATCAGAAACCTTTTCAGAAATAAAAAGAGGACTGCCTACTCAATTTTCAGTGTTGTGGCGAGCCTGATGTTGATAATGGTTTCAATGGTTTTCGTCGATGCGGTCGATTTCACGATGGATCTGATGTTCAACAAAGCATTGAACTACGATCTTGACGTGAGGCTTGTAGGATACCAATCCCAGGACTTTCTTGAGAATGTCAAAAAGATAAAGGGTGTGAGCGAAGCTTACCCGGTTCTTAGCGGCTATTTTCTCATCGAAAAGGGAGGGGAGACGAAGGCAGTAAGCCTTATGGGGATGCCAAATCAAGACCTATACCGGGTTTTCGATGGTGAAGGACGCATCCATCTCATGCCACCAAAGGGTATCCTCTTTCCCCAGTCAATGGCGAAAAACCTCAGTATAGTAAAAGGTGAAAGAATAAGCATTTTGACTGAAAAAGGTAAGAAGAGTGTCTTGGTCTACGATGTTGTTGAAATAGTCCTTTCTCCAGTAGCATTTGCAAGCCTTGAGGAACTTCAGAGAATGCTGGGAATAGATGGATTCAATCAGGTTATAATTTCGGTTGAAGACTCAGATTTGGAAAGGGTTAAAAGCAAACTGGAAGATGATGAGCGGGTTCTTAGAGTTGATACCATAGAGGGGTACAAAGAGGACATGATGCAACTCATGGGTTTCTTTTATGTATTCATATTCTTCTCCCTATTATTCGGAGCTTCCCTTGGCTTTGCGTCGATTTTCAACACAACAACGGTAAATCTGCTGGAGAGAAGCAGAGAAATCGCCACGCTCAGAATGATTGGTTATACGGCAAAGGAGGTCTCCATAACTCTGTTCATCGAGAACATGATAATCGGTTTGGTGGGGGTTGTTGCTGGACTTCCGCTTGCCTATGGACTTGCAAAACTCTACTTTTTATCATTCGAAAGTGAACTCTACCATCTCCCTCTTGTAATTTACCCAAGGACCTATGTGATAACGGTAGTTTTAGTATTTGTCGTTTTAGCAATTTCATTGATACCAGGAATCCGTTACATAAAGCGAATGGAAATAGATAAGATTACAAAGGAATTTATAAGCTGAGTATGAGCTGAGCAGGGTGATTTAACTAAACTATTCTCAGTAGAGTTGTACTTTAACATCCAAAATTATAATGGGAAAATTTTAAATCATCCGGTTTTAACTTAATCCCATGAAGTCTTCGAGAATTGAAGGATTCTACAAATTTTCCGTTGAAGAGAGGTTAAAAAAGGTTGCTGAGTTTGCTGAATTAAGTGAGGAGGATGAAAAAATCCTCTCAAAGACGGGGAGTCTTCCATTGGATATTGCTAACAGGATGATTGAAAATGTTATAGGAACTTTTGAACTTCCTCTTGGTATAGCAACAAATTTTCTGATTGATGGAAAGGATTATCTCATTCCAATGGTTATTGAGGAGCCAAGCGTTGTTGCAGCAGCTAGTAATGCTGCAAAAATGGCGAGATTCAAAGGAGGATTTAAAACCTCTTCTACCGGCCCGAGAATGATTGGCCAAATTCAGGTTGTCGACACTAACCCGTATTTTGCCAGGCTTGAGGTTCTCACCCATAGAGATGAGATTATCGAGAAGGCAAACGAACAAGATCCTATGCTCATCTCACTGGGAGGCGGATGTGTGGATGTTGAAGCAAGAGTGATAAATACTATAAAGGGTGAGATGCTTATTGTTCACCTTGTTGTGGATGTCAGAGATGCAATGGGGGCAAATGCTGTGAATACGATGGCTGAAGCTGTTGCTCCCCTCATCGAGAAGATTACCGGAGGTAGAGTTTATCTAAGAATAATTTCTAACCTAGCCGTCTACAGGCTTGCCAGAGCTTATGCCATCTTTGACAAGGATGCAATTGGAGGCGAGGAAGTTGTGGAAGGAATCCTGAACGCCTATGCTTTCGCTCTTGCAGATCCTTTCAGATGTGCGACCCATAATAAAGGAATAATGAATGGCATATCCGCTGTGACTATAGCAACAGGAAACGATTTCAGGGCTATAGAGGCTGGAGCCCATGCATATGCAGCGATAAATGGCTACAAACCGCTTACAACCTATGAAAAAGACAGAAATGGTAATCTGGTAGGAACGATTGAGGTGCCGGTTGCTGTTGGAACTGTTGGCGGCTCAACCTCTGTCAATCCGGTTGCAAAGGTGAGTCTGAAGATTCTGGGAGTTAAAAGCGCGGATGAGCTTTCTAGGGTTATTGCTGCAGTAGGTCTAGCTCAGAATTTCGCAGCCTTAAGAGCTTTGGCAACCGAGGGCATTCAGCGAGGCCATATGGCGTTGCATGCCAGAAACATAGCCATCTCAGCTGGAGCAAAAGGGAATGAAATAGACAGAGTTGTTGAAATTCTCGTAAAAGAGAAAAAAATCAGAGTAGACAGGGCAAGAGAGATTTTAGAAAAGATAAGACAGGGTTAGAAAACAGGATTAGAAAGTTTTTGAATAAACACATAAGAAAGATTTAGTGGATTTCCATTTTCATGATTTTTTAAAAAAGAAGTGGATCTTCGCTTAAAACTTTCAAAGCCAAACGCTGAGGAGTGGTAAAAATTCATAAATCTTCGAAAAATTTATTATCCCATTAACTTTGGGTTCAGAGATGAGTTCGGAAATAATTCAGGGACTCTACCTATCACTCCTTGGAATTACAGGTGTTTTTATCGTACTTGGTTGTTTAGCAGGCTTTATGTGGTTGATGGGGATAATACAAAGCAAAAGAGAAGGATATGAGCTCGAAGAAGTTCCTATAAGGGAGAGAAAATTCTCTGAAAAAGAATTGCTTGCAATCACTTCAGCCGTTCAACTCTATCATACACTTTATGAAGAAGTTGTAGATGTGCAAACTTCTGAAGGCTGGAAAAAATATTCAAAAATTTACCAGGTGGAAGGATGAAGGAGTTCAGAATAACGATCGATAGGGAAGAATTCACCGTTAGAGTTGAAAAAGTAAGGCATGGAATTTATCGTGTGGAACTGAATGGTAAATCAGCAGTAGTATCAATTGAAGAGGTAGCAGAGAAGATTTCTGCCCCGCAAAGAGTCGAACCCGTTTTGATGGAAAGAGCAGAAAAGGTGAAAGTGGAGCCAGGAAGTATCTATGCAATGCTTCCAGGAACGGTTGTGAAAATCTTTGTGAATGAGGGTGATGAAGTTCAGGCGGGAGATCCGATCCTTGTGCTTGAGGCCATGAAGATGGAAAACGAGATAACCTCTCCTGCAAGCGGCGTTATAAAAAAGCTGAATGTCAGGAAAGGAGAAAAAGTTGAGACGGGAGATTTGCTAGCTATAATCGGATAAGAAATGACAAAAGATAAAGAGGTGATTGCTTGTTCGATTTTTTAGAAGTGACAGGGCTGGTTTCCATCACCCCTGGTGAGGTATTCATGCTCCTTATAGGAGGGGGGCTGATATATCTCGGAATCGAAAAGAAAATGGAGCCTCTGCTCTTGGTACCAATTGGTCTTGGTGCAATCCTCGCTAATATCCCAAAAGGTGGAATAGCAGATCTTGGAGAAATGGGAGGGATACTTGCACTTTTTCTTAACTATCTGATTGGAACAGAGATAGTTCCATTGCTCATTTTCCTCGGTTTGGGGGCTCTGACTGACTTCGGTCCCCTCATTGCTGACCCAAAAACCTTTCTTCTCGGAGCAGCAGCTCAAATAGGCATATTCCTCGCATTGATCTTTGCCCTAATTCTCGGATTCTCACCGCAAGAAGCAGCATCCATCGGAATTATTGGAGGTGCTGATGGCCCAACAACGATTTATACGACAACAATCCTTGCCCCCCATATACTCGCAGCGACAGCCGTTGCTGCCTACAGCTACATGTCTCTGGTGCCTTTAATCCAGCCACCAGTAATCAAAGCTCTAACAACGAAGGAAGAAAGAAGGATAAGGATGAAGACCCTTCGAAAGGTTTCAAGAAAGGAGAAAATAATCTTTCCAATTGTCACAATAGTGGTTTCAGGTCTGCTCGTTCCAAAGGCTTTGCCGTTGATTGGAATGCTCATGGCAGGAAATCTTTTTAGAGAAAGTGGAGTGACTGATAGGCTTGCAAAGGGTGCGAGTGAGGAAATGCTCAACATCATGACGATAATCCTTGGACTAACTGTTGGCGCAACCATGAAGGCTGAGAGCTTTCTTCACCCAAAAACTCTCCTAATTTTGATTTTGGGTATTGTTGCATTTGCGACGGCAACGGCTGGAGGGGTTATCCTCGCGAAACTGATGAATTTATTTGTGAAAGAAAAAGTAAATCCGATGATAGGGGCTGCTGGCGTTTCTGCCGTGCCGATGTCTGCGAGGGTTGTTCAGAAGCTTGCTCTAAGCGAAGATCCGGAGAATCATTTGCTAATGCATGCAATGGGGCCGAATGTTGCTGGGGTAATTGGATCCGCTATGGCTGCAGGGATTCTTATCCATTTTCTTATCTAATTATCCTCCATCCTCTATTCTTCTATTTTGTCTTTTTTGTGATCATTGTTTACAGATTTTATTCAGCATGGGATTATCCGAGATTACCCTGAATCACCCTGAATCATACTCCAGACCATCAAGAATATAGCTATCATCGAAGTATCTTCTGATGATTTTTCTTACATTTGCCAAACATGAATCGAAATCAGCTCCCAAAAACCTGAAAAAATCCTCTATCTGCCGAAGAGATCGCATTTCAAAAAAGTTTGATGCAGCAGATGAAAGTACAAGTGGGGTTGAAAGCTTTTTTGCCATTGATATCACATCCCCTGCATGTTCAAACAATCTCATTCTTTTTGTTCCTTTGACTCCAAGAAACTTTGAAAACGATAACTCGACAGCAACATCCTTTTCACTTGCCAATTTTAATGCAACGTAATCGATCCTGTTCTGCACAGAATCAAGGAGAATATCTACCTTTTTCCTCGAGATCGCCTCTCTCAACACAGATATTTCAGAGGATTTCACTCCAATTATCCATGACTTTTCTGCCTTTCTTAACTCCCGTTTGAGGGTTGTAACGTCATCGCATTCGATCAGGTATGCGGGGAAGATTGCATAATTTGTATAATTTGCATGCTCTGAATGCTCTGAGTGCTCTGCGTAATCTACTTCCATTTCTGAAGGATCTTTGGTGAAATAAATGCAGGAATCATAATCCAACAATCTAAGCTTCTCAGGATCTGGCTTGAACCTGACCAGATCTAGTTTTAAGGTTTTGAATTGGATATTTTTTTCAATGGCCATCCATATACCTCAACATTTCGATTTTAAAATACTCTACCCTACATACTCTATACTCTAACACTTCACTTCAGTCTCAGTACCCTTTCAATATCAACTCTCTTGCAGCATTGATCACACTTTCCCTTTTTAAGGGATAGGTTGTGATCTTCACTCTAACAACGATTCCATCACCGTGACTTATGAGAACAACTCTACCAAGATACGCCTCCTGCTTATCCACCCTTATGTGCAGAAAGCCATCCTCATCAATTCTAAGATCCAGTTCATCCAAGAGAAGATCCTTCTGATCCTCGATCCTTTCAATAAAAAAGTTCCAGAAGTCTCTGATTTCCTTTTTCTTATCTATCTCAACCTCAAGAAAGACAAGGGGATTTCCAAAATGTCCTTCAGCATTCGAAGCAATGATTTCAAACTCAAAAGGGATAAGAGTTGCTATTGCCTCTGCCACCTTTTCGGCATCTTCTGTCGAGTGAACTGTTGCATAGATGATTATCCTTTCAACTTTCATAAAATTTACATAAAACTAAAATTAAAAATGATTAACGCCTTCTCAGCTTAGCTCTCGCGCTTGGCCTTGCCTTCTCGGCCCCTCTACCTCTATGTCTCAATCCCCTTCCTTTTTTCCCCGCAGAAGTGAGGCCCCTGAATGCCCTTCCCTTCTTATTTGTTATCCAAGAAAGATCCTTATCCGCTTTGATGTCAGGTATGTCTCTATCAACAAGAATTACCTCAAACCACTTGTATCTTCCATCTTCCCCGACCCAGTATGAGTTGAGAACCTCCATATTAGGATATCTCCTTGCCGCTCTTTCTTCGGCAATCCTCTGATGGCTCTTCTTCGGAGTTTTCTTGTTCACAAGCATTCTCTTGGTCTTTCTTCCCTTTCTGAACCTCGTAATATGTCTGCCTCCCCTGCCAACTCTAACCCTCACAACGATGATCCCTCTTTTCGCCTTGTATCCGAGGCTTCTAGCTCTATCAAGTCTTGTCGGTCTCCTGATTCTAACCACAGTTGGCTCTCTCCTCCACATTTGAAGCCTTGACCACATCAGCTCGCCTACGTAGCTTTCCTCAGGCTTCTTCCATGCCTCTCTGATGTACGCGTAACTTGACTTCATGAATTAACACCTCTTACCTCTTGAGCTTGATTGGAAACAGAGGTTTGAGTGAGTTAATAAATATATCGGCGTGAAGATCGAATTATTGGATGATCCAGTTCAATCCTCTATATTTCTGGATTTCAAAGATTTAGCTTTATAGTGTAAAAAATAATTCGTCGAGACAGGAGAAATAATTTCACTGAAGCATAGGACTTATAAAAATTTTTTAATTAATTAAAAACCCTCACACTCGAGGAAGTGCTCAACCGCCATTCTTATCGCCGTATCGATTGAATCTGCACACGAAACACGCATCAATTTATCTAAAACATCTTCAGAAATTACGATCTGGATGTTTGTCGCCTTCATGGACTTAGATTTTTAATTTAAAACTTAAGATTTTCTAAAAGTTTCTTGGTTACCATATGATAATGATAGGTTATAGCGATCCAAAAAATAGAATTTATCATAAGTCGACGAAGAAAAATTTGTTGTTACTCGTTGAAAAATAAATTGACTTTTCAGTATTCAGGCAACCTTATAACAACACCATCAAATCCAGAATCAAAGCTGGCGATGTACCTGATTTCGTACTCACTCATCAATGCAATGGAGGTGCAATCAGTAAAGCTCAGTCGACCATATTTAAGAAAGATTTCCCACGCTTTGTTAAATACGCCTCTGTCCACAAACAAAATATCAGTGAACCTTGGAAGATTCCCATCTCCCAAAATCAACTTGCCAACATCCAATGCTTTTTTTACATCTTTTGTTTTCAGTAGCGAGAAGGTCACAGCCTCATCAAAAATGTAATCAGAAGTGTACGCTCTTCCATATTTGCCCCCCATGATATCTTCGAGCAAGTGAACAGCCCTATCATGACTTGAGTCTCTTTTATTGATATAGGCAACGAACACGCTAGTGTCAATGAAGATGCTCATAGGCGCTCATACAATATCAAATCTATTTCTTCCTCCCTGGTCTCTACACCCCAGTCCTTCTGAAGTTGTCTAAACTTTTTTATCTCTTCCTCGCTCAGACTAGATATCCTGACTCTAAGAAAATCATCTTTAAGTTTCTCAACGTACTCAATGATCATTGAAAACAATTCCTGTTGATTTATCTTTTCTCCATGCAAGGCTATGTATTCATGCTGTAATTTGTCGAACCTTCTTTTGTCTGAGTCCCTCACCTTAATTGTCGTCACAATCTTTTGTATATTTTTATACCATTTATACTTTTCTACACATATTTTTGAGCTTTCTTGAACTTATCCCTTTTTTGAGGGTGAAGTGCATCAGTTTTTAAAAATAGAGAACGATACTAGAGTACCAGTCCAAGACTACATCTCGAAATCAAACTCAGCAACAACGATGGTGTGGTCAGAGGGTTTGTTCTCCAGCCTTGGTTTCATATCGATGTAGCAATCCTTCGATTTGTCTGCCAAAGGCTTTGTAGCAAGGATATGATCCACTCTCCAGCCCAGCTTCCTTTGAACCGCATCTCTTACACGGTAATCAAAGAACGTGTACTGCTCCGCCTCAGGATGATACTTTCTGAAGATGTCAACGAAGCCCAAAGCCTTGATCTCTTCGAAAGCACATTTGGCATCCTCATGAAAGCAAACGTGATTTCTCAGCCTCTTCGGGTTGTGAACATCAATATCCTGAGGTGCAACGTTCATGTCTCCACACCATGCAACGTAGCCATCAAGATCCACCCTCCCCTGGAAATACTCCTTAAGCCTTGCAAACCATTCGAGTTTATACCGATATTTCGGGCTATCAATTTTGAATCCCTGAGGAACATAGGTATTCACAACTGTCAGATTAGAGTAATCAACCCTGATGAGCCTGTCCCTATCTTGAGGTTCGCTGTCAAGCCCGAATTCAACTCTATCCGGCTCTTTGAGCGAGGCGATTGCAACACCATTCCTCCCCTTTACCCCGCTGAAAAAAATATGATATCCAATTCTATGAAAATCAGCCTCAGGAAAATTTCTGTCATCTACTTTTGTTTCTTGCATGCAGAAAATATCTGGCTTGTTCGCTTTTAACCAGGGTATAACTATATGCAAGCGAGATCTGATTGAATTCACGTTGAAGGTTGCGATCTTCATGGTTTTCATGGTTGTTTTTCAGCATCCAAAAACAAAAATTTTGGGGTAAAGAATAAAAAACATCCACATATTCTAAAAAACAGCTCTAAGGTCTTAACTATCTACCATCAACATATGATTTGATAAATTTTCTCGAAATTTCGAAAATCAATCAATTTCTAAAATCTCGAGTACATCCAGTGGAATTCTTCCCAAACGCTTCCCAATCTCATATTTAGCGATTCTTGCTGCATGCTCCTCGCTATCGGCGTTGAAAACCTTCATCTCAAACAAAAGACCAACCAAAGCGACTCCTGCCACCATAAAAGCAGATTTAAATGCTTCGCCACACTTAGGGCATTCAACATCTCCCACGTCTATTTCAACGAAGTCAAGATCTGGATTTAACCTTTTCCCAGCCTCAGCAACAGCTATGTTCATCGCATCCTCGATTGTTCTCGCGTTCTTTACGATCCAACCACCCTGAAGCCTAACGAGGTAGTTCAACCCAATCACCCTTTTATTTAATTTTACCTTATCTTTTTACTCTACTTTTTACTTCTTCTTACTTCATCCAATCCAGTTTGTTAAATATTCAATCTTAAGTATTCAATCATCCAAACATCTTCCTGAAAAATCCTTTTTTCTCAGATTTTCCAACCATAGTTTTATCCTTTCTCTCTTTTTTATTCTTCTCTTTCTTTTCTTTCTTATTCTTCTTATCTTTCTTTTCCTTACCCCTCCTCTCTTTCTTATCACTAACCACGCTGACCGATGCTCCACCATGTTTGCTTTTTCTCACTCTGATGTTGACAATAACCGGCTTCTCAAGCTCCGGACTTACCACTAAAGCTGTACCAGGGGGCAATCTTCTTATTTCATCGACTGTTTCAGCTGTCAAACCTTCAACACCCTTTTTTATTGCTGTCAAGTCATTGGGATTTGTTATTCTTAGAATTATCTGCGTATTACATTGACTTACTACATTTTTATCTACCCTCGCAGGTCTCTGGCTTATTACGAGTAGTCCGAGACCGAATTTCCTCCCCTCACTCGCAATAGTTCTTAAAATTTGAGTTGAGACCGTTCTACCAAAACCACGCTCTGGAATGAAGTTATGTGCCTCCTCTATCACTATCATTCCTGGAGGGACTTCCTCTCTCTTCCTAAGTTCGAAAAGCATGCTGCAAACCCGGGAAACTATCAAATCTTGGTGCTCAGGTGGGCTACCTCTCATATCAAGAACGACAGCCCTCTCCTTCTGGAGCAAAATTTCTATAGGGGTGGCATCTCTTTCAAAGAGATTCGAGTCAAGTATCTTCTCCAGATGCCCAAGTAACCCAAATCTTGCATTATGTTTTAACGCCTCAACCTCTGATATGATGTCCTCTATCGTGTAATCTCTCCCTTTAAGGTTCTTGATTGCCTGATACAGCAATGCTTGTTGGGTTGAATTTGTTATCCCCGTGAGTTCTATAATCTCCTCAGGGGTGAGGTTCAGTCCATCTAGCTTCAGAACTCCATCTGCCTTATCCATAAATGGAGAGTTTGGTGGAACGTAAATCCTTATTCTGTTGCCATATCCTCTGGGAGATACACCATAGAACCCCATCCTGTCAATCTCATCCGGGTTATCGTTGGGTTCTCTTAACGAAGCGTACTCCCCATGCGGATCGATTATGAACATCGGAACTCCCCGTTCAATCAATTCCTCGATTATCACACCAGCAGTGTAGCTTTTCCCACTCCCTGTTTTTGCCAAGATGCAGCAATGCTTTTGAACAAGGGAGTTCACATCTAGATTTACTCTAATATCAGTATCCTCAATTAGACCGAGATAAACACCTTCCCTTTTCAGACCTAAAACATCAACTATTAGATCCTTATCCACCTTAAAAACATTCTCACCCGGTACGAGAGGAGTTTTTGGGATCCTCAAGAGTCCTTTTTCATCTCTCTTACCAATAACGTAAGCTTTTGCGATATAGGTTTCCTTTTCTGCATTTCTGCCCTTCAAAACGTCCGTCTCCTTGAGATCCGTTGTAGCAACTATATCTATAACCTGAGCGACCACCCATCCATCACTGTCATTCCATACCTTAACGTAATCTGTTCTTTTTACATCTTTGGGATCAAAAACAACGAAATTGAATTCAGTAGAGCTTGCCTCACCGAAAATCCTGCCAACAAGTCCCTTCATCCTTTATGATTCTGAAAGATGAAATAAAAATCTTTTTCAAAAACCCTCATAATAGCTGAATTAATCCCACTATTGCTTTATCTTTTTGATTATATCTTGGATTAATCTGGCTTTTTCTATGTTGGGAGATATAACCTCCAGCTCCCTCTCAAGGTATCTAAGGGAGGTTTCTCTATTAAGAATGAGAGCCATTGCTGCACCTCTCCTCACCAGTGCGCTTTCATCGTCCAATGCCTCGATTAAATGTTTAATCCCCTTTTCACCCACCTTACCCAGATTTACCACAGTTTCATACCTTATATACTCATCTCTTTCATTTAGCAATCCTACTAAGACTTCAAGAAGTTCTTCTATGTGTTTCCCATCAAGATTGGCTTCTAAGGCTTTCAAAGCCTCCAGTTTATAATCTCCTGATTTTAGAAATGAAAAGAGCTCATCGATCGCTTTTCCACCTATTTTTGCAAGAGCCTTTGAAGTTGCTTCTCTTACGCCCTGCTCAGGATCGTCTAACAAACCCACTAAATTATCTACCGCTCTTTCATAACCTATCAATCCCAATGCTTCCGCAGCCTTTATCTTAACATCAAGGTCGCTCGTATTAAGCAGAGATATCAGTCCAGGCACAGCTTCCCTCTATCTGGATCAGAGCTCTGGCAGCTTCGAATCTTATCATGAGATCTGATTTCAGAGCGTCAACAAGTGGTTCTACAACTCTTGGATCTTTGATCCTACCAAGAGAAATCACAGCTGCTCTCCTCACATCCCACGCTTCATCTCTGAGAAGTTTCACCAAATCATCAACAGCCTCTTTAGCCCTTAGATTTCCGAGAGATGTCGCTGCAGCCCATCTTACTTCCCAGTTTTTATCCTTCAAAGCCTCGATTAATGGTTTCGGATTTGCCCCTTCAATCTTTCCAAGGGTTATTGCTGCCCCAACTTTAACTTCATCCCTTCCTTTCTTCAGCGCTTCAACTAATAGACTCACTGCCTTTTCACCCAGCCTAGAAAGATCCTCAGATGCTTTCCATCTCTTATCCTTATCTCTTGAACCAAGATCTTTGATTAGGGCTTCTATCTGATTTTTCTCTTCGGTCATAATTTGTCACCATATCAAATTAGCGTTACAATATGATACAATTAATTTAATCATATAAAAATTTTTTGCAACTTTAAACAAGACCAAAAGTATTTTAGCTCTTTAACAATTTCAAAGAGAAAGATGAAAGTAATTTCCTTCGATGTCGACGGAACTGTAGTGGATGGAAAATTCATGGATAGATTCTGGAATGAGCTTATCCCGAAATACTATTCTAAGAAACACGGAATTGATTACTCAGAGGCTCTCGAATTTGTTAAGAGATGCTATGATGAGGTTGGAGACAAAGACCTAAGGTGGTATCTTCCTGACTATTGGTTTAAAAGATTCCAGCTGGATATAGAGCTAAAAGATATTCTAGAAGAATTCAAAGATGAACTAAAGATATATCCCGACGCGTTAGAGGTGCTTGAAAAACTAAAAGGAAGATACAAACTAATAGCAGTCTCCAATGCAGTTAGAGAAATCATGGATTTCGAATTGTCAGAGTTGTCCGAATTTTTTTGGAGGACTTTTTCTTGCCCCTCCGACATAGGAGATATAAGAAGAGAACCCGAGGTCTATCTCAAAATTTGTCGAATCCTTAACCTACACCCATCCAAAATCATACATATCGGAGACCACCCTTATTTCGACTTTGAAGTACCAACAAAAGCAGGGATAAAATCGATTCTTATTGACCGAAGAGGAGAAAACGGACACATTAGAAGTTTGAGGGAGATCGAGAAGTTTATTGATCTATAACTCCTGTAAATCTCAGAATCTGAACATTTCAGACTATCTGATCTAAATTTCTGATTTTCCAAGATATTCCGACGCTTTTCTCAATTGCTCTTCATTCCCAATAAGGTAAAGATTGTCACCGTACTCAAGCTCGAGTGTTGCGTATGGAACAATTATTTCACCATTCCTTTCAATTGCAACGACTGTAGCTCCTGTCTTATTCCTCAAATCGATGTTTCTTATGTTTATTCCATCGAATTCACGGTTCGTCATTGTAACTTTTTCCAGCATAAAGTCTTCTCCAACCTTGCTGATTATTTCAAAGAACTCAGCTGCTCCACGTCTTCTCAGTATTATCGATGCTTTTTTCGCCGTATCGGAATAGGGGGAAAGAACCTGATCAGCTCCAGCCCTTTTCGTATTCTTGATCCCGGCAGGAGTCCTTGCAATTGCCATTGTGTAAATGTTGGGGTTTAGTTCTTTTGCCGTCATTATTGTGAAAGCATTAGCTGAATCTGACATACACGCTATCAACGCCTTGGCATGTCTTATTCTTGCCCTTTCAAGGGTCTTTTCCTCTATGCTATCTCCTTGAAAAGCAATGTAACCATTTTCTCTGGCAACAGTCACCTTCTCGATATTCTCATCGATTATTACTATCTTATCTTTATCCGTTATCTTTGAGAGTTCATCTACAATTTCTTTTCCCATAACACCAAAACCACAAACTATATAATGGTCCGTAATACTTTCAAGCACCTTTCTCCACCTCTCCATCCTTCTTTGAACGAGTGCAGGCATAATGAGATTGATACCATAGAAAAAAACTCCAATCCCGAAGAACATCAACACAACCGCAAGCAATCTCCCATAGAAGGATAACTCGTAAATCTCTCTGTAGCCAGTAGTAGTTATGGTTATAACCGTCATGTAAAAAGAGTCAAAAAGGTTCCAACCTTCGAGAACTGTGAAACCGATCGTCCCCAGGAGAACTATAACGAGAAGAAGAACTACAGTTGTTACTATGGGTTTTCTGATGTCTGTTGACATTCAGTAAAAAATAAAACTCCATTAATTTAAAATTTTCTTTTACCTCTCTTTATTTTTACAAAAACCGCTAAATTTAACTAAAGCTAGTGTAATATTCTGGAATGATGGCAGAAGCAGAATTTTCAGAGGGAAGTACGAAACTTTTCTGGATATTACTTGTCGTATTCTTTTTTGCCGCCTCCTTGGGATATACCTTCGCATCGTCTAATCCTGATACATCATCGCAATTCGTTGAACAGCTCTTTGAGGGGTTCAAATTTATTGATTTTAGCAATCCCATTGAGGTTTTTGGTATAATTTTCCTAAACAATACAGCTAAATCCCTCATTTCCCTGATAAGCGGATTCTTTTTTGGAATTTTTCCATTTTTCTTCGTTTTCGTTAATGGGTATCTAATTGGCATGGTTGCATTTATAAAAGGCTCGGAAGTTGGATTTCTTACGATTTTGTTAGCACTCTTACCCCATGGAATTCTTGAAATTCCAGCTGTGATCCTAGCATCTGCCTACGGGATGAAGTTAGGAGGATTATTTTATCAAAAGGTTTTCAAAGGAGAACAAGTGGATATCGCCAACGCTTTGAGATTTTTCCTTAAAAAATTTTTAAAAATAGTCGTTCCAATACTTTTCGCAGCAGCTCTAATTGAGACTTTCATAACACCTGCAATAGTTTTTTATTTGAATAGATTTATACTAGTTTAAATTTAACTATTGAGGTTGCGTATCAAAGGCCGTATTGCAAAATCACAAATGATTCAAGAAAATCAGCAAACAATATGAATAGTACAAACTCTGAAAAAAAACTTAAAATTCGAAAGCTATTTTTAGCTTCTTGTCAAACCAAGCAAAGCTTCGCTCAACAATAAGAACATAATTATCCCAGGTGAAAGAATGGTTCAGGAAAAGGTGAAGGTTCGAGAGAAGAAAGTAGAGAGCTTGCCACCCAAAGAGAATTTTTCAGAGTGGTATCATGAGCTCATCCAGAGAGCAGAGCTTATGGACGTGAGATATCCAGTAAAGGGACTTTATGTGTGGTTCCCCTTTGGATTCAAACTTAGACAACTGGTTTATGGAAAGTTGAGGGAGATAATGGATAGAGATCACAATGAGGTTTACTTCCCTACCCTCATCCCTGAAACGGAGCTTGGAAAAGAAGGAGAACACATTAAAGGGTTTGAGGACGAGGTTTACTGGGTAACCCATGGTGGGCTTGACGAACTCGATATAAAGCTTGCATTAAGGCCAACAAGCGAGACAGCCATGTACCCGATGTTCAAGCTCTGGATAAGAAGCCATTCCGACATGCCACTGAGAGTTTACCAGATCGTAAACATCTTTCGATATGAAACTAAACACACAAGGCCAATGATAAGGCTTAGGGAGATAACATCATTCAAAGAAGCCCATACCGTTCACAGAAACTTTGAGGAGGCAGAAGAACAGGTAAAAATGGCGATAAACCTTTACAAGGAGTTTTACGATTTTCTCGGCATTCCATACATGGTCTTCAAAAGGCCAGAATGGGATAAGTTTCCCGGAGCGGCCTATACTATAGCTTTCGATACGATAATGCCGGATGGAAAGACTATGCAAATTGGAACCGTTCATCATTTAGCCGACAATTTCGCGAAGACATTCGATATAAAATATGAAACTCCAGAAGGAGACCACAACCTTACCCACCAGACATGCTACGGGATATCGGAGAGGTGCGTCGCAGCACTTATAAGCATCCATGGAGATGACCAAGGTCTCGTTCTACCCTTTGAAGTTTCGCCGGTTCAGTTCGTGATAATACCCGTGCTTTATAAAGGTAAGGAAGAAGCAGTTATGGAAAAAGCAAGGGGAATCGAAAGAAAGCTTAAAGAAATGGGTTACAGGGTTGTTTTGGATGATAGCGACGACAGGCCAGGCTCGAAATATTACAAGTGGGAACTCAAGGGGGCTGCAATAAGAATCGAAATAGGACCAAAAGAGGTAGAGGAGAATGAGGTAACGATTTCTTTCAGAGATGAAAAGAAGAAAAGCAGAATAAACTCCACAGAGATTACAAAGGAGAACATAGAAAGATGGGCAACAGAAATGAAGGGTAGGATGAGGAATAAGGCTTTTGAGGAGATGAGAGCTAGGGTTAAATACTTCGATGTCATCGATGACATCAAAGATTGGGTAGAAAAGGGAGTCGCCCTTGTTCATTTCTGCATGTCTGAAGATTGTGCTGAGACAATTGAAAAGGACACCTCCGCAGGCATACTTGGAAGTTTTGAGGAAGCTGAAGGTTGGTTTGAGGGAGAGTATGTGGGAGAATGCATAGTTTGTGGGGGTAGAGGTGTGCTTTCTGCCATTTCAAAAGCCTATTAAAGCAATTAAAGATTAAAATTAAAAAGAATTAAAAAAGATTAAAATAAATCAGGGTGATCGCCTTGCCAGAGCAAAAGAAAGATGGTAAAAACAATGAAACCGGTAAGATCGTAATTGATAGATACAAATGCGCTTACTGTGCCGCTTGCATAGCTGTTTGCAAATACGATGCAAACGTTCTCATCGAGACCTTCGTTTACATAGATGAGGAGAAGTGTACCCTCTGTAAGGCATGCGTAAGGGCTTGTCCAATGCAGGCAATTGAGATAATCGAGACAGAAAGCTAGTTTTCAGGTGATAGCATGCAAGATTACGATTACGATGTCATAATTGTTGGAGCCGGACCTGGAGGTTCGATGGCAGCAAAAACAGCAGCCGAAGCTGGTTTGGATGTCCTTCTGATTGAGAAAAGACAGGAAATTGGAGCACCCGTTAGGTGTGCTGAAGGGGTGAGCAGAGAGGTATTAGAGGAATTTTTTGAGATTGAAAAAAGCTGGATTGCAAAAGAAGTAGTTGGAGCGATTATCTACTCCCCTGATGGAACCCAGATCAAAATGACCGCGAAGATGGCAGGAAACGAGGTTGGGTTTGTCCTCGAAAGGAAAATCTTCGATAGGGCGCTTGCAAGGATGGCAGCAAGAGCTGGAGCTGATGTTTTAGTCAAAACAACCGCAACTTCCATGAAAAGATCCGAAAATGGGGTTGAGGTTGAGCTAAGAAGAATGGGGGAAAGATTCAGCATGAAATCTAAGCTAGTCATAGGAGCGGACGGTGTTGAAAGTAGAGTTGGCAAATGGGCAGGAATCGATACCACAGTAAAGATTGGAGAGATAGAAAGCTGCGTGCAATATCTCATGACGGGAATCGAATTCGATGCAGACTACACACACTTCTGGCTCGGGAACAGATATGCTCCTGGCGGATACATCTGGCTCTTTCCAAAGGGTGAAAACACAGCAAACGTTGGGATTGGTGTGCTTCCCACAAAGACGAAGAAGGGGCCGAAATCGCATCTCGATAAATTCATCGAGGAACGCTACCCAGAAGGGGAGATAATCGAGGTGGTTGCGGGAGGGGTTCCCGTTACGGGACCAATAGAGACGGCTGTAGCGGATAACGTTATGCTCGTGGGAGATGCAGCAAGACATGCAGACCCGATGACAGGTGGCGGAATAGCAAACGCAATAAAGGGGGGCTATTTCGCAGGAAAAGTTGCCAAAGAAGCCATCGATGCAAACGACTTTTCAAAGGAATTTTTGAGGAGGTACGATGAAATGTGGAAGAACGATTTCGGCGAGACTCTTAGGAGAAACAAGATAATCCAGAAAAAGATGCTAAAAATGGATGACGAAACGATCAACAAACTCATGAAGAGTATTTCGGGCTATGATCTCGAACAGATAAGTTTTAGAAGACTCATGATTGAAATGATCAAGAAAAATCCCAGGCTTCTCTGGGATTTAAGAGATCTTTTCTTCTAAGGTGAGTAAATGAATCTCATACCTAAAAAGGTTTTTTTCGTTAGTGGAGTAGGAAAGCACAAAGATCCGCTGGTTAGCTTTGAACTCGCTTTGAGAGATGCCGGAATCGAGAAATTCAACCTCGTTCCAGTGAGCAGCATTTTGCCACCAGAATGTGAATTCGTTGACAGCAAAGAAGGACTTTCAGAACTAAAGCCTGGACAGATAGTCTTCACGGTGATGGCGAGATATACAAGCAACGAAAAGGGAAAAAAGATTTTTGCAAGCATTGCTGCTGCTAAACCAGAAGATGATGCAAAAAACGGGTATATCGCAGAACATGCGGGAGAGTGGTATGAAGGATCGCTTGATCATGCAGAGGAGATAGCCAACTATATGGTTGAAAGTGCCTTTAACACGAAGGCTTCAAAAAAACTGAGTATTCACAAGGTAGCAGAAGTGGAAGACTACACCACTGTTGTTTCTGCCGCTGTTTTTATTCTTTGACAATTCTTACAATACATTTTAACTTTCACCTAAAGCTCGCCCTAAACCTGCCGGTCTTAAGCCCAAATTCCTTTGCAGCATTTCCCTCCCTGATACTGAATTCCAAGGTTTCAAAACTTCCTATGAGGGCTAAAGGCTCTCTTTCATTGACATCCACGTACTTCTCAACAAACGGGAAAGTTCTTCCGTTTAAAATGAACTCTCTTGGTTGAATTTCATCGATCATTTCTTTTGTTATATTCGTAACCGCATTTCCAAAAGTATCGATATAGAGAATTGAGAATTCTATCTGGTTTCCTTCAATTTTTGCATCAAAAATATCTATCTTGATGACTTCACCTTCAAAAGGCTCGGCTATCTCATCCTTTCTGCCCATCGCAACCAGAGCTGCTGCAGGAGCGAAAACATCTCTGCCATGGAAGGTTGATGATAGCTTGCCTGTATACTTTGACGCTTTTCTTATATCCACACGGTAAATTTCACATCCTTCCATTATTTCAGACAGAACACCATTGTTTGGAGCGATAAAGCAGTTCGAATCGTTTTCAGCTAAAATAATTTCCCTTTCACTCCCAACACCTGGATCAACAACCACAACATGCACGCAATTCTTGAAGAAGCTGTGGTAGCTCACAAGAAGGAATGCCGCCTGTTTAACATTTTGGGGCTCAACTGAATGAGTGATATCTACTATCCAAACATTAGGATTAATCGAGAGGATTATACCTTTCATAATCCCCGAATAGAAGTCTCCAAAGTCGGTAAGGAGAGTTATCAGGTTTTTAGATCCTCTCCGAACATGTTTTTCTAATCTTTCAGAGCCTTTGAAAGATTTGAGATTCTCTACGTTCTTCATTCTCAAGCCCCCAGAGATGACAAATTTATCAAGGGATGAATTTCAGCGATCTCCCCCTCTTTAATCCCTTTGCCCTCTTCTAAGATTAGATAGCTGTTGGCGGCTAACAAACTCTTGAAAAACCCTCCTTTTAGCGGGGTTGCCTTATCGCCGTTAAAGTTCAGAAGAATGAATCTCGTGCTTTTGGAAGGGGAAAGATGGCCAGAAATCGTCGCCCTAAAAGTAAATTCCTCAGTTCCAATCATCTTAAGAACAGCAGGCCTTACATACAGCATAAAAGCAGCGAGGCATGCGGGTGGGTTTCCAGGCAGGCAGAAGATTGGAATTGACCTTTTTGAATTTTCTGAGTTAGAATGAACTTTAGAAACTTTGGAATAAATTTTGGAATGAATTTCACCAAAAAATGCTGTTCTTCCAGGTTTAATTCTAGTCTGGTGGAAATAGATTCTCCCAATCTTTGATACAACCCCTCTCATCAGATCTCTTCTGCCCTTTGAAGTTCCTCCTGTCGTTAAAATGAGATCGAATTCCCTTAAACTTTCGAGAGCAACTCTGATCTCTTCTTCCCTATCTTTCAGCACGGGGAAGTTTTTTACCTCACATCCCCATTGCCGGAGGAGAAGAGAAAGCATAAGATCGTTGCTTGAAGCGATTTCATCGCCAAGCTCGTCTCCCGTTGCAATTACGGCAACTCTTGGCTTCTTGTAAACCTTTAACCCTTCTATTCCACAGTTTTTTAGTGAAACGATCTTCAATCCATCGATTATCGTCCCCTTCTTAAGAATTAATTCCCCCTCTGAAATATCCTCACCTTTCCTTCTGATATTCTCCCACTTCTTTGGCTTATGTTTTAAAATGAGTTTGCCCCTCTCTCCAACCTCTTCAACTACATCCTCGAATTTCACAACCCTATCCATACCTTCAGGAATTCTATCACCCGTGTTGACCCAAACGTAATTGCTGACCTCTTCATCGGAAGCTACAGAATCAACAGCAAAAGTGTATCCATCCACTAATGAAATATCAAATGGTGGTACACTGACTTTAGCTCTCAAGTCTTCTGTAAGAATTCTCCCAACAGATGCTTCTAAGCTAGCCTCCTCGATGCCTGTAGGACTGAACCTGTTTTTTACCATGTTAAGAGCTTTTTTATAAGAGATAATCTTGTCAGTCATTTTCTCCATCCTTTTTATCTTAATATCTTAAACCTGCCAATCCTTCAATCTAAAAAATCTATCCGCCACTTACTGGAGGGAAAATTGCAACGGTGTCATTTTCTTTCAGTGGAGTGTCCAAGCCTTCTAAATGGTTTACGTGTCTTCCATTAACCATTATGTGGACATAATCTCTAAGCTCCCCATCTTCGAAAATCAATGGCTCGAGATTCTGAAACTTTTTTACAAGATTGTTAAGAAGTTCTTTTACAGTTGTAGCAGCTAGATCTACTTCTTTCTCTCCAGCTGCCTCTCTGAAGTTCGCAAAGAGTTTTACCTTCACCATCACCCTAAATTGAATTTGAAGAGTATATGAATGTAACGTGAGATATAGTGCCAAAAAGGAAACTCCAAGATCCTCAATTCCCCTTCAGTTTCTCCAAAAGCCTCTTATCAACGAAGGATTTAATGTATTCGTAAACGTTAGGAGATACCCAGTAAACCCTGTTCCATCCTCCTTCATCCTTTAAAAACTTCTCGCTTTTGAGGTAGGCATAGCTCGCCCCAACGAACCCCTCAACTTGCTGCCCAACCATTATTTTCTCCATCTCCTCAAAAGTTAGGCCAAGAGGTGTTTTTCCTTTGAAATTCCTATCAACTATCCCAAAGCCATCCTTGTCAGGGTCGTAAAAGATTATCAGCTCAGAATATAAACCGATAGATGGAGGATTCTTGAGAACAGAGTGCAAAGAGATTTTACTAATTTTTCCTTCCGTTACAGCCTCAATGGCAGAATTGACACCTAAATACTCAGATTCAGCGATTTTCTCACCCTTTTTAGCTGGAGAGTAGTATTTCACGACTTCAAGCTCCTCTGCAGCCTTTGCTTCAATCCATGTTGTTCCACATGGAGAGGGCCTTTCAGGAGAGATCACACATCCATGACCGGGGAGGTAGTACTGGCAAGAGGTGCAGATGTAGAATTTGTCAACCTCCCCCTCTTTCCTTTGAAATAACCTCTCCCTTTCTTCATGTTTCCTAGCTGCATATTTCAAAATTTTGTCGAACTCCTCTTTATCAAGGATTATTTTAACTCTAACCTTTTCAACAACCGGAATTTTCTTAAATGCATCATACAAAAGCTTTGCCATACATTCAAAGGTCTTCTGATCGATATTGGTTAGATTTAGCACAACCTTTTCCTTCCTGAATTTGTACTCGACTCCTTTAATTCTGTTTAAGACTTCTCCAATCAAAGATTCTAGGGCTGAGACAGCTTCTTCACTCAGCTCACATGCAACCTTTATGTGAAATCCTGCCACTTCCACATCAGAGAGAAACGAAGGGATGACCAGCTCGATTCCATCCTCGAAGCTATCAGCCTTTTCAACAAGCTCAAAACCTCTCAGGCTGAAACCTTCAATTCTCTCTCCGGCATAAATTTCGTCAATCTCGGCACAATCCTCTTTTATATCTATCTTCTCCGGATCGATGTACCTGTTTATCATTTTTCTCACTTATAAGAATTTACTACTCTAAATTTTAAAAATTATCACTAATACCTACCAATGCTAGAAGGAATTAGCTTGTCCTGGTTATGTTCGAGTACAGGTTGTATTATAGTCGTTCTTCCACTCCAACTTCCAGCACCAGGTGCCTGTATCCCCGAGAAGAGGTAAACAACGTCATCATCGGCCACAAAGCATAGTGCGTCGTTGGAATGTTATCCCCCCAATTTACTTTGTTGTAATTTGGTGCAATACAAACTCGAAAGTCTGAAATAGCTGTGGTTAGACTCTTCAAAGAAGTCTTCTCTTTCTGCCCATGTTTCGTGTGCTTCATCGACCCTGCATGTCGTGTCGATAATGTTCTGTTTTAGAATTCGCGCCTGTCATTGCAATCGCTACTCCAGCAGTCACCAGCACCATCAACAAAACCAAACCCACTCTTATTGCTTTCATCCCGCCGTCACCTCCCGCTACCTATAGCTTTCCAACATAATCATATATAAAACACACGAAAATGTTAGGAAAAAACCTAGCAATTTCGAAAAATTTATATATGGTAAATGATTGATTCGAGCTAACAGTATCCTCAAGAAGATAATACCTGGGCGATTATAAAGAAATTATTACAGAATCTTTTCGTTCTATCTTTAAACCTTGAAAAGAATCCTTCTGCTGAACCCTATGGCCAAATTTTATGTCTATAACTTGTCTTTACCTCTGCAAAGCCCATCTGTACCAGAATCTCTATTCACAATTATCTCCGGCTAACTTCCACAATGCTTTAGAATTCCTTTCTAAAAAAGTAAGCATGAAACCTGTCTCCTTTCTGTCTCCTTTAAAACCACACATTGCTTAACATTGACATTATAGACATCTTTCTACGGGTTAAAGGAATTAAAAGGGGTTAAAGCATGGATAATTTTCTGTACAACACCTTCGATGAAAGAAAGATGAACATTGAGGACTTTAAATGGCTGTTTATCAGTCTTAAAACTTTAGAAGAGGAGAGAAAGTGGATTTCAAATCTTGCATTTTTGAACAATCCCGGAGAGACAGCGAACACAATAGACGACTATGTTTCCACCCATTTCGAATACCACACGACAAGCTGGGAGTAAAATCTGAGTTAATCGATGTAGAAGGTAAGCTCCTGAAATGCAGAATCTCAAACCCAGACTGGCAGTGAAGCATAAGCGAAGGCATTTGTATACATCCTTCCATCTCTTTGTACATCATAGGATCCGAGGACAGTTGTATCTTTTATTTTCCATGGATTTGTTTCCGGTATAGCCTAGGGGTGGCCTAGGATGCTTCATTGCAAGCTTTCTCAGCTCTTCACGCTACTCTAGAGACAATGTTGAACAAACTATCCACCCTCCTTACAGGATTTTATTATATCATCTATCTGTTTCTCTGGCAGTTTTTTGCTAAGGATTTTAATTATCTCGATGATTTTTCTACCTGTTCTCCTGTCAGCTTCTTATTTTTCAGAACTTCTCTGAGATTTTCGAGTTTTTTATCGAGTTGGTTGTCTTTCACTATGGTTGCTGTCGCAGTTCCTTCTACAATCACCAATATCACCAACAATAGAACAAGTTTTGTCGCTTTCACAACTATCACATCAATTGCCTTTAATCTCCAATCCGTAGAACTCTCCTTTGTACTTAAACTGGGCATGATAAGGTGTACAGCATGGCTCACCTTGTTTATGTATAAGGTAATTGCTGATGGCAAACCCCTCATCCCTCGACAACTCAAAGCCTATTCTCTTAATTTTCTTTTCCTCCATCTCCACCAGAATTTTCTTTAGATTTCTTAGCCTATTATTTTCCAGCTCGCTTTCATTTAGTATAGAATAGACCCCTGGCTCTTGCTTGAGTTTCACGATCTCTAATATGATTGTTTCAGGAGGTTGGGTGTCATCTGGACCTTGCATAAATATAGATGATACAAATGGGTAGAAGGTGAAAAATACTCCTATGACTACAGTAATCAAGATTATTACAAACAGTATTCTTCTCTTGGTTTTTCGATATATTAAATACAATATCAATAAAAAAATTATAAAACCAATTACTTCAAAAATGAAAGTTTTATGGATTGCAATCCCTATGTTCGAATCGCTTACTATGGGCGTTGAGCTAAGGGCCAACATGAACCCACCCCGTGTCTGTTACCGAATCGTAATCTGGTGGATTATATCCTGATGGATAATCTCCCCAGTGATGTCCAGTTACATGCCAGTAACCTCCGTAACTAGCAGCATACACTTTTTCTGCACGGACTTCATAACAATTGCTACATACTTTTGCCGTAAAAGACTTCAGCTCAGGTGGCCAGTCTAAAATTGGTCTGTACCACAGATAAGATTCCACAGCCATGAATGGAATCGTGCGATGCCATGGATAAATTATTTCGCTCCATGATGTGTATTTAAGATGCGGCCACCTTGGAGCTAGCCAGAGTTCCGATTTGTCAAGTCGAAGTATGTATTCCTGTTTTATTGATTCATTCACCGCTTTTTCAGTTGCATAGCTAACAGCTTTTTCGCTAGGCCAAACGATTTTTGTTGAATAAAGTTTATCCTCACATTTTCCGGCACATCTTTTAACAGCTCAGGGTAGACCTTTTCAATGTATTCTTCCAATGTAATATCTTTTCCTACAAGTTTTTCTATTATTTTAAGTTGTTCATCATTTGGTTCCGGGAAAGTTATGGAATACCCATTAGGCTCAAGTCTAAAGTATTTTTCCGTGGTTGCATCCATTACTGGAGCATCCAATCTTTCAGGTAAAGAACTAGTATATAGGGTTTAATCTAATTTCGAAGTTGTTTATTTTTAGCCAGTCGCAGGTTTACTTTTGATACTGTTAAATTAATCTTGACCTGTTTCGTCTCTGGTACAGTATCCTTCTTTTTCCCCCTTCTGGTTGGTTTGTTTAGTGTACGTACAATTACGTTTCTGTACACCCAATTTCATGAAAAATAATATAATTTAGGGTATTTATCTAAATATCCAAGAAAATACCCTGATGTAAGCCTACAAAATTTTTCATATCTAAGTTCTTCGAAATCATTATCGTGTCGGGAAGAGTTGTGAGAACAATATCAACTGTATTAGCAATTCTTTTTTCTTACCCACTCAATCTTCGCCCTCATCTAAGAATTTGGTCGTAAATAAACACAAGTTGGATTACTTTATAAATTTGGTATAAAATTTGATAGAAAAGTATTTATGTTTAAATGCTAATTATAAAATATATTAAAAATAGGTGGTAAAGTATGTCTGCAGAAAGAAACAAATCTATTGTTCAGCAGTTTCTGGATGAAGCCTACAATAAGGGAAATTTGTCTGTGGGGGATAAATGGTTAGCTGCCGATTGTGTTCTTCACTTTGCTAGTACCGATATTAAAGGACTGGAAGGATGGAAACAGTTTGCTACAATGTTCCTTACTGCATTTCCTAACCTACACGTTTCCATTGAAGATATAGTCGCTGAAGAGGACAAAGTTGTAGCGCGCTGGACGGCTCATGGCACGCACAAGGGCCCTTTTCGAGACATTGCCCCCACTGGCAAGCATGTAACATGGATGGGAATTGCCATCTATCGTTTTGCTGGTGGCAAGATCGGGGAGATCTGGGGCTTAAATGACGCATTAGGTCTGATGCAACAACTCGGTGTCATCCCTTCTGAGTAGAGACACTCTTTAGCCCCTTGTGAGGTGCTGGAGAGAAAGACAAAATACTGCTTTAATGTCTTCAATGTACGTACTTTATCAATAAACTCTAAAACGAGTCTCAAAGCTTACTTCAAAGCATCATCACTAAGATCTTCACCTTCTTTTCATGCAGCATTGGCAACCCATTTAGGTTAGCTCACAATATTGAAGTCAGAGCATCTTATCACTATTCTTCAACTTTTTCAAACTTTAAAAAATCAAGGAGTGAATAGTCTTATACAAGATTGTCGAAATTTGTTTAAGAGAGAGCGCAATTCTCATTTTTATCACCAATTTTACGAGTTTGTCCCTCCACTGTGTGTTTAAGTAGCACATGTTTGTGGAATTAGTTTGATTTTAACCTCAAGATATCTCAAAAAACAAAAGATTTTTAGGATCTGGTTAATTTAATGTTTAAAAATTTTAGATTTTAGACGGTGAAATCATGGGAAAGTACGCCTCGTTTGCTGGAAGTTTGATCGTTTTGTTCTGGTCGGGGTCTCTCGTTTTCGGCTATCCTGGCGTTATGGGTTCATACTGGAAGCAATTGCTGAACGTGGGCAGTGGGGAGATCGGAAACATCATTTTCTTCATTCTTGCAGCCGTGGGCATTTTCATGTTCTTCGTAGGAAAATGGCAGGAAAAGTATGGTTTTAGACTGATGATAATCCTTGGTATTCTAATCTCTGGTTTGAACTTTTTTCTTATAGCTTTTCCTGTTTCCATAGAACTTGTATATCTATGGGCGTTTATCAACGGTATTCACTCTTGTTTTATTTATATTCCAGCAGTAACAGTCGTTCAGCTCTGGTTCCCCGAATCAAAGGGTCTCGTTTCAGGAGCGGCAACGATGATTTTTGGTTTGTCGGCTGCGATAATGTCTCCAGTCTTTCTTGGATTGTTTGAGACCTTAGGATACTTGAACATGAACTTAATCCTTGCAGCAGTTATTCTTGTCACCGGCATTCTTGCATCGATTCCTATTCATTCACCCAAAGTAAAAGAGAGAAAAGAGGTTCATTTACCATCATTAACTGTAAAAGAAAGTCTTAAAAAATCCAGCTTCTGGTTTTTATGGCTTGTCTGGGCATTGCAAGGAGCTGCTGGCATATCCATGATCAGCTTGTCCGTTCCTTTAGGAGTATTAAAAGGATTGACAGCTCAATCAGCCATTCTTGTCCTGACATCATTTAACCTAACGAACGGAGTCAGCAGATTGATTTCAGGAGTAATCTCAGACCACTTTGGAAGGAACAACATAATGAGTCTCAGTTTCCTTCTCGCAGGAATCGCTTACTTCTTGTTATTGCAGCCTTTAAATCCACTTTTGATTTACATCCTTGCTGCATTCATCGGTTTTGCTTTCGGTACATTGTTTGCAGTTTCTGCTCCATTGGCAAGTGATTGCTTCGGTTTAAAGCATTTTGGAGCAATTTTTGGACTTGTTTTCACGGCCTATGGCTTCATTGCTGGTATAATTGGTCCATCTCTCAGTGGGTACATCCTTGATTTTACAGGTGATTTCACACTCGTTTTGATGTATCTCGGCGTATTCTGTCTGATTTCCTCAGTACTCATCAGAATGGTGAGACCCCCGGATAAAAGTACTTTAGTACTTTACAAGTAAGTTACGAGTGTAATCTGCAAAGTAATCTGTAGTTTGCTCAATGGAATTACAGAGAAGTCAGAAAAGCCACCAAGATTTTGAGAAGTTTAAGTTCTTAGCAATTCTAAGGAGAAAACCGTAGGAACGTTTATAAGGGAAGATACTTTGAGAGTGTCCTCTTTGTCAATTTTTCTCAAGAGTAAAACGCTAATTGTAGCGCCAGCTCTCGATAAGACCAAAATCATGTCAAGGAGATTAATCATTTAATATTGCTGCGAGCATAGTTCCAAAAATGCAGGTAGATTGTGTAATTTACAAGAACGAGAAGAACCAAGTTGGGGATTTATTTGCCCAATTATTGGTTTTTGTTGGATACAGAATCTCAAGTTTAATCGGAAAGAGGAAAGTTAAAGTTGAAAAGGTAGTTGAATAAGTTAAAACGAAATGATGATGAATTCCAGAAACATTTTATTTCCTCTTCCTTAGGTGGTGAGGATGAGAGTAGTTGTAACGGGAGGCTGTGGTTTCATTGGATCAAATCTTGTAAGGGGGCTTTTTAAATCCATGGAGGTTACAGTAATAGATAACCTTTCGACTGGTAACCTCTCAAACCTAGAGGGAATGGATGTAAAACTGGTGAGAGGGGACATACTCGATTTAAGTTTGCTGAAGAATGTTTTTAAAGAAACAGACTATGTTTTCCACCTTGCTGCTGTTGTTAGCGTTCAGGAGAGTGTTAAAGACCCAACACGAGCCAATGAAGTGAATGTAAAAGGAACACTTAACGTGCTTGAAGCTGCAAGAATTCGGGATGTGAGAAAGATAATTTACTCTTCTTCCTGTGCTGTTTACGGAGACAGCGATTCTCTTCCGCTTAAAGAAACAACTCTCCCAAAACCTAAATCCCCATATGCAGTTTCGAAACTTGCTGCAGAAAACTACTGCAAGGTTTACAATGAGATTTATGGGTTGAAAAGTGTAAGCCTTAGATACTTCAATGTGTATGGTCCAAGGCAAGACCCTTTCTCAGATTACGCTGCTGTAATACCAAAATTCATCCTCAGGGTTCTTCGAGGAGAGAACCCGATAATTTATGGAGACGGTGAGCAAACAAGGGATTTTATCTACGTTAAGGATGTGGTGAAAGCAAATATGCTTGCTATGGAGAAGGGAAAGGGTGTTTACAATATAGCGAGTGGAAAAAGCGTTAGTATAAATGAGCTTGCCCATCTTATATGCAGACTTGCCGGTAAGGAACTAAATCCAATCTACGAAGAAGAGAGGGAGGGAGACATAAAACATTCGGCAGCAGACATTTCAAGGGCGAGAGAGATAGGTTTCAAGCCGAGCTATAGTTTAGAGGGAGGACTCGCAGAAACTATTGAATATTGGAAAAGAAAGCTGTAAACTTCATATTTAAGTTTTCATTTTGGTTTTCGTTTTGGTTTTTCAATTCCAATTTGAACAAATTTGTAAGACGGCAATTAAACTTTACACATCAATCGACAAAACCACCCCCATTCTAACATTCAACCTTAACCAAATTGGAAAAGGTTTAAAACTCAATAACTATTCAGAGACATGGAAGTCGAATGTCGGCAGCTTTCATGGAATCAGATTTATGATCTCTGTTTGAAGATCTCAAAGTCCATCAAAAAATCAGGATTTAAGCCCGATGTAATTGTGGCAATCGGAAGGGGAGGATGGATTCCTGGGAGGATTATAAGCGATTTTCTAGGTATAAGAGAGCTTTACAGCGTGAAAGCGGAATATTGGGATGTGGTTCAGACGAAAGATGAGGCAATAATAACTCAACCGATAAACGTTGAAATTGAAGGGAAGAAGGTCTTGGTGGTGGATGATGTTGCCGATACCGGTAAAACTTTGAATGTTGTAATCTCCCATCTTAAGAAAACCGGAGCTTCAGAAATCAGAACAGTCGTGCTTCAATACAAAAAAACCTCAAAATTCTCTCCAGATTACTCGGGTGAGGTTCTTAAAAAATGGGTTTGGGTTGTTTACCCTTGGGGATTAATTGAAACGATAGCTGGTTTCATGCAAAAAATCGATGGATGTGGGGTAAAAAAGGACGAGAGTATTGCAGAAGAACTGAAAAAAAGATTTAATCTTTCTGTCTCTCCTGAGCTTGTTAAATGTGCAAGAGATGTTTTAAACTTTTAAATCTTTAAACTTTTAAACCTCGAATGAGATTTGGGGGATCGAATTTGGTAAGTTCTGAATTGAATTCAGAAAACAAAACAGAAGACAACAAAATGGAGAATAAAAAAATCCTTGAAATGAAAGGAATAACGAAGATTTTCCCAAGAGTGGTTGCCAACGATAAAGTTGATTTTGAAGTGAATGCAGGTGAAATCCATGGTCTGCTTGGAGAGAACGGAGCGGGAAAAACAACTCTCATGAGCATTCTATATGGGCTTTACAGACCTGATGGAGGAGAGATAATATTTGATGGAGGGAAAGTTGAGTTTCATTCTCCTGGAGATGCAATCAAAGCTGGAATCGGAATGGTCCATCAGCATTTCATGCTCGTAAACAAGATGACAGCCCTGAATAACATACTCCTAGGATATCGAACGCCTAAAGATCCGCTGATGGACTACGAATGGGCCAGAAAGAGGGTTGAGAAATTATCTAAAACCTATGGTATAGAAGTTGATTTTGATGAACAAGTTATTAACATGAGTGTTGGTGAGCAGCAGAGGGTCGAAATTCTGAAAGCCCTTTTTAGAGATGTAAAACTTCTGATTCTCGATGAACCAACTTCTGTTCTTACCCCCATTGAAACAGAAAAGCTTTTCAAAGCCCTAAGAAGAATGTCTGAGGAGGGTTTAACGGTAATTTTCATCACTCACAAGCTGAAAGAGGCTCTAGAAGTAACGGACAGGATTACAGTCCTGAGGAGAGGTAAAAATGTTGGAACACTCATCACAAAGGATACGAACGAGAAAGATCTTGCAAGGCTGATGGTAGGGAGAGAGGTTGAGATCGTCATTGAAAAGAAAAAAAAGGAATCTGGTGAACCTGTTCTTAGGATTGAAGAGATCTACGCAAAGAACGATCGTGGATTACCTGCTTTAAAGGGAATCAACCTTACAGTAAAGCGAGGAGAGATTCTCGGAATGGCTGGGGTTTCTGGAAATGGACAGAAGGAACTAGAAGAGGTGATAGTAGGGACTAGGAAGGTTGAGAAAGGAAGGTTGATTTTCAATGGTGAAGACATAACCGATTACGGAGTTGGCAGAAGAGTGGCCTTGGGAATTTCATGCATACCAGAGGACAGAATAGAAACCGGAATGGCTCCTTCGCTAACGGTTGAAGAGAATCTTATCCTTCGCGATTATGTAAAATTCACAAAAAATGGGTTTATGGATTTTGAGATTATCGAAAAGCACGCTGAAAAGCTGATTGATGAATTTGGGATAAAAACTCCATCACCTAAGGTTGCAGCAAGAACGCTCTCTGGGGGAAATATTCAGAGGCTGATAATTGCTAGAGAGCTCTCAAGAAATCCTGTATTGCTTGTTGCATCACAACCAACTCGTGGTCTAGATATAGCTGGCATAGAGTACGTGAGAAAAAGGCTAATCTCATTTGCTGAAGAGGGGAAAGCGGTATTACTCATCTCAGAAGACTTAGAAGAGATAATGCAGCTTAGCGACAGGATAGCAGTCATTTATGAAGGGAAGATAAGGGGAATCTTTGACAGGGAAGAGGCTGACTTGGAGAAAATTGGAATTCTTATGTCAGGTGGTTTTCTGGAAAACTAAACTCAAAGGTGTAGAAAATGCGGATAAAGGTTGAAAAGAGGCTTGAAACACCAAAAATTGTTTACATAATCATTCCAGTCGCTTCCATTTTGACTTCTCTTCTTTTCGTCGGCGTTTTGCTTTTAGCGATAGGTGTTAATCCATTGGAAGCCTATGGCGTTATGCTCAGTAGGGCGTTTGGTACCAAATTCGGGTTTACAGAGCTCTTCGTCAAAACTGCCCCTATAATTCTCACCGGACTCGCAGTCTCCATCCCACTCAGGGCTGGACTATGGAACATAGGGGCTGAAGGCCAACTTTATATGGGAGCATTTGCTGCCAGCTTCGTAGCTCTTTATTTCTATCCTCCGATTATCGTGCTTCCCTTGATGGTTCTTTTCGGTTTGCTGGCTGGAATGGCATGGGCGTCGATTCCTGGTTTTCTTAAAGCGAAGTTTGATCTGAACGAGATTATTTCAACGCTTCTGTTGAATTACGTTGCAATATATTGGGTTGAGTATCTTGTTTACGGGCCTATGAGGGGGAAGGAGGTTTATAACTTCCCGTATTCAGATCTTTTTAATGATTATGCGATTCTTCCAAGATTTTTTGGAACAAGATTTCATGTTGGAGTAATAATTTCATTTTTAATAGCTATTGCAATCTATATTCTTATAACAAAAACATCTTATGGCTTCGCTGTTAAAATCGTTGGCTCAAACCCTAAAGCTGCTGAGTTTGCTGGAATAAGCAGAAAGAAGATCATTGTTTCAGCGATGCTTATAGGTGGTGCAATAGCAGGGTTTGCTGGGATGATGGAGGTTAGCGGGTTGCATTTAAGGCTTAGAGCAGCAGTCTCTCCAGGCTACGGCTATACAGGAATCCCAGTTGCTTTACTTGCCAGAGGAAATCCGTTGTTTGTGATAGTCGCTGCCTTCCTTTTCGGATTGCTATATGTTGGAGGCTCTGCTATGCAAACAACCTTTGGTATCCCCGTTGCGATAGTAGATGTTTTTCAAGCTTTAGTTGTGCTTTTCATCATAGGTGGCGATTTCTTCACAAGATATAGCATATCATTTGGAGAAAAAGGTGAGAAAAGATGATTGAGGCTGAATTCCTTGCATCTCTCATAGCTGCGTCGATGAGGGCTGGAACCCCATTGCTATTCGCTACCCTTGGAGAAATAATAGCTGAGAGAAGTGGAGTGCTGAATCTGGGGTTGGAGGGAGTGATGGTAAGCGGTGCTATGACCGGATTTTATATTAGTTTGGTAACAGGAAATCCTTGGCTTGGAGTTCTGGCTGGGGGTATTGCTGGTTTGCTACTCGCATTGATTCATGCCTTCTTTACGGTATCGCTGAAGGTAGATCAGGCTGTGACTGGATTGATGCTCGTCCTTCTTGGTCTCGGCCTTACAGGCTTTCTTGGCAGAGATCTCGTAGGGCAGGTTGCCACTTACATTCAGCCCATAAACATTCCCATTCTTTCCAGCATTCCGTATGGAAATGCGATCTTCAACCAAGATCCTGTCGTTTATGTGGGTATCTTTCTCGTTCCTCTTCTCTGGTTTTTGATGAACAAGACGAGGTATGGGATGGAACTCTTTGCAGTTGGAGAGAATCCTGAGGCTGCAGACACGATGGGAATTCCTGTAGACAGAATAAGGTTCCTGGCAGTCCTTATAGGTGGATTTCTTGCTGGAATTGGTGGGGCGCATTTAAGTCTCGCCTATGCAAAGGTATGGACAGACGGCCTTACAGCTGGGAGAGGTTGGATCTGTCTGGCTTTGGTTATTTTCAGTGGATGGATGCCTCAGAGAGCCATCTTCGGAGCCTATCTCTTCGGTGGTCTTGATGTTCTCTCCTTCAAGCTTCAGGCGGTCGGTTTGGGTGTCTCATACCATTTCATGAGAATGATCCCCTACATATTCACAATCCTTGTGCTGCTATTCAGCGTTATAAGGGAGAGAGAAAAATTTGGAGCTCCTTCTGCTCTGGGGAAGCCTTACATCAGAGAGCAGAAGTTTTAGAGGGTTAAATCATTAAATCTATCACTAATCTCTTTTCAAAATTTCAAGGATCGCAGTTAGAACTTCTCCGGCCCCTCCCCTAACTGATACATCGGCAAATCCGGTGAGAGAGGTGGTATCTGGGTTTATCTCGATTATTTTTCCACCCTTTCGTTTGGTAATCAATGGAATCGAGGCAGCCGGCTGAACAACCGCTGAAGTTCCTATAACCAGAATGACCTTGCTCTTTTCAGCCTCCTGGAAGGCCTTTGAGAGTTCTTCCGTTGGTAAGCTCTCCCCAAACCATACCACTCCCGGTCTGAGCAATGACCCACATTCTGGGCAGGTAGGGAGTCTCTTCTCAATTTCATCAAGAATCGTTTTTGCCTCGACCTTGTAATCACAACTTCTATTTGAGCAAATAACTTCTTTTAGCTCTCCATGAAGGTGTATCACGTTTCTGCTCCCGGCTCTTTCATGCAAGTCATCAACATTCTGTGTTATTATGGATTTAACCAGATCCATCTTCTCCATCTCTGCCAGAGCTTTATGTCCTGGATTTGGTTCCTTACTGAAAACGAGCTTCATTCTCCATGTATACCACCCCCATACAAGTTTGGGATCTTTTTCGAATGCCTGGGGAGTTGCAAGTTCCTCTGGACGGTATTTATTCCAAAGCCCATCCCTGCCTCGAAAAGTTGGGATTCCGCTTTCTGCTGAAATTCCAGCTCCGGTGAGAACAGTTGTGTAAAATGAATTCTCAACCTCAGATGCTATCTTTTTTATTTTCTTGCTTGCCTCTACATACATCTCCATTTTTATCATTCCTTTGATTTTTGTCTGAATTTTATCTAAATTAAATCAGAGTTACTCAAGTTAAATGTTTCAAAATTTTTTCTGGTATTTCAATCTTGTATATAACAGTGTTAAGTTTATTAGGTATAATATAAGCAGATATTCTTGCTCCCACTTGGTTACTTCCATCCAACCCCTACCTTAGGACCACTTTCGTGGCCCAACCTCTACTTTTTTAAGATTAAATGCTGAAAAATTCTCTTATTGTTTGAATGAGGTTCGAAATGAATTCTAATATATCACTGAGAACGTCCCCGATAAGGCTTTCTTGGAGGGGTTCTGAACTCATAAGGTTTGGATTTTGAGATGCGGTTTGATTGTTCTGCTCAGTCTGGTTCAAGTTCAATGAAGTTGTATTCACTTCTACAGGATTAGCTCCAGAAGTGTTTGTCTCGTTTAGTTCTGTTTGATTGGCCGTCTGAATTGTTTTATTTGTTGGAGATCCCTCATTAGGTTCGGGATAGCCCAAATAATAGAATCCTGATTGATTAAAAGTAAATTTGAGAAAATGTACATACCACTTCCTTAGACTTCCTTAGTATAGTAACAATATAACAGATTACTCGAAAAGTTTGTGCATCACATCTAAGAGTTTATCGTTATGATCCTTTCTGCTAACTGTAATTCGAAAATGGATCCCTTCTAGGCCTAACAGGCCTGTAACATTCCTGAGAATTATTCCTTTTCTCTCAAAACTCTCTTGAAACTTGGTCTCAAAATCTCTCTCTTTTTTGATTTTTATTAAAATAAAATTCGAGTCAGATGGATATACATCGATCTCCTCAAACTTACTTAATTCTTTCTCGAGTCTATTTCTTTCTTTAATTATTTCGTCTCTTGCCGATTCGAAGTAATCTAAAGAATCGAGACAGGCTCTTGCCACGAGGGCTGAAATGTAAGAGATGTTGAAGGGAAGTCTGATTTTCTCTATTGCTCCGATAGTTTCGGGGTTCCCAACAGCATAACCAACCCTCAATCCAGCCAGAGAGAAGAACTTGGAAAATGATCTGACAATGATGAGGTTATCGTACTTTTTCAAAAGATGGATGTGGGATTTTTTGGAGAACTCTGTATAGGCTTCGTCAACTACAACTATACCTTCGGTTTCTTTTAAAATTTTCTTAACCTCTTTCCCTGGTATAAGATTACCCGTAGGATTGTTGGGTGAGCAGAGAAAAATTAGCTTGCTATCGTTTTTTAGAATGTCATCACCATTGATTTTATACTCTGGAAATTCGATAAACTTGATAGAGGCATCCATCAGCATCGCAAGAACCGCATATAGAGTATACCCAGGAATGGGAATTGTTACCGGATCAAAAGCCTCTAAATTTACCTCACAGATCATTTTCAGGAGTTCACTTGCACCGTTTCCAACAGCTATCAATTCTTCATCTAGACCAACGTATTCAGCGATCCCCTCTTTCAGTTCTTGGTAGTAAGGATGAGGATAAAGATTTATTTTATCATAAGCAGCTTCATAAGTTTTCCTTACACTCTCAGGAGGTGGGTAGGGGTTCTCGTTTGAAGAGAGGGATATAACCTCCGCCTCAGGAATGCCGTATTTCTTTGCGATATCCTCTGGGAACTTTCCGGGGTCGTAGGGGTTAATTATGTGGATTACTCCTCTCACCATCTTATAACACCAAGAAAATAGCTAAAAATAAAAGTTTGGGTTATAAGTTACTCTGTCCCTACTCTCTGTTTAAGGTTCTCTACCATTGATTCTATTTCTTCCAACGGCAGGATTTTGAATTCTTTTTCAGAAACTCCGGCAAGTGCCCAGAAAAGTCTGGCAACTACAACCATAAGTTTACCGGAGTTACCGGGAGTGTGGGGGAGTAGTGCAGCAGCAAGATCTCCTAAAGCCTCCAAATCCTCTTTATTAATCTCATTCACTTTTTCACTAGCCGTACCGAAAAGGGTAATTCCCGTTCCTAAAATTTTCTCCTTTGTGGCATAATATTTTGCAGCCTCACTCGTGATCCTGTGAACGCCCATTTTATACACCTCCTAAATTTTTTGGATAAAAATATTAGATATCGAAGTATTTCAGTATTTCCCACGGAGTTATATAGAGGCAGTACTGGTTCCACTCATCGTATTTCAAGCTCATAAAAGCATCGAATATGTGTGAACCAAGAACCTCGCGCATCAGTTCATCGCTTGCCAGGTGATCCAATGCATCTCTGAGGGTGGTTGGAAGCTCACCTATTCCGAACTCCCTCTTCTTTTCAGGGGACAGCTCGTAAACATCCTCCAACACCGGATCTCCTGGGTCGATCTTCTTCTTTATACCATCAAGTCCCGCTGCAAGCTGTGCCGAGAACGCAAGATATGGGTTGCAGCTTGGATCTACCCCTCTGTATTCGAGCCTTATTGCCGAGGGTTTTTTCAGGTACATTGGAACTCTAACAAGGGCAGATCTGTTTCTTGGGCTCCAGCAGACGTATATCGGAGCCTCAAATCCTGGAACGAGTCTCTTATATGAGTTGATTGATGGGCAGCACAAGGCGGTAAGAGCTTTTGCATGCTCAAGCAATCCACCTATGTAATAGCGAGCCTTCTGGCTTAACATGTAATCATCATCGGGATCTGCAAAAAGAGCCTCTCCAGAAAATGGCTCTCCTTTCCAAAGACTCTGATGTGTGTGCATTCCACTTGCATTATCGAGATACAGTGGTTTGGGCATGAAGGTAGCCACCAAGCCGTTCATGGCTGCAATATTTTTAGCGGCGAATTTATAGAGATAAAACGCATCCCCAACATCCACAAGTGTTTTCGGCTTGAAGTCAAGCTCTACTTGGCCAGCAGTTGCCACTTCGTGGTGGTGATATTCAATTTGAACACCCAATTTATCTAAATAGTACGTTAACTCGTTTCTATATTCGACGGTTGTATCCTCTGGTGGTGGTCTGAAATATCCTTCTTTTGGCCTTATGAAAAATCCACCCGCTGAGATTTCACTACTCTCGGGCATAATCCTTGGTGGCCCCCAAGAATCTCCTGCTCCACCATTCGGTGAAACCCACATATCCCAGTTCAGATTTGTTGGATCCATTCCTTCAAAGACAAAGAATTCGATTTCTGGACCGAAAATGGCACTCATACCTTCATCTTTAAGCAACTTTTCATATCTTGTTGCAACATAACCTCTAGGGTCGCAGTCAGCCATTTCTGCTCCCCATGCTTCATAAACATTCCCAAACATTATTGCTGTTTTCTGAATTGGGTCATCAATCCACGGAATTATCTTTGTGGTTTTTGGATCAGGCATCCAGACAAGGTCACTTGCTTCTATAGTTTTGAAACCCCTTATTGACGATCCATCGAAACCAATCCCGTTTTCAAATGCACCACCTTCGAGGAATTCCCTAGCAGGAATGGAAAATGTCTGCATGAACCCTCTTACATCGCTAAAGGCGCACAAGACTTGCTTCACGTCATTATCTTTTAGCAATTTTTTCGCCCCTTCCATCTACATTCCTCCACTTAAGTTTACTTTAGAGCAGAAAAAAGAGAGTTATATAAAATTTTTGATAGAGTTCAATTTCTTAAAAATATTTTAAATTAATAGAGGTTGAACTGAAGATACTTAAATCTCTAAAAATTGCCTACTTTAATCCATGGTGATCCCCGCACCGATCGAGTAGATCACATAGGCGGTTCTGGCAACAAAAACTGTGAAAAATGGACTTATGAAGGCTGTTATTAGCCAACCAGCAGGGGTAATCTGAGAGAATGCAGATATGATCAAAGAAAGGACCCAAATTGAAAGGATCCATATGATATAATTTCCCCAGCCAGCAGTTCTTATTACCTCTATTATCTCTCCAAAAGAGAACGCCTTTACCAGGTTCTCTGTATAGACCATATGGACTATGCCCATCGCGGCAATCAGGGCAATTAGAAGTGAAAGAATAACCCCAAAAGCGAAAAACGTAAGGGCAAATCCGCCTGAGATAACAGTTGTCCAAACTCCAGCGAAAATTAAAATCAGAGGAATCAACAGATAAGCTAAAAGGACTAAGAAAATTTTCAACCCATCAATGAACAAACCGACATAGTCTGAAAGAGGCGGAAGATCGGATGACCCGTTTCTAATTATTCTCGCAAAGTACCCGAGAAGGATAAAGTTAACAATCGGGATAATTGCGATTACAGCTAAAATTAACAGCTTGGGTGTATCATCAAGTAATTTTTTAGAGGTTTCAATGCCATCAGAGAAGATCTCCTCAATTTGCATGATTAAAATAAATTTTGCAAACTATAAATCTTTTCACCTGCTGCTGGGGTTTTTTATTTCTTGACTTTAAAAAATTTTAGAAACCCATTAAATTTCTAAAAAATTTTCAGAAATTTCAGGATAAAAATCTCAAAATCATTTTATACATTGGGATCTACGATCAACCATGATTGCCGATGTCTACATAGAGCTTAAAGAAGGTGTTACAGATCCAGAGGGAGAATCGACAAAGAAGGCCTTGAAGCTTCTGGGCTTTGATAATGTGAAAAAGGTCTCAACGAGGAAAGTTTTCAGAATAGAAATCGATGAGAATGACAGGAAGAAGGCTGAAGAAGAAATAAGGCAGATGTGTGAAAAACTCCTTGCAAATCCGGTCATTCAGAAGTATAAGATCAACTGGATTTCCTGAGGGTGTTCATATGGATGTTTTCAAGAGGATTGAGGCACCTTTTTTGCTTTACCAGATAGATGTTATATCTGCAGATGATGAAACCCTCCAGAGAATAAGTGATGAACTTGGATTGGCGTTAAATGTCGATGAAATGAGAAGGATAAAGGAGTACTTCAAATCTAAAGGAAGAAATCCATACGACATTGAACTTCAGGCTTTAGGCCAAGCTTGGAGCGAGCATTGCTGCTATAAAAGCTCGAAGTACTATCTTAAGCAGTTCATATTCAACCTTGAGAGGGACTACGTTATCTCAGCCATAAAGGAAGACGCTGGAGTAGTTGAATTCGATGATAAACATGCATACGTCGTTGCCTTTGAATCCCACAACCATCCCTCGGCTATAGAGCCCTATGGCGGAGCAGCAACGGGCATCGGAGGGATCTTGAGAGATGTCGTTTGCATGGGTGCTCAGCCGATTGCATTGATAGATCCTCTATTCTTCGGAAACCTCGATATTTCGCATTTCGAACTTCCGAGAGGTACGAAGCACCCACTTTACCTCCTTTCAGGAGTTGTTGCCGGGATTAGAGATTACGGAAATAGAGTCGGTATTCCAACTGTCTCAGGCATGGTTTTCTTTGATGATAGATACCTTACAAATTGCCTTGTTAATGTAGGATGCATAGGAATCGCAAAAAAGGAGAACATAGTTCCCAGTAGGGCTGGAGGAGAGGGAGAATATTTCGTTTTGGCTGGAGGACTTACGGGCAGAGATGGTATTCATGGCGTCACTTTCGCCTCAGCAGAGCTTAAGGAGACGAGTGAGGAGGAGTCCAGAGGGGCAGTACAACTTGGAAATCCGATTGTGAAGGAGCCATTGATGCATGCATGCTTAGAGATCGTTGAGAAGAAGCTGATAACAGGCATGAAGGATTTAGGAGGAGGAGGTTTGAGCTGTGCCGTTGGAGAGATGGCTCTCGCAGCAGGCTATGGGGCTAAAGTCAACCTAGATAATGTACCGCTTAAAGAAGCTGAAATGGCTCCCTGGGAGATCTGGGTTTCTGAAAGCCAGGAAAGGATGCTTGTAACAGTAAAACCAGAACTTGTGGACGAGGTACTCTATGTATTCGATAAATGGGATGTACCTGCAAATGTAATAGGAGAAACCAAAGCGGAAAAAACTCTGGAGGTTTACTACAAGGGAATGAAGATCTATGACATGGAGATAGAGTTCGTAACTTCAGGCCCAGAGTACTGCAGAACGTATGTTTCAAAGAAACCCGAAATAAAAGAAGAGGAAAGATTAAAGCCACCTTCAGACTACTTGGATGTTTTCAAAAGGATTCTACAGCACCCAAATGTCGCTTCGAAGGACTGGATTATACGACAGTATGATCACCAAGTTAGAGCTTCAACGATTCTAAGGCCTTTGCAAGGGAAGATAAACTTCGAAACCCATGGAGATGCTGCCGTTATTAAGCCAACTGATTCGATGAAAGGATTATCGATTACCGCTGATGTGAATCCATGGATGACCTCAATCGATCCGTACTGGGGAACAGCAGCCTCCTTCGATGAGATGATAAGGAATCTCGTAGCTGTGAACTCAGTTCCACACTCGTTTGTTGATTGCTTAAACTTCGGGAATCCTGAGAAGCCAGAAAGGATGGGAGAGTTCGTTGAGAGTGTTAAAGCTTTAGGCTGGATGGCATCAGGGCTGAACCTACCTTGTGTGAGTGGGAACGTGAGCTTTTACAATGAAACACCCTATTCTGCTGTTGCTCCAACCCCAACTCTTATGGGAATCGGTGTTATCGATGATGTGAGGAATGCAATAACCTCATTTTTCAAAAAGAAAGGTAACGCCATCATTCTAGTTGGAGAAACTAGGCCAGAGTTTGGGGGAAGTGTTTACTCAGAGGTAACAGGGCAAAAAAGCTTTTTTGTTCCAAGAACCTCCCCTGAAAGGCTTAAAATGTATATAGACTGTATGCTAAACGCCTTTAAAGAGTTTAAAGTGTTCTCTTGCCATGATATCTCCGAGGGTGGATTAGTCGTAGCAATTGCTGAAATGGGGATAGGAAACAGACTCGGTGCAGAGATAGACCTTATCGGCATTGAAGGAGATGTTTTTGTTAAATTGTTCTCCGAATCTAACACGAGGTGGATAGTTGAAATCTCCCAATCACAGGCTCAGGATTTCGTCTCATTCCTCCTATCTAGAGGATGCAAGGCTTATGAGCTAGGAGTGGTCTCCAGAAGTGACCTCTCTATTAACGATCGCAATTTCAACCTTGAAATCGACATGAAAGAGGTAGAAGATCTCTGGAGGAACGGGCTGGTGAGATATACTGGCTGGTAGAAAGGTGGTAGTATGGGTGAAATCGAAGACAAGATTGAAGACATTAAAATTGCTGTTCTAAGAATCGAGGGAACGAATTGTGAGGATGAAACGGTTAGAGCTTTGAGAAACCTTGGAGTTTTTGCTGAAGCAGTCCATCTCAAACAGTTTTACAGCGATATAATCAAAGAAAGTGAGAAGAGAAACATCTCAGATTACTCAGGCATTATATTCCCCGGAGGCTTTTCTGCCGGAGACTATGTGAGAGCAGGAGCCATATTTTCAGCAAGAGTTAAGAGTGTCCTCAGAAAGGATCTCGAGGAATTTATCAGGCAAGGCTTTCCTGTTCTTGGCATCTGTAATGGATTTCAGATTTTAGTCGAATTGGGGGCTCTTCCAGGATTCGATGAAGATAGACCACTTTCCGAAACTCCTGAAATGGTTCTTGCGATAAACAACTCCAATCGCTTTGAATGCAGGCAGAGTTTACTCAAGCATGAAAACAGAGGTAAATGCATTTTTACAAGGAATCTTGGAGAGCAGGTGGTGAGGTATCCGGTTGCTCATGCTGAGGGAAAGGTCACATTTCCTTCATCGATGGAGCGGGTTTACATAAACAGGCTTGTCCAAAACGACCAGATAGTGTTCAGATATGTGGATGAAGAAGGAAACTACGCAGGCTATCCTTGGAATCCCAATGGAAGTGTATATAACATCGCAGGAATTTGCAACGTTAAGGGAAACGTATTTGGGTTGATGCCACACCCAGAAAGAGCTTTCTTCAGCTGGAATCATTTAGACTATCCGAAGAAAGGAGATGTTTTCTCAGAGGTTACTTCAGAGGCTTTCGGAGAGGGGAAGGTTATCTTCCAATCTATGATTGATTATATAAGAGACATCCTATAATTTTTCTCCACCTTAAAACTTTATAAATTAGATTTGAATAAGCCAGCCAACATGACTCATGATGGGCTACTTTTTACTTGCTATCATGGGCTACTTTTTACTTGCTATCATGGAACTTAGCTCAATCTAAGCAATACTGCTTGTATCTCTTTGTTTTATAACAAGTCTTTTTCGAGAATTACACCTTTCTCCTTAAATCCACACATCTTATAAAATTCTCTTGCAGTATCGTTCGTGGTCTCTGTACTTACCTCAACTTCACAGCATCCAAGATGTTTACACTTCTCGATGGCAGCTTGCATCAACAGTTTACCAATGCCTCCATGACGATGATTTTTGTTAACGATAAGTTCATCGATCTGCCCGGAAGGAGCAATGTGAAGAAGTGTTTTACGAATTGAAAAACTAATAAAACCCACTACGGTTTCATTTAACTCTGCGACTAAAATGTATGAATTGCTATCTTTCAAGAGGTCTTGAAAGTTCCTAGAGATATTTGCGTGGTTTATACCTTCTTTATTTTCTATAGACTCTATTAGCTCTTCAGTCAATTTTTCAATCGTAGACAAGTCAGATTCCCTTGCCTCTCTGATGAGGACGCTATTCATGTCAATCCCTACCAAATATCACTAAATTTCGAATTTTTACATTCAAAAATTTTAACATTCAATTCTTCTTTTAAAATGGGCTCCATTTCCTCGTAATTTCCAGCAATAATACACCTTTCACCCACACAAATGGAAGCTTTTCCCACTTTGAAGAAAGTGTTGTGGTTGATGTACTTCCTTAATTGATACAGCTCTGCCTCATCTGCCTCAATTATAATTGGACTGAGATATGATTGAAGAGCAAGCAAATAACCGGCATCAAAAAGCCCATGATCCATTCCCGCGTATTTTTTAAGCAATTTCTCTGCGATTTCAAGGTATTTGCTATCTCTAGAAACGTCTCCAAGAATCCCAAGGGCAGTAAGATTCTCAATCATCTGGGAAAGAGGTGATCTATAAGACAGATCGTAAATCGTAACAACACCTTCCTTTTCTATAAACTTCCCATTTCTGTAGAACTCTTTAATAGCGACGTTCATAACCTCTTCAGCCCTCCATAGAAAGGACTGATCGAATGAAGCTGTGTAACAGTTTATCAAGGAGGAAATTAAGAACGCATAATCCTCAATTATACCATCTAAATCTTCTCTCCTTTTGAGGACATCCTCAAATCTTGCTTTGAAAAGTGTATCCACACCGGAAACCCCTTTCTTAACGAGTTCATCGTCGTCCAAGATCAATCCAGAGTAGATCAGCCCGCTGTAAATTATCGAGTTGTATCCGGTATAAATGCTCCTGTCGATGTTCAGATCGTTTTTAAACTCAATCCTGAGTTTTCGAAGCTTGTTCCTGGCATTCTGGGCAATTTCTTCCAGTTCTTCCACATCTAGTTTGAGTTCTTCAGCAACGGTTGCAACAGAAGCGTCGATTCTCAGGTGGTTCTTTCCGTTGAAGTTACCATCCTCTGTAATTCCATAAAGAAGTCTCAATACCCTGAATTCTTCATCATCAAGAGTCTCTTTAACCTCCTCGTATGAATAAGTGTAAAATCCACCTTCATCTCCCCGAAAATCGGCATCGATGGATGTGTAGTAGCCATCACTTGAGGCCATAAAAGTCTCTAAGAATTCGATTATCTCTTTCACACATTCTCTGAAAATTTTTCTCCCCGTGTTTCTGTATGCAATTGAGTAGTTTATCATCAGCTCGCCGTTGTCATAGGAGATCTTCTCAAAATGGGGAATCGTCCAGTCCCGATCAACGGTATATCTAAAAAAGCCTCCAAAGATGTGATCCCGAATCCCACCAGCGTACATCTCCTCTAGCGTATGATCTGCAAACTTAATTGCATCATCGAACTTGGTTTGCGATGATAGTAAAAATCTAACCGCTGTGGGCATTGGAAACTTTTGGGAAAATCCGAATCCCCCATAAACAGGATCACCCATTCTTAAAACTGAATCAAGGCCCTTTATCAAGATATTCTGATTTAGCTCAGAAGGATATTCCATTTCAAGCTTTTTCCCAACATGTTTCATTATCTGAGATGCTAGCTCCTTCGTCTTCTCCTTCTCCTCCTTATAAGACCTTAGAACAGCTTTGAGAACTGCAAGAAATGGTGGTTTCCCGAATCTTTCCTCTTTCGGAAAATAAGTTCCCCCATAGAATACTTCACTGCTGGGAAGAGCGAAAACGGTTAGCGGCCATCCTCCCTGGCCGGTAATTGTGGCTATAGCCTCCTGATACTTTCTATCGACAGCGGGCATCTCATCACGGTCGACCCTGATACATACGAAATGTTCGTTCAAAAATTTTGCAATTTCTGGATCGCTGTAGGACTCCTCATCCATAACGTGGCACCAATGACACCAGGAAGCTCCTATGTCTATTAAAATTGGTTTGTCATTTTCTTGGGCTTCTTCAAATGCTTCCTTGCAATATGGGAACCAGTTAACCGGTTGGAGGGCTGCTTCCTTTAGGTATGCACTCTTCGAACTCAATAATCTTGACCTTCTTAACTGGGAATCTCCTATCGATTTATCTGGACCTTCCATTCTTTCACCTTATCCTTTGTCTTATTTTAGATCTTACTCCTATAAATGTTAGCTCGATTAGATCAATTAGATCTTAGGAATTTAAACTAGGATTATCAAGATTTATCTTAAACTAATAATTCATTTCAGAAAGTAAAATTGTCAAATCTTGAATTTTTGAGTTTTTCTGAATTAGATTTTATAAAATCAATTCTCACTTAATCTTAATTGTATCTTTTTATCACCTCATAAACTGTTGATCTCTGAACTGGAATTCTCTTTGCGGTTTTTATCAGTTTAATTATCTCTTCAACCTCAAGAAACTCACCGCTGGAAGACCCTGCAGCCTTAGAGATATTTTCCTCCATAAGAGTTCCACCAATATCATTCGCCCCGGTGAAAAGGGATGCTTGGACTAGCTTTTTACCCAATTTCACCCATGAGGCCTGAATGTTCTGTATCTCAGGGTACAGGATTATTCTCGCAATCGCTATCAGCAGCAAATCCTCGAATCCGGAGGACCCGCTTGAAAGCTCCCCGAGAGGGTTGTTTTTCGGCATGAAGGGGAGGGGTATAAATTCTGTTATGCCACCTGTTTCCTGCTGGATTTTTTTGATGAGGAGAAGATGTCTGATCCTGTCCTCCCAGCTCTCTATATGTCCGTACATCATCGTTGCTGTAGTAGGAATACCAAGTTTATGGGCAGTTTTCACAACGGAAACCCATTCGGATGTTTTGAGCTTTCCCGGACATATCTTTTCCCTTATCTCATCGACAAGTATTTCTGCAGCGGTCCCTGGCATCGAATCAAGTCCTGCATTTCTCAATTCTCTTAAAGTATCCTCTACATGCATCTTGCTGTTTCTTGCAGCATGGAGAACCTCCATTGGAGAGAAGGCGTGGATGTGGATTGTTTTAGACACATCTCTCACTGTCTGTAGAATTTCAACGTAGAAATTAATATCGGCATCCTTTAGCAACCCACCTTGGATGCAGACCTCTGTACAGCCGTAATCCAAAGCCTCCTCTACCTTCCTTGCTATCTCTTCCATTTTAAGAAGGTAGTTTTTTCTGTATCTGAATGAACAGAATTTGCATTTATTTATGCACCTATCAGTGAAGTTAATGTTTCTGTTGATAACGAAGGTAACCTCATCTCCACAAACCCTCCTCCTGAGGGTGTCTGCTATTTTAAAGGTCTCATAGGGATTTGAAAGAAGGGAGACGTATTCCTGAATTAACATGAGTTCACCTCACAGCGGTTTTCTACATCCTTTCCTGTATCCTTCATTATCGGATAACTTTTTGATTAAGGCCTCGGTCATGCTTCCATACCAACCCCTTTTTATGTATTTCGGATAAACGGGTAATCTTTCCCTAAGGACAAACTCACCGTTTAAACATCTTTCGATTTTCTCGATCGAGGGCCATGGAGCTTCAGGATTTATGTGGTCTATGGTTACATCGGAAATACCTCCGATATCTCCAACACCTTCTTTCAGAAACGGTCTTATGTCCTCAACCAGGTTTGGTGGGATCTGCACCTCTACATCTCTGGGAAGAATCTTTCTTGCCTCCCTTACGATTTTAATCATCCTTCCAATGGAGGGGGGCGGAAAATCTTCCATAGGTGTGCCTTTTTTCGGACTGAAGTTCTGGATTATGCATTCTTGGATGTGATCGTAGTTCAAGTGTAGATCTTTAATCACCTCAATTGAATAGAGGTCATCATCAAATCTCTCTCCAATGCCAACAAGAATACCAGTCGTAAATGGAATTTCGAGTTTTCCAGCGTTTGTTATTACTTTAATCCTTTCCATCGGTTTCTTACCAGGACTTTCATTATGGCACGGGAGCTCTACAGCTTGTTCTAACATCAGACCCATGGATGCATTCCATGGCTTCAGTTTTTTTAACTCAGAATAACTCAAAATCCCTGCATTTGTGTGGGGGAGCTTTCCCAACTCGATTGCCCTTTTGTTCATTTCGATTACGTAATCCAAGAAACTCTTGTATCCCATCTCCAAAAGAGAGTTTCGTATTTTGCTATCGGTTTCAGGCTTCTCACCAAACGTGAAGAGGGCTTCGCTCGCATTTTTGGCAATTAAAAGCAAATTTTCGACTTCGTTTGGCTCCATCAAACTGGGGTTATCAGATCTAAAGCCACAGTAATGGCATCTGTTTCTACAAGCATTTGTAAGGGGGATGAAAACGTTTCTTGAGAAGGTTATGATCCTTTTTGAGGGCTTATTCGAGCCCGTTTTCTTAATTTCTATGATATCGGCCTCTTTGATCAACTTTGCCATTTACAACATCTCTTAGGCCATCTTAAGTTAAGCTTTTTGATTTTTCCCAGCATTTTATTTTACCTTCAGAATTTTATTTATTGAAACAACCAGAAAAATAATTAAGGTTAAAATTCACTTTCAAGAGAGGTGATTTTGTGGTTGAAGGAACTAATATGGGAGATTCCGATTCTGATATTAGGGTTGCCATTATCGGTGGTGGAGCTGGAGGAATGAGTGCAGCATCCAGGATTAAAGCCTTAAAACCAGAATGGATAGTTTCTGTTTTTGAGGCTACCAGTTTCGTCAGCCATGCACCATGCGGCATTCCGTATGTTGTGGAAGGAATAAGTGAGACTTCAAAGCTGATGTACTATCCTCCAAGCGTTTTCATTGAAAAGAGAGGTATCGATCTGCGCATGAATACAAGGGTAATCGATGTCTCTAAAGGGTCACTACAATATATAGAGAATGGGGAAGAAAAAGAAATGGAATGGGATTATCTTGTGTTCGGGACTGGAGCCTCCCCCATAATCCCTCCGATCGAGGGAAAAGATCTGGAAGGTATATTCACAGTGGATCTTCCACCGGATGCTGAAAGGATAAATTCCGCTTCGAAAGATGTTAGTGAAGTTGTAATTGTCGGCTCCGGCTACATTGGCCTCGAGATGGCTGAAGCATTCTCGGCGAGAGGGAAAAACGTCACCGTTATTGAAATGCTACCTCACCCCCTCCCGAATTTCGATGAAGATATCGCCGAAGTTGTCAAGGCCGAGATGGAGAAGAAGGTGAATTTAAGGTTAAATGAAAAGGTTCAGGCTTTTGAGGGGAAGGATAAGGTTGAGAAAGTTGTTACGGACAAGGGGGAGTACAAGGCAGAACTCGTTATAGTCGCAACCGGGGTCAAGCCAAATGTTGAGCTCGCAGAGAAGCTTGGAGTAAAGCTGGGTGAGACAGGAGCGATATGGACAGATAGAAAGATGAGAACGAGCATGGAAAACGTTTATGCTGCAGGCGACTGTGCCGAAACGTACCACATGATCACTGGCAAAAGGGTATGGAACCCTCTAGCTCCACCCGGCAATAAAATGGGATATGTTGCAGGAGTAAACATCGCCGGAGGCGATATAGAGTTTCCTGGGGTGCTTGGGACACAGATAACAAAATTCCATGAACTTGAGATAGCCAAAACAGGATTTAGTGAAAAAGAGGCAAAAGAAAATGGTTTTGAGGTAAAAACCGCGTTGATAAAAGCCCAAACTAGGGTTCATTACTATCCAGGTGGGAGAGAAACTCAAATTAAGGTCGTTGCAGATAAAAATACGAACAGAATTCTAGGAGCTCAAATAGTTGGATACGATTCCGTTCTTGCCAGAGTTGATACTATGGCTGCAGCCATTCAGGCAGGTTTCACGACTAAAGACCTCTTCTTTGCAGATCTTGCATATGCCCCGCCTTTTGCACCAACATGGGAGCCGCTGGTTGTTGCTGCGAGAGTTCTAAAATTTTAAGTTAATTCGTTTTGTTTAGTAAACTTTTTTACCTTCTCATTTTTTGTTTGAATGATGGATAATTCTAATGTGATCATTAATGAAAACTCAGCTACCGAGAAACTTGAACTCATTGCAGAAAAAATAAGAAGATGTAAGAGGTGTGATCTCTGGAAAACAAAGACTAATTATGTCCCAGGTGAAGGGAGTGGTTATTCTGGAATCGTTTTTGTCGGAGAAGCCCCTGGAAGGGAAGAGGATATTCAAGGAAGGCCCTTTGTGGGAAACGCTGGAAAGCTTTTAACGGAGATGATCGAAGAAAAGTTAGGGTTGAAAAGAAATCAGGTTTTTATAGCGAATGTGCTTAAATGCAGACCCCCTAACAACCGTGATCCTTTGCCTGAAGAGGTAGAAGCATGCAAACCTTACCTTTTCGAGCAGCTGAAGATTCTGAAACCATCCGTTATCGTATGTCTTGGGAGACATTCAGCATCTCTAATCTTTAACCACTTCAATCTAACCTTTCCAGGAATAACTAGAATAAGGGGGAAACCTTTTGAAATTGCGGTTGAATGGGGAAAGTTGAGGCTTATCGCTATCTATCATCCGGCTGCAGCTCTTTATAGGCCTCAACTAAAAGAGCATCTTGAAAAGGACTTTTCCAAGTTGAAGGAGTTTGTCAGGATGGATAAAAAATCAAGTAAGAATAAACTAGGACTAAAAACAAAAAATAAGACCTTAAAGGACTTTTTCTCAGAGTTGTTATAATGACTGAAATACATTTAATCATTGAAGGTCACTGTATAGAGACAGAGGCAAAAAGAGTTTTCAACAGACTTGTTAGCTACCTACTTTAAAATGAAGATCCTGAAAAAGAAGAGGAGCTGGAACTTTTAAGAAAATTTCTTGAAACCACCAGCTTTAATGAGTTGAGGAAGCAAGGATTGGATGGTAAAGAAAGAAAACATGTTGTTATAAGGGGTAATAGGGAAGTTGAGGTGATAGAGGTCAAAAAAGGTTGAACTGTTAGATGTTTGTCCGTTTGATTGTCCATTAGTTTAGTATTTAGTTTGGTATTTAGTTTAGTATTTAGTATACTACTAAATTTTGTTTCAGCCAATCTTTCTAAATGGCAAAAAACTAAATTTCCCTCCTGGTTTCATTACTTTATGCTTCAAGTTCTGATATACATGGTAGGTACCGCAGGATCTGGCAAGACTTATCTCACCAAAGCCCTCTCAGACTGGTTTGATTACAAGAATCTTGAAAATGTTATTGTGAATCTCGATCCTGGAGCTGAAAACCTTCCTTACAATCCGGAAATAGATATTCGTGATTACTTCACACTCGAGGATGTCATGTTGAACTACGGTGTTGGGCCCAATGGAGCGCAAATAATCGCAGCAGATCTAATCAGCACAAAAATCGAAGATATAAAAGATGAAATCGAATATTACGATGTCCCTTACGTTTTGATAGACACTCCCGGGCAGATGGAGCTTTTCACCCTGAGAGAGAGCAGTAACCTGCTTGTTGATGCACTTGGAAAAGAACGGAGTGTTATGGTTTATCTGTTCGATCCAATCGTTGCAAAAACACCTTCCGGATTCCTCTCCCTTCTTTTCATGTGTTCATCAGCGATCTTCAAGCTGAACATACCTCAAATCCAGGTTCTTGCAAAGGCAGATGTTCTGACCGAACAGGAAGTCGAGAGGATTTTGAGCTGGGCTTTGGACCCAGAAAAAATCTATGATGACATGCACCGAATGATGGATAGAAACATAAGTTCTGAACTATTTCACCTCCTCCGTGATCTTGGTCTTTTCAGACCTTTAGTGCCCGTTTCTGCAATGGAGAATCTCGGGTTGGAGGATATATATGATGGAATCCAGGAGCTTTTTTATGGAGGTGAAGACTTAGAAAAAATTCTTTTCTAACCATACTCTACATTACGATCATAGAGGGGCAGAAACACAAGATAGTTGCTTACTTCAAAGATTATTCGAGAAAAATACTTCTTCTCTTTCGTTGATATTGCAGTAGTAAGAAATATATGAGGTAAAAATTCTCTGTGAGATTAAAGAAACGTCTTCAATCTGAAAAAAGGTTTTTGGAGGTCTCGTATCTATCTTACTTGTGGAGAAGCTCAGGTATGGTAGCTTAGAGTACAGTATAATCTCTCTGTATATTGTTTTTGGGCTGTATGCTAAAGAGAAATGGGAAGCGTCACCAAATAGAGAATGTTCTAAATAGGTTTGGTGAGGTTTTTTAGCGTAGATCCTATGATTTAGCATTTTACTCTAGATATCCCATCCTTAACATACTGGTTCTTGGCCTTCTGTATATACGGCATGTAAAACCCAAAAAATTTATAATCCTCCGTCCTTGAATTCAAAGGATGAAACCCAGAGGAGATGTGCTGAGAATTGTAAATCTCGGTTTGAAGGTGGATGGAAAAACAATCCTCCAAAATGTTAACCTTTACATCAAAGAAGGAGAAACCTATGCCCTTTTCGGGCCAAATGGGAGTGGAAAGTCATCATTCCTATCCGCAATCATTGGAAATCCTGCATATCAGGTTTCCAGTGGGAGAATAATTTTCAAAGGCCAGGAGATTAACCCACTCCCGACAGATGAGCGAATTAAGCTTGGGATGGGGATTGCCTTTCAAACTCCACCAAAGGTAAGTGGAGTAAAACTAATCGATGTTTTGAGATTCTGCGCAAAGATTGGGAATAGGAGCGAGGATGAGATCTACGAATTTGCTAAGAAGCTTAAAATGGAGGATTTCCTTAATCGGCCTGTAAATCAAGGGTTTTCAGGTGGAGAGGTTAAGAGATCCGAACTGTTACAACTTCTTTTACTGAACAGGGATTTTGTGATGTTGGATGAGCCAGACAGCGGTGTTGACCTTGAAAACATAAGCTTAATTGGAAAAACCATAAGGGAGATTCTTGAGAGGGATGAAGACGTTGAGAAGAGAAGAAAGTCCGGGATAATCATAACCCATACTGGAAATATCCTTGATTACGTGGATGCAGACTATGGGGTAATTCTTTACAAAGGAAGGATTGCATGCGTTGGTAATCCGGAAGATATTCTGAATGAGATTAGTCAAAACGGATATGAGGGGTGTATAGATAGATGTCTAAAGGAGTTTCCGAATCTGAACAACTTGAAATAGAAAAACCAGAGGTAAAAAAGAGACTTGAGAGTGTGGGTATCGAACTCGATCCAAGTAGAAGAGCTGCGAGCTTTGTCCAAGTAGATCAGGAGACTACTACAGCCTCATCTTTCCTTGAGAGCGTTGAAGTTATGAGCATAAGGGATGCGCTTGAAAAGTATGAGTGGCTTAAGGACTATTATTGGAAAATCGTGAGAAGGGATCAAGATGATTTTACGAGAGAGGCAGATAGTGAAGATGTTAACGGTTATTTCATCAGATCCTTACCTGGAAAGAAGGTTGATATACCTGTCGAGGCTTGTTTGTATCTAAGAAAGGCAAAATCGAAGCAGAAAGTACATAACGTTATAATTGCAGAAGAAGGGTCAGAACTCAACATAATTTCAGGATGTACATCTCATCCCGGAGTTACTTCCGGCATGCACCTCGGAATCTCCGAATTTTATGTTAAAAAAGATGCAAAGCTCACATTCACAATGATCCATAGCTGGGAGTCCGACATAGAGGTGAGGCCAAGAAGTGCAGCCCATGTCGAGGAAAATGGAGTTTTCATCAGTAACTATGTCTTGATGAACCCCGTAAAACTCGTTCAGATGTATCCAACAGCCTATGTTGAAAAGAACAGTACAGCCATTTTCAGCAGCATAATAGTTGCCCTTGAAAACTCAACCGTGGATTCAGGAAGTAGAGTGATTCTTAAAGGGGAAGGAAGCAGTGCTGAGATAGTTTCAAGAACAATAAGCAAAGGTGGCACCATTATTGCAAGAGGTCATATTGCTGGAGAGGCTCCCGAGGTTAAGGGGCATTTGGAATGTAGAGGCTTAATGCTCTCCGAAGAGGGTGTAATCCATGCCATTCCTGAGCTTGAAGCGAAATATCCGAATGTAGATCTAAGCCATGAGGCTGCGATCGGGAAAATTGCCGAGGAGGAGATTTTCTATCTCCAGTCGAGGGGAATGTCGAGGGATGAGGCAACCGCTGCGATAATAAGAGGGTTCCTTGAAGTTGACATAAAGGGAATTCCTGAGGTACTTAAGAGAGAAATAGATAAAGCGATAAGTATGGTGGAGAAAGATCTCTTTTAGTTTCTTTTAGTTTCTTTTAGCTGGTCTAAACCTCTTTCAATGAATCTGATCTAGTAACTCCTTGATCTAACTCTGTACCAATTAAACACAAAACGTTTAATAATCGGCTAAAAACTAAACCTAAAACGCCAAACCTAAAAAGCCAAATCTAAATCAAAACTAGAGAAACTTAATTTTAAGCTTTCCCTCCTTCTCAAGGTTTCCTATATACGTCAAAAAGTCGGTAACCGTCATGTTGAGATTTTCTGCAGCTTCACTTATACTCATGCTCTTGACTTCCTTTAACCTGTTTATTGAATTTCCATTTTTCTTTGCTTCTTTTAGTCTAAAGTGTTCACATATTTCTCCCATACCTCCACAGCTGGAGAAATATCTGCAGAAAATACATGACATCGAATAAAAATCGAGGAAAAATGAAATAAATCTTTCGGTCGGGCTCAAAGTGATGAGGATTGGAAAACTCACAATGTTACTGCTTTTAATCTTTTTAATTGCTGGAGTTGTCATTTCACTAATTTCGATCTCTTGGAACATCCATTCTGAAATCCCGAAATCTACTCCTGAAGATAATTCGACTCCAGAGAAGACTGAGAGAACAGGAAATGGTTACGTAAAAACAGATGTAACAGATTACGATAAAAAAGCATCAGATTTGTTTGATGATGTCGTTAAAAGGGTAACGGAAACTAGGGGTTACATGCCTGATGTGCCCCTCGAAGTTGTAACCAAAGAGTGGGTGGTAAAAAAATGGGGCTCACCTTCAATAGATGAAGAGAGACTCAAGGACGAAGAGATATTTTACAAATCTCTGCTTCTTGTCCCCTCTAACTTTAGTTTTGAGACTAGAAAAAATAAAGAAGTGGGAGGCTTTATGGCATTTTACTGGAAAAATAAGGTATATGTTGTTAAGGAAAATTTTGATCCCGATTCTAAAAACGCAGGTGAAGCTCTTGCCCATGAACTTGAGCACGTGATACAGGACATGTATTTTTCCATAAAGCATGATCAGAGTTTTGATGGAAACAAGGCTTATGGAGCCATTGTTGAAGGAGATGCAGTTCTAATGGGCTGGATTTACGCAGGGAAAAAGGTTGATGAAGAGGTTAAAGGGATCGATCAGGATATAAACTGCAGTGCCGAACCGAATAAGGGCTATGGGAGTCAGGAGAGTGACCTTAACTTCCTCTACTTCTTCCCCTATACTTTCGGAACCAAGTTCATAGCTAAAGCATATCTCAAAGGCGGTTATAAAGCTGTAGACGAAATCCTAAAAAACCCTCCAATTACAACAGAGCAAATTCTACATCCGGAAAAGCGTAACGAGGGATTTGAGAAGGTAAAGGTTGATGGGGATGACTATGATTTTCTTAAGATCGATTTAAATGATTTCAAGCTTATAAAAGATACAAGAATGGGAGAGTTTTTCCTCTACGTTTTCCTCTCCTCTCACCTCCCTGACTGCTACTCTTTTAATGCTGCAGAAGGATGGAATGGTGATAATCTCAAAATTTTCAGAAAGAACAATGAATTCGTTTTCTACTGGAAGATCATGTTTGATGACGAAAGCGAAGCGATTGAGTTCCAGGAAACTTTTGAGAAAATGCTCGATAAGGTTGCGTACAAGCAAGGCGAATGGTGGATAACGAAATCAGAATTTACTAAGGAGAAGATAAAATTTGGAAGGGATGGAAAGGATGGAAGGGAGATCCTGATAGCTGGATATGGGGAGATTTAGAACTGAGGAGAATCTAAGCTAAAGTCTGAACATATGAAAGACTATGCATAACTTAGCACTCATAACAAATACTCATAACATTTTTTAACCCCAAAAAGGAAAAAATTAGCCGGGAGGAATTCTATGTGGAGTATATTGAGAGCATTGAGAGAGAACCCTGAAGTTCTTGTCGAATCACAAAAAAGGAGGAATGGAGATCTAGAGATCGTAAACAAAGCGATAGAACTTGATAGGCTATGGAGAAAGAAAAGATACGAGCTTGATGCTCTTAGGCATGAGAGAAACAAGATTTCTCACCAAATCAAGAAGTTAAAGGGGAACGAAAGGGAGAAAACAATTAGAGAGGCGAAGAAAATCTCTGAAATGGTAAAAGAAGGGGAAAAAGAGCTTAAAAAAATTGAGGAAGAACTAAATTCCGTTCTACTTTCAATTCCAAACATCCTCCATGACTCAGTTCCCATTGGAGCTGATGATTCTGAGAATGTACCTTTGAAGTTCTGGGGAAAGCCAAAGGTTTTGAAGGAGTTTGAAGAAGAGTTCAGAAAGCAAACAGATGGAAAAGTGGATTATGAACTCATAGACAAACCTCCCATGCCCCATGCAGATGCTGGAGAGATTTTTGGCTGGACAGACGTTGAAAGAGCGGCAAAGGTTGCGGGCTCTAGGTTTTTCTATCTTCTGGATGATCTCGTATGGCTGGATCTTGCGATAACAACCTATGCTCTTGATTTTCTCTCCAAAAAAGGATTTAGAATTGTCTCTCCACCTTACATGATGAAAAGAAAAGCATATTCCGGTGTTACGGCATTTGAGGATTTTGAGGAGGTAATATATAAGGTTGAGGACGAGGATTTATATCTAATAGCAACATCAGAACATCCGATTGCAGCGATGCACATGGATGAAGTTCTTGAGGAGAAAGAGCTTCCTCTACTCTATGCCGGAGTCAGCCCATGTTTTAGGAAGGAGGCCGGAGCCCATGGAAAGGACACCAAGGGTATATTTCGCGTACATCAATTCAACAAGGTAGAACAGTTCGTCTTCTGCTTGCCAGAACAATCATGGGAATGGCACGAGAAGTTGCTTGAGAACGTTGAAACTTTGTGGCAGGGGTTGGAGTTGCCTTACAGGATCGTGAATATATGTACAGGAGATATCGGAATTGTAGCAGCCAAGAAGTATGATCTCGAGGCATGGATGCCGGCTCAGGGGAAATATAGGGAGATGGTCTCATGCTCCAATTGCACGGACTGGCAGAGCTACAGGCTTAACATCAGGTATGCTGAGGAAAGGGGGAAACCAACAAAGGGTTTCGTTCATACCCTCAACTCAACGGCAATTGCAACAACCAGAGCGATAACTGCAATTATCGAGAACTTCCAAGAGGAGGATGGAGCAGTAAGAATTCCTAAAGCCCTGAAAAAGTATCTAAGGCAGATAGATTCTGCACCGGAAGATTACATCTTGCCGAGAGTGAAAAAGTAGGTGAATGAAGATGGAGTTGTCAGAACAAGGTTCGGATTCAGAATTTTATGAAATTGATTGTCCCGTGTGTGACGATGGTAAAAAGCATAAAGCAAAGATATTGAGGAAAATGGAAAGAGGGAATAGGATAATAATGGAAGTTGAATGCGAAGATTGTAGTTCAAAGGGCATCATCCAGATTTTCAAGATTGCAGGTGTTGAAATTTATGATTTCTGATTCCATTTTGGCCAATTTTACTTGATGAGGCGTGTAAATCTAGAAATTTAGAAATTACTTTAATAATTTAGAACAAAAAACAATATCATGGAACTCGTATACTTTTCCTGGAGCGGAAATACGAGGAAGGTCTTTGAATGTATATCTGCTGAACTTGAGAAAAGGGGCTTTTCCGTTAAAGTTCAAGAAATCAAGCCAAAAAGGGATTTTCCTTACCTTGTATGGCTTTTTCTCTCGTTCATACCGGGTGTAGGGGTGAAGATCAATCCAATTGAAGTGTCTTCAGACATCTTTTTCCTTGGAATGCCTAAATGGACTTTTAACTGTCCCCCAATCACAACTTTTTTAAATAAAGTTGATTTGAGGGGAAAAACTGTTTTTCTTGTTATTACCTACGGAGGATTTGATGAAGAGAGATATACAAAAAGCATGGTTGAGGAAATAGAGAAAAAAGATGCTCGGATTCCTAAAATCCTGCTTATAAAAAGGAAAAAGATTGAAAGTGGTGAGTACAAAACAATTGTTAGCAGATGGATCGATGAAATTGAGGGTTTGCTGAAGAGGATTAAGGATTTTCACTAAGTCGCTCAAGTGTCAAATCTAAAATTTATACAGCTTATACAACTTTTATAGAAGTTGGGGGTGCCTTTCAACTGTTCTCCCTTTTGATTTTTATTCTTTTTAAATATTCTTTTTAAAGAAACCATGAAACATTCTGGATAGAATGTTTAGCTTCGTTAGAGAAAAAAGGATCGGTAATTGTGATACACCTAAAAACATCCAAAAACAATCAAAAAATCCAATTAAAGCCCCCTCAAAAACTCCTGTCTCAGGACTCTCGGATTTTTCATTGAGTAATCGATCATTCTCAGAATTTCTTCCTTGTCATCTGGGAGATTTCCTTTTATTGGCAAGTAGTTTGAGGCATGGTTACTTCTGAAAATCGTTCTGCAGTTTATATCTTCAATCATCCATCTTAATTCCTGTAGGGTCTCCATTTTATCAAGAGGCTGGAATAAACCCCTCTCATACATCCTGTGGAGAGGTGTGTCGGGGATTAGGATTAGTGTAAGGGCGGCTGTATAGTGGGGCTCTATTTGATTTATGACTTTTGCTGTCTCTTTAGCGTGCCTAAATGATCCTTGTTTTCCACCTAAACCAATGAGCACGGTAATGGAGAGAGTCATTTCATTCCTGATAGCTTTTCTTCCAGCTTCGACCGTTTCTTCGGCTGTTGCTCCTTTTCTGATTTTTTTGAGGAGTTCATCATCTCCCGTTTCCACTCCGAGGTAAAGTAGCTTAAGTCCCCTTTTTTTCAGCTCCATTATCTCATTATCATCCTTTTCTAGTAGATCGAGGGGGCCAGCGTAGGCACTGACTCTCTCAAGCTTCGGATAAATTGCATATGCAAAATCCAAGATTTCAAGGAGTTGATCTGTTGGCATAGCGAAGGCATTTCCGTCAGCAAGAAAAATTCTCCTTACTTCTCCATAGTATTCTTTAGATAGAAGAATGTCTTCTTTGATTTCGTCGAGATCTCTGATTCTAAACTTTTTCCCCCTATACATCCCACAGAATGTACATTTATTGTGGGAGCATCCTATCGTAGCTTGAATTATCAGGCTGTAAGCCTCACTTGGTGGACGGAATACTGGTTCTTCATATCTCATTGCTTGGTTGTTTATAAGGTGTTGAATAAATATTTGTTGAAATGCTGATTTAGAAGATTTTTTAGTTTTGCATTTTGTCGTGATTTTGTCATCGTGATTTTGTCATCGTGATTTTGTCATCGTGATTTTGTCATCGTGATTTTACCACAACATTATATCTTAGAGCAGAAATCCATTGTAGTTTGAACTTTTTAAAATAGGAAAACTTATACTTAAGGAAGTAAGGTAATTTAAGTAGATTGAACTCATCTAAATACTTAGCTACCATTCAACTTCTCACATGTAGATAAATTCACGCACTCGCAATTAAAGAACCGAAATGACGGAAAAATAATGTAAAGAAGAATATTGATGGAAAGGAAATAGTGGGGATAAAATGGTGATACCATTAAACATTTTGTTCTGGGGAATGGAAGCATCCTATATAGTTCACTGTCTTGATGAAACAGCTATCAGTGACGGATTTGTAAACATGGTGAAAAGACATTTCTGGCCGGAATACAACGGAAGAATGTTCTTTTGGTTTAATACGGTTTTTCACTCGATTAATGTTTTCGGCATAATTCTCTACGAGGCTTTCGGTGGTGATTGGGTCATTTTTCCTTTAGCCATGAGTTGGGTATTTGTTACAAATGGTTTCTGGCATGTGCTTGGAACAGCAATCTTCAAGGAGTATTCTCCAGGACTGATGACCAGTCCACTCTACTGGATTGTTATGTACTTCATAATACGCTATGGTTTACTCCAAGGAATGATTTCCTGGCCCAACTTCATAATTTCTGCCATTATCGGAACTGTAATCACAAGTCTGATGATTGGAAGTCTTTTTGCAAGGCGACGGAAGTTGAATAAAAGAAAAGGTTGAGAGTTCAAATAGGAGTTGAAAAGATAAAAGTCCTAGTAGCTGGAGTAACCATATTTGGGAAATACGTTGTTAGATACGTGGTTTCGCACCTTAATGTTATGTATCTAAAATCAGGTGATAAAATATGGAGAAAGATTGGAAAGGTAGTATAATTGCTGAGGGATTGACCGATCCAACGATTATCAACGAACTTACCGTTTACAAAGCAACTATCACAGAAAATATGCCAATTGACTACGAAGGAAACATTGGAAGATGGCATGAGTATGGGGTGAGATGTTCAAGAGAAGAAATTGATACTCTGCAACCTTATGTCAAACCTGGATGGTATGCGCATTTCTGGAAAGAAGACAAAATTATAGTAGTTTACCATGATAAACAATTTGAACTTGATAGAAATGATAGGAGCACATGGAGAGAAGCAATAGATCATGGGAAGGCTCAGGGAATTCCTGAGAACGAGCTTGACTTTCCAACAGATTGAGGTAGCTTACTTTTATTTTATTTGAATAATCTATGAGTGTGTCTCAACGGAAGCATACCGGAAACCAAAGACTGGAGAAAACATCGAAAAAATTTGAGAGATGTCACTAACGTAGATTTTTTAACATTTACATTTTAGATCAGTTGATCAATTAGGGTTACTACTGAACCAAGAAAAAGTGGTCACCATGTTTGAAATTAGACAACACAATATCGTATTGGAAGGTAAAACTTCACAAGGCAGAAGTATCAAACTACGTCCCATAAGAGAAGAAGACTGGAATATTTTAGTTAAATGGAATAGCGATCCAGAAGTTCTTTACTACTCTGAAGGAGACGATGTTAGTAATTATACACCAAGCCAAATCCAAAAAATATATCGTTCAGTAAGCAAGAATGCCTTTTGTTTTATTATTGAGGTAGATTGTAAACCGGTTGGAGAATGTTGGATCCAGAAAATGAATCTGGAGAGAATTCTCCAAAAGTATCCCAATGCAGATTGTCGTCGAATTGACTTGACGATTGCAGAGAAAGAATATTGGGGTCAAGGAATTGGAACGGAGGTGATTCGATTACTCACAGAATTTGGCTTTCTCAGAGAAAAGGCTGATATGATTTTTGGATGCGATATAGCAGATTACAACACTAGAAGTTTGAGAGCATTCGAAAAAGTGGGATATGAAATCACCTTAAAAATAAAAGAAGATAGGAAGGCGAAATACAGATATGACGTTGCTCTGACTAAAGAAGCTTTTTTACGGAAGAAGATTAGAAATGCGATTAAAAATGCCTCGTTAAAATGGGAAAATAGTGTGAACCTTCACCTTGAAAAGAACTTATAAATGTGGTCGATATATTGTTATAATGGATTGGGATAAAATTAGGGATCTTTTTCCCGCAACAAAAAAGTTCGTTTACCTCAATGCAGCAGAAGCCTCTCCAGTCTCTATTTTGTCTGCTAGAGAAGCAAAAACGTTCTACGATGAAATTCTCACAAGAGGAGATTTACCCTGGAATGAATGGCTTGAAAAACGTGAAAAGATTAGAAAGAAGGTTGTAGAACTAATAAACGCTGATAAAAGTGAAATTGCTTTCACATTGAACACCTCCCACGGGATGAACTTGATAGCTGGAATGCTGAAGCGGTTTGGCAAAGAAGTCGTAACGATGGATGATGAATTTCCCTCAACAACCCTACCATGGCTGAATCTTGGTTACGAACTCCGTTTCGTTAAACCTGAGGATGCTGTTTATTCGATAGATGAAATCGAGAAAAATATCACCTCCAACACAAAGATCCTTGTAACCAGCCATGTTCAATATAAAACTGGATTTAAACAGGATCTGGTTGAACTTGGGAAATTGTGCAAAGATAGGGGTTTAATTTTTGTCGTGAACGCAACCCAGTCAGCAGGAGCTATGCCGATAGATGTTAGAAAAGCAAACATCGATTTTCTTGTTTTCTCGGGCTTGAAATGGATGATGGCGGGTTATGGGATTGGTGTTTTTTACATGGACAAAGAATGGTTTGAAAAAGTAGATTATCCGGTTGCCGGTTGGCAGAGTGTGAGAGATCCTTTCCTAGTGGATAACAGGAAATTGGATCTAAGAAAAGAAGCATCAGCGTTCGAATTAGGATGTCCGCACTTTTCGAATATTTTCGCTTTGGGTGGGGCTTTGGATTTGTTAAATGAGATTGGGAAGGAAAATGTTGAAAGAAGAATATATGAATTGGGAGATTATTTAGTTAAAAAGCTGGAAGAGTTAGATTCGGAGCTAAGCCAGCAAATAGTGTCACCACTTGACAGAAAGTATAGGTCTGGTATAACTGTGATAGGACTTAAAAACGCAGAAACGATTGTTCAGGAGCTGCATAAGAAAAATATCGTTGTTTCCGCACGCGGAAGGGGATTGAGGGTTTCTGTACATGTATACAACAACGAGGAAGATGTTGACAAACTCATGTCTGAGCTTGGGAAGCTGGTTTAGCTTTTAGCTAGTTTTGTTTAGATTTCTAGGGACAGATGAGATTAGTAGAAACTTTCTGCTAGATCATATGTTACAAGATAATAATAGCCAATATACGAATGGATACCATCTCAAAAACCGTCTTAAAAAGTGCATAAGGATTAGACTCTTTGAAGAACGTAAGGGCCTGTAAGAATGTAATCATACAGAAAACGAATTTGATGGCCAGTTTCTCAAAAATCTAGAAGTACAATTCTCCATTTATGAACTTCTCTGTAAGCTCATTTTCAGGCTTTTCAAAAACTCTTTCCGTTTTACCAACTTCAATTAACCTGCCGTTGAAAAGGTAGGCGACCCTGTCCGATAACCGTTTTGCCTGAAACAGGTTGTGGGTGGCCATGATGACTGTAGTGCCGTCGCCTACCAACTCTTTTATGCATCTCTCCACCACAGATGCGTTTGCAGCATCTAAGTTTGCCGTCGGCTCGTCGAGTACGAGAAGCTCAGGTTCCGTTATGAGAGCCCTGGCTATCGCAACTCTTTGCTGCTCCCCGCCAGAAAGCCTTTTTGCATTCTTTTTTTCATAGCCCTCAAGCCTCACGAGCTCAAGCATCTCGGCAACCTTCGTCTTGATTTCCTCTCTCGTGTATCCCCTCAACTTTAATCCATACGCTATGTTGTTGTACACGGTTGTGTTGAACATGACGGGCTTCTGGAAGACCATGGTTATTCTCCTCTTCAGATCTTCCTCTTTACTCCACGCATCTTCTCCCTTGTAGAGGTACCTGCCTTCATCCTGTCTTTCTAAAAGTGAGATTATCCTTAGAAGCGTTGTCTTGCCTGCACCGCTATTCCCGATTACCGCAAAGATCCTTGCTTCATCTATTTTGAGACTAACCCTATCAAGGGCTATGACTTCTCCAAACCTTTTTGTTATACCCTCGAGTTCTATCATGCGAATCTACTCTGAAGGAAGTTAAGAACCATACTCACCACAAATACGATAAGCAACAGAATTATGCCAAGAGCTATGGCCATCTCTATATCACCTCTTGATGTGTACATCTGGATTGCAGTTGTGAGCACCCTCGTATTAAGAGCGCTACCCCTCACAAATACGTTGCCACCGATCATTATGGCAACACCCAGCTCTGCAACGGCTCTGTTGAAGGCTGCTATAATTGAGAGCACAACCCCTGCCATAGTTTCTCTCATCACCGCAATCGATGCATCAAACCTTCCAGCACCAAGGGTTTTGGCTAACTCCCTCACCTCCTTCTCTACCGATTCGATTGATGTGGTGACGAAGCTGATGATGATGGGAGTTATCAGAAGGGCTTGTCCGAAACTTATCCCCATCTCTGTATAGATCAGTCCTAAAAAACCAAGAGGGCCAGAGGGTACCAATAAAAGATAAAGGATTAGGCCAAGAACGACTGTCGGGATTCCCAGCATACTGTTGAAGAGGCTTTTCAGCAAACCTTTTCCCTTAAAGCTGTAAAGACCGATTGCAAGTCCGGCGGGCAAACTCCATGTGGATGCAATCAGAGTTGCCATTCCCGAAACCCTAACGGATCGGGCAGCAATCTCAGCAACATCAGGGTTTGCACCCAGTATGAGTTCAATTGCCCCACGGATTCCGTTGAATATCAGTTCCATACCCAAGTCTTAACCCTCCCTTCCCTTTAACCTCAACTATCTGCCACTACTATCCATCATCTAATCTCCAGTTTCGAAAAAGCTGATGTCTGCCTTATAACGATATCTCTTCGGGCACTCTGTAAGCATGTTTCCATCTTTGATGGACCCATATTTCACGATCCAGTTGTGAAGATCTCCTGAGCCGTTCTTTAGGATACCTACTATTGGGAAGAATAGAGGAGCTCCATATTCTTCCTTACCGTAGTTTCCTATAATCTCCTGACCTTTTTCAGAAACAAGCCATTTGACAAGCTTCATCGCTCCGTCAAAGTCCTTTTTATATTTTTCCGGATTGACCAGAATTATGCTGTAGATGTTTATGAGCTCCTCACCCTTATTGACGAGTATCTCAAGTTCGATGAGGCTATCCTTTCTATATTTCAGATAGGTGCCCATGTCAGTGAGGGTGTAGCCTTTAACATTGTTCGCATAGTTCAACGTCTGCCCCATGCCCGAACCGGTATTTCTGAACCATTCTTCATTCTTTATCTTGGCATAATCAAAACCGGCCTTTTTCCAAAGTGCTATCTCCTTCGTATTTGTTCCCGAACCATCGTCTCTTGAAACCCAGATAGCGTTACCCTTTCTCCCCTCTTCGACTATCTTCTTCAGAGCATCGATTGGTGTCATTCCCTTTATTCCTGCCGGATCGTTTGTTGGCCCGACTATAGCGAAGAAGTTGTAGGCAAACACCTTTCTGTTTACCCCATAACCCTCTTTCATGAACGCTACTTCCTTGCTTCTTGCATGCACCATAATTGCATCAGCAACTCCATTCTTCGCATCCTGTATCGCTGCACCCGTGCCTTTAGGTATAAAACGCAACTCTATTCCAGTTTCTTTTTTAAAAGTTGGTGCTATGATATTTTCAAGTAATCCGGTGTCGTAAAGGCTCGTGGTTGTGGAGATCGTCAGCACTCTCTCCCTATGCTGTATGCTCTGGTAGTACCAGATAACATTGCCTACAACCAGCAGGAGTAGCACTATTGCAATAAATGCAGGTTTGGATGGATTTCTCTCTCTCACCATGCAGATCGTTATGTGTTGCTATGCATAACGATAAAAAATTTTCGTTTTATGTTTTTGCGTATTTATAAGACAATTTAGACACATCGATGTATCTGAAGTGTAAGGATACGCAGAAAAACATGTAAAGGAACAGAATATCCATATTAACAAATGAGCTGGTAGCATGCGTAACAACCACGACAACCATAACATGCCTGTTAAGGCAAAAAATCTTCAGCAATCCATAATCAAAATTTTGAATAAAAGAGCAGACATCTATGGATTTGCGTATCTAGAAGATATCGTATTAAAATTCCAGAAACTGAAGTATGCGATCTCCATAGCAGTGAAACTCAGTAATTCGATTGTTGATGGTATAGTTGATAATCTAAGCCCTACTCAAGAATACTGTGAGGAATACAGAAACACAAACCTGATGCTGGATAAAATCGCATCTAATATTGAGAACAAGATTAAAAAGAGCGGATACAACGCTCTAGCAATTCCAGCATCTAAAAAGACAGGTTTTGCACTCAGAGGGGAGTTTCCACATAAGACAGCAGCAACCAGAGCTGGATTAGGTTGGATAGGGAAAAACTCTCTTCTTATTACGCGAAAATACGGTCCGCGCATAAGGTTGGTGACAGTTCTAACGGATCTACCTCTTAAAGCTGCCAAACCTATCAAAAAAAGCTATTGTGGTAAATGTACCAAATGTATAGACGCATGCCCGGCAGGAGCAATCATCGGAGAGAAATGGTATCCCGGATTAGATAGGGAAAGGCTGATAGATGTTTTTAGGTGTGATAAGTGGAAAAAGAGGAACTATTACGCTATTTGCGAGGGTCATATATGTGGTATCTGCATGGCTATCTGTCCTTTCGGAAAAAGTGAGAAACCGAAAAAGTGAAGGAGCTTGTATTATTAGTGATATCTCTCTCCAACTGCTTTTTTGAATTACTGTGCTCGATACTTGCCAGCAGCTATTAGACCTCGTACGGTTTGCAGCCATTAGGCATTAGTTTAGTAAAAGTCTATTTTTAGCTATCTTTTTACAAGCCCAAACTTACTCAGATGTGAAGTTATATTCTCTGATTTCTGAAAAAGATTGCACCCTCTCGATAATGAGTCAATCCTCCACACAACCAACAATAGTTCTATAGGAGATAAAAAATTTCTTTAGAATGTCTTTAGAAGTTCATCGGACATCTGGCTGTACATTCAATGCACATATACCAATTATGGTCGTCCACAACGGTAACGTGCTGGAGAATTTCAATTTCATCGGGCGAGAGTCTTCTATTTTCTGATTTTAGGAGATGTACAAAGAGTGGTGAGAATGACTGCATCTTTATACATTTTTCGACATCAATGCTGTATGGTTCAAGAGCTTTAGCCGGACATGCTTTAATACATTCAAAACAATCCTCTGGACATCCATTCCCAGCTTCTCTTTTAATCTCCTCCAATTCAGCTTCTGTAAGAATTCCTGCCAGAATTAATCTCGTACCATATTCTGGATTTATGAGCATTGAACTTTTCGAGAGTTTTCCAAGTCCACATTTGACTGCAAGTCCAATGAGATCTACAAATCCGTTGTATTCGTATAGCCCTTTTATCTGAAAAGGGAAACAACCAAATATCGGTAAAGAGTCAAAACCCTTCTCCTCCAAGATAAGTGCAATTTTAACTGCTAAGGTATCGAGATGTCTGTAAAAAAGGTTTGCAGTTCTCCAGTAATTGTGTAGAGGTTTTGTAGATTTAAGAACTGCTCTTGGTATTGGCAATCCAAAGACGAGAGCACTTCTGGCATTTGGGAAGATAAAATTTTGTTCAATTCTTGTAGCTCCGTAAACGGCTTTGGAGTCATCTAATATTTCATAGATGGATTGAAAAATGGACATAGGTTTTATATAATCTTAACAATTTATAAAAGTTTGCTTCAATTGCTTCAATTTCAATTTTCAATATTCAATCTAACCACAAACAAATCTTTTATGATTTAATACTCATCTAAAACTTTCGAGAGTTTTATCTAATTCCGATGGTTTTATTAAATTGTAAATTCAAATTTAAGAGGTGTTTAATCAGAAAAATTTGTGCGAAGCGAGAATAGGACATCTGCAAGAACAGATAGCATTGAATGGTTTCACTGGGGCTATATTATTCTACTCACGGGACATATTGTATTACACAGGCACAGCTCAACCATCTTATTTCGTCGTGTTTCCTGATGAATATTTTCTATTTGTCAGAAGTGGATTTGATTTTGTTATTGACGAAGTGGCTATTAAGAAAGATAAAATTATTGAGGAGGGGAGATTGGAGAAAATTAAAGAACAAATTAAGGTGGAACTTCCAATAGAAGGTAAAATAGGGACTGAATTGGATTTGCTACCAGCCAACAGATTCTCACAATTTAAAAAAGTTTTCTCAGAATCTGAGTTCGTAAATTTGTCTCCCATTATACTCGAACAGAGAAAACAGAAAGATGCATATGAAATTGAGATGATCAAAGAAGCTTGTAAAGTTATAGATGCCGGACACGAGGCTGTTCTATCAAATTTAAAGGAGGGGATGACCGAACTTGAACTTGCAGCTTGTGTTGAGCATGCACATAGGTTGGCAGGGCATGAGGGAATTTTCTTTATTAGACAACCTGACTTTTTTATGAGTCGTGGTCCATTGGCATCCAGTTCAAATCTTTTTAGAATAAGTGGAGTTGTTTACACGATCACAGGAGTTGGGTTAAGTTCCGCAGTACCTGCAGGGCCTTCGAGAAAAAGAATTGAGAGAGGAGACCTGATTTTGGTTGACATTCCTGTCCTCGTAAATGGATATCATGCAGATCAAACAAGAATGTATGTTTTGGGGGCCAACGACAAAGCTCAACGACTATTTGATGCGTTGAAGGAGATATCCAACCATCTTGTCGATAACATTGAGATCGAGATGAAGTATGGGGAAATATTCCAGATGGCTGTAGAAAAAGCAAAAGGGCTCAACGTGGAGGATTATTTTTTGAGATTGGGCAATAGGAAAGCTCATTTTGTAGGGCATGGGATAGGTTTAGAGTTGAATGAACCTCCATTACTGTCAAATTATGATCACTCTAAAGTATCAAGCGGAGTTGTAGTTACTTTGGAAATGCACATGATGAGCAAAAACTGCGTCGTCAAATTGGAGGACATGCTATTGATAGGTGAGAAAAAGAATAAAATCCTAAGTATAACTCCAAGAGAACTCTTCCAAGTTTAAAATATCATGATTTACATGTGAAATAAATCGTTGAATCTCTACACTTTTAAGTTTTTGAGAAATGGCTAAGGAACTAGAGGGTTTTAGGAAGAGGGTTTTAGGACATAATAAAGATGGGTATGAAAATATCAGAAAAAACATCCACCAAATCAACAAATTTATAGCAGATAGCCCGCATCAGCTATCATGGAAATTGGCTTCCCAAATCACCCAAGGAAAAATTTACTAAAAGAGATCGAGTGGATAGGAAAGAATGGCTTCGATTTCGTGGATCTCTTTTTAGAAGAGGATATGGCCGCTCCCGAAAAAGTTAACATAAGTAAAACGAGAAAACTTCTTGAAAAATACGATCTCGGTGTTATAGGCCATACTGCATGGTATATGCCTATAGGCTCTCCCGTTAAGGCATTTAGAGATGCTGCAGTCAGTGAGTTGAAAAGATATTTTGAAATTTTCGCAGAACTTGGAGTAGAATATGTTAATATCCATGCAAACTGGCCTGGGGGCTTGTTCTCAGACAAAGAGGGTGTAAAGTTCCAGATTGAGACACTAAAAAAGCTCGTGAAGGAGGCGAAAGGATTCGGAATCAACTTAATGTTGGAACCTTTGGACACAAGGTTTGATACAGTTAAAAACATCTCTTCGATTTTGATGGCTGTGCCTGATCTCTATTTGCATCTTGATATAGGTCATACAAGCATCCACGGGAGGAAACCAGAGGATTTCATCAGAAAATTTCATGGTAGGCTGAAGCATGTTCACCTCCATGATAACAATAAGTCAAGAGATCTGCACCTTCCACCGGGTGTCGGTAGTATCGAGTGGGAAAAGATTCTAAAAGTTTTAAAAAGGTACTATGA